>CP083824.1:2012118-2682824 GCA_023023105.1 Enterobacter ludwigii | reverse complement strand
CGAACTGCCCGAGATGCATACTTTATTGCGCCGCAAGTATACCCGCTTGTATCAACCATTGCGTACAGGGAATGAGGGTAATTTTGACGCAAAGCAATCCCACGATCGTGAGCACCAGCGTATAGGGCAGGGCCATCCAGACCATCTTGCCATAAGAAAGTCGTATGAGTGGCGCCAGCGCGGAGGTCAACAGAAAGAGGAAAGCGGCTTGCCCGTTAGGGGTCGCAACCGACGGCAGGTTAGTGCCGGTGTTGATCGCCACAGCCAGCAGCTCAAACTGCCCCGTACTGATGACGCCTTGCTCCATGGCCGCTTTAGCCTCATTGATGTAGACCGTCCCGACAAAGACGTTGTCGGATATCGACGAGAGCAGGCCGTTAAACAGATAAAACAGCGAGAGCTGAGCATCCGGTGCAGCCTGTAAAACAAAGGCAATAATTGGCGCGAAGAGGTGTTGGTCAATAATTACCGCCACAACGGCAAAAAATACAGCTAACAGCGCGGTAAACGGCAAGGCTTCGGTAAACGCCTTGCCGATAGCATGTTCATCCGTTACGCCAGTAAATGTGGCGGCGAGGATAATAACCGAGAGACCAATCAACCCCACTTCAGCAAGATGAAACGCCAGCGCGGCAATAAGCCAGACACCGATGATCCCCTGCGCAATAAGACGCAGTGTCTCCTGGCGCGTCCGCTGGCTACGGCTTTGCAGATCGAATTTATGCAGTTCCTGACGCACCGGGGCCGGGAGTTGTGCGCCATAGCCAAAGAGACGAAACTTCTCCACCAGCATGCAGGTCACCAGACCGCAGATCAGAACCGGTATACTCACCGGTGCCATTCTCAGGAAGAAATCACCAAAATGCCAGCCAGCCGCTTTGGCAATGATCAGGTTTTGGGGTTCACCCACCATTGTCATCACGCCACCCAGGGCGGTGCCAACGCCGGCATGCATCATCAGGCTTCGCAGGAAGGCGCGAAATTGTTCCAGCACTTCCCGGTGGTAAGTATCAACCTGGCTGTCATCCAGCAGATCGTCACCGGGGCGCGAAGAGGCCACCCGATGGTAAATGCCGTAAAATCCAACGGCAACGCTTATCACCACCGCAACGACCGTCAGGGCATCCAGGAAGGCCGAAAGAAAAGCAGCAGCCACGCAGAAGGCCAGCGACAGAAGTGTTTTCGACGGAATGCTGAGCAGCAGGCGGGTAAAGATAAACAGCAGTAGCTGTTTCATGAAGTAGATACCGGCCACCATAAATATCAGCAGCAGAAGCACTTCCAGATTAGAGGCCAGTTCTGCTTTAACATGCTCTGCGCTGGTCATACCGATAACGACCGCTTCAAACGCCAGCAATCCGCCCGGCAGCAGGGGATAACATTTCAGCGCCATTGCCAGGGTAAAGATAAACTCGGCCACCAGCAACCAGCCGGCAATAAACGGGCTCACAATAAAAATGATGGGATTAACGACCAGGAACACCAGCAATAACAGTTTGTACCAGTCGGGTGACTGGCCTAAAAAATTGCGCCACACTGCGCGCCCAAAAGAAATTTCCACGACAGACGTCCTTCCCCGTCAACTCAGACAAAACATGAGTATACGCAAAAATCGCGGCCTGGAGGTGGATAAGTCAGTATTGTAAATTTCACAAAAATGAAACCGCGATCCCTCTTTTCTCTCTTTGCCGCGCTATCTGCTACAGCGTGCCTCTGGTATGATGAGTCCAATTTGCTAAAGCTGTGTAATGGAAATCTCACTATGGTCATTAAGGCGCAGAGCCCGGCGGGTTTCGCGGAAGAGTACATCATTGAAAGCATCTGGAATAATCGTTTTCCTGCGGGATCCATTCTTCCGGCTGAACGCGAACTCTCTGAACTGATTGGCGTCACTCGCACCACGCTGCGTGAAGTGCTCCAGCGACTGGCACGTGATGGGTGGTTGACGATTCAGCACGGCAAACCAACGAAAGTGAACAACTTCTGGGAAACTTCCGGGCTGAATATTCTTGAAACGCTGGCGCGCCTCGACCATGAAAGCGTGCCGCAGCTGATCGATAATCTGCTTTCCGTGCGTACCAACATTGCGACGATCTTTATTCGCACCGCTTTTCGTCAGCATCCGGAAGATGCGCTTGCCGTGCTGGCCAGTGCGAACGAAGTTGAAGATCACGCAGATGCGTTTGCAACCCTCGATTACAACGTCTTCCGTGGGCTGGCGTTTGCCTCTGGCAACCCAATTTACGGCCTTATTCTGAATGGTATGAAAGGGCTGTATACCCGCATTGGTCGCCACTATTTTGCTAATCCGGAAGCCCGCAGCCTGGCACTGGGTTTCTACCATAAGCTGAGCAAGCTCTGTTCTGAAGGTCTGCACGATCAGGTCTATGAAACCGTGCGTCGCTACGGCCACGACTCCGGTGAAATCTGGCACCGTATGCAGAAAACCCTACCGGGTGATTTAGCGATTCAAAGTCGTTAAATAAAAAAACCTCTCATATGAGAGGTTTTTTTTCGTCGGATGGCGCGACGCTTCGCGGACAAACAGGGCAGAGCTACAGCGTATTCAACCGCGCCGGACAACGCTCAAGTAACTCCACGCTACCATCTTCATTCTGCTGCTCAAGCTGCACGTCAAAGCCCCACAGGCGATGCACATGCTTCAGCACTTCTTTACGCCCTTTATCCAGCGGCGCGCGGTTGTGAGGGATATACCGCAACGTCAGAGAGCGGTCACCGCGTAAATCAACGTTCCATACCTGAATATTGGGTTCAAGATTGCTCAGGTTGTACTGAGAAGAGAGGCGAGAGCGGATCTCACGGTACCCCTCTTCGTTATGGATCGCTGAAATCTCCAGATAATTATTCCGATCGTCGTCCAGAACGGTAAAGAAGCGGAAATCACGCATGATCTTCGGCGACATAAACTGGCTGATAAAGCTCTCATCCTTAAAGTCGCGCATGGCGAAATGCAGCGTTTCCAGCCAGTCAGAACCGGCGATATCCGGGAACCAGTACTTGTCTTCTTCTGTGGGTGACTGACAGATACGTTTAATGTCCTGGAACATGGCAAAGCCAAGCGCGTACGGGTTAATCCCGCTGTACCACGGGCTGTTGTACGGCGGCTGGAACACCACATTGGTATGGCTATGCAGGAATTCCATCATAAACCGCTCGGTGACTTTTCCTTCGTCATACAGATGGTTGAGAATGGTGTAGTGCCAGAATGTCGCCCAGCCCTCGTTCATCACCTGGGTCTGTTTTTGCGGGTAGAAATACTGGCTTACCTTGCGCACGATGCGCAGGATTTCACGCTGCCATGGTTCCAGCAGCGGAGCATTCTTCTCCATAAAATAGAGCAGGTTTTCTTGCGGCTCAGACGGATAGCGACGTGCTTCGGCCACCGCTTTCTCTTCCTCACGCTTCGGCAGGGTACGCCACAACATATTTACCTGGCTTTGCAGATACTCTTCGCGGCTTTTCTGCCGGGCTTTCTCCTCCTGCAGGGAGATTTTCTGCGGACGTTTGTAACGATCCACGCCGTAGTTCATCAGCGCATGGCAGGAATCGAGCAGTTTTTCCACTTCATCCACGCCATAACGCTCTTCGCAGTCGGTAATGTACTTACGGGCGAAGATAAGGTAATCGACAATAGAACTGGCATCCGTCCAGCTGCGGAACAGGTAATTGTTCTTGAAAAAGGAGTTGTGTCCGTAGCAGGCATGCGCCATCACCAGTGCCTGCATGGTAATGGTGTTCTCTTCCATCAAATAAGCAATACACGGGTTGGAGTTGATGACAATCTCATACGCCAGCCCCTGCTGCCCGTGCTTATACAACCGTTCCGTTTCAATAAATTTTTTACCAAACGACCAGTGAGGATAATTAATCGGCATCCCGACGCTGGAGTAGGCGTCCATCATCTGTTCGGACGTAATGACTTCAATCTGATGCGGATAAGTATCCAGGCGATACAGTTTTGCCACCCGGTCGATTTCGGCGAGGTAGACATCCAGCAGCTCGAAGGTCCAGTCGGGTCCATCGCTCAGACGTGTGTTGTCCTTGTTCAGGGAATCAATAGTAGCCATTAGCGCGCCCTCATTGTGGGTGCTCTCTCTGTCTGGAGAGCCTCCTTTCAAGCATAGATCAACGTGTTAAAAAGCGTGCTGGAGCAGAAATTTTTTCTTTGCGATTTCGCGTTTTTGATACGGCAAATAAACGGTGTCTCGCAGCATATTATGCTGGTTAAAAATAACGCGCAGCAGGAGATCCCAAATTAGCACTATCCCCTGATGCTGGGGGATGTGTGAGGTAAGTCACCATAAAAAAGTCATATGTTGAATAATATTTTCAACTAGGTTATCAATCTGTAATTAGAAGATTGTTCTTTTGCACATAATGGAGTGGCTATGCGTGTTGTCATACTGGGAAGTGGTGTCGTTGGCGTAACCAGCGCCTGGTATTTAAGTCAGGCGGGACATGACGTAACCGTTATCGATCGTGAATCCGGTCCAGCGCTTGAAACCAGCGCGGCAAACGCCGGGCAAATCTCTCCGGGTTATGCGGCGCCGTGGGCGGCACCCGGTGTTCCGCTGAAGGCGATTAAATGGATGTTCCAGCGCCATGCGCCGCTGGCCATCAGCCTCGACGGCACCCAGTTTCAGCTGAAGTGGATGTGGCAGATGCTGCGCAACTGCGACACCCGCCACTACATGGAAAACAAAGGGCGCATGGTGCGTCTGGCGGAGTACAGCCGTGATTGCCTGAAAGCCTTGCGCGCGTCGACCGGCATTGAGTACGAAGGCCGCCAGGGCGGGACGCTACAGCTGTTCCGTACGGAGCAACAGTACGAAAATGCGACCCGCGATATCGCCGTGCTGGAAGATGCCGGCGTACCGTACCAGCTGCTGGAAGCGAGCCAGCTTGGTCAGGTTGAACCGGCCCTTGCGGAAGTGGCGCACAAACTGACGGGCGGTCTGCGCCTGCCGAATGACGAAACCGGTGACTGCCAGCTCTTTACGCAACGTCTGGCACAAATGTGCGAGCAGGCGGGGGTGAAATTCCGCTTTAACACCTCTGTCGATAAGCTGCTGTCGGAAGGGGAAAAGATTTACGGCGTGAAGTGCGGCGACGAAGTGATCAAAGCTGATGCTTACGTCATGGCGTTTGGCTCGTACTCCACTGCCATGCTGAAAGGCATTCTCGATATTCCGGTCTATCCGCTCAAGGGCTACTCGCTGACCATTCCGGTGAAAGAGGAGAGCGGCGCGCCTGTGTCGACCATCCTGGATGAAACCTACAAGATTGCAATTACGCGCTTCGATAACCGCATCCGCGTCGGCGGCATGGCGGAGATTGTCGGCTTCAACACCGAGCTGCTGAAGCCGCGTCGTGAAACGCTGGAGATGGTGGTGGGGGATCTCTTCCCGCGCGGGGGTTTTGTTGAGCAGGCAACGTTCTGGACCGGCCTGCGTCCAATGACTCCCGACGGCACACCGATAGTTGGGCGCACGCCGTTTAAAAATCTGTGGACCAATACCGGACACGGCACGCTTGGCTGGACGATGGCCTGCGGGTCTGGTCAACTGCTGAGCGACCTGATTTCCGGGCGCACGCCGGCTATTCCGTTTGACGATTTAAGCGCAGCACGCTATCAATCAGGGTTTACGCCGTCACGTCCACAGCACCTGCACGGCGCGCATAACTAAGGAGTCGTCATGTCCCGTCCTGTTCTGGCTCAGCTGGATCTGCAGGCCCTGAAGGATAACCTGCAAATTGTTCGCCGGGCAGCACCTGGTTCACGCGTCTGGTCGGTGGTCAAAGCGAATGCCTACGGCCACGGTATTGACCGTATCTGGAGCGCCCTCAGCGCGACCGACGGTTTTGCGTTACTGAATCTGGAAGAGGCCATTCTGCTGCGTGAACGCGGCTGGAAAGGGCCCATCCTGTTGCTTGAGGGTTTCTTCCACGCCGACGACCTGCCGTTACTGGATAAGTACCGTCTGACCACCAGCGTTCACAGTAACTGGCAAATTAAAGCCCTGCAGGATGCAAAACTGCATGCGCCGCTGGATATTTACCTCAAGGTCAATAGCGGTATGAACCGCCTGGGCTTCCAGCCTGAGCGGGTGCACACCGTCTGGCAACAGCTGCGTGCGCTGAAGAATGTGGGTGAAATGACGTTGATGGCGCACTTTGCCGATGCGGAAAAACCTGATGGCATTGCCGATGCCATGGTGCGTATTGAGCAGGCGGCTGAAGGGCTGGATTGTCCGCGCTCGCTGTCAAACTCAGCCGCCACGCTATGGCATCCTGAAGCCCACTATAACTGGGTACGACCGGGGATTGTCTTGTACGGCGCATCTCCGTCAGGTCAGTGGCAGGATATCGCCAACAGCGGCCTGAAGCCGGTCATGACCCTGCGCAGTGAAATTATTGGCGTGCAGACGCTGAAGGCCGGTGACACGGTGGGCTACGGCAGCCGTTACCGGGCGAAGGGTGAGCAACGGATTGGTATTGTGGCGGGCGGCTATGCCGACGGTTACCCGCGCATCGCCCCGACCGGTACGCCAGTCCTGGTAGATGGTGTGCGCTCCGGTACGGTGGGTACCATCTCTATGGATATGCTGGCCGTTGATTTGACGCCATGCCCGCAGGCGGGGATCGGTTCACCGGTTGAGCTGTGGGGTAACGAAATCAAAATTGACGATGTGGCTGCCGCGGCGGGAACGGTGGGGTACGAATTAATGTGCGCGCTGGCACCAAGAGTGCCGGTTGTGACGGTGTAACATATATTCGCCGGGTAGCGCTAGCGCTTACCCGGCAAAAAAACTACTACTCCGCTTCCTCGTCCATTGGCCTCACGCCAACTTTCCTGACCTCGTTATCTTCTTTCTCGGCCACCGTCCAGATCATCCCGGCAAACTCCACCTGGTCACCAACGACGGGGGCTGCACCCAGCAGTTGCTGAATGATTTCCCCTAACGTCTGCTGCTTGTCGCGGTACTCCAGTCCTTCATCCAGACCGTAAATCAGCGCCACATCGGCAAACTTGGCACTCGCTTCCAGAATAAAATCACCAAAGAAGCGCTGATCCAGCGCCACCGGTGGTGACTGACTGAACAGCTTGCCCAGCGCAGGCAGATCGCGCTCGCGGCCAATGACACACAGGATATCGCCTTCGCGCAGACGAGTGCTGCCGGTAGGATGCAACAGGGCATTATCACGGAACAGCGCGGCAATACGCGTTTCGGCCGGCATATGTAAATCGCGCAGCGATGCTCCCACACACCATTTGTCGGCGCTCAGTTGATAGACGAATTGTTCCCATGGGTTCTCAGGGTGAATGTCCAGCCCCACGCGGGAAACCGGCCAGCCGACAGGAGGGACCACCACTTTGGCTTTTTTCGCCGCCCACCCGAGCGAGGTTCCCTGGAACAACAGGGAAATCAGTACCACAAAGAACGCCACGTTAAAGAACAACCGCGCATTATCCAGACCGGCCATCATCGGGAAGACGGCAAGAATAATCGGCACCGCACCACGCAGCCCCACCCAACTGATAAAAACCCGTTCACGCAGATTGAAACCGCGAAACGGCAGCAGGCCCGCAAACACCGACAGCGGACGGGCGAAGAAGATCATCCATGCTGAAAGCAACAGCGCCGGAACGGCAATCGGCAACAGGTCTGACGGCGTGACCAGCAGACCCAGCACCAGGAACATGCCGATTTGCGCCAGCCATGCCAGACCGTCGAAGTTCTGCAAAATGGCGTGACGGTTGCGAATCGGACGGTTGCCCATCAGGAATCCGCAGAGATAAACCGCCAGAATGCCGCTGCCGTCCAGCGCCGTGGTAACGGCAAAAATCAGAATGCCGCCGCTCAGCGCCAGCAGAGGGTAAAGCCCCAGAGGAAGCGAGATACGGTTGATCATCTGCTGTAACAGATATCCTCCCGCCAGACCGATGAAAATACCCAGACCGAACTGCTGCAGAATATGCCAGGCAAACATCCAGCTCAGCCCGTTTTCGTGCTGCTGAATCATCTCGATTAACGTGATGGTGAGAAACACCGCCATCGGATCGTTACTGCCGGATTCAATCTCAAGCGTGGAACCGACACGTTCGTTAAGCCCCTTTCCGCCGAGCAGGGAAAACACGGCAGCGGCATCGGTTGAGCCAACGATAGCGCCAATCAGCAAACCTTCCATGATATTGAGATGGAAAAGCCACGCGGCCATCATCCCGGTCAGTCCAGAGGTAATCAACACACCGATCGTCGCGAGAGACAGTGCAGGCCCTAAGGCCACGCGGAACGAACTCGCCTGGGTGCGCATCCCGCCGTCCAGCAGGATCACCGCCAGCGCGAGGTTACTCACCATGTAAGCGAAAGGGTAGTTATCGAATGGGATACCGCCGATGCCATCAATGCCAGCCAGCATGCCGATGGCAAGGAAAATAACAAGAATAGGTATGCCGAGACGCGATGAAAATGAACTTAATAAAATACTGCTGGTTACAAGCACAGAACCCAGAATGAAAAGGCTGATTATCGCTGCGGCATCCAATGTTGTCTTTCTCCCACCTCAATGTTAACGCTGTTACTAAAACCCTAACATATTAACGGTGGCAACAGCGTTTTATTAAGGGGGTTAAACGGTTTTTTTATGCCTTTATGACAGGATGGCCGCTGATGGTTAGTCGACTGCCTGAATCATCATGAATCAGGGCGGCGTGTGCGCCCAGCGCCAGGGTCACAGTCTGCTGCTCATGGCCAAAATCCAGCCCCGTAATAACCGGAATATCCAGCCGCGAGCGAATGAAATCGACCATGGTTTCAAGAGAGTAACCTGCATCATAATCATTCGGTGCCGAGCCGCTAAAGCTGCCCAGTACAATCGCGGACTGACGTTCGAGGATCCCGGCGTGATAAAGCTGCAATAACATACGCTCAACGCGGAACGGATGTTCGTTGATATCTTCCAGCACCAGAATGCCGTCCTCAATTTGCGGCAGCCACGGCGTACCAATCAGCGAGACCAGCATCGCCAGGTTGCCGCCCCAGAGCTGGCCTTCACATTCCCAGTGCGGCCCATTGCCTTGCCACTCCACGCTGTAGGTGGGATTACGCAGCGCGCGCCAGAAATGCTCCTGGGTGAAGGGATCCAGTTCCGGCGCACCGAAGTTACCGGCCAGCATCGGGCCGCTGAAGGTGATGACGTTATGCAAGGCCAGCAGCCCAAGCTGGATCGCCGTGAAATCGCTGTGTCCGCAGATCAGCAGCGGATCCTGTTGTTGACGCTGTGCCAGCCCTTGCCAGTCGATACTCTCCAGTAAGCGGCTCGCACCGTATCCCCCGCGCACCGCGAGCACAATCTGGTTTTCGCCCTTCAGGTTCACCAGGTTATTAATATCATTCAGCCTCTGCGCTTCCGTTCCGGCAAAACGCTGAAGACGGCGGGGGATAATCGTCTGATTTTCTACCTGATGGCCGGATTCCAGCAAGCGCTGAACGCCCCGTTGTGCCGCGTCCTGGTTAATGCAGTAGCCCGAGGGCGCGATGAGATGAAACTGAGACATGGCAATTCCTTGCTGAATGAGAAACTAATTGTCTATATCATGCCGCTTATACGCCGCCCGCTTCAAGAGGCGGCGCACCGCGATGACCGGCTATAAGGATAGATGACGTGAAATTGAGATGGTTTGCTTTTTTGATTGTGTTGCTTGCTGGCTGTAGTTCTAAACATGATTATCAAAACCCGCCCTGGAACCCGGAAGTGCCTGTAAAACGGGCTATGCAGTGGATGCCGATCAGCGAACAAGCCGGAAAGGCCTGGGGCGTTAGTCCACGACTGATCACGGCGATTATTGCGGTGGAGTCCGGCGGTAATCCAACGCTCGTCAGCAAATCCAACGCGGTGGGGCTGATGCAGCTTAAAGCGTCAACGGCGGGAAAAGAGGTCTACCGTTACATGGGCTGGAGCGGGCAGCCGTCGACCAGTGAGCTGAAGAACCCGGAACGCAACATTTCGATGGGAACCGCCTACCTGAGCATTATGGAGCATGGGGTGCTGAAGGGGATTCAGGACCCGGAAGTGATGCAGTATGCGCTGGTGGTGTCTTATGTAAACGGTGCCGGCGCGTTGCTCAGAACCTTCTCCTCTGACCGGAAAGAGGCGATAGCAGAAATTAATGGCATGGACAAAGATGAGTTCTTTGAGCATGTAGCTAAGAATCACCCGGCACCACAGGCACCTCGTTATATCTGGAAAGTTCAGAAAGCGATGGATGCTATGTAATGCCGTAGACGGGCGGCGGTTACGCTGCCCGACTTTTCTCACAGAACTTTATTGGCGCGTTGCCGCGCTTCCCGCTCCAGTGAATAGATAATACGCTGAAGCTCGCGCTCTGCGCCGGGCCCCACGTTAAGGAAACGGAAGCTCAGGCGTGGCGTAGTGATAGTTTCATTTTTGCTGTCTACGACTTTGCGATCGCTGATGGCAATCAGCTGTGCATCAAAATAAAAGCGACCCCAGCCTCCCATATCCAGTTCTATCTGGGTAAAGCGCATGCCTTCAACCAGCCCCTCAGGTTTCGCGGTATCCATCAGCGCGCCCATACCGCCCAGAGACAGATCGAAGAGGCGGAAACGGATCTCTTTTTTGTCAGGCATTTTGGCCTTACAAAAATAGGCTGGCTGAAGTGGAGCGCTGATGCGGAAATACTCACGACGCTGGACAAACCAGAGATTGGTGGGAAGAGGCGTAACAAAAGCAGGAAGCCCCTGGTATTCACTCAGTTCCAGTCGTGGCAGCACAAACTCCACTTTCGCACCCTGCGTTTCGGCCATCACTGCGATATTTTCCGCTTTCAGTGCGGCACGGTTTTCATACTCCTGACTGCCAAGGTCGATAACCAGCCGCTCCTGCGAGGCATCAAGGATCTTGCTGATGAACTGATTATTCGACCAACTGATGCGCAGCGGCACTTCGCCTTTTTGCAGGTCGCGTAATACCCCTAATACAGCCAGCGGATTTTGCTTGAGGAACTGCTCACTGTAATGACTCACGCCGGATGGCTCCTTGAAAGATGACAGACTGTCTTAGCGTTATCGGCAATCAACAATGAAACTTAATACAAACCGGTGAGTTTTTTTTGCCTGTTTAAGCAAAGATAAGTCGGTGAGATGAAAATGGTTTTCCGGCGATGACCTATACTTAAGTTAGCTGTGCAGAAGGTTTTCTGCGCACGCGTTAAACCTGCAAGAGGGCATCGCTATGGGTATCATCGCCTGGATTATCTTTGGTCTAATTGCCGGCGCTATTGCCAAACTGATCATGCCGGGGCGTGATGGTGGCGGTTTTATTTTGACCTGTGTACTCGGGGTCGTTGGTGCGGTTGTGGGCGGCTGGCTGGCGACGATGTTTGGCTTTGGAGGCAACATAAGTGGTTTCGACCTGCACAGTTTTCTGGTCGCTGTCGTGGGTGCCATTGTGGTGCTGGTCATATTCAGGTTACTGCGACGAGCATAAATTGACATAAACGGCTCTCTGCGGAGGGCCGTTTTTTTACCGGAGTATTGATTTGCTAATCTAAATGATAATAATTGTCGTTCCTAATTGTATCTAACAACAAGACGACATTATGAATACCTCACGTTTTGCGCTGTGCGCCCTGGCAGGTGCCGTCACGCTGGCATTACAGGCCCAGGCGATTGCCGAAGAATCCACCATCGTTGTTACGGGCTCAGAGCAGGGCAGCGCGCTACCGGCCTGGACGAACAGCGCCACGAAATCGGCCGTTGCTGAAAGTAAAACGCCGCAGGTCATCACGACCCTCTCTGCGCCGGAAATAGAAAAGCGTCACGCGAATTCGGTGAATGAAATCCTGCGCTATGCCCCGGGCGTCTCAACGGAGGTACGGGGGAATACCTCCTATATGAGCGAATATAAAATTCGTGGCTTTACCGTTGACCAGGAGTTCTACAACGGGCTGCAACTACCCTATAACGTCACCGGAAACACCAAGGCGCGCATCGATCCGCTGTTAATAGACAGCGTTGATATCCTGAAAGGTCCCTCATCGGTCCTATACGGCGGCGGTTCGCCGGGCGGGCTGGTGAATATTCAAAGTAAAAAGCCGCAGCGAGAAGCCCGAACTGAGGTCGGTTTTAACACCGGGAACCGTAATCTGAAAGAGGGCTATCTCGACTCAACCGGACAAATTGCCGGCAGCGACTGGAGTTATCGTCTGCTGGGTAAAGCGACGGAAAATGACGATCAGCCGCACACTACCCGGTATGAAAACTACCTGATTGCCCCATCTGTCACCTGGCAACCGGACAGTAAAACCCGCCTCACCCTGGATGCCCTGGCGCAAAATACCCCGAGCCTGACGCCGTCTAACCCGTTGCCGCTCGCTTACCTGCGCTCGAAATACGCGGGCAAGCGCGATTACGCCGGAGATGAGTGGAATGGATTTAAGCAGCGTCAGTGGATGCTGGGCTACAGCTTCGAACACGAATTTGACAGCGGCTGGGGCTTTAATCAGAAAGCGCGCTATTTCGACGTTGATACCCACCAGCGCAGCGTCTACGCGACAGGGACGGGAAGTGAGGTGTACCAGCTCAACCGCTTTGCCTACACCACCGATGAAGACCTTAAGAGCTTTAACATCGATAACCAGGTGACCAAAACCGTTACGCTGGGTGACTGGAAACACCATCTGCTGGCCGGGTTTGACTATCAGAAGCTGAACTCCCATTTCCACTATCGCTACGCGTCGGCCACGCCGGGTATGGATATGCGTCATCCTGACTATTCGCAGATCCAGGAAAGCGCGCTGGGGCTCTACACCGCCCAGAAAAACCGTCTCAGCTACCAACAGAACGGTTATTACCTGCAGGATCAGGTGGAATTTGGCGGCCTCAACCTGCTGGGCAGCTTGCGCTACGACGATTACCGCTCCGTCACCACCAATTATCTGCAAAACGGCGATAAAGCCTGGGTATCGCAGGACCGCGTTACCAAACGCCTGGGGGCGCTTTACGCCTTCGACAACGGGATTTCGCCATTTATCAGCTACTCAGAAGGTTTTGCGCCAGTGTCACCGCAGGGAACGCTCGTGGCGAAAGACGTCAAACCGACCACCAGCAAGCAGGTGGAAGGCGGGGTAAAATATCTGCTGGCCGACTACGCCACCACCTTTACCGCCTCGGTGTTTAACATCCGTCAGAAAAACGTCGTCACCTCCGATCCGGGCTTCCTGAACTATCGTCAGACCGGGGAAGTGGAATCAAAAGGGGCAGAACTGTCCGCCATCAGCCGTCCGATGGATAACCTGACGCTGATTGCTAACTATGCCTACACCCACGCGATCAATACGGAAGATGACAAGTACAAAGGGAAACGTCCAACGCAGGTGCCGGAAAACGCCTTTAATCTCTGGGGGGATTACACCTTTGAGAACACGGCGTTGAAAGGGTTGATGCTGGGTGCGGGCGCACGCTACACCGGGCCGATGGAAATCTCTCCGGCTAACGATGCGGGTAAACTGGGTGGTGCAACGCAGTACGATCTGGCGGCTTCGTACCGGATGGGGGAAATTATGCCTTCGCTGGCAGGGCTGACGCTTAAGGCCAGCGCACAGAACATCACCAACAAAGAGACGCTGACCTGCTACGACGCGACCAACTGCTGGATTGGGCGTGACAGGACGTATCAGCTAGGGGCGAGTTACAGTTTCTAAGCAAAGCCCGGTGAGTACAAAACGTAGGCCGGGTAAGGCGTAGCCGCCACCCGGCAATACTCACTTTCTGCGCCGTCGCTTTCACCGGTGCCACCTCATCATTTGCCGCAGGCTGATTTTCCGGCACGCTGTCACACGGTTTCGCTTTCGGACACACCCTATCCAGCATCTTCAGCGTTACGCCGTTACTCCAGCCGAAGCCGTCCTGCAGCGGATACTCGCCTCCGCCGCCACCGGTCCCGGTTGTCGACACGTCATATTTCTCGACCAGTTTCTTTTCGCGGTCGTAAGTATGCTGAACGTTCTTCAGGAAACGCCAGGTTACCTCCATCGAGACCTTCTCTTGCCCGTAATTCTGCAGACCTTCCGCGGCCACCCACTGCAGCGGGGCCCAGCCGTTTGGCGCATCCCACTGCTGACCACTGTTGATGGTGGTGGTGGAAATCCCGCCCGGTTTCAACAAGCGAGACGAGGTTGCTGCTGCCACTTTGTCGGCCCGATCCTGTGCCGCCGCCTTCACGTAAAGTGGGAACAGGGCTGCCGCCGTGAGTTGATTACGCACCTTTTTGCTCTTGAGATCGTAATCGGCGTACCAGCCCTCTTTATCATTCCACAGATGGCTCTCGATGGCTTTCTGACGCGCGGTTGCCAGCGTTTCGTATTTGCTTGCGCTGGCGGCATCGCCACTCTCCTGGCTTGCCCGCGCCAGCAGTTTTTCCATCTTGAACATCAGGGCATTCAGATCGACGGGCACAATGCTGGTGGTCCGGATCGTGCCGAGCTTTTGCGGATCGTCCATCCAGCGGGAGCTAAAATCCCAGCCCGAAGCCGCAGCGGAACGCAAATCACGGTAGATCTCCGTCGCGGGACGGTTAGGGTTACTTTTGGCGGTATTCACGTCGTCAAGCCATGACTCCGGGCGCGGGGTATCGCGGTCATCCCAGTAGCGGTTGAGAATGGCGCCATCATCCAGTTTCACCACCCGTTTACTGGCTTGCCCCGGCTGAAGGGCATCTACGCCATCCATCCAGTAAGCGTACTCTTTCTCCATCTGCGGACGATATTTCTTCAGCGCATCGCTGTCGTGGGTCGCCAGCAGCTCAACCATCATTGAGAAAAACGGTGGCTGGGAGCGGCTCAGGTAGTAGCTACGGTTGCCGTTGGGAATGTGGCCGAAGGTGTCAATCTCATACGCAAAGTTATCCACCATGTCGCTGATTTTGTCCCAGTGATCGCTTTCCGCCAGGCCCAACATGGTGAAATAGCTGTCCCAATAGTAGACCTCACGGAAACGCCCGCCGGGCACCACGTAAGGTTTGGGTAACGGCAGAAGGGAATCCCATTTGTTGCTGGCTTTATCCGTGGTGCGCGTCAGTACGGGCCAGAGATCGTCAATGTGCTCACGTAAACTTTGTCCAGCAGGCGGAACATATTTTTCCCCTTCCGCAGGGAGCGTGAAGTTCATCTCGACAAAGTGGCGTAAGTCAAAGCTGGACTGCGTGTGCTGCATCCGATAATCCGCCAGAATCATTAGCGGGTCGCTTTTGGGGACTGCATCAGCGAAGGTTTTCTGATCGGGAAACAGTTTGGCACTTTGCACATCATTGAAAAGAGGGCCCAGCAAAATATCAGGTGAGGTTGTCTGGGGCGCGGGGCTATCGTCGGCATAACCCAATGTCGTTACGCCGAGCAGCACGCCTCCTGACGCAAGGGCCAGGAAAGCAGGGCGTAGTGTACGAGGTCTTATCATTAGTTCGTCTCCTGTCTTCACTAAACAGCGTGACCGCTGTTGTCAATCACCTGAAAACCTTAGACGAATATTGCCTGCTTCGCGTTAAATATTGCTGTTCGGTCAGGCCTCTTCCGGCGTCTGGCTGGTTTCCCGCAGCGTGCCCGGCGCATGTCCAATAATGCGCTTAAATGCCCGGCTAAATGCCGCCAGAGAGCCGTATCCCAGCCGCAGCGCGACGGTTTCAATCGGCTGATTTTCGTGTCGAATGTACTGAATGGCCAGCCTCATCCTCAGCTCGCTGAGATATTTTGCCGGCGTAGTTCCCGTCGCCGCCAGAAACCGTTCTGCGAATACAGAACGGGAAGTCCCCGCTTCTTTTGCCAGGTCTGCCACGCTCCAGTTCAGGCCAGGCTGCTGGTGCATAGCGTAAATGGCGCGGCTCAGGCGTGGGTCACGCAGTACCTGCACCCAGCCGGTGGCTTTGCCACAGCCGCCTTCAACCCAGCCACGTACGATTAACGCTGCCACCACGTCGGCCAGTCGCGCCAGGATCCCCGCGTACCCGGCCTGACGCGCCACGGATTCCCGCTCCATCGCCGCCAGCAACGGATGGATCTCCGGCCAGGTGGACATCAACCGGCTGACCATCATCACTTCCGGCATCGCCTTGATCAGTGGCTGCATCCCGCCCAGCTCAAAATCCATGCACCCGCTAAAGATGATGGTGTTCTCGCTTTCCGGGCAGGGCTCGCAGGTGATGGCACACACCGAGCTGCAGATGGGCTCGCTGGGAAAGGCGTTAATGGGCGTAATGGTCGCCTGCTCGTCTGAGAGCAGGGCATGGGAATTGCCGGCAGGAATAAAAAGGGCGTCACCACTGCTCAGTTCGAACGTTGCACCGCTCTCCATTCGCAGCAGGGCGCTACCGTGGCTTACAAAATGAAACTGCGCCCTACCGGGTGCCTGATGGAACGCGACGCCAAACGGTGCACTGGCCTGGATGCGCCGGTATTTCACACCTGACAGGCGCATGCCGCGTAAAAGTTCGCTGATCAGATCGGGTGACTGTACGGTCATGGCGCAACTCCGGACGAATAATCAATAAGTGGAGATTATATGTCATAGATCGTCCAGGGTGAACCTTCTATGCTTTTGCGACAGTTGTCACATTTTCATAACGGGAGAACAACAGATGAATTCATGTGTCGCGGCGAGAGAGGCCATCGCGCCTGCAAAACCCGCCTGGCGAGCGGTCTATTCACTGGGGCTGGGAGTGTTTGGGTTGATTACGGCAGAGTTTCTGCCCGCCAGTTTGCTGACGCCGATGGCAGCGAGCCTGGGGGTAAGTGAGGGGATGGCCGGTCAGGCCGTAACCGCCACCGCACTGGTGGCGCTGGTCACGGGATTGCTGATCACGCCGGCCACCAAGAACATCGACCGCCGCTGGGTATTGATGTTTTTCTCCGTGCTGCAAATCATCTCCAGCCTGCTGGTGGCTTTTGCGCCCAGCCTGCACGTCCTGCTGATGGGGCGATTGCTGCTGGGGGTTGCCATCGGCGGATTCTGGGCGATGTCGACGGCCACGACGATGCGTCTGGTTCCTGCGGATAAAGTGCCGAAAGCGCTGGCGGTGATCTTCTCCAGTGTATCAATTGCCACCGTAGTTGCTGCCCCACTGGGAAGCTATCTGGGTAGCCTGATCGGCTGGCGTAACGTCTTTATTCTCTGCATTCTGCCAAGTATGCTGGCGCTGCTGTGGCAGCTCTGGGTGCTGCCTTCCATGAAACCGGAGAGCAGCGGTAGCCTGAGTACGCTGTTCCGGGTGCTGCGTCGTCCGGGGATGATCGGCGGCATGCTGGCGACCATCCTGATCTTCAGCGGCCACTTTGCCTTCTTTACCTACCTGCGTCCGTTCCTGGAAACAGTAGGTCAGGTAAGCGTTGAGAGTATTTCACTGATCCTGCTGGGTTTTGGACTCGCCAATTTTGTGGGCACCTCTGTCGCCGGGCACCTGCTGGCACGTAATCTGCGCCTGACGCTGGCGCTGGTACCGTTTGCGATGGGCGTACTCGCCCTCACGATGGTGGCGTTTGGTCATCTGGCGATGCTGGATGGATTCCTGGTTGCGTTGTGGGGCTTTGCGTTTGGTCTGGTTCCGGTGGGCTGGTCAACCTGGCTTGCTACCACCGTTCCGGATGAAGCCGAAAGTGCAGGGGGGCTGCTGGTGGCCTCAATTCAGCTGGCAATCAGTGCGGGTGCGGCCGGGGGCGGGGCGGTATTTGACCTCAACGGTGCCAGCGGCGTATTTGCCGGAAGTGGTTTCCTGCTGGTGACGGCGATGGTGATTGTGTTTATGGGTGTAAAAGTTAAAGCAGAGTGAGTGCTTTCCCTCTCCTTTGGGAGAGGGACTTATCGGGTGTCCATCGTTCTATGCTGTCGCTCTTTCATTCCAGGTGTCTTTAAACATGATGTTCCCTTCGCAATATTTCCATTCAATTGATTCATAGCGGAGTTCGACTTCTTCCATGTGCGCACTCGCGATACCTAATGGATGCAATACTGGCGAAATCCTCGTTATCTTGACGTTTTCCAAAGTGATATGGAAGTATTCGCGCTCAATACCGGCGTCATCGATTTTATACATTTTTATTAATGCAGATTTGAATGTTTTGCCTGTGCATACAGCACGACATAAATAGGGTGTGATGCGGTCTATTTCCTTTTCAAAGGTAATTGGAACATGAAGGCGTGTCCCTGTCAGCTTTCCCGTGTTGGAACAGGTGGGGATCCAGACCGAGTGGTTAAACGATTTTAGTTCGGTAGAGCCCAATCTTGTAGGCATTAAACATTCACCAATAACGGGCGCGTTATTTTCATCAGTAAACCATATATGTGCTGGAGTAGGCATATTTCATTCCTTTCCCTGGTAAAAAAAGACAATTGAGTAAACGACGAGCACAATGACGCCAATGATTCCCATTGCAGTCAGGTCATCTTCGATGTAATTCACGACTAGCATGGCAAGAATAAGGATAAATAATACTATCCCATAACCTAAAATATCGTTGATGATATCTTTAATAAAGCTTGTAAAAAATTGCTTGAAAAATTTGCTTATGGATTTCCACATTATTTCATCATCGCTTTCAAAGCATCAATGATTTCATGAGAGGATGCAGTATTTATATTAAGATAACCAGATTTCATTATTACAGGTTCTACCAGAAAGTACATCATTTCGAGATCTTCCATATATAGTGCATGGTAAAATTGTGGACAGAGATTTTTCAGGTTATTTGCGCTATCTGCGGCATGCTGAACTATTGCATAAGCATTTAACGCCGCCAGACCCCAGCCAGTTTTGTTCGCAATTTTTTTCATTAAAGCGTTTTGAACGGCTGTATTTACTTTGTTGCCATAACAGATATAGGATGCCAGGGCATAAACTAAACCATTTTTAGATATCACTCTAACTGAATAGTTGGATGTAAAAGGTGTGACTTTTTCGAGAATATATCTTATTTCATTTTCACTCTTGTTTTTAAACAATGTCATTATGTATATTTTAATTATACGGGAAATGAGATCTCTTTTCTTGATTAACTGTATAATACCAAGCAAAAATCTTTGATCTTCTGAAGCCAAACGTTTACAGACATCCTGGTAATTGTCTGTAAAGCAAGATGTATAATAAAGCAAGCGCGTGGTAGCATCACCAAGATTGTTTAAATATTCTATAGCACCATCCTTTACTCCCGCGACGGCGCGATCGAGTCTTACTGCGAGGTCCTTATCGGATCCAATTATTTCTATAATTTCCTTGCTGTAATACATAATATGTTCCTGTTGTGTACAGGGTTTATCATGGTCTACGTTATCGTCTAAGGACAGTGATCGTACTCTCAATTTTAAAAGTAAAATAAAGAATAACTACTAACCTATTATCTAAGTTAATCGATGCTTATTTATAATTGATGCGATGAATTGGAACTTGTTGAATCTTAATAAGATTATCTTGAATTATATATTCAGCGAGGAGAGGGTGATATTACAGAATGATGACATAATTTGCAGACCGGGTAAGCGTAAGCGCCACCCGGCATTAAGGTAAGATTTACAACCCTTTCTTATCCATCCACAAAGCCAGATCTACCAGGCGGTTTGAGAATCCCCACTCGTTGTCATACCACGCCAGGATCTTCACCATATTCCCGCCAATCACCAGCGTGGAAAGCCCGTCGATAATTGAGGAGCGTGGGTCGCCCTGGTAATCGCTGGAGACCAGCGGTTCATCGCTATATCCCAGAATGCCTTTCAGTGGCTCGCTGGCGGCAGCGTGACGAAACGCGTCATTCACCTCTTCAACAGTCACGTTACGGCTTAGCGTTACCGTTAAATCCACAATCGATACCACCGGAACCGGCACGCGCAGGGAGTATCCGGTCAGTTTACCGTCCAGGGAAGGGATGACTTTCCCCAGCGCTTTTGCCGCACCGCTGGAGTACGGGACAATTGACAGTGCTGCAGCACGTGCTCCACGCAGATCCTTTTCAGGCTGATCATGCAGCGCCTGACTGTTGGTATACGCATGTGTTGTGTTCATTAGCCCATGCTCAATCCCGAACTGTTGATGCAGCACTTGCGCAGCGGGAGCCAGGCCGTTAGTGGTACAACTCCCGTTGCTTACGACAACATGCAGGGCCGGATCGTACTGCTCGTGATTGACCCCCATGACTATCGTCAGGTCATCGTTTTTCCCGGGAGCGGAGATGATAACGCGCTTAGCACCACCGTGGGTGATATGCACTGCCGCTTTTTCCCGTTCGGTAAAGAAGCCGGTGGCCTCAATCACCACGTCAACGCCGGCATCACGCCACGGAATATTCGCCGGGTCGCGTTCGCTGTATACGGTAATTCGTTGACCATCCACCTGCAACGCGCCGTCAGCTGCTTCAACGGGAACCGGCAGGGTACCGAGAAGGGAATCGTGTTTGAGCAAATGGGCGAGGGTTTTGCTGTCCGTCAGATCGTTAATGGCCACAATCTGCAGATCCGCATTACCCAGCGCCGCGCGCAGGAAATTACGTCCGATACGGCCGAAACCGTTAATACCGACCTTAACCATGGTGCACTCCTTATCTCTGTTGTCTGGAGTCACTGTAGGCGTCAGGCCGGGTGGCGTAAACGACAAAAAAAGATCAGATTACGCCATCTTCCGGCAATGAAAGCGCTGGCGGTACTCGCCCGGAGTGAGGTGGAGTTGTTTCTCAAACACGCGTCGCAAATTAATACTGCTGCCAAACCCGGTTCGCTCAGCAATAAGCTCAAGGGGATCCCGGGTCTGCTCCAGCAGTTGTCGGGCGGCAGCCAGACGCGCTTCAGTGACGTAGCGGGCCGGAGAAACCCCTGTCTCACGGGTAAACACACGGGTGAAATTGCGCGGACTCATCGCCGCTTTTCCGGCCAGATTTTCCACGCACAGGTCTTCCGTGAGGTTTTGCAGGATCCAGGTTTGCAACGCACTGAGCGGGCCAGAATCACCGGGTTGCTGAAGGCTATAACGGCTGAACTGCAGTTGCCCACCGGGGCGGCGCAGATACATCACCATATCCTGCGCCACGTCGCGGGCGAGGGTAAAGCCATAGTCATCTTCCACCAGCGCCAGAGTCAGATCGAACCCGGAACTTACGCCGCCAGAGGTCCAGACAGGACCATCCTGAACATACAGCGGACCACTTTCGACCCTGATATCCGGATACTGGGTTTGCATTGTTTCCAGCAGCCGCCAGTGGGTGGTCGCGCGACGACCATCGAGCAATCCCGTCTGGGCAAGTAGCATCGCACCGCCACAAATTGACGCGATCCGCCGCGCATGCGGCGCAGCAAGGTGCAACCAGTCCACCACGGCGGTACTTTCCTGTTCGTTCATACCGCGACCGGTGATGATAATCGTATCCAGCGGTTCACGCGGATCCAACTCCGGCAGACGGTAGTCCGCCAGCAGATTCAGGCCAGACTGACCGTGGATCACCTGGTGGGGCTGAGTCGTGGCGATGATAATGCGATAGCGGGGATGAGAAATACCTTCCGGATGCAGTCGATTGGCCTGCATCAGAATGTCAGCGATACCGGCGGCTTCAAACAGCATGCCGCCGTCGGGAACAATAATCAGGATTTTCTTCATGTCTTGAAAAGTACCTTTATTGCAGAATAAGTCAAGTGGCGGAGCCTGCCCACGTTTCTGGCAAAGCAATGCGATTTAAGTTCTTTGTTATTTCAGACGTTATCCGCGATCGTCAGGGCACTGTCTCTGGCGAAACGGCGTCTGAAGGAATGGGTAATCGAAGCTCCCTCTATTTACATCCACAACATCGTAATCACATCCACCGTCTCGCGTCGGGATTCCTGTGGCGAAGCGAACTGCCCACGTGGCTATTGATCATCACTATTTATGCAGGCTGGTTTGCCACGCTGACGTTCTGGCAAACGCTCGGCCTGCTGCCCGCCACGCTGCTGCTCATCGGGTTTACCGCCTGGTACATGTCCCTGCAGCATGAGCTGATCCACGGACACCCCACGCGTTTTGCCTGGCTTAACCAGCTGTTTGGCACGCTCCCGCTGGCGGTCTGGTACCCGTACGGCCTGTACCGGGACTCCCATCTTGCCCATCATCGGCACCATAGCCTGACCCATCCGGTGGATGACCCGGAGTCGTACTATTTTACGCCGGAGAGCTGGGCGCGCTTCTCCCCCTGGCAGAAGCGCGTGATCCAGGCGCGTAATACCTTTACCGGGCGGATAGTGCTAGCGCCGCTGCTGGATATCGTTCAAACACTGGGCAGCGCCGTGGCGGCATTTCGTCATCTTCAACTGCGGGCAATATCAATGTGGCTGCTTCACGTTTTGCTGCTGGTGGCTCTCTTCGCCTGGATGACGCAGACCGGCTTTTCACCCGTCTGGTTTGTACTGGCGGTCAGTTATCCGGCGCTGGCGCTGACCAAGGTTCGATCGTTTTTCGAACATCGCGCGGCGGATGACCCGCTCGCACGTTCCGTCATTAACGAGGCCGGGCTGTTCTGGCGGGTACTGTTTTTGAATCTCAACTACCATTCAGTACATCATGATTTACCGGGCGTGCCCTGGTATGGACTGAAGACGATCTACCAGCAAAACCAGGATGCGTATCGGCTGCGAAATCGTGGTTTTCTCGTTATGGGCTATGGCGAATGGTTCCGCCAGTTCTGGAGCAGACCCGTTAACGTTACCGTTCATCCGGGGAGCCAACAAAGGACAAATGATGAGTAACCTGCTGGCATTTCCCATGTATGCCGTGGATCAAGCCAATACCCGCGCGCTTTGGCTAACGGTAAAGAGGTTGCTGGTCGCACGTGGTGTGTCCGTTGACCGTGTCCCCGGCTGGCCGGAATCCAATCTGCTGACCCACTGGCAACAGCCTGAGCTTATCCTCAGCCAGACCTGTGGTTATCCGTTGGTGACGTTGCTACCGGACGTGCAGGTGGTCGGCTGTTTTCACTACACCGCTCCGGGCTGCGAGGGGATCCAGTACCGCAGTTTTCTGGTAGTGCGTGCGGAGGATCGGCATCTCGCGCTGGCTGATTTTCGCGGTCGTCGCGCGGTCTGTAATTCCGCGGACTCGCAGTCCGGCTACCGTGCGCTGCGAAAAAAAGTGGCTGACGACAATTTTTTCTCACAAACAACATTCAGCGGCAGCCATCGCCAGTCGCTGATTGATGTCAAACGCGGAGAAGGTGATATCGCGGCCATCGACTGTGTGACCTGGGCGCTGCTCCAGCGTCACGAGCCGGAACGGCTTGAGGGGCTCGCGGTCATTGACCGTACCCCTTTGACGCCGGGGCTGCCGCTGATCACCTCGCATAACACCTCGCCTGAAACGCTTAACGCCATTCGCGATGCGCTCCGCGCGCTGGTGGAATCACCGGAAAATCGGGACGTTTGCAACGCGGTGTTGATCGGCGGTTTTAGCGTGGTGACACGCCAGGCTTACGCTTCATTGTCTGCCTGAAAAATCTCCTGAGCGTCAGTAAAACAGCGCAGCGCCAGCGAGGAGACGGGCTTCTGTCTGCGCATAATCAGGCCGACGGGCGCCTCAATGTTTGCATCGGCGATGGGGACTATCCTGAAATTGCTGTTCAGGTCTTCCAGCCCGTTGTTCAGCGGCATCACGGCGCAGCACACGCCGCTCTGCACCGCCTGAATGATCTGGAACGTGGAGTCGCTTTCAAAAACAGATTTGGGTTCGATCCCTGCTGCGTTAAAGCTGGCCTCCATATGCGCCCGGTAGTGCATCCCTTTGGTCAGGAACCCCAGCGGAAAATCCATCAGGTCGCGCCAGGTCAGCGTGTCCTGATCCAACTGAAAGTGACGCGTATCGTGCAGCAGGCCCATCTTCGTTTTTGGCAGCTGGATAATGTCAAACAGGCTGGTGTCGATGCTGTTGAGGTAGCATATACCCAGCTCAAGCTGATTGCGGCTGACGCCATCGGCGATCTGTGCCGAGGACATGGAATAAAGGCTGTAAGTCAGCTCCGGGTATTTTTGCGTCAACAGGCGGATAAAGGTCATCGGGTCCACGCTCGCCAGCGGGACCATTCCCAGGCGTAACTCACCCACCACCTGGCCTTTGCACAGCGCGGCTTCGGCCTGTAACCCGTCGTGGGCAGCAAGCAAGGCATGCGCCCATGCCAGAATGCGTTCACCTTCCGGTGTAAAGCCTTCAAAGCGCTGCCCGCGCACAATCAGCACCAGCCCAAGCTCCTCCTCCAGGCTGCGGATGCGCATGGAGAGCGTCGGCTGGGTGATGTTGCACTGCGAGGCCGCCTTACCAAAGTGGCGGGTCTGATCGAGCGCGATCAAATATTTTAGCTGTTTTATATCCATCGTTTACTCGGCGCGAACAGCCTTACAGCATGCGGATCTCTTTCGAGCGCAGGGTGATGCGAACCGGAACCGATTTATAGGACGGCGTACCGCTGTCCTTATCCAGATAATCGAGTGGAACCAGCACGTTGGCTTCCGGGTAGTACGCCCCGACAGATCCCTGTGCGATGCTGTATGCCACAACGGTAATATCTTCCAGACGCTGAACACTGCCGGGGAGGGCGGTTTCGATATCCACGCGATCGCCGTGTTCCAGCCCGGCCTGTGCCATATCATCTTCATTCATAAACAGCACATCCCGGCGGCCAAAAACGCCACGGTAGCGATCGTCCAGGGCGTAAATGGTGGTGTTGTACTGATCGTGGCTGCGCAGCGTGATCAGACGCAGAACATGCTCTCCTTCACCACTGGCATTTTCATGCACGCCGTCGAATATTGAGAACATCGCTTTGCCCGTTGCGGTTGGCCAGATACGTTTCGTTGGCGGTAGCGGCATGCGGAAGCCGCCGGGAACGCGGATCCGCGCATTGTAGTTCTCGAACCCCGGAATGGTTTGCTCGATGAGATCGCGGATGCGGTCGTAATCCTCAATCAACGTCATCCAGTCCACGCGAGTTGTCTGCAGAGTGGCTTTCGCCATGCCGGCGACAATGGCCGGTTCAGCCCGCAACAGTGGAGAAGCAGGCTTCAGCTTGCCTGAAGAGGCATGCACCATCGACATGGAATCTTCGACGGTAATGGACTGACGCCCGGTGGCCTGGACATCCAGTTCTGTACGACCAAGACACGGTAAAATAATCGTCTCTTTACCGACCAGCAGATGGGTACGGTTGAGCTTGGTCCCGACGTGCACACTCAGTTCGAGTGACCCCATCGCCGGAAAACCGCGCTCGTGATCGGGCATCGCGACGGCAAAATTACCGCCGAGGCAGATGAGCGCTTTCGCGCGGCCGTCGATCATGGCTTGCGTTGCCTGCACCGCATCATGGCCGTGGTGGGAGGGGGGCTCAAACCCAAAAACGTCTTTCAGACGCTGCAGAAATGCCGGTGTCGGCTTCTCGCTAATCCCGACGGTGCGGTTCCCCTGCACGTTTGAATGACCGCGCAGAGGGCAGATCCCCGCGCCGGGTTTGCCAATATTGCCGCGTATCAGCAGCAGGTCAGCAATCAGCCGGACGTTAGCCGTGCCTTTATTGTGCTGGGTAATCCCCATCCCGTAGGTAATGATGGTGGCACTGGATTTCGCATAGGCGTCGGCCACGCTTTTAAGGGCCGCCTTGCTTAGCCCTGACTCTCGCTCGATCTCGTCCCACTGCGTATGGGCAATATCGGCAGCAAAGTCCTCAAAACCCTGGGTGTGCTCGGCAATAAACGCGTGGTCGAGCACGTTACCGCGTTCGGCCTCCATGTGCAGAAGGTGTTTAGCAATACCTTTTAACGCGGCGGCATCGCCTCCGGCCTTCACCTGGAAGTAAGTCGACGCGATATCTGTCGAGCTGTAGGTCGCCATTTCAATGACGCTTTGCGGGTCAGCAAAACGTTCCAGAGCGCGTTCGCGTAGCGGGTTAAAGACGATAATCGGCACGTTGCGACGCGCAAGCTCATGAAGGGTACCCATCATCCGTGGGTGGTTAGTCCCGGGGTTGTGACCGATGGAGATCACCAGCTCTGTTTTATCGAAATCATCCAGTGAGACGGTACCTTTCCCGATACCAATCGAGCGTGGCAATCCGACGCTGGTGGCTTCGTGACACATATTCGAACAGTCGGGGAAGTTATTGGTACCGTATTCACGTGCAAAGAGCTGGAACAGGTAGGCCGCTTCGTTGGAGGCGCGCCCGGAGGTATAGAACTCAACCTGATCCGGATCGAGCTCGCGCAGGACCTCACCGATGCGTTGAAACGCCTCGTCCCATTCAACAGGCCTGAAAGTATCGCTTGCCCGGTCATAGCGCAGGGGATGTGTCAGACGGCCGTATCCTTCCAGTTCAAAGTCAGACTTAGCCAGCAGTGAGGTAACTGTGTTTTCGGCCAGAAACGCCGGGGTGACACGTTTGCTGGTCGCTTCCCAGGTCACCGCTTTCGCGCCGTTCTCACAAAACTGGAAGGTCGATTTGTGTTCTTTATCAGGCCATGCACAGCCCGGACAGTCAAAGCCGTCAGGCTGGTTGGTACGCAGCAGCGTCGCGGGAGCATCAAAGGTATCCATTTGGGTACGTACCGCAATGGCGGTGGCTTTTAACGCCCCCCAGCCTCCGGCAGGACCGTCATAGTGCCTGATTCCGGGAACTGAGCGTCTTTTCTTGTTCATACCAACTCCTGACTCGTTAACTCATACACCGTCGGACCAGTAAAACCACTGTGGGAGGCAATAAGCGCAAGCAATGATCGGCACGTGTATCAATGCACACGGTGTTGCAAAGCGCTTTATCTTAAATACCTCTTTATTACAGTGATTTATCAACGATGTAATCTAAATATTTAAAGAAATTATAACGAAATTTTATCATTTTGATAATAAATCTTATCTATCACACATTCGGTGGGATAGATGACGCAGAAAGAAAAAATGATGTAGCAGCGGTAAAACTTCATATGAAAGTCGGGAAGGGTGAGCTAGCGGTAAACCTCAGCGTAAGTTGGTTTAGAGAAAAATCAGAACATTCTGGCAGCATAAAAGTTTACTCATGCTTAATTGTTAATTCATTCAATTGATGTCTGAATAGACAGTTATCACCATACAAAATACAAACTTATTTTGGGGTGTGAAATTAACCGTCTGCCAATGACCGAATTAATCTCATTTAAGGTGCCCTGCCGGAAAAAATAAACATACTCTATCGATGCAACAAATAATTCATAATGAATATATTCATTGCAAACCGAAAATAAACGAAATTCTACTAATTATGGTAGTGGTGAAAATAGGGCTTCTGCGTTAATGCAACTGGTTCTCTTTTGTGTTTTTCTTTTTTTAAAACAAGTAGTTGTGTTGGTTGTTTGCCTGGTAATTAGCTCATTGAGACTGCGCCACTTTGTTTGTCAGATTAATCCTATAATGCGCCATGTGCTTCATTAACCATCACTTGCGGGGCGTTAAATATTGAATTGATGCGAAGCTCATGTAAACTTGCTTGCTGTTTGTCAAAATATGTCAGGAAGACACTGGGCCTTATTCTGAAGGGCTCGTGCGGTAGCTATGCCCTTAAAATAGTCACGTCCCGAAAATATCCTGCATGTTTTAACTTTTGTACTTAAAACAAACTTCATTCCCTCATCTTCATCATCGAAATATCGCTACGGAAAAGCATATGAAAATGCGCGTACTGTTTTCACTTCTGTTTGTAATGGCGGTGGCGGGCTGTAAAGCGCCGCAGAAACCTGTGATCAACGACGATACGATCGTGACTAGCCAGGTCAACGGCGTCACCTTAACCCACCGTCACGCCGTTACCCCCCCAGCAGAATTCACCCAACTCAATGAGCCGTATCGTGCCATGTATCCGGCATCCGTGATGAGCCGTCCTGACTTTGGCGGAAAGGTTATCCGTACGCTGGAAACCGGAAAAACCTACGTGGTGCTGGGGCAGGTTGAACACTACTGGATGGCGCTTGCCGATGAAGGACAAGACCAGCTGATTGGTTACGTGCCGATGCGCGCCGTTATCAAGGCCGATCAGTACGACGCGGCCGTGCGTAAACAAGCCATTCGTCCTAAGTCACGTAAAAAAGCAACCTGTGTCGATGTTGATGGCAACAGCAAAGCCTGCAAAGACAGCGCTAACGGTACCTGGATCCTGAACTAAACGGCTTTTATGAGCGTGTTTTTATGAATAATAAAAATTTTCATCGGCTGTGGTTGGTCTTTTACGCGGTGGTTTTCACCCTTGTCAGTGGTTGTACGTCGTCTTCACACAGCGACCCTTCCCGCTACAATCTGCAGTTTCAGGCTCATCCACAAATCAATGAATCTGCGCCGCTTAAAGTCCGGGTACTGTTGTTGAAATCCGATGCGGATTTCATGTCCAGCGACTTCTATTCCCTGCAGAACAACGCGTCAGCAACGCTTGGCGCGAATCTGCTGAACAGCGATGTGTTCTTCCTGATGCCAGGACAGCTGTCGAAAACCCTCAGCGGACAAAGCTCTCCGGAGGCCCGCTATATCGGTGTGATGGCGGAATATCAAATGCTGGATGGAAAAAAATGGCGCGTTTCAATCCCTCTGCCTGTGCCAGGCGAAAATCATCTCTATCAGTTCTGGAAATGGTCCGCGGATGAACTCCAGGCCAACGTTTTTCTCGACGTGAATGGCATTCGTGTCATCAGTCAGTAACGCGCGTTAAAACAGGAAACACATCATGACGAAAGCAGAAAAGGTCGTCTGGACCGAAGGCATGTTCCTGCGTCCACACCATTTTCAGCGGGCTGAAAGCTATCTGCTCAACCATGTTCGTGAATGGGGTGCGCTACAGCGGTCCTATCTCTGGGGCTTTCTGGACGTTGAACTCGATGAAGCCATCCTGCGTCAGGGATGCATTGCCCTGAGCTACTGCAGCGGGTTGCTGCCGGACGGCACCTTTTTCCAGGTGCGTAACGGGCGCAACGGGCCTGCACCGCTGAAAATCCCGGACAACCTCACCAATGAAAAGGTGGTGCTCGCACTGCCGGTTCGCCGTGGCGAGAGAGAAGAGGTGATTTTTAGCGAAGAGCAGGCCTCTCTGGCGCGCTTCATCGCTTTTGAGCAAGAGGTAGAAGACGATAACGCCATGTCGGTGGGGGATGCCACCGTCCAGTTTGGCCGTCTTCGTCTGACCCTGATGCTGGAAAAAGATCTGACAGCAGAATGGACCGCCATCGGCGTGGCGGCAGTGACCGAGAAACGTAACGATAACCTCGTGCGACTCGATAACAGCTACATTCCGCCAATGCTGAACGCCAATAACAGCCCGCAGATCTACAGCATGATCAACGATCTGCACGGCTTACTGGTGCAGCGCAGTCAGCAGATTGGCGGTCGTCTGCGTCAGCCTGGCCGCTTTAACACCTCTGAACTGATCGAATTTACGCTGTTATCGCTGGTGAACCGCCATCTGGGCGAGGTTTCTCACTTAAAAACGCTGCCGCTGCTGCACCCGGAAACGCTCTGGCGCAGCTGGCTGCCGTTTGCCACCGAACTCGCCACCTGGACCTCGCAACGTCACGCCGAAAACGTACTACCGATTTACGATCATGACGATCTCGCGAACTGCTTCAGTAAGTTGATGCTGATGCTGCGTCAGGGGCTGTCGCTGGTGATGGAAGATCACGCGATTCAGCTGCCGCTTAACGAACGCTCTCACGGTCTGAACATCGCTACGGTGCCTGAAACCAGCATGGTGCGCGAGTTTGGTTTCGTACTGGCGGTAAAAGCCAGTGTGCCAGGCGAACACCTGCAAACCTATTTCCCTGCCCAGATGAAGATCGCGCCGGTATCGAAAATCCGCGATCTGGTCCAGTTGCAACTGCCTGGCATTATGCTGCGCGCCATGCCGGTTGCGCCACCGCAAATCCCATGGCATGCGGGCTACAGCTACTTTGAGCTGGAGAAAGGCAGTGAGCTGTGGCACGAGATGGATAAGTCCGGTGCATTTGCCCTGCATCTTGCAGGGGAATTCCCGGGGCTGGATATGGAGTTTTGGGCCATCCGTAGCCCGACAGAATAATATAGCGAGCGCTAAATATGCAGGAACGACAGGATACCGGCAGTGATGCCGCGATTACCGGAGCCAGTAGTAACAATCCGCTGGTGGCGGCCGCTAATCCGCTGCTCAATGCGATTCCGCAGATCCGTCATTCGGTGTCTCATGACGATCAGGTGGCATTACGCCAGCGTCTGATCGATGAAATTCGCCGTTTCGAAGTCCGCTGTCAGCAGGCTGGCCTCGCCTATGAGGTGATCGTCGGGGCACGTTACTGCCTGTGTACGGCCCTGGATGAAGCGGCTGCGCTGACCCCCTGGGGAAGCAGCGGCGTCTGGTCAAGCAACGGTCTGCTGGTGACGTTTCATAACGAAACCTGGGGCGGCGAGAAATTCTTCCAGCTGATGGCGCGCCTGTCGCAGAACCCGCGTGAACATATTCTGCTGCTGGAGATGATCAATTACTGCCTGCTGCTTGGCTTCGAAGGACGTTATCGGGTGCTGGATAATGGCCGCACCCAGCTCGAGACGATCAAGCAGCGGCTGTGGCAGATGATCCGCGGCGTGCGTGGAAGCTATCCGCCACCGCTTTCTCCCCATCCGGAAGATCGCCCGGTGCTGCGCAAACTGTGGCGTCCGATGGTGCCGCTCTGGGCTTGTGTCGCGCTGGCCGGGTTTATCGCCTGCCTGTTCTACATCGTCCTTAACTGGCGTCTTGGCGACAACACCAGCCCGGTGCTGGCGAAGATTTACCAGTCCCAGCTGCCGGAAACCACCATCCAGCAGCCAGCTCGCCAAGTACCTGCGGTGTTAAACCTGCGCGGCTTCCTGAAGCCTGAAATCGAGGCGGGCCTGGTCGCGGTGAAAGACGAAGCGGACCGCAGCGTTGTTATCCTGAAAGGTGATGGGCTGTTTGCCTCTGCTTCCACCGTTGTGCGTGACCGCTATGAACCGGTGATTAACCGTATTGCGCAGGCGATGAATAACGTCAGCGGCAAAATTCTGGTGGTGGGCTACAGCGACAACGTACCGATCCGCAGCGCGCGCTTTGCTTCTAACTATGAACTGTCTCTGGAACGTGCCCGCTCGGTACAGAAAATGCTGCAGGGAAGCCTCTCCCGGCCCGATCGTGTAAAAGCGGAAGGGCGGGGCGAAATTAACCCGGTGGCGCCGAACACGACGCCTGAAAATCGCGCCCGTAACCGCCGTGTGGAAATTACTCTGCTGGTGTCGCCTGAAAATACACAGGCTGAGCTGAACGGATTGCCGCAAGGAAACTAAGGATGCTGACTACACTTCTTTCCATTTTGACCAACCGCATTCTGTGGAGCTTCCTCGGCGTAACGGCGCTTGCGGCGGTGATCTGGATGATCGGTCCCCTGTTGTCCATCGTGGACACCCGACCGCTTGAGTCTGAACAAAACCGCATTATCAGCATCGCTGTGGTCTATCTGCTCTGGGCGCAAGGCCATATCCTGCCGCGGTTGTACAATGCCTGGCTGAACCGCAAGCTGATGGACAAGCTCAATGAGAACACGAGCAAACCGGAAGCCGCGGATCCGCAGAAACGACTGAACAGCGAGGAGCAGATCCTCGCCAGCCGTTTTGATGAAGCCGCGCAGATGCTGAAAAAAGCGCACTTCAGCAAAGCGGGGCAGAGTGCCCAGTGGACGCAGCGCTTCAGCACGCAATATCTGTATCAACTGCCGTGGTACGTCATTATTGGCGCACCGGGCTCCGGTAAAACCACGGCGCTGGTCAATTCCGGGCTGCAGTTCCCACTGGCCGATCGTTTCGGTAAGACCGCATTGCGCGGTATTGGGGGGACACGTAACTGCGACTGGTGGTTCACTAACGAGGCGGTGCTGCTGGATACGGCGGGTCGCTATACCACTCAGGAGAGCGAGCAGGTACAGGATGCCGGAGAATGGCTGGAATTCATGGGGTTACTGCGTAAGTATCGCCGCCGCCAGCCGATCAACGGTGTCATCATCACTATCAGCATTTCTGACCTTCTCACCCAGTCTGCCGAGGCGTCCCGCCAGCAGGCGGTGAATCTGCGTCAGCGTCTGTCTGAGCTGCATGAACAACTGGGCATTCGCTTCCCGGTGTACGTGATGGTAACCAAGGCTGACCTGCTTAAAGGCTTCCGTGCATGGTTTGCCGACTACGACAAAGCCCAGCGCGATCAGATCTGGGGCTTTACGCTGCCGTGGGAGCAAACCAGACACGCCGATTACGACCTGATGGGCAACTTCCAGCAGGAGTTTTCTCTGCTGCAGCAGCGCCTGGACGCCGGGCTGCCGGAAACCATGCTGAAAGAGCATGATGCAAAAACGCGCGCCGAAGCCTATCTCTTCCCGCAGGAATTTGCCGCGCTGCGTCCGCTGCTGGCGGACTACCTGAGCACGGTCTTCGCCCGTTCGAATTTCGAAACCGAGTTTTCCCCGCGCGGGATCTACTTCGCCAGCGGGACGCAGGAGGGCATGCCGTTCGACCGCGTGGTGGGCGAACTGAACCGCGCGCTCTCTTTACCTGAAGGTGCCGAGGGCGATAGCTGGGATGCAGTCAGCAAAGAGGCACCCATTCCAGGAGCGAAAGGCCAGAGCTTTTTCATCAAGAATCTGCTGCAAAACGTCATTTTCCAGGAGGCCGGTATTGCCGGAGAAAACCGCTGGTGGGAACTGCGCAACCGGGCGGTGATCTGGTCCGGCTATGCAGCACTACTGTCTCTGCTGGTGATCCTCGGTGGACTGTGGCTGACCAGCTACGCCAAAAACAAGGCGTATCTGGAAGAGGTCGATGCGAAGGTGCCGCTGCTTGATCAGCAGAGTAAAGCGTTACAGAACCAGCCTCAGCGTGACCTGTTTGATCTGCTGCCGCTGCTCAATGGTCTGGTGGACCTGCCGAAGAGTGACGCGTTTGATGTAAACGATCCGCCAGTATCCCGCCGTATGGGTCTTTATCGTGGGGATGACGTCAGTGATGCATCGCAGTCTCTGTACCAGAAAGCGCTGGATCAGATGCTGCTGCCTGCCGTCGCCATGCACATCACCACCTGGCTTCGTAACGACAACGGCAGCGATGTGGAATACAGCTACGAAGCGCTAAAAGCCTATCAAATGCTGTATCAGCCGAAGCGCTACGACGGCAAATTCCTGCATTCGTGGGTGATGCTCAATCTGCAGCGCAACCTGCCGCAGAACGTCACGAAGGCGCAACTGCAACAGCTTGAATGGCATCTTACGCAACTGCTGGAACCGAAAATTCAGGCCTCCCCGTATGCCCAGGACGAATCCCTGGTTACCCGCGAAAGAGCGCTGATCAACCAGCAGCCGCTCTCCACCCGCGTATATGGTCGTCTGAAGCGTCTGCTGGAACATGATGAAAATCTGAAGCCGGTTTCTCTTACCGACCTGGGAGGACCGCAGAGCGAACTGGTGTTTTCACGTAAAAGCGGCAAGCCGGTGAGTGAGGGTGTGCCGGGGCTTTATACCCCGGACGGCTACTGGAAAAGCTTTAACGGCCAGATTGACAGCGTCACCACCGCCCTGCATGAAGACGATGCCTGGGTGCTGGGAGCCGCCACGGCGCAGGAAGATAAAAAGCAGATCGATAACGCCGTGCGCCAGCTCTACATGCGAGACTTTATCGCAAACTGGGATCCCTGGCTCGCCGACATTCAGCTTAACAACAGTGCCGACCTTTCTCAGCGTATCAATACCGCACGCCTGCTTTCTGGCACAAACTCGCCGCTGCGCCGTCTGGTGCTGAGCCTGAGTCAGGTACTGAGGCTTTCTCGTGATGTGCCAGCAGCAGACAATGCTGGTAAAGCGCAGGATCAGAGCAACCGTGCTACCCGCACGCTGGAAGCGCTGTTCAGCAACAATGACAATACCCCGACGCAGGCTGCCGTGGTCACGCAGGCGCCGGAACAGCTGGTGACCGACCACTACGCCCCGCTGATTGAGCTGGCGCAGCCGCTGGAGAAGGGCGGGAAGACCATCGTCTTTGATGACTTTCTTAAGCAGGTGGACGAGCTTTATCGTTACCTGACCGCCGTCCAGGATGCCGCCAACAGCGGTATGCCGGCACCGGGTGGTGAGGCGATCAGCCGTCTGCAGGCCAGCGCCGGTCGCCTGCCGGGCGGGCTGCAAACCATGTTCAGCAACATGGCGGTGGGGGCCAGCAGTGATACCCAGCGCCGCGATCTGGACAATGTGCGTAAGCGGATCAATGTCGAAGTGGGCGGATTCTGTCGTCAGGCGATTGCCGGTCGCTACCCGCTGGTACGCAGCGCCAGCACCGAGGTCACTCCTGACGATCTCGCGCGTATGTTTGCGCCGGGAACCGGGCTGATGGACGCCTTCTTCCGCGACAATCTGACCAATAAAGTGGATACCACGCAGGCAAACTGGCGCTTTATGCCGGGCATTGACGGCAAAACGCTGCCGGGAAGCGAAGGGCTGCTGAGACCGTTCCAGCAGGCCCAGTCGATCCGTGATGCTTTCTTTGCTAATGGCGCCACGACCCCGTCTTTCAAAGTGACGGTCCGCACCGTCCGAATGGATAACACCATTCTGAACCTGACGCTGGACGTTGATGGCCAGCAACTGCGCTACAGTCATGGTCCTCAGGCGGTGCAGATCATGAACTGGCCAGGACCAGGTGGTACCAATCAGGTTCGTATGCAGCTGGGGCTGGCGAATGGCAGCACGGCAACGCTGGTGACCAACGGTGCCTGGGCGCTAAACCGCTTTTTCGATAAAGCGAGCACCAGCCCGGGGGCAGGTAGCCTGAGCCGCCAGGCCACGTTCAACGTCGACGGACATCAGGTCACGCTGGAGTTTGCGCCAAACAGCATTCGCAACCCGTTCCAGCTTCCTCGTTTCTCATGCCCATAACCGCAAGGACAGCCGTATGACGAATACCCCTGCGATGAACCGCTACAGCTGGTATGGCAAGTTACCCAGCGCCGGAGATTTTTTGCAGCGTCGCTTTCCTGACACTTTACAGCGCCAGTGGTCACACTGGTTCCAGGTTGGCCTGCTGGCCTGGCAGCAGGAAGAGCAGCGCAGCGGCGAGCGCCAGTTTCACAAAGCGCCGGTCTGGAATTTTGTTGTCCCCCCGATGCTGGGTAGCCAGATGATCCAGATGGGCTGTCTGCTGCCCGGCCGCGACAGCGTTGGTCGACAATACCCGGTTTGCCTTCAGCTGAGCTTCGCCCCGACAGAGTGGTCGACGAGCCTGCTCAGCCAGGCTGAAAGCTGGTATCAGCAGATTGGGCGCCTGGGTTTGCACGCGGTGCGCAATAGTTTTTCCGCCTCACAGCTGGATGAGATGCTGATGACCATTCCGGCGCCGCAGCCCGTTGAGCCGCAAAAGCGTTCTGACATCCTTGATGTGATTGGTTATGACGAAGACGGTCAGAACACGCTGGGCTGGCCCCAGGCCGCGGAATGCTTTGATCCGCTGCGCCAGACCAGCTACTGGTGGACTAACCGCTGCGATGGTTATCCGCTGTACACCCATGTTCACAGCGGTAACTTTACCGGGCAGCTTTTCACCCTGCTGTTCGACCCGGCAGGGGGTGCCCGCCCGGGCCGTCACGGTCTCTATCCGCCCATGTTTGAATAAGCAGGGAACTCATGAATATCGAAGAATTTCTCGCACCAATAAGCCCCGACAAGCCCTGCGGCGAAAACCTGGAGTACGACGCTGACTTCCAGATCATGAATCAGGCAAGTCTTGGGAAAGCAGAACAGCAGTTTGGCGACACCATTATCCCGGCAGAGCCTGCTGACTGGAACACGGTAGAAAAGTTCGCCACCAGCCTGCTGACCCGCACCAAAGATCTTCGCGTACTGCTGGCACTCACGCATGCCTGGACCCGCCGTCGCGGCCTGGCAGGTTACGCAGACGGGTTATTACTGGTGCAGGAGGCTATCAGTCGTTACTGGGAGCCGCTTTATCCGCTGCTGGAAGAGTATGGCGAAACTGATCCGTTCTATCGCATTAACGCTCTGGCCGCGCTGAGCGATAAATCTGATCTCACCGTCGCCGTGCGTAACGCTTCGCTGCTGCGTTCAAACGGCGATGAAATTTCGCTCCGGGATGCCCAGGCGCTGCTGGATGGCAGCAAGACCGAATGTCCGGATTATCCGGGTGGCCGTCCACGACTGATTGACGAACTGGCTCGCGGCGACCAGCCAGGTACCGCCGCGGTTATCGTCATTCACGAACGACTGCAGGCCATTCGCGATCTCCTCACCGGGTATCTCGGTGAAAGCGGCGTACCCGAAATGGAGCAGCTGCTGAAAACTGTGGGGCTGGTCGCCGGCGCGTGTCAGGTGACCGACATCAGCAAGCTGCTGCCAAACCGTGAAGCGCAGGTTGAACAACAAGCTGAGCAGCAACAGGTGACAGCACAGCCCGTTCAGCAGGTCACCGACTGGCGCAGTGTGCAGGTCACCAGCCGCGCCGACGCGCAGCTGATGCTGGAAAAAGCGAAGCAGTATTTTGCGCAGTACGAACCGAGCCACCCTGCGCCGCTGATGATTGAACGGGTACAGCGGCTGTCAGAACTCAACTTTATGGACATTATTCGCGACCTGGCGCCGGACGGCGTTAACCAACTGGAAAACATCTTTGGACGCCGCGAATAACGCGTCCAGGCATTATGACGACAGGCATGGAGCCTGCCGTTTCAACTTCACCGCGCATCTTTGATGGAGAACATCATGGCAATGAGTAACAGTGGGCAGAAATTCATCGCACGTAACCGTGCCCCCCGCGTGCAGATTGAGTACGACGTAGAGATCTACGGTGCAGAACGTAAAATTCAGCTGCCGTTTGTGATGGGCGTCATGGCCGATCTGGTCGGCAAACCGGTTGAAAACCTGCCGGCCGTCGACGAGCGTAAATTCCTCGAAATCGACATCGACAACTTTGACGAACGCATGAAGGCACTTAAGCCGCGTGTGGCGTTCCAGGTGGATAACACCCTGACCGGCGAAGGCAAGCTCAATGTCGATCTGACCTTTGACAGCATGGACGACTTCCTGCCGGATGCGGTGGCCCGCAAGGTTGAACCGCTGAACAAGCTGCTGGAAGCCCGTACACAGCTCTCCAACCTGCTGACCTACATGGACGGCAAAAACGGTGCGGAAGAGCTGATCGCGAAAATTCTCCAGGATCCGACGCTGCTCAAATCCCTGAGCCAGTTGCCGAAAAATGACGAAAGTGCGAAAGGTAGCGAGGAATAATCGATGAGCAACCAGACTCAACAACATGAGCAGCAGGCGGGTCAGGCGTTCAGCCAGGATGAATTCAGCGCGCTGCTGAACAAAGAGTTCCGCCCGAAAACCGATCAGGCGCGTTCCGCTGTAGAAAGCGCGGTCAAAACCTTGGCGCAGCAGGCGCTGGAAAATACCGTCACTTTCTCCAACGACACCTACCGCACCATTCAGAACCTGATCGCCGGTATCGATGAGCAGCTGTCGCAGCAGGTGAACCAGATCATTCACCACGACGAGTTTCAGAAACTGGAAAGCGCCTGGCGCGGTCTGAGCTACCTGGTGAACAACACTGAAACCGACGAGATGCTGAAGATCCGCTTTATGAGCATCTCCAAGCAGGAGCTGGGCCGCACCCTGAAACGCTATAAAGGCGTGGGCTGGGACCAGAGCCCGATCTTCAAGAAAATCTACGAGCAGGAGTACGGCCAGTTTGGTGGTGAGCCGTTTGGCTGCATCGTTGGTGACTACTACTTCGACCACAGCCCGCAGGACGTTGAGCTGCTGGGTGAAATGGCGCGCATCGGCTCTGCGGCGCACTGTCCGTTTATCACCGGTACCGCACCGGGCGTGATGCAGATGGAATCCTGGCAGGAACTGGCTAACCCGCGCGACCTGACCAAGATCTTCCAGAACACCGAATACGCCGCCTGGCGTTCACTGCGTGAATCCGAAGATGCCCGCTATCTGGGTCTGGTGATGCCACGCTTCCTGTCACGTCTGCCGTATGGCATTCGTACTAATCCGGTCGACAGCTTTGACTTTGAAGAGCAGACCGACGGCGCGAACCACAACAGTTACTCCTGGGCGAACGCGGCGTATGCGATGGCTGCCAACATCAACCGTTCTTTCAAAGAGTACGGCTGGTGCACCTCGATTCGCGGCGTGGAGTCCGGCGGGGCGGTAGAAAACCTGCCATGCCACACTTTCCCGAGCGATGACGGCGGTGTGGACATGAAATGTCCGACTGAGATCGCCATCAGCGATCGTCGTGAAGCCGAGCTGGCGAAAAACGGCTTTATGCCGCTGGTTCACCGCAAAAACTCCGATTTTGCGGCCTTCATCGGCGCGCAGTCTCTGCAGAAACCGGCCGAATACCACGACCCGGATGCCACCGCCAACGCGCGTCTGGCCTCTCGTCTGCCGTACCTGTTCGCCTGCTGCCGCTTTGCGCACTACCTGAAGTGCATTGTGCGCGACAAAATCGGCTCCTTCCGCGAGCGCGAAGAGATGGAACGCTGGCTGAACGACTGGGTAATGAACTACGTAGACGGTGACCCGGCCAACTCCTCTCAGGAGACCAAATCCCGCAAACCGCTGGCGGCTGCCGAAGTGCAGGTGCAGGAGATTGAAGACAACCCGGGCTACTACGCCGCGAAGTTCTTCCTGCGTCCACACTACCAGTTGGAAGGTCTGACCGTTTCCCTGCGTCTGGTTTCAAAACTGCCGTCGCTGAAGACGAAAGACGCGTGATTAAGGAGCATGCACAGACAGCCCCCTCTCCCTTGAGGGAGAGGGTTGGGGTGAGGGGGAAAATACGGCTACGGTGGTTATTCCGTTTTCCTCAAAAATAATTGTCTGTATGTGTTCAATTTTAATTCCGGCTAATGCTGGGTTTAGTAATAAAGACTTCACATTCTTTCCGTTTATTCAAGGGGAATGTAAGACTGTCAAATGACACGGGTCATTTGATGTGAGGCAGAGGTAAAATATGGACGGTTTTATTCAGCCCCATGCTTTCCTGTTTGCCATATAAGTGCTTTTTCGAAAGCAATATTGTTCATCCACGAAGAGTAGATATTATGGCTATTGATATGTTTCTGAAGGTCGAGGGTGTTACGGGCGAATCTAAAGATTCTAACCACACCGGCTGGACTGATATTACCTCCTTCTCCTGGGGCGCTTCCCAGCCAGGTAATATGAGCGTCGGCGGTGGTGGTGGTGCCGGTAAAGTTAACTTTAACGATCTGCACGTTAACGCTCTGATTGACAAATCCACTACAGCAATCCTGAAACACTGCGCCAGCGGTAAACACCTGACCAAAGTTGAGCTGTCCGTCTGTAAAGCCGGTGGTCAGCAGGTAGAATACTCCCGCATCACGCTGGAAGACGTTCTGGTAACGTCTGTTCAGTACACCGGTGCAGATAACGGCGATACCGTTGGTGTGACCTACGCATTCCAGGCTGCGAAAGTGAAACAGCAGTACTGGGAGCAGACCACTTCTGGTGGTAAAGGTGCTGAAAGCAGCGCTGGCTGGAACATCAAAGAGAACAAAGAAGCGTAATTGCGTATGTGACCGGGGAATTTTCCCCGGTTATTACGATTGGTTCACAACCCGGTGTATATTTGCGATGGAAAAAGCGTTAACGGTTATATCCATTGTATTATCATGTAGCGCCTGTATATCCCATCCTGCTCAGTTTCAGAGTCTAACCGTTAAGTTAGAAAAAAATGTTCCCTGTTTTGGAGTTTCGAATGACGCGAGATTCGGTGAACCTGTGTTAGTTTATGAACCTTCGATATCTAGACGTGTAGGTAACGGATGGGAGACTGTTTTTTCTCCAGGGAAATATCCTTCTCGCCATATTCTAAAATCTGAAGAGTGTCTTCGCTGGGATAAGGTGGACTGGCGGTCAGGAGAGTATGATGTGGTATTAAAGTCGAGAAATTATAATGGCGCTATTCGATATGCGACTCGCTTTGTGCTCAGTATAAATTCTAAAGGTGAATTATCGCTGGCTAAAATAGAATAGAGGCGTTTTCAAATGTTGGCGTTTTAAAGAAGTGCCAACATTTGGGTAATGGTGCCAACTTACTGATTTAGTGTATGATGGTGTTTTTGAGGTGCTCCAGTGGCTTCTGTTTCTATCAGCTGTCCCTCCTGTTCAGCTACTGAAGGCGTGGTGCGTAACGGTAAAAGTACTGCCGGACATCAGCGCTATCTCTGCTCTCACTGCCGTAAAACATGGCAGCTACAGTTCACTTACACCGCTTCTCAACCCGGTACGCATCAGAAAATCATTGATATGGCCATGAATGGCGTCGGATGTCGCGCCAGTGCACGCATTATGGGCGTTGGCCTCAACACGATTTTACGACACTTAAAAAACTCAGGCCGCAGTCGGTAAACTCACGCATACAACCGGGCAGTGACGTCATTGTTTGCGCGGAAATGGACGAACAGTGGGGTTACGTCGGCGCTAAATCACGCCAGCGCTGGTTGTTTTACGCGTATGACAGGATACGGAGGACGGTTGTGGCGCACGTATTCGGTGAACGCACGTTGGCCACGCTGGAGCGTCTTCTGGGCCTGCTGTCGGCCTTTGAGGTCGTGGTATGGATGACGGATGGCTGGCCGCTGTATGAATCACGCCTGAAGGGAGAACTGCACGTTATCAGCAAGCGATATACGCAGCGCATTGAGCGGCATAACCTGAATCTGAGGCAGCATCTGGCAAGGCTGGGCAGGAAGTCACTGTCGTTCTCAAAATCGGTGGAGCTGCATGACAAAGTCATCGGGCATTATCTGAACATAAAACACTATCAGTAAGTTGGAGTCATTACCAACATTTGGGTACTAATTCAACTCCATTTTTATTTTAATGTTTTTACTTATTCGTGAGCGTTTTTGTGAAAATCAAAGGGAATGAACATGGCTAGTCAATCATTAGTTAATCCGGGATATTGTATTGTTCAGCAACCAGGAACCCTGGATTTCCAGGCAAGGCACTTGTTCAACAATCCCAATAGTGATGCTGCACGTTATTTCATGCAGGTTAATAGTGATATGCAGTGGTCAAAACCTGGGCAGATGTTGATTCTTGATGCGCCGGGAAGTAATAATGCTGTGCAATTTAAGCAATTACAGCTTGCAAAAAAGAAAGTCAATGGTGCTCTGGCCGATCTTAACTCTGGAGAAGCGAATTTCTTTAACCAACATTTTAGTACCATAGCCGCAGTCACTAATTTTATGGATAAGTCCCTTGGTGTCGTTGCTGATGCAGGTGAAAAATATTTCAGTGAAATAGAAAAAAAACTTAAATCCATTGAGTTGGCTTACCAGAATCAGTACAGGGCGCAAGGGACATTGATAAGCCAACAGTTTTTTGTTGAGCGTCAGCGCCTCTTTTCTGAGTTGGATGGTTTATTAAACAAATTGTCCCGACTGACCTTAAAGATGAAACCCTATAACGAATTGAAGCATGCATTAGGCTTGTCAAGCAGATCCATTGTACATGAATGGAGTACAGCCGGAGTCGCTTCTATTCGTGGTTATTCAACTTATATCGATAATGCCTCTAAGGCTGCTCGTTTTCTTAAAGCGGGAGGGTGGCTTGCAATAGGTTTTGCAGGTGCAAATACCACTAATGAAGTTTACAATGCCTGCACCGCGGGACGAGAGCAGAGTTGCTCTAAAGTCGCTGTGAAAAAATACAGCAGCTTTGGTGCAAGCCTGGCAGGGGGGATTTACGGTGGTAAATACGGAGCCATGGCAGGTGCTGGTGTATGCGTTGCGCTTGGTGTTGCGACGGGGGGCGCAGGACTGCTCGCCTGCTCCATTGTCGGGGCTGCTGCAGGAGGATACGTTGGTGGCGAGATAGCGGGCGGAGCGACTGAGTATATGATGGATAAAATATGGTGAATATAGAGAATTTATTATTACTACTTATCGTGGTTTTATTGCTGATTGTTGTAATTATGGATCTGCGCAGTTCTCGTTATTTCAAAAAACACGAGGCTGATTATAATCAGTTACTTTCAGACTATCGGCGCAAGGGATATGATCTCGATCTTGTAACCGACTATGCTTCTTTTTTTGGTTCGCTGGCCAATTATCAAAAAATAATCTGGTTTGTTCGCCTTTATAAAGGCGTTAAAATGAAATTTACGCGTGAAAGGCTTGTTCAGGAAGATGCTTATAAATATGTACAGTCGTTACCTGAAGAAAGAATTGGTTGGATACTAAAGTTACATCGCCGTTATAAGTTACAGGCGTTAATATTCACTCTATGGCTCATTGTTGGATTATATTTTATCATCTTCATTAAATAGTTTTTTGATATTCAATTTCTCAAACGCCGCCGTTCTCGCTCCGAGAGCGGCAGCGTTTGAGCGCTAATCATACCAGCAGGAATACGCCATGCGATTCACGATTATTTCTACAAAACCCGGTCATCAGCCGCCGCAGAGCAGCTGTGATTTTTATGCCCCGGGCGGCACCATTGGGCGCGGTACGGATAACAACCTGGTGTTGCCGGATAATGACCGCACTATCTCTCGTCTGCAGGCCATTGTTCACGTTGACGCCCAGGGTGAATGCCGCGTGACCAACCGTGGCAGCGTCACCCGCGTGGTATTAAATGACATTCCGCTGGAGCGGGGGCGTCAGGTTGAACTGCAGGATGGCGACATTCTCGGTATTGATGACTACCGCCTCGAAGTGACCGAGCTGATCCACGACACGCAGCCCGTGAGCCGTATGGCGGCGAGCATGCAGCAGCAGGCACGTCCGACTGTCGCACCCGCACCCGCTCCGCAACCGAAGCCTGTGAGTGCAGCGCCACGAGCGAAAGCAGAGCCGACAGCCGTGCCAACGGAAATCTGGGATAACCTGATGCAGGAGTTCTCTATCTCCGACAGTATCTCCAGCAACCGCACAAAACCGCAGCCTGCAGCTTCGCACGATCCCTTCTCCCAGCCTGCGGCCCCGGAGCGTAACGCTGAAGATCCGCTGGCGATGTTCAACGACAGCGATCCTAAGCTTGAGCGTAAGAATGTCGATCCGGACACGCTGTTCAGCGATGAAGCGTTGTTCAAAAAAGAGAGCATCTTCGATGACGTCACCCCGTCAACACTGGTGCCGCCTGTAGAGAGTAAACCCGCACCAGAAGAAGAGGCGACGGATGAGCTCGATCCGCTGGCCCTGTTTGGTGGCAAGGCCAGCGCGCCAGCTGCGCGTAATGATGACCCACTCGGGCTGATGGGCGGCACGCCGTTAACCCATCCGGATGAGGTCATCGACAATCAGCCATTACCTGAACCTGAGCAGGAAGACAGCGTGCTGGCTGATTCTCCTCTGTTTGCCCCTGAGCCGCAGGAAGCACCGCGTGCAGAAGAAGCGCCCGCGCGACCAGATTATGCAGGTTTCACGATGCCTACGCCGCAGGCTGTGACGCGCAGTAGCGCTCAGGCCCCTAAGGGCCGTCTGCGTATCGATCCGGTCAATAACACTGCCACCTCAACCGCCACGGTAAACAATGGCGAGAAGGGCGATGTGTTGCAGGGTGAACTGCTGGAGGCGCTGCTGGAAGGCATGGGCCTGAGTGAAATGCAGCCGGTGCCGCAGTTTGACCGTGAAAATATGCGTCAGCTGGGGCAGATTCTGGGTATGTTCTCTCAGGGAACCGTGGCGCTGCTCTCCTCGCGCTCCATCCTCAAGCGCGGCGTAAAAGCCGACATGACCATGGTGCTGGACGATGCCAACAACCCGTTCAAGCTGTTGCCGACCGGCAAAACCGTCCTGATCCAGATGTTCGGCACCCCGATGCCGGGGTTTATGCCGCCAACAAAATCCGTGCGCGACGCGCTGATCGATTTGCAGGCGCATCAGCTGGGTATGATCTCCGGTATCCGCGCCATTATTGCCGCGATGCTGCAGTCCTTTAACCCGGAACAGCTCGAAGAGCAGGCGAAGCAGAACGGCATGACCTCCCGTCTGGCGCTACCGGGCAGCCGCAAAGCCGCCCTGTGGGACTATTTTGTCCGCAGCTATGGCGAGACGGCCGGCGAGATTGAGGATGACTTCCATACCCTGTTTGGCGAAGCATTCCTTCATGCGTATGACATGGAGGTGAATCAGTACAAAGACTCACAGAGCGGATCGGAAGACAAATGAATATCGCAACGGCTTCTCTCTCCCGCCAGGGGACGCGCGCCAGCAACCAGGATCAGACGGGAGAAACCATTGGGGAACGTTCAGCCTGCTTTGTCGTCTGTGACGGCATCGCGGGCCTGCCGGGTGGTGACGTCGCCGCTGAACTGGCCCGCAACAGCATTATCTCCCGCTTCGATGGCGACAAGCACCTCAACGCGCAGCATATACGCGACTATGTGAAAACGGCGAACCGCACCATTCTGAGTGAACAGCAGGCGGTACAGGACTATCGCCGGATGGGCACGACGCTGGTCAGCCTGTTTATTGACAGGGATTACGGCCTGGCGTACTGGGCGCACGCCGGAGACAGCCGTCTGTATCTGTTTCGTCGGGGCTGGTTGTGGCATGTCACCACCGACCACAGCCTGGTGCAACAGATGAAAGATGCCGGACACCAGACCGACGACCTGAACAGCAACCTGCTGTATCTGGCGCTGGGGATTGAAAACGGTGGACCGGAAGCGAGCTACAGCGACGTGGTACAGGTTGAAGATGGCGATGCCTTTTTACTCTGCACAGACGGCTTCTGGCATGGCGTCAGCGAAGAGCAGATGAAACAATCGCTACACATGGTCAACACACCGCAAGAATGGTTGACCTTAATGAACCAAATCATTCAAAAGAATGGCGAGCAGGAGGGGAATGCGCAGGATAACTATACCGCTCTGGCGGTATGGATGGGCAACCCTCAGGACACCACATTGCTGCACACACTCTCTGACGCAGCACAATTTCTTCCCTGCGGAACTGATTAGACACACAAGGAACGATATGAAACTTTGGCTATCGGGTTTGGCACTTCTGACGGTGGCTTCCACCGCGCAGGCTGAGAATTTCCGCATTGTGCAGTCACCTGCGCAGAAGCTGGATATCTGGATCGACAACATCAAAGACAACACGCCGCAGAGCTGGTGTAAGCCAGAGGTGGCCCTGCGTATTGTGGCGAACGGCAAGAAAGACGTTTCCGTTCTGGAGAACTTTGTGCCACGTCTTGGTGCTCTGCTGGAACACCAGTGCAGCAAAGTGAATAAGCTCAACTGGACGCTTAACGATCCGGCGGGCACGACGCTGGCACAGGGCACAGCAGGTAAAGCACAGGATTGGGCGCTGGTGGTGAAACAGGAGCAGTCCGCCCCAGCAGCGACCGTAACCGCAACCCCTGCCAGCGGTGCGTTAGTGCCGCCGGACCAGAATGTCGCCGCCCAAACTGCTGCCGCCGACCGCACGCCGTGGCAGGAATTTACCCTTCAGGATGGCTGCCACCTGCGCACCTTCTGGGAAGGGGGTTCCTCAGCACCGGCGCTGTTTATTCCGGATACTGACACCACCCGCTGCGGTAACGGGAGCTGGCTGAGTGGACACGCCGTCATCTCACAGTCCCGTAACGGCGGGCAGAAAGAGATGGCAGTGACGTACATTCATGGCTTCCCGGTAATGGGGCTGAATCAAAGCGCCAACCCTGAAAACGCGCTGATCACCTCCGTCAATAAAGAGCGCATGGTATTCAGCACCCCAAACAGCGACCAGAGCTGGATGATCCTGCCTTACGACGACACCCTCAATAGCTGGAAGAGTAACGGCACCGTAGCGGTGGAGATTTCCCGTGAAACCGCCAGCGACGATGCAAAACTACAGGCGCGTATTGCGGCAGTGAAAAAAACCTGGAGCGCCTGGGTTGCACCCGGTACCCCGGTGAATATCGTTCTGATTGATACCCTGCGTCCTCAACTGCGCGACCCGGCAGTCGGTGCGTGGCGCGCGGCGAATTAAGGAATGGCTATGAATACGCTTTATCAACACCTGGCGGGTGAGTCGCTCAGCGACGCGCTGGCACGTCTTGAAGCCGAAATCAAAGCCCGTCCGGCAGATGCCGATCTCCGCGCCGCGTTCGTACAGTTTTTAACCCTCAGCGGCAACTGGACGCGTGCGCTGACTCAACTGAAAAGCTGGCTGGCGCTGAAGCCTCAGGCAAAGCCAACGGTTACGCTGCTGGAGCAGTCAATCCAGGGCGAGTTGCAACGTGCGCAGGTAATGGCGGGACAAGCGCGTCCGGCCATGCCTGAAACCCAGTGGCCGTGGCTGACCACGCTTGCTGCGGCGCTGAGCGAAGAAGGCGAACAAGCCGCGGTACTGCGTCTGGACGCCCTTGAACAGGCGCAGGCAAACCCGGGACACCTCACCCTCGAAAACGAGGAAACACAGACGTTTGACTGGCTGATGGATGGCGATGCCCGTCTCGGCCCGGTGTGTGAAACCATTGTGAACGGTCGCTATTTCTGGCTGCCGTTTAGCGCCATCGCAGAAATCCGCTTCCAGGCTCCGGCCAGCGTCACCGATCTCGTCTGGCGCCATGCGCTGGTACGTCTGACCGACGGTACGGAACAGGTGTGTCAGATCCCGGCGCGCTATCCTTTTGCGGCCGATGCCTCCGATGCGGTCAAGCTGGGACGCACCACCGAGTGGCGTCCGCTCGACGAGGACGCCACCCTTTACGAAGGGATGGGGCAGAAAGCCTGGCTGAGCGAACAAAGCGAAAGCCCGCTGCTGACGCTAAGCCTCGTGACGTTTGCGACGGATGGAGCCGATGAGTAATCCCGCTGGCGAAGGCGATCTGCTGCGCAGCGGCTGGCAAGCCCGCAGCAAGCAGGAGAAGGTGGGGGCGCGCGATAAAATGCAGCCCTCACTGCTGGATCGCCTCACCGATAACGACCCGGAAAAAAAACGCGAGTCGGCCAACAGCAATCTGATCACCCACGCTGCGCTGCGTCGCAATGTCCTGCGGGATCTGCAGTGGCTGTTTAACACCATTAACCATGATGCGTCCGGTGATTTGAGTGCGTTGCCACACGTCAACCGCTCGGTGATCAACTTTGGTGTTGCGCCGCTGGCCGGGAAGCGCATGTCGGATATCGAATGGCACGACATTCAGCGCAAGCTCACTGAGGCCATCATCAATTTTGAACCACGTATTTTGCCGCAAGGGCTGCAGGTTCGCTGCGTATCGGATACCTCATCGCTGGATCTGCACAACGTGCTGTCCATCGAAATCAAAGGGCGTTTGTGGTGTGTGCCATACCCGCTGGAGTTTCTTTTTCGCACTGATGTCGATCTGGAAAACGGCCATTTTGAACTGAAAGATGCGGGGTAATCATGGAAAGTAAACTGCTCGAATACTACAACCGTGAACTGGCCTACCTGCGTGAAATGGGGGCCGAATTTGCAGAACGCTACCCTAAAGTCGCCGGACGGCTGGGCATGCGCGGCATCGAGGTTGCGGATCCGTATACCGAACGTCTGATGGAGGGCTTTGCCTTCCTGACGTCCCGCGTGCAGATGAAAATGGATGCGGAGTTTCCGCGTTTCTCTCAGCGCCTGCTGGAGATGATTGCGCCGAACTATCTCGCCCCGACCCCCTCAATGGCGATTGCTGAAATCCAGCCAGACAGTAGCCGGGGCGATCTGAGCAAAGGTTTTATCGTGCCGCGCGGCACTATGATGGACAGCCTGGCGCTGAAAAAAACCGGCGTGACCTGCAGCTATACCACTGCGCACGAGGTCAACCTGCTGCCGCTGAAAATCGAGAAAGTCGAACTGGGCGGGGTGCCTGCTGACCTGCCGCTGGCGCAGCTGGGCCTGAGCCAACGGGGGATCAACAGCGCGTTACGGATCCGCATCGCCTGCGACGGCCCGCAAAACCTCGGTCACCTGGATTTCGACCGTCTGGAATTTTTCCTCGGCGGTCCTGACATTGAAGCGCTGAAGCTGCTGGAGCTGGTGATGGAGCACCACGCCGGGATCGTCTGCCAGACGGTCAGCCCGCAGCCGCAGCGACAACTGCTGGCATCTGACGCTTTGCGTCAGGAGGGCTTTGAACCGGATCAGGCGCTGCTCCCGGACGATCTGCGTAACTTTGACGGTTATCGCCTGTTGCAGGAGTATTTTGCTTTTCCGGCACGTTTCCGCTTCATCAGCCTGAGCGGTCTGAGCAGGCTTATTGAGCGCAGCGAAGACGAAAAAGCCTTTGATATTTTCATCCTGCTGGATAAGTCGGATGAGCAACTGGAGCGCGTCGTTGATGCCAGTCATCTGGCGTTGCACTGTACGCCGGTGATCAATCTGTTCCCGAAAGTGGCGGCGCGACAAAAGCTCAACGACGGTCAGCATGAATACCATCTGGTGGTGGATAACATCCGTCCGCTGGATTATGAAATTTACGCGGTGAATAAAATCTTCGGCAGCGCCGACGGCCAGCGTGACGACCAGACGTTTCGTCCTTTCTGGAGTACCTGGAGCGGCGATGCGGGCAATTACGGTGCCTATTTTTCTCAGCGCCGGGAACAGCGCGTGCTCTCAGAACATGCTCTGCGGTACGGCACCCGTACCGGTTATATCGGTTCGGAGGTCTTTGTTTCGCTGGTGGATGAACAGCATGCACCCTGGCAGGAAAACCTGCGCTACATCTCCGCCGAGGTGTTGTGCACCAGCCGCGATCTGCCGCTGATGCTGCAGCAGGAGCTCGGGCAGTTCATTATGGCCGACTCCATGCCGGTGAAATCCCTTACCTTGCGTAAAGGCCCAACGCCACCGCGTCCGGCGCTGGCCGAAGGGTTCAGTACCTGGCGGCTTATCAGTCAGTTGCAGATGAACTACCTCAGCCTGATGGACAGCGAAAATGAAGAGGGCGCGGCGGCGCTGCGTCAGCTGTTAGGGCTGTATGCAAACCTGGCAGAAACGCCCGTTGCGCGTCAGGTCGAAGGGGTTCGCCACTGCGTGCTGGAACCCGTTCACCGTCGTGTTCCTGAACCCGGTCCGGTCGTTTTCGCCCGTGGGATCGGTATTACCCTGACGGTGGATGAGCGGGCGTTTTCCGGTGCCAGCCCCTGGCTTTTTGGCAGCGTGCTGGAGCGCCTGTTTGCCCGGCTGGTGTCGATCAACAGCTTCACCGAGTTCACCCTGCAAAGTCAGCAGCGCGGCGAGATCGGCTACTGGGCTCCGCGGATGGGTAAAAGGGCGCTGCTATGAGTGACGTTGCTGTCGCACCGCTGCGCGTCCAGCGCCTGACGCCGTTGTCGGATACGTTCTGGCATGGCGTTCGCGAGACCCCGTGGCGCTACGATCTGTTCCAGCTGTTAAGGCGTATTGATGCTCAGGGCGGCGAGCGCTACCCGCTGGGACGCGCGCCACTGCCAAAGTTTGAGCCGTTACGCATCGGTCAGCAGCCGTCGATGAGTTTTGCGCCGTCGACGGTGGCACAGGCCGGCCTGCGGGAGGAAAGCGGGCTGCATGAGGTGTCTATCCTCAGCTTCGGCCTGTTTGGCCCTAACGGCCCGCTGCCGGTACACATGACCGAGTACGCCCGCGAGCGTATTCATCATCACCAGGACACCAGCCTGAGCGCGTTTGCCGATCTGTTCCATCATCGTCTGACGTTGCTGTTTTATCGCGCGTGGGCGGATGCGCAGCCTGCAGTCTCTCTGGACCGCGCCGACAACAGGCGCTTTGAGGGGTATCTGGCGTCGCTGATTGGCATGGGACAGCCGGGCCAGATGGACAAAGGCAGCCTGAGCTCGCATGCACGCTTTACCCACGCCGGGCACCTGACCCGTCACGGGCGCGATCCCGAGGGGCTGGAGAAGATCCTGCGCAACTATTTTAAAGCGCCGGTCAAACTGATAAGCAACGTGCCCCAGTGGATGCCGCTTTCACCGCGTGAGCAGGCGCAGTTGGGCGAAGGACGTCGTTTGCCTCGTCTGGGCGAATCTGCGTTTCTCGGCGTTGCCGTCCGCGACGTGCAGCACAAGTTTCGCATCGACATTGGCCCGCTGAGCGCGGAGGAGTACAACCGTTTTCTGCCGGGCGAAGCGTGGGTCACCGAGCTGCGCGACTGGGTGCGCCAGTATCTTGGGGTGGAGTTTGAATGGGAAACACGGGTGATCCTGCGTGAAGACGCCGTGCAGGGCACCACGCTCGGCAGCGCCGGGCGATTAGGCTATAACACCTGGCTGGGACTTCAGCCGCAGCCTGTCCCGCGTGGCGACCTGGTGTATTGCGCAGAGCGATAATTTTTCTAACGCATTGTTATCAACGGAACCGAACATGTCAGAAATTAGCCGTGCCGTGCTTTTCGGCAAACTGGATACGCTGTTATTTACCTCTCTGGAAAGCGCCACTGCGTTCTGCAAGCTGCGCGGCAACCCCTATGTTGAGCTGGTGCACTGGCTGCATCAGCTGATGCAGCAGCAGGATGGCGATCTGCAGCAGGTCATCCGCCACTTTGGTCTCGACGAACAGCAACTGACGCGTGATATCGTGGCCGCGCTGGACGCACTTCCGCGCGGCGCGAGCTCCGTTTCCGATCTCTCCGAACATATCGACAGCGCTGTGGAGCGCGCCTGGGTGTTCGGCTCGCTGAAGTTTGGCGTCAGCCGTATTCGTGGCGGGCATTTGCTGATCGGCATACTGAAAACCTGGAATCTGGCTAACGTGCTGAAAAGCATCTCTGCGCAGTTTACTCGTCTGAATGTCGAGGTGTTGATTGAGCAGTTCGACGCTATTTGCGCCAACAGCAAAGAGACGCAGCAGGCTGCTGCCGCGGCGGATGTGCCAGCCGGTGCAGTACCGGCTGCACAGGGCACGCTGGCCCAGTATGGTCAGGACCTGACTGCGCGTGCCCGTGAAGGGAAAATTGATCCGGTGGTCGGGCGTGATGAAGAGATCCGCCAGATGGTCGACATTCTGATGCGCCGCCGTCAGAACAATCCGCTGCTGACCGGAGAAGCCGGGGTCGGGAAAACGGCCGTGGTGGAAGGACTGGCGTTGCGTATCGCCGACGGCGACGTGCCGGAACCGCTGCAAAATATTCAACTCTGGCTGCTGGATATCGGCATGCTACAGGCCGGTGCAGGCATGAAAGGTGAGTTCGAAGCACGTCTGCAGGCATTAATCAATGAAGTGCAGTCCAGCGCCACGCCGATCATTCTGTTCATTGATGAGATCCACACTCTGATTGGCGCAGGTGGCCAGCAGGGGACCGGTGATGCGGCAAACCTGCTGAAGCCTGCCCTGGCTCGCGGGCAACTGCGTACCATTGGGGCCACGACCTGGGCGGAGTACAAAAAATACATTGAGAAAGATCCGGCGCTGACCCGTCGTTTCCAGACGGTACAGGTTCACGAGCCGGATGAAGCCAAAGCCATTCTGATGCTGCGCAGCACCGTCTCGCCGCTGGAGACCCATCACCAGGTCCTGTTGCTGGACGAAGCGGTCAGCGCGGCGGTGAAGCTGTCGCATCGCTACATTCCGGCGCGTCAGCTACCGGATAAAGCTGTTGCGTTGCTTGATACCGCCTGTGCCCGCGTCGCGGTCAGCCAGAGCGCGCCACCTGCGCAGTTGGAAGACTGCCTGCGCCACCTTGCCGCGCTGGACGTGGAAATTGAGATAGCGGAACGCGAAGCCCGCGTGGGGGCAGGTGACGTCGATCGCGTGACGGCATTACTTGCAGATCGCGACGCGTATGAAACAAAACGCGAAGCCCTGGCCCAGCGTTGGGAAGATGAACGCAGCCTGGTGCAGGAGATTATCCGCCTGCGTGCCGCGCTGTTTGCAGTGGGCGACGACGATAACGCTGAGCTTCGCCGCCAACTGGCGGAACAGCAGCAGGCGCTGAACGCCTTGCAGGGTGATGAACCGCTGCTGTTCGCGGCGGTGGATGAAAACGTGGTCGCTGCAGTGGTTTCTGACTGGACCGGCATCCCGCTGGGCCGGATGGTGAAAAACGAGATCGACGCGGTGCTGAACCTCGCCGACACGCTCAACCAGCGCGTTATTGGCCAGCGTCACGGTCTGGAGCTCATTGCCCGTCGCGTCAAAACCTCACGGGCGAAACTCGACGACCCGAACAAACCGGTCGGGGTCTTTATGCTGTGTGGCCCGTCTGGCGTCGGTAAAACCGAAACCGCACTGGCGCTCGCCGAATCGCTGTACGGCGGTGAACAGAACGTTATCACTATCAACATGAGTGAGTTCCAGGAAGCACACACCGTTTCCACCTTAAAAGGTGCGCCTCCGGGGTACGTAGGGTATGGTGAAGGCGGGGTGTTAACCGAGGCGGTCCGCCGTCGTCCGTACAGCGTGGTGTTGCTGGATGAAATTGAAAAAGCGCACCCGGACGTACACGAGATTTTCTTCCAGGTCTTCGATAAAGGCTGGATGGAAGACGGCGAGGGTCGCCACATTGATTTCCGTAACACCATAATTATTCTGACGTCTAACGTTGGCACCGATCTGATCAGCGCCATGTGTGCCGATCCGGATCTGATGCCGGAGCCAGACGCCCTGAGCGGCGCGCTTCGCCAGCCACTGCTGGAAGTATTCCCGCCAGCGCTGCTGGGCCGCTTGCTGGTGGTGCCGTACTACCCGCTCAGTGACGAGATGCTGGGGCTGATTGTTCGCCTGCAGCTCAAGCGCATTCAGCGTCGTCTGGAAGAGAATCACAGCATTATTTCTGAGTTTGACGACAGCGTAGTGGAACAAATTGTTCAGCGCTGTACCGAGGTGGAGTCTGGTGGTCGCATGGTGGACGCTATCCTGACCAATACCCTGCTGCCTCAGATGAGCCAGATCTTACTTACCGCCAGCCGCAGCGACGAGCAGTACCGACGTCTGCATGTCACCTGCGAGCAGGGCGAGTTTCACTGTCAGTTTGCCGCGTAATAATCATCAAGAGAACTGTAAAAGATGACGGATAATGATAACAATCGGACTGTTCCAAACGCGCTCCCGGTCGGGTATCGCTTCAACGAGTTTGAAATCAAAGAGGTGATCGGCGGCGGTGGATTCGGCATCGTCTATCGCGCGTGGGATCATCAGCTCGAACGCACTATCGCTATCAAAGAATTTATGCCTTCTTCGCTCGCCGTGCGTGGCGATGACATGACCCTCGTGCTGCGCAGTGAGCGCTTTGGCAAAGCCTTTTCCGCAGGCCTGAATAGCTTTATTCAGGAGGCTCGTCTGCTGGCGCGTTTTAACCACCCGAACCTGCTGCACGTCCTGCGTTTTTGGGTACAAAACGACACGGCCTATATGGGGACGCTGTTTTACAGCGGTACCACGCTTTCTCGCCTGCGTGAAGAAAAGCCGGAGCTGATTAACGAGGCCTGGATCCGTCGTACGCTGCCGATGCTGTTTGGCGCGATTAAGACCATCCATGACGAAGGCTATCTGCACCGCGACATCTCCCTGGATAACATTCAAATTCAGGAGAACGGTCTGCCGGTACTGCTCGATTTCGGCTCCGCACGTCGCACCATTGGTAACCTTTCTGACGAAACGGAAACCATGTTGCGCCCGGGTTTTGCGCCCATTGAGCAGTACACCGACGACAACGAAAGCGAGCAGGGCCCGTGGACAGATATTTATGCCCTCGGTGCGGTGTTGCGTACGCTAATCGTGGGTTCACCGCCGCCAGTCAGCGTGGTGCGTTCGATCCAGGACACCTGCAAACCGCTGGTCGAGTTGATGCCGCTGGGCTATTCCATTCCACTGCTGCAGGCCATTGACCGCGCGCTGTCGCTGCACATGGAAGACCGTCCGCAGTCCATCGACGAGTTTGCCGCGCTGATTGAGATGCCGGTCGCCGGTATCAACGACGTGCTGACGGCGAAAAAACCTGGCACGATGCTGGTTCCGGTGGAAGAGGAAAAACCGGCTTCTGTACTCGACTGGCGTCGCTACAAGATCCCTGGGATGGTTGCCGCAGGTGTGCTGGTAGGTGTTGTCGCCGGAGCGATGCTGTTTAGCGGCGGCCATGATGCGCCGGAGCAGGCCGCACAAGCGCCGGAAGCGTCTCGCCCGACGGAAACCGCATCTAACGCGCCAGAAGTAAAACCTGAAACCGAGAAGGTGAGCGAGCCAGCGGCAACGCCTGAGACCGCGCAACCGAGCCCGCCACCGGTTGAAGCCAGCCCGATTGCCCTGGTTTACATTCGCATTCTTGATGGCGAGACGTTGAAAGTGAACGGCGAGACAAAAGCGCTGCGTCCGGCGACCAACGGTTATGCATCGCTGAAATTGCCGGCGGGTGAGATCAGAATTGAACTGGAAGGGAATGGAAGAACCCGTACCCAGACGCTGGATATTGCGAAGCCTGGCACCTGGCTGGTGAATCCATAAGTAAGGTAGACAGGGGCAGGTAACAGGACGGAGCGAATGTATAACATTAAGTTTGTCTATCTTTTCAACGAGAATGTCTCGCCAGCGCTTTTTGCGAAAATTACCCGCCCGTCCGTTGCCGGGCAGTGGATTATGTCGGTTCCTGACAATTCGCTGCGCTCCCTGTTCACACGCTACGATTTGCTGCACGCCATCACTGGCGCGAATCCTTATCAGTCAGGGCGTGATACCCGTAAGCTGATTGTGCAGGATCTTGATATGGGCAGGGTCGTTGCTATCGACGAGAGCTATCGCAACTGGTCGTCGGTGACGGAGATGTTTTATATCAATGCCGATGGCCGTCTGCAGGCCGCCTCGTTGAACGGTCTGGGCTGGTACCCGGTAAGTACCATTGTCGATCGTTACGAAACGATGGTGCGAACCTATGGTTCTCGCCCTGCGCCAACAGTGCTGCCGAAGCAGGTTGTGAAATCCAAAACGGCACAGATGCCGGATAAGCCGACACCGGGCAAAGACGGTAAAACCTACGCGGCGCAACTGCAGGAGATGACCAAGGCAGAGCGTTGGCAGGCACGTAAGGATCTGATTGCGAAGGGAAGCAACAGTCTCTACCCGGATGCGCAGATCGCGGCTAAACGGTTAGCGGCGAATAATATTGCCGTGGAGAAAGCGAAGCTTGCGGAAAATGTTTATAAGACCGTAAACCCGCTGGAATCAACGCCGGGCGTGCCGGAGGGGTGGAAGGATATTAGTAATGATAATGCGATGTTGAATAAATTTTATCTCTCGAACGATATGCTTTACGACAAAAAAGTCGGTCCCGACTTTCTGGCGCGCGTCTATCAACCTGACCCTGATATTTTTGGTAATGATATGAACCCTACCTTGGTATTTAGGGGGTCCCGGGCGCCGGAAATTACATCCAAGGAAGAGATAATTTCTTGGATGAAGGGGGATGAAGGTGCACAATTAATTAAAAATGGGGAAGACTGGAAAAATAATTTTTCGCAGGGTGCTGGAATGAGTGCGGAATATTATAGGAAGGCAGTATTGATTGGTAATAGACTGGCAAGGTCTGGTCAGAATATTGATATTGCTGGGCACTCATTAGGTGGTGGAATGGCTTCCGCAACTTCAATTGCTGGTGGTAAAGCTGGATGGACTTTTAATGCTGCCGGGCTAAATAGTAGTACCGTAAAAAAATATGGCGGCAAGATTGTTGGAAGTCCGGATAACATTCAGGCCTATCGGGTTAAAGGAGAACTCTTGACGAAGCTTCAGGAGGTTAATCCATTAGAGGATATTCAGATAATGAAAGAATATGGACCTGGAAGTTTCCTGCTTAAGGAAGAACTTTCTGCGATGCTTCCAAACGCTGCTGGAATACCTCACGATTTACCCGGTGGTGTGGGTGGAGCATTTGACAAGCATGGGATCAATCAAGCTATTGATTGTATAGAACAACAAAAAGACGAAGACATTTCGATTATCAGGAGTCGTTTGTGAAGACGTATGTTTTAACAAGCCTGATGTTTATTTTTATTTTCACGGTTCAGGGGTGTAAGCCAAATATGGATTTAAAACCACAGGATTACTTCAACGGAGATCAGCTTACTTTGGCGAAGGCTATTGAAAGTGGCAAGTTCGAAGAAGTTAACAAACTTGCCCCAAAAACCGAGCTCAACAAACCAGGGCAACATGATATGACTCTGCTGTTCTGGGCTGTTGGATGCTCAATAAACGATCGAAATTCTGTCTCGAAATTAAAAATAATAACTGATCTGGTAAAGAGTGGAGCGGATCCACTCCAGCAAACTCAGAAAGGTGATAGCAGCCCGGCTGAATTTGTTCTGAAAAGTGATAATGGTGAATGGATAAAAGCAATGTTAGATGGTGGCTTATCGACAGATGCTAAAGATAAGACTTTCAATAAGCCAATAATATTCAACACGCTTGAAGCAAAAAATACCAGGACACTAAAGGTCATGATTGACAGAGGAGCAAATATCAACGTCACCGACTCGCTCGGAGATACTTTACTAATGTATGCAATGGATTACGGTAAATACGAGCATGTACTGTTATTACTGGATAGTGGTGCAGATCCTACAATTCCTGGCAAAGGTGGCTGGACTTTAGGTAATCAACTTGAGCGTCTTTTAACTGATACAAAAGAAGATGACGAGCACTATCAAATCCTAAATAAGATAAAAGAAGAATTAATTAAGCACGGCGGTAAATGGCCACCTGCGCCAGTAAAATAAGAGATGAGCAGGATATGACTGGAAAAGATAAGGTGTTCTTTTTCTGGGGGGGTATGGATATTCTTGCCATCATACTCTATTGTGTTAACTCAGTACGAATGGGAAGAATACCTGTCATTTCGGATGCCCAATCATTTATTGATCTATGGTATGCACACAACGCTGTAGTACCAGGCATATTCGTAATGATCCTTTTTATACTGGATCTGGGACTTCTGCTTTCTTTTGTTGTCTCAGCAATTCTTTTCTTTAAACGGAAGCACTGGGCAGTTAAGTTGGCTCTGTTTCAAGAAGTTTTTCGATTGATATCATTCCGTTGTTCCCTTTCATTATTCCCGTTGCTGGTGGGCGTTACTGGTATCTCGAATGTTTGGGTTAACCTTATTTTATTCATAATCTCCGAAACGCTAAAATTGTACTCCCTAAAATATTATAAATATGTGCAGAAGGGAGTTTCTGCGTAAAATAGTGCTTTTATCAAGCATTGAGGGGCGAATGATTCTTCGAAATTTTTTCGTGTTAGTAATAGTAATCCTTTTACCAGGGTGCAATTGGGATGTAGAGATGGGCCCCCGGGATTATTTCAGTGGTTCACAACTTATTCTGGCTGAGGCAATTGAGCGTGGCGATACGAGTCATGTAAAAAAACTTGTGGCAACAACTGAACTCAACAAACCTGGTAAAGAGGACATGACGCTGCTCTTTTGGGCATTAGGCAATACAATGTATGAAAAGAAGACTGCTAATCGACTAAAGATTGTAACCCTTTTAGTCAAGGCGGGGGCGGATCCACTCCAGCCACGTTCTAAAGGTAAAAGTAGTCCTGCAGAGTTTGTCCTCATGGCCGATAGCGGTGTATGGATTGAAGCGCTGCTTGATGGTGGATTGTCGCCTAATGCAAAGGATAAAACATTTGATAAGCCAATTGTTTTCCAGTCAATAAAGGCTAAAAATACTGAAACGTTAAAAGTAATGTTGGATTATGGTGCAGATATAAACACAGTTAACTCGTTAGGCAGTACGCTGCTATTTGAAGTCTTGAATTATCATGCGTATGATCACGTTTTCCTTTTATTAGAGCGTGGCGCTGACCCTGAGATTAGGGCCGATAATGGATGGACGATGGTAAATCAATTGCAGAGACTGCTTAATGTGGAAGAAAAAGATAGTGATGAATATAAGATGTTAATAAAAATAAAAGATGCTGTCGTTGCGCATGGCGGGAAGTGGCCGCCTGCACCGGTTAAATAGGCAACATAAAGAACATGAATCTCACCGCTCGTCTAATACTGATTTTCATCCTTCTGTTACAGGGATGTAGACAGAATACAGATCAAAATCCACAAGACTACTTCAGCGGTCAGCAACTTGTTCTGGCTCAGGCTATTGAGAGCGGCAAGATAGATGAAGTTAAAAAACACCTAACGGGAACCGATCTCAACAAGCCTGGTCAGCGTGATATGACGTTGCTCTTTTGGGCGCTGATGAATACGCTCTATGATAAGAAAACGCAACCGCGCCTACAGATTGTTACGGAACTGATAAGGGCTGGGGCCGACCCGCTTCAACCAAGGCCTAATGGAAAAAGTAGCCCGGCAGAATTTGTTCTTATGGCGGACAGTGGTGACTGGATAAAGGCGATGCTGGATGGTGGATTATCACCCGTTGCTGAAGACAAGACATTTCATGAACCCATAATATTTGAAACCATCAAAGCTCAAACTACTGACACTCTCGTTGTTATGTTAGATCGGGGGGCTGACATTAACGTCACCGACTCACTTAATAGCTCATTATTGTTTGAAGCCTTAAATTACCATGCTTATGAGCACGTCATGCTACTATTGAATCGTGGTGCTGATACTGAAATCAAAGCCAAGAATGGCTGGACGGTGAGTAATCAACTTCAACGTTATCTGGATAGGGCTAAAAAAGACAGCGACGAGTATAAAGACCTTATTGCTATTAAAGAATCACTTATTCGACATGGTGGTAAGTGGCCACCAGATCCGGTCAAAAGAGGGTTTGAGTGAATATAACCGCGAAAAATAAAATATTCTATTTCTGGGGCATTATGGATGTCATTGGTATTGTGTTTTATTCAATTGGCCCATACCACTTGCTTCAGTCATGGTGGGATTCTACAGGCGGAAACTTTGGTGTCATTATCTTTATGCTGATAGCAGGAGGGGTAAACGGTTTATTGGCGGGGCTTTTTTACCTCGTTTACCTTCTGTGGCCGGTTTCATTATGCTTCTCTGCCTGGTTTTTTTTCACAACGCACCGATATGCCGTCCGGTTTGCTCTGGCGCAGGAAGTACTACGCCTGCTCACCATGAGTTGTTCGGTGACCTTGTTCCCAATGATTATAGTCGGTCTGGGAAAGAGTGTTATCCCTCTCAATATCACGCTGTTTGTTTTTTCTGAAATAGTGAAAATTGGTTCGCTCATATTTGTAATGAAAAAATAGTGTTCTGTGAATATCAAGTCTGATTCAGAATAGTCATTATCATCGTACGTTTATTGCCGTAATTATCTACATCGCATAAGCCATATGGATTAACGATTATGCTCAACCGAATTACCGTTCAGCTCCCGGTCGAGGGGCTTCTTTTCTGGAAACTTTCTGGCCGCGAGGCGATGTCCGAATCGTTCGCCCTGACGCTGACGCTGCTCGGCACGGATGCGCGCATTGACCGCAGTAAACTGCTGGGGCAGCCGGTCACGGTCACCATTCCGACGCAGAATCTGCTCACTTCCCGCTACATCAACGGCAAAGTCACACGGGTGGGGGTCAGCGCCGTGGAACTGACGGGCACCCGCTATGCGGTCTATCAGTTAACGGTAGAGCCAGATTTGTGGCCGATGAAACGTGACCGCAACCTGCGAATCTTCCAGGGCCAGACGGTGCCACAGATTGTGAAAACCCTGCTGGGTGAGCATCAGGTCAACGTTGAGGATAAACTCACCGGCAGCTACCGGGTGTGGGATTACTGCGTGCAGTATCAGGAGTCCAGTCTGGACTTCATCAGCCGTCTGATGGAGCTGGAAGGGATTGCGTATCACTTTAATCACGAAGCGGACAAACATACGCTGGTGCTTACCGACGCCGCGACGCAGCATCAGCCGTTCAGTGGCTATGAGGTCATTCCTTACCACCAGACTCCGTCCGGCGGCAGTACGGACGAAGAGGGAATCAGCCAGTGGGCGCTGGAAGACAGCGTCACGCCGGGGATTTACAGCCTCGACGATTATGACTTCCGCAAGCCGAATGCGTGGTTGTTCCAGGCTCAGCAGAACCCCGCGTCACCGAAACCGGGCAGCATCGACGTTTACGACTGGCCGGGTCGCTTTGTAGAGACAGGGCATGCGGAGTTCTATGCCCGTATACGCCAGGAGCGCTGGCAGGTGGAGCATCAGCAGATTCAGGCCACCGCGACGGCGGCAGGAATTGCGCCAGGCCACACCTTCACGTTAACCAACGCGCCGTTCTTCAGCGATAACGGTGAGTATCTGGTGACGGCCGCCGGTTACCACCTCGAAGAGAACCGCTATGCCAGCGGCGAGGGGGAAACCATTCACCGTACCGATTTCACGGTCATCCCGTCGGCGGTGGTCTACCGTCCATTGCAGTCCACGGCATGGCCACGCACCTACGGGCCGCAGACCGCGAAAGTGGTGGGACCGCAGGGGGAAAGTATCTGGACGGATAAATATGGCCGCGTGAAGGTGAAATTCCACTGGGACCGTCTGGCGAAGGGCGATGACACCAGCTCCTGCTGGGTACGCGTGTCGAGCGCGTGGGCGGGCCAGGGCTACGGCGGGGTACAAATCCCGCGCGTCGGCGATGAGGTGGTGGTGGACTTTATCAACGGCGACCCGGACCGTCCGATTATTACCGGCCGCGTGTATAACGACGCGAGCATGCCGCCGTGGGCGCTACCGGCTGCGGCTACGCAGATGGGCTTTATGAGCCGCACGAAAGACGGTTCCGTCGACAACGCAAACGCTCTGCGCTTTGAGGACAAAGCAGGTGCAGAGCAGGTGTGGATCCAGGCCGAGCGCAATATGGATACCAGCGTTAAAAACGATGAAACGCACAGCGTCGGCGGGGAGCGCAGCCATTATGTTAAGAAAAATGAATTGCATCGGGTGGAAGCAAACCAAATCCAGGCCGTAAAAGGCGGAACCGAAATCCTGACGGGTAAAGGCAAGCTGGATGCGGCGGTAGAGCAGTATGTCATTGCTTCCGGGACGAAGCTGCGGCTGGTCTCAGGTGAAAGCGCTATTGAGCTGAATGCTAACGGCAAGATTAACCTGATCGGCAAAGAGTTTAACTTCTTTGTTGAGGGCGATGGTTATATCACCACAGGCGGTAAGCTGCATCTGAATACCTCCGGTACAAATCCAGGTACCACGGCACCGGGAGCGGGACATAAAGGGGATATTGATGCGGCGGTGCAGGAGAAATTTACGACCAAAGGTGAGTAAGGCAGGAGCGGTGCTTGCCGCTCACTTAAAACGTTATCCGTTATGAATCTGAGTGCTGCACCGCTTCGGTTTCACCATGAAAAAACCTGACTCTCTTGCTTTAGTCTTCATTTTTCACCAGTGGTGAGAAACGCAATACACATTCCTTAAATGACAAATAACGTGAAAAAGTGCATCCCGACATATCTCTGCTGTGCCCTGATGTTGACCTGTCTGAGCAGCTATGAGGTATTGGCTCAACAAGTTTTAGTAAAACAGGATTTTTCTGTGCAGGTAAAAGACCATACTGTCGCATTGGGCGACAGGTGGACTCATGACGTTGCGTGTAAAATCGAGGTGCCGGTTGAAGGGAATTTTGTTGGTGAGGTTCCTTTTGACGGAACCAATTATAAATTCTACCAGCATCAAAGGGCTGGGTTAGAAATATTCAGTTCCAATCTCTGGTGGGATAAAGCGGAAAGACGCGTTGATGATTATATCGTGTCGCAGATTACGCTGACGGTAGCGGATATCAAAACGCCGCGTGGTATCCATGTGGGTTCAACGACGACGGAACTGAATAAAGCATACGGTGAGGGTCTGGTCGAAAATGATTCCGGGGAACGGTGGGTTTCCTATGAATTGGGTAAGAAATTGCTCTCTTTTGAGATTAAAGACAGCAAGATCGCAAAAATAACAATGAATTACGATAATGGTACTTCAGAGTGATTATGACCAGAAAATATTTGGCAGCTGCCTTGCTCGCAGCTTTATTGACTGGCACTGTTGAACCGTCATTTGCACTTGAATTATCACAGTACAATAACCTCGATACGGTAAGTCGCATCGTTGACGACAGTGCAGTGACAGACAATCTCAGGAAGGCGCTGGGCCGAGATTATGAGACGTTTATTGATAACTTTGATGTCTTTGGTGAACCGCATACCACCCCAGGTGGCGGATTGTTTGTTGAAGGCTGGCTAAAAGATCTTTATCAGGAGAACGCATCAGCTCTGGTCATCAATCCTGACGGCAAAATCTTTGCGGCCTGGGTGGTTCCGGAGTCGGACGTTATACAATATCGGTCATCTGATAATAGTCCGGATATTCATGCCGATATTCAGCAATGGGCCGCCAGATTTAATACGATGCATTTCGCAATGATGAACTAATCAAGATTATGCACCGTAAAATTTATTGTCAGCAAAGGCAGCCATATTTTAGTCGACCAGTCAGGTCATTGGCTTACAAAATAAAATAGCCAGCCAACAGGCCAGCGTGGATTGGCCATTCCTCTCTCAATAGTCATCATCCCGAGTTCACTTATGAAATACATCCTTCAGGAAGGCTCATTTTCCCTATTCCCTGCTGCCTGGCAGGATAACAGCATGAACATTATTCGTGATGACGAAAGTGGGTTGTCCGTGGTGGTCAGCCGCGGCGTTATCCCGGATGGCAGCGACTACGAACAAGAGTTCCACCGCCAGTGGGATGCGCTGCGTCCTCAGATGGGTGAGATTGCCCAGAGCGAATTCCGCAACGTAAAAGCGGGTCCTGACGGAAAAATTAACGGGCTGGAAGTCGAGACCACCTTTGACCGTAATGGCCAGCGCCTGTGGCAAAAACAGCTGGCCGTTCAGACACCGGGCAAACCGGTATTGATGATTTTTACCCTCTCGGCACTCAGAGCCTTCACCGAAGAGGACGAGGTGCGCTGGAGCGCGCTTAAGCAGAGTCTGACGCTAAACGACAACCGGAATGTGTAAGGCATGAGCGATAACAACGCGGCCCGTAAGGGCGACGAGATTATTCACTCCAGCATTTTTGCTGACATCACCAGCATTGTGGCGGAAGGTGCCGCCTATGCGGTGATCGGTGCGGCGGTGGGCGCGGCAGCCACCGTGGCTGCACCATTGCTGGGGGCGGGGGCTGCTGCCGCAGGCGTGGCGGCGATTGGTTCCAGCTGCTTGCTGAGCGGCATCATTGGCGGTGTGCTGGCAAACGTGGCGGGCATCACCGACGATATCAGCAACGCTGCGGAGGGATTAGGCAATGCGCTTTTCCCGCCGTCGCCTGCGGGTAAAATCACCACCGGCTCGAATAATGTTCTGACGAATGCGATCCCTGCTGCACGCGCGGCGGGCACGCTGACGCCCGCGGATACCCCTTCACCCGAACCGCAGTCCCCGGGTAGCTTTGCCGATTACGCGGGTATGCTGCTTTCCGCTGCCGGACAGTTCGGCAGTGAAATGTGGCAGCCGAGTGTGGCATCTGCCGCTGCGGGGACTTCGCCGCTGGAAGAAGACAAGGTGGCGTGCGAAAAACACTCCGGGCCGCAGTATCTGGCAGAAGGCTCCAAAAGCGTCTTCATCAACGGACAACCCGCTGTGCGTGCGAAAGATCGCACCACCTGCGAAGGCACCGTTTCCGACGATGTCTCCCCGAACGTGATCATTGGCGGCGATACGCTGACGGTCCGCGATATCAAAAGCGGCAAAACGCCTGGGCTGGCGCTGGGGATGATTGCGCTCTCCTTGCTGCGCGGGCGTCCGGGCAAGATCCTGAAAAACATGCCCTGTGCGCTGGCGGCAGCCGGCGGCGGGATGCTGGCCGATATGGCCGTCAATGCCGTGTTTGGCTCCTCGCATCCGGTTCACGCCGCCACTGGCGTGAAGGTCTTGAATGACGACGACGAGCTCGACTTCTCGCTGCCGGGGCGTTTCCCGCTTCGCTGGCAGCGCAGCTATAACAGCCTGACCACCCGCGAAGGGCTGTTTGGCCTGGGCTGGGCTACCACCTTTGACAGCTATCTGACGCTGGAAGAGAACAACGCAACCTGGTTCGATGAAACCGGACGAGAGCTGACTTTTGAGCTGCCGCCGGTTGACCACGCGTTTTACAGCATCAGCGAAGGCATCATTATCCGCCGCAATGAGAGCGGCGACGTGGCGATTGCCGACGATGACGGCGCTGTGTGGCGTCTGTATAAACCAACCCGGGCGGAGCCATCTATCCTGCGTCTGGCCTCTCTCAGCGACGAATACGGCAACGCGCTGCTGACGGAGTGGGATGAGCACGGCAGGCTGGTCGGTCTGCACGATGAGTTGCGGGCGATAGACGTCACCCTGCGCTATGAAGATGAACGTTTCCCGCAGCGTGTTACCGCTGCCAGTCATTTTGACGGTAACCAGACATGGCCGCTGATGCAGTGGCGCTACGATGCGCGCGCACAGCTGGCGAGCGCGACGGATGCCTCCGGCGTGGTGACGCGTGAATACCGCTATAACGACCACGGCATGATGGTCTGGCATCGCCTGCCGGGCGGTCTGGAAAGTGAATACCGCTGGAAAAAATTTGACCACTGGCGCGTGGTGGAAAACCGCACCAGCACAGGGGATGGCTGTCGCTTCACCTACGATCTGGACGCCGGGCTGACCAGTGTTGAACACTACGATGGTCAGAAACGTCAGCACTACTGGAACGCGCAAAATCTGATCGTCCGCTACGTTGACGAGCGCGGCGAGAACTGGCGCTACGCGTGGGATGACAACGAGCTCCTCACGCAACGCATCGATCCGCTCGGGAACGTCGTCACCTTCGTCTACGACGACATGGGCAATCGGGTGCAGGAGATCGACGCCGACGGCAATGCCCGTACCACGACCTGGCTGGAGCACCGTGCGCTTCCCGCGGCGATTATCGAAGCAGACGGCAGCGCTACCCGGTTCTGGTACGACGAACACCACGGCCTGAAACGCGTGGTGGACCCGATGGGGCAGACCACGCAGCTGCGACGGGATGAGTTCGGTCAGGTGGTTGAAGAGGTGGACGCCGCCGGGAACAGCCGCTACCAGGAGTACAACGAGGCCGGACAAGTCGTGCGTGCGACGGATTGCTCTGGCCGCACGACCCGGTATCACTATCATCCGCTGGGCTGGCTGACGACTGAGATAAGCGCTGACGGTGAAGAGACCCATTACCGCTATGACGCGGCAGGGCGTCCGGTGCAGCTTGATCGCCCGGAAGGCTGGACAGAGTCGCTCAAATGGAACGAACGTGGCCTGCCTGTGAAGCATGCTGGCGCCGACGGGAAAGAGAGTGAGTTCAGATACGATGAGGCAGGGCGCTTAACTGCCACCCGCAATACCCGGGGCGAAGAGGTTCGCCGCCGCTGGGACAGCCGCGGGCGTCTGATTGCTCTGGAAAACGAAAACGGCGAAGCGTATCAGTTCCGCTGGGGCGCAGACTCGCTGCTGCTGGAAGAGGTGGGGCTCGATGGGGTGGCCTCGCAGTATCGCTACGACGCCTGCGGGCGCACGATAGCGCGTACCTTTGCCGCCGGTCATCCCGAAGCCATTACTCACGCCTTTGCCTGGAGCGCGAGCGGCCAGTTGGTCGCCCGCACCACGCCGGAAGGGCAGACCCGCTACCATTACACCCCGTCCGGGCTGTTAAGCCGGATTGGCCTGCACCCTGCGCTTTCAGCGGATGCGTGGAGCTCCGAGGCAGAGCAGGAGCTTGCCTTTGAGTATGACGCGCTCGGTCGCGTCACGCGCGAGGCGGGTGAGCACGGCGAGCTGGCGTGGGAGTATGACGCGCTGGGCAACCGCACGTCCGTCACGCTGCCAGATGGCCGCGAGCTGAAGCAGTTCTACTACGGCAGCGGGCATCTGCTCAGCATTGCCCTCGATAAACTGTCGGTCTCCGACTTTACCCGCGACGAACTTCACCGGGAGACCAGCCGCACACAGGGGCTGCTGACCACCCGCAGCGAATACGATCGTCTTGGCCGACTGCATCGCCGGGATGTCTTTACCGGCAACGCTCAGCGCCCTTCGCCGCGTCGCTGGTCCCGCCGCTGGGATTACGACTACCGCAATAACCTGGTGCGGGAAGAGCGGGACGATAACCCGTTCAGCTGGTACCGCTGGCAGTACGACAGCGCCGGACGTCTGCTCGTTCAGGACGGTACGCTGCCCGGACAGGAGCAGTGGCGCTGGGACGCTGCCGGTAACCCGCTCGAAGGATCTGCTGAGAAGGTCACGCACAACCGCCTGACGCAGCTGAACGGCATTCGCTGGCGGTATGACATTCACGGCCGCACCGTGGAGAAGGATAACGGCCAGACCCGCTGGCACTACCGCTACGACGGTGAACATCGCCTGACGGAGGTTATCAGCCAGCCGCGGGACCGCAATAAACCGCAGACGCAGGTGAGCTTCCGCTACGACCCGCTCGGACGCCGCATCAGCAAAACGCGACGCCAGATGCTGGGCGGTCAGCCAACCGGCAAGCCGGTCACAACCCGGTTTGTCTGGGAAGGGTTCCGCCTGCTGCAGGAAGTGCACGGGGATGTGCCGCTGACCTACGTCTACAGCGACCAGGACAGCTACGACCCGCTGGCACGTATTGACGGCGTGGATGCGCCGGAGATTTTCTGGTTCCACTGCCAGCCCAACGGTACGCCGGAGCGGATGACGGATATCGAGGGGCAGGTGCGCTGGGAAGGCGTGAACAGCGCCTGGGGCAAGCTGCTGCGGGAAAGCAAGACGCAGGTATCAGGATATTCTCAGAACCTGCGGATGCAGGGGCAATACCTGGACCGTGAGACAGGGCTGCACTACAATCTGTTCCGGTATTACGACCCGGACTGCGGAAGGTTTACGCAGCAGGACCCGATAGGGCTGGCGGGGGGGATAAACCTTTACCAGTATGCGCCGAATGCGCTGGGGTGGGTGGATCCGTCGGGGTTGAGTAGGTGTTCATCCTCAGGTAAATATAAGCCCGGAACAATTCTTGGACGTACGGTTTATAAAAATACTGTCGATATACATCCTGGAGTTCCTAAATCAGTTCATCCTTCAGTTCATCCGTCAATCAAAGCGAAAGTTAAGGATGGTTGGACAAATGTTGATTTGATGAAAAACGGCTATGCTCCGATTGGTACGGATGGAAAACAAGTGAATCTACATCATGTTCTTGGACAAGAGCCTGGACCAATGGTGGAAATTCTTTCATCTACGCATAAGCTGTATCATAAGCAATTGCATGGATTAATCGAGAACGGTGGTAGTTTCAGAAATACTCCTGAACTTGATAGACAGTACAACAGATTCAGAAGTGCGTATTGGAAGTTGAGAGCATTAGATTTTTAATAGGGTGTAAAAATGATGACTATCAAAGCTGCAATTGAGTATTTGAACAATAATGCGACAGACGAAGTTTTTTGGTTAGGTCAAGTTGATATAGAACAGGTTGACTCACTTGAAAATAACCTGGGCATTAAACTCCCTCATGATTTTCGAGAGTTCTTACTTTTGGTTGGAGGCGGAGGGGTGATTGGAGAGGAGATTTCAGGAGTTGTGGATAATAATGCTCTCGAAGAGTCCGGAGGGGCCGTTTTTTACGATACAATATATTGTCGTAATGAATTTTCACTTCCTGAAAATTATGCAGTTATATATTTTAAAGATGATGAAGTTTGCTGGTGTATAGATTCTAATAGTGATGGCTTTGGAAGGGTTGTTAATTATGACCTGTTTTCCAAGAAAACGACAAACACTATAAGCTCTTCGTTTACTGAATTTTTTGATAATTATGTTAAGTTACGAACGTGATTAGTGGTATGAATTCCAATTAAATCCATGAGTATTTCCCAAGCTGATAAGGTCCAAGAGATAATTTGGACCTTATGATGCGAGTTTTATTGTGTCTAATTTAGAATGTGGGAATGCACCAACGCGATTGAATAGTCATGAGAATACACCGGATAAATCTCATTTGGAACAGCTGACTATATTTGATAATAATTTGACCAAGGCTGAGGCTAAATACTTGGAACAAAGAATTATGGATCTTAATGGTGGAACTAAGTCATAGAATTCCTTAACAAATCTCCTCAATAAAATCAGATTATATAGCCCTAATAACCAAAACGCTAGCATATATTATATTGCGGGTCATAGCTGTGATTGGGGTGGGAAAGTATTGAAAGATGCGTTATCAATTCTGAAAGGTAATGGTTTATGAAAGTAAAATACAAAGAGGGTGACATTTTTGTCATTCCATTGAGTAATGGGGAATATGCGATTTGTCATATTGTTTTTGTTCCAAGCAAAAAATTTAAGCAAGCAATAGGGTTCTGCATATTATCATTACAGAATACTGAAGAACTTATGGATAGCGGTGCATTAACGCCTTTAATTTTTGAAAAGTTTGGTAAGGAGATGAAAGTTATCTTTACTGGCAACCAAAATATCAGCAAAGGCGTTTGGAAAATTATTGGTTACGCTGATCTCACAGAAGAAAAAAAACAACTGAAAATATTTAATTATGCAGGTGGTTTGTATAATGGAGAGGACGAAATCAGGAGGTTATCTGTTGCAGAATACCCTAATTACACAACAATGGGGGTATCAGGGTTTGAGCTTGCCGATAACATTCTGACCAATATTTGAGTATCAGGGGAAGGGTGCTTCCCCTGTCACCTTTCGTATTACAGCCACTCATTAACGCATTGAAAAATATCACAGGAATTTTATTTTTTGATGGCCTGACCTCACATTATAGGTAGAGCGAGAATAAAAATAGAGGTAATGTAATGAATGATAAAAAAATACAAATAGTTGACCTACTGATTTCGCATAGTCAAATATTGTTACGTTCCCGAGATTATGACGAAAAACTGAGTCAGTGGGGAAAAGGCAATGTTTCTCAAGGTGCTGTTCTACACAAGGATTATGTTATATTCGATCCATTACCAGAGGACGCGTTTGGAGCAAACGTCAATATCAAAATAGAGAATGCTTTCAAATTGGATGAAAATGCTCAGCGCTGTATTGTTGTACCATTTTTTATTACGGATAAACATAAGCTGCAAATCGCTTCTGCAACTGAGAAATTCGATTTAAATATAGATGTGAACGATAAAGTTTATTCACTCTTTTATGAGATTTGTGAAGGAGATGAAATTTACTATAATTTCACTCTTGTACCGACAAAAGAAGCTATTGCTGCTAAGTTTTTGCTAGATGATCCTTGGGGAGGAATAAAAGATCATCCTCTCAAAGAAGGGGTTTTTTAAATGTAATATTAACCGGGGAATTAATCTTGGAATAAAAATCCACGCCGAAGCGTGAATTTTTTTCATTCAAAACAAATCAAACGTTAAACAAGAAGTTCATTACGTCGCCATCTTTAACGATGTAATCTTTCCCTTCCGCACGCATTTTGCTTGCTTTTTTCGCGCCTTGCTCTAGATAAGCTGTCGGTCTACGACTTTACCCGCGACGAACTTCACCGGGAGACCAGGCGCATCCAGGGGCTGCTGACCACCCGCAGCGAGTACGACCGTCTTGGCCGACGGCATCGCCGGGATGTATTCACTGGCAATGCCCAGCGCTGCGTCGTTGGGATTACGACTACCGCAATAACCTGGTGCGCGAAGAGCGGGACGATAACCCGTTCAGCTGGTACCGCTGGCAGTACGACAGCGCCGGGCGTCTGCTCGTCCAGGACGGTACGCTGCCCGGCCAGGAGCAGTGGCGCTGGGATGCGGCCGGTAACCCGATCGAAGGATCTGCTGAGAAGGTCACGCACAACCGCCTGACGCAGCTGAACGGCATTCGCTGGCGGTATGACATCCACGGCCGCACCGTGGAGAAGGATAACGGCCAGACCCGCTGGCATTACCGCTACGACGGTGAACATCGCCTGACGGAGGTTATCAGCCAGCCGCGGGACCGCAATAAACCGCAGACGCAGGTGAGCTTCCGCTACGATCCGCTCGGACGCCGCATCAGCAAAACGCGCTGCCAGATGCTGGGCGGACAGCCAGTCGGCAAGCCGGTCACCACCCGGTTTGTCTGGGAAGGGTTCCGCCTGCTGCAGGAGCTGCACGGAGACGTGCCGCTGACCTACGTCTACAGCGACCAGGACAGCTACGACCCGCTGGCGCGTATTGACGGCGTTGATGCGCCGGAGATCTTCTGGTTCCACTTCCAGCCCAACGGCACGCCGGAGCGGATGACCGATATCGAGGGGCAGGTGCGCTGGGAAGGCGTGAACAGCGCCTGGGGCAAGCTGCTGCGTGAAAGCGAGACGCAGGTATCAGGATATTCTCAGAACCTGCGGATGCAGGGGCAATACCTGGACCGTGAGACAGGGCTGCACTACAATCTGTTCCGGTATTACGACCCGGACTGCGGAAGGTTTACGCAGCAGGACCCGATAGGGCTGGCGGGGGGGATAAATCTTTACCAGTATGCGCCGAACCCTATCAAATATATCGACCCGCTTGGATTATGTAAGGCTGAAAGAGCAAGAGCGCGCCAAGCTAAAATGCTAAAAGATGATGTAGGATATAATATTAGTCCAAAAAGTTGGGATCAATATCCTGCAATCGGTCGAGATGGTACATTTATTACAGACAAAAAAGGAGCGTTGAAATATTTCAATGGCATTGAAGACGGAGATATCATTATATCTAAATCTCTTGCTTCAAAAATTGAAAAAGACATGGGTTTATACCCAGGGTCTTTAAGTGAAGGATTTAATATAAGAAAGATTGGTGGCATCTCTAATATGCAGCCACGAAGCCCATTAAGTGGTAATGATTATTTCTTAGGTCCGGGCCAACATTTACCTGGCGGGGCTCCAGAAATGGTGATAAATTCCGTACCAACATCAACTCCAGTAGCTATAAGGGTGAATGTAAATTGAATAAGATGCCAGATGATTCGATTATTGTCATTGATATGGCTGGGACTAGTGTGAAAATACGCGTTCTGGGAAAAGATTTAATTAGAAAAATGCAGGCGATAGGTTTTTCATTAAAAGATGAGCTTATGGTTTTACCTGTAATTGACGATCAGGATAAGCAAAGAATAATAAGGCTATTAGTTGACGAAGGAGCTCTTTTTTTATTTGGATATGGTTGGTATCCATCCGAAGTAATGGATTATTACAAAGAACAAAACATCAACTTTGGTAAATATAAGATTATATACTGGAGTGATAAAGATACATACCATATTGAGGAAAGATAACCCCCCATAAAATAAATGCAGGAGAGCACTTATCAACCATGTTGATAATCTTCGAAGCTCAGGGCAAAAAATTATTTTGGACTCCACCTCCTGAAGGCGCAACTTTCTATTACTTAACATTCAACCTGTCAAAGGAAGTGGTCGTTGTCTGTAGATATCCAGCAAAAAAATGGCTGGCATGATTGGTTTTATTCCTGGGATATGAAACGTAACACGTTGTCACGATCAGGCCCTGCATATTAAGCTCAAATGCGCCCTAAAAATGATAATGATACCGGGTGGCAAAAGAGGGGCTGCACAAGCAGTTCGAACAAACGACGGCTTTGTTGAATAAATCAGATTTCGGGTAAGTCTCCCCCGTAGCGGGTTGTGTTTTCAGGCAATACGCACGCTTTCAGGCATACCTGCTTTCGTCATTTTGTTCAGCGCTCGTACCAGGGCCATAGCCTCTGCAACCTGACCATCGTAGTCACGCAGTGTCAGTGAACCTCCGAACAGCTGTTTTACCCGGTACATCGCCGTTTCCGCTATCGAGCGACGGTTATAATCTGTTGTCCATTTCCACCGCGCATTACTCCCGGTCAGCCGCTGATTCGCAACAGCACGGTTACGGTCTGCATATTCACCGGGCCAGTAACCCGCGCCTTTTCGGGGCGGGATAAGCGCGCTGATTTTCTTACGCCGCAGTTCATCGTGACAGAGCCGGGTGTCGTAAGCGCCGTCTGCCGATGCTGCCCTGATTTTTCTGTGAGTCTGCCGGATAAGACCCGGGAAGGCTTCTGAGTCCGTCACATTGTTCAGCGACAGGTCTGCACAGATGATTTCATGTGTGTTGCTGTCAACTGCCAGATGCAACTTTCGCCAGATACGGCGGCGTTCCTGGCCATGTTTTTTGACTTTCCATTCGCCTTCACCAAAGACCTTCAGCCCGGTGGAATCAATCACCAGATGCGCGATTTCACCCCGGGTGGGCGTTTTGAAACTGACATTAACCGACTTTGCGCGCTTGCTGACACTGGTGTAATCCGGGCAGCGCAACGGAACATTCATCAGTGTAAAAATGGAATCAATAAAACCCTGTGCAGCCCGCAGGGTCAACCTGAACACGCGTTTAATGACCAGAACGGTGGTGATGGCGAGATCAGAATAGCGCTGAGGTCTTCCCCGTGATGAAGGCGTTGCCGACTCATACCAGGCCTGAATAGCTTCATCATCCAGCCAGAAAGTTATGGAGCCACGGTTGATGAGGGCTTTATTGTAGGTGGGCCAGTTGGTGATTTTGAACTTTTGCTTTGCCACGGAACGGTCTGCGTTGTCGGGAAGATGCGTGATCTGATCCTTCAACTCAGCAAAAGTTCGATTTATTCAACAAAGCCACAAACGACGTAAAAACCAAACTAAGAGGCAAGGATGAGCACAGTTTACATTGTCATATTGACCTATATAAAACCACTCGAAGAAATCGACGCAGAGATACCTGCTCATGTTGAGTGGCTTAAAAAGGGGTATTCAGAGGGGATTTTCCTGGCATCGGGTAGACGGATCCCAAGAAACGGTGGGGTCATTCTCGCGAAATGTGAGAGTCTTGCCGCTCTTGAAGAGCGCTTGCGCGAGGATCCTTTTCAGGCGTTGAAGCTTGCGACAGCCGAAATCATTCCATTTGAACCCAGCATGAAAACAGAACTCTTAGACAGTGTGTTTTAACCCCGGAATAAAAAAATCCACGCCAGGGCGTGGATTTTTTTCAGTCAAGACGACTCAGACGTTAAACAAGAAGTTCATCACATCGCCATCTTTAACGATATAATCTTTCCCTTCCGCACGCATCTTGCCTGCTTCTTTCGCGCCTTGCTCACCCTTGTAGGTGATGAAGTCTTCAAACGCGATGGTCTGCGCACGAATAAAGCCTTTCTCGAAGTCGGTGTGAATTTTACCAGCCGCCTGAGGCGCAGTTGCACCCACAGGGATGGTCCACGCACGCACTTCCTTCACCCCAGCGGTGAAGTAGGTCTGCAGGTTCAGCAGCTCATAGCCTGCGCGGATCACGCGGTTCAGGCCCGGCTCTTCCAGACCCAGCTCGGCCATGAACTCTTCACGGTCGGCGTCGTCCAGCTCGGCGATGTCGGATTCAACGGCAGCGCACACCGCCACAACCACAGAACCTTCAGCCGCCGCGATTTCACGCACTTTGTCCAGGTACGGGTTGTTCTCGAAACCGTCTTCGTTAACGTTGGCGATGTACATGGTTGGCTTCAGGGTCAGGAAGCTCAGGTATTTGATTGCCGCCTTGTCTTCTTCCGTCAGATTTTTCAGCGCGCGCAGCATGCCCGCGTTTTCCAGCTGTGGCAGACATTTTTCCAGCGCAGCCAGTTCCGCTTTCGCGTCCTTGTCGCCGCCTTTGGCTTTCTTCTGCACGCGGTGAATTGCGCGTTCGCAGGTGTCGAGATCAGAGAGCGCCAGCTCGGTGTTGATAACGTCGATGTCGTCAGCCGGATCCACTTTGTTGTTTACGTGGATAATGTTGTCGTTCTCGAAGCAGCGCACAACGTGCCCGATCGCTTCGGTTTCACGAATATTAGTCAGGAACTGGTTACCCAGACCTTCACCTTTGGATGCGCCTTTTACCAGGCCCGCGATATCCACGAATTCCATGGTGGTTGGCAGAATGCGCTGCGGCTTCACGATTTCCGCGAGCTGGTCCAGACGCGGGTCCGGCATTGGTACAACACCGGTGTTAGGTTCGATGGTACAGAACGGGAAGTTCGCCGCTTCGATACCCGCTTTGGTAAGCGCGTTAAACAGGGTGGATTTGCCCACGTTTGGCAGACCGACGATACCGCATTTGAATCCCATTTCTAAATCACCTTAATATCTTGATAATCAATCCGTTAACGATAACCGATTGATGAAAAGTAAATAACTACGCCTATTATACACGTAACCCGCATGACGCGCGGTAAAAAAGCCGGATCGGGCGGATTATTGCGCTTTGAAAGCGTGTAAGCGGTTTGTCGCTTTGGTTAACCCATCTTTCAGCCAGATTTCAGTGCAGCGAGCCGCTTCGTCTACCGCCTCGTCAATCAGTTTCTGCTCAGAAACCGGTGGTTTACCGAGTACGAAACCAACAACTTTGTTTTTATCGCCCGGATGACCGATTCCCACGCGCAAACGGTGGAAATTCGGGTTATTGCCCAGCTTGCTGATAATATCTTTTAGACCGTTGTGGCCGCCATGCCCGCCGCCCAGTTTGAATTTTGCCACACCAGGCGGGAGATCCAGTTCATCGTGCGCCACCAGAATTTCATCCGGGTTGATACGATAAAACGTTGCCATCGCCGCCACGGCTTTACCGCTCAGGTTCATAAAGGTGGTTGGTACCAGCAAACGAACATCAGCGCCAGCAAGGTTGATACGTGAGGTATAGCCAAAGAATTTAGGTTCTTCACGCAAAGGAGCACGTAACCGCTCGGCCAGGAGATCGACGTACCATGCCCCGGCATTATGGCGTGTTGCCGCATACTCTGCGCCTGGGTTGGCGAGGCCGACAATCAGTTTAATCGTCACGATTCAATTCCTAATGGGTTCCAGATCTGGCGCGTAGTTTACTGTCTGACGAGCCGCTTGACAAAATTCTGCGATCTTCACAGCGGAATACGAATAATTTCTTATTTAAACAATTAGAATTTCAAGCTGTTCAACGTCTTATTTGTAAACTTTTGTTTGGACGTTATCGGTAATTGTGATCATTCACGCAACTCATAAAAGAGGCGTTGTCTATACTTTACACACAAGGATTAGGGGCTTTTCCCCTGACAACCCAAAGTTCCGGAGGTGACACATGAAACGCAAAAACGCTTCGTTATTCGGTAACGTGCTGATGGGGTTGGGACTGTTCGTGATGGTAGCCGGCGTGGGTTATTCAATTTTAAACCAACTGCCGCAGCTTGACCTCCCGCAATACTTCGCGCACGGCGCGATATTGAGCATCTTCATTGGTGCGGTATTGTGGCTGGCAGGGGCTCGCATGAGCGGTCGTGAGGAAGTGTGTGACAAATACTGGTGGGTGCGCCACTACGACAAGCGCTGTCGTCGTGACCAGCACAAGCACAGTTAGTGCGACGATAAAGAACACCGAAACGGCTCCCAAGGGAGTCGTTTTTTTTTGCACGGACATGAAGCAGGAACCGCATATGATGAAGGGGATATGGATGGTGCCTGCCGTGCTTGCATCGCTCCAGCAGGCCACCCGGGTGATGATGCAGAGACATTATTCTGCATCAGACCACTCACAGATCCGCTAATGCGGCTTCACGGTTAGGGTAGAAGGAGAGTCGGCCAGGGATTGGCTGCACGCCCGCGCGCGCCATGGTGCGTAGGGGCTGGAATTCCAGGTTACTCACGCGCAGCTCACAGCCTTCCGGCAGACGTTTCACAAAGCGCTGGAAGGCATCCAGTCCACCGGCATCCAGCACCGGAACGGCATCCCATTTCAGCACCACAATCCGTTTCCCCGCGATGCGGGATTCGAGATCGCTGAACAGCCCCTCCGCGGCGGCAAAGAACAGCGGGCCAATCACACGCAAAACCAGCACATCGTCAGGCACTTCGACGTTCACCGGGGAAAGACGCGTCATCTGCGCAATACGACGCATAAACAGCAGGGACGCCAGCACAATCCCGACGCTGATGGCAATGACCATATCAAACAGCACGGTCAGCGACATACAAAGCAGCATCACGATAATGTCGTCTTTCGGTGCGCGACGCAGCAGGTTCACCACCTTATGCGCCTCACTCATGTTCCAGGCTACCATCAACAGCAGAGCGGCCATGGCTGAAAGCGGTAGCCAGGAGAGCAACGGAGCAAGGATAAGCAGGGCGAGGATCACCAGCACGGAGTGGATCACTGCCGAAATGGGGGATGTTGCCCCGGCACGCACGTTTGCCGCGGAGCGTGCGATGGCTGCCGTTGCAGTGATGCCGCCAAAGAACGGTGCGATAAGGTTACCCAGACCCTGACCAACCAGCTCGCTGTTGGCTTTATGCTTCGTTCCCGTCATGCCGTCCAGTACCACCGCACAGAGCAGAGATTCAATGGCCCCCAGCATTGCCATTGAGAAGGCTGCGGGAAGGAGGGCGCGCAGGGAATCCCAGCTTAGCGTGAAGCTGGAACCGGGCATATCCCACGGCAACACCAGCTGCGGTAACAGCTGCGGAATACCGCTTCCCTGTGAACCGTCCGCCAGAACATAGTGGAACTGCGAGCCGATAGTCGCGACATGGCCACCGAACATATTGACGATGGCCATTACCGCGCAGCCCAGCAGCAGCGCGGGCAGATGGCCAGGGAGACGAATGCCCAGACGAGGCCACACAATCAGCGTACCCAGCGTCACAATCCCGATGGCGGCGTCGCCCAGGTTGGCGGTCGGCAGCGCCATAATTAGCGCACCGATTTTTTGCAGATAGTGTTCAGGTACGTGGGGCATCTGCAGACCCAGGAAGTCCTTGATCTGCATGGTTCCGATGGTGATACCAATCCCGGAGGTGAACCCCAGCGTCACGGAAAGGGGGATGTATTCAATCAACCTGCCAAAACGGGCAAGACCGAATAAAATCAAAAAGACGCCGGACATCAGGGTGGCAACCAGCAGGCCTGCCAGGCCAAACTGCTGGGAAACCGGGTAGAGGATCACCACAAAGGCAGCGGTCGGGCCAGAGACGCTGAAGCGCGAACCGCCGGTCAGGGCAATGACGATCCCGGCAACGGCCGAAGTATAAAGGCCATACTGCGGCGCAACGCCGCTGCCAATCGCCAGCGCCATTGCCAGCGGAATGGCGATAATGCCGACGGTGATCCCGGCTATCAGGTCACGTAGAAAGCGTGACGAGGTGTACTTCTCTTTCCAGCAAGCGTCGATGAGGGCGCGAAAGGGCAGAACATGTGAGGAGGTTACGTTTTTCACAATTATCTATCTTCCAGATGCGCATCATCTGTCATATGAATGGCAGGTGAAGGAGGCATTGATCATACAAATAAATATTAAAGACAAAAAAACCCGCCGCAGCGGGTTTTTTGGCCGTGCTCGATTAGTGTTCGAACATAGCTGAGATGGATTCTTCGTTGCTGATACGACGAATCGCTTCGGCCAGCATCCCGGACAGGGTCAAAGTACGTACGTTTGGCAGCGCTTTGATTTCGTCACTCAGTGGGATGGTATCGCACACCACAACTTCGTCAATGACGGAGTTACGGAGGTTGTTTACCGCGTTACCGGAGAAGATCGGGTGAGTTGCGTAAGCGAATACGCGCTTGGCACCACGTTCTTTCAGTGCTTCTGCAGCTTTACACAGCGTACCGCCGGTATCGATCATGTCGTCAACCAGCACGCAGTCACGGCCAGCTACGTCACCGATGATATGCATCACCTGAGAAACGTTAGCGCGCGGACGACGTTTGTCGATGATCGCCATATCGGTATCGTTCAGCAGCTTCGCGATAGCACGAGCACGTACCACGCCGCCGATGTCCGGAGAAACCACAATTGGGTTGTCCAGGTTCAGTTGCAGCATGTCTTCCAGCAGAATAGGGCTGCCGAATACGTTATCAACCGGGACGTCGAAGAAGCCCTGGATCTGCTCTGCGTGCAGGTCAACGGTCAGTACGCGGTCAACGCCGACGCTGGACAGGAAGTCAGCGACAACTTTGGCGGTGATAGGTACACGTGCAGAACGAACACGGCGGTCCTGACGGGCATAGCCGAAGTAAGGGATTACAGCAGTGATACGGCCTGCTGAAGCACGACGCAGCGCGTCGACCATAACAACCAGTTCCATCAGGTTGTCATTTGTTGGAGCACAGGTGGACTGGATGATGAAAATATCACCACCGCGTACATTTTCGTTAATTTGTACGCTGACTTCGCCGTCGCTAAAGCGACCTACGGCGGCGTCGCCGAGGGAAGTGTACAGGCGGTTGGCAATACGTTGTGCTAGTTCCGGGGTGGCGTTACCAGCAAAAAGCTTCATATCAGGCACGAGAAGAACCTCAGGCATGCGTCCAGTGGTGGATAGCGTTCGCCGCAAACTGTGCGGGCCAGGCGAATACTATCCAGGCGGTGTATTAAAGAGCGCGATGCAACGTCTGGAACAGGGTGACGTTGTCACCGAAACTCAGTCTGCGCCAGAATGGTCTGCTGTAGGGGAGACGTGTTCATCCCACGCGCTACAAAACCATGCAGCCAAACCGGCGCTTGCTCAAGCACCTGACGAGCGGCGGATTCGGTGTCAAATTCAGCAAAGACACAGGCCCCTGTACCAGTCAGGCGCGACGGCGCGTATTCTAACAGCCAGGAAAGCACCGCATCAACCTCGCGAAAACGTTTTCTTGCGATATCCTCGCAATCGTTGCTGAATTCACAATTTAATAACGTTTCTATTGACCGAACCGGAGTATCTCTTTTCAGGTCAGGATCTTTAAAGATGACCGGGGTCGGAATGCTCACGCCGGGGTGGGCAACGAGATACCATTTTTCTGGCGGCTCGACCGGAGTGAGGACCTCTCCTACACCTTCGGCAAATGCCGCATGACCACGAATAAATACCGGTACATCCGCGCCCAGCGTCAATCCTAAGGCTGCCAGTTCGTCCGTCGACAGCCCACAACCCCAGAGATGGTTCAGAGCAACCAGCACGGTTGCGGCATTGGATGAGCCTCCACCGAGACCGCCACCCATTGGCAGACGTTTCTCAATGAGGATATCTGCGCCGCTTCCTGTCGGTAGTCGTCCGGCGTCAGTTGCCGCTTTCATCAGCAGGCGCGCCGCGCGGACAATTAGGTTGTCCTCATGCGCCACACCATCGACAGGCGTCAGCAGGCAAACCTGCCCGTCCTGACGCAGCTCAATCGAGATTGTGTCGGCATAGTCAATAAACTGAAACAGCGTCTGCAGGGTGTGATAGCCATCAGCACGCTGGCCGGTGATGTATAAAAACAGGTTCAGTTTTGCCGGAGAGGGCCAGTGGGTCATCATTTAACGATCCAGTTGTCCATTTTCAGCTTGATACGCTGGCTGCCCTGGGTCAGTTCCATATTCGATGGCAGAGAAGGTTTACTGTTGCTGTCATAGGCGCTGTACACCACTTTCCAGGTTTTGCCATTCTGCGCGTAATTCACCTGGCTTAGACGGTACTGATCGTCAAGCTGGTAGTCGGTGGCATCCCCCGGCAGGCCAAGGATCCACTGGCGCAGGCTGTTGAGCGGGATAGGCATTCCCGTCAGCTTACCAATCATCTCTTCGGCATCTGTCGCGGTGTAATGCTGGCCTTTGTTATCGGTGATCTGCGCTTCGCCCGGTTTCGCGATAAGCTCCAGTTCGGTGCTGCCCAGCGGGTTCAGCAGCAGCAGACGGTAGTTGTCCTGGCCTGTTTGCTGCCAGAAGAAACGCGCATAAACCTTTTGTTCGTCAGAGAGATACGCGAAAGCGCCGCGAGTCTGGTACTGGCTCAAATTACGGACGTCCTGCTGGTGTTGACGCCACTGCGGAGAATCAGGGCTTTTGCCTGGGCCTTTTGGTTGGGTGACAGTACAGGCGGTCAGAACCAGTGCGGCCAGCGGCAGCAGGCGAATCAGTCGGGTCATAATGAGGACAAATCCTTGAGATACGTTGCAGTTATAACTGTTAATGCTAGCGTTGAAGGGCCCCACCGTCTACGTTCAAATTATCTCAAAGCGCGATGTAACCTATTACTCCGAAAGGGTGCAGTCTCTTTTATTGATCTCGCGCATCCTGTATGATGCGTTCTGCTAACCTTATTAACGCTGGTACTACTCCCGCTCAACATGACCTTATTAGCACTCGGCATTAACCACAAAACAGCCCCGGTTTCGCTGCGAGAACGCGTAACGTTTTCGCCAGACACGCTTGACCTGGCGCTGGACAGCTTGCTTGCACAACCTATGGTGCAGGGTGGCGTGGTGCTCTCGACGTGCAACCGTACCGAGCTTTATTTGAGTGTGGAAGAGCAGGATAACCTGCACGAGGCGCTGATCCGCTGGCTATGCGACTACCACAATCTCAACGAAGACGAACTGCGCAATAGCCTGTACTGGCATCAGGACAATGATGCCGTCAGCCATCTGATGCGCGTGGCCAGCGGGCTGGATTCGCTGGTTCTCGGCGAGCCGCAAATTCTGGGGCAGGTGAAAAAAGCGTTTGCGGATTCGCAAAAAGGGCATCTGAAGGCCAGTGAGCTGGAACGTATGTTCCAGAAGTCATTCTCCGTGGCTAAGCGTGTGCGAACCGAAACCGACATTGGTGCCAGTGCGGTTTCTGTTGCTTTCGCGGCCTGCACCCTTGCACGCCAAATCTTTGAATCCCTGTCGACCGTTACCGTGATGCTGGTGGGTGCGGGCGAAACCATCGAACTTGTCGCGCGCCATCTGCGCGAACATAAAGTGAAAAAGATGATTATCGCCAACCGTACCCGCGAACGTGCTCAGGTGCTGGCGGACGAAGTGGGCGCAGAGGTGGTGGCGTTAAGCGACATTGATGAACGCCTGAAAGAGGCGGACATTATTATCAGCTCTACCGCCAGCCCACTGCCGATCATCGGTAAAGGGATGGTGGAGCGTGCGCTGAAATCCCGTCGTAATCAGCCGATGCTGCTGGTGGATATCGCCGTCCCGCGCGATGTTGAGCCAGAAGTCGGTAAACTGGCTAACGCCTATCTTTACAGCGTGGATGACCTGCAAAGTATCATTTCGCACAACCTTGCCCAGCGTAAAGCGGCGGCAGTGCAGGCGGAAACCATTGTTGAGCAGGAAACCAGTGAGTTTATGGCCTGGCTGCGCGCGCAAAGCGTCAGCGAGACCATCCGCGAGTATCGCGGGCAGGCGGAGCAGGTGCGTGATGACCTGACAGCCAAAGCGTTAGCGGCCCTGGAACAGGGCGGCGACGCACACGCTATTATGCAGGATCTGGCATGGAAACTGACCAACCGCCTGATCCATGCCCCAACCAAATCTCTTCAGCAGGCTGCCCGTGACGGGGATGATGAACGCCTGACTATTCTGCGCAACAGCCTCGGGCTGGAATAGCGCCCTATACCCATTTTCTAAGAAAAGGTGCACTTACGCCTATGAAGCCTTCTATCGTCGCTAAACTGGAAGCTCTGCACGAGCGCCATGAGGAAGTACAGGCGCTGCTCGGTGATGCCGGGACCATTGCGGACCAGGAACGTTTTCGCGCGCTCTCTCGCGAATACGCGCAGTTAAGTGATGTTTCTAAATGCTTTACTGACTGGCGACAGGTTCAGGAAGATATTGAAACTGCGCAGATGATGCTTGATGACCCTGAAATGCGCGAAATGGCGCAGGAAGAGTTGCAGGATGCGAAAGCGCGTTCGGAAGAGATGGAACAGCAGCTTCAGGTGCTGTTGCTGCCGAAAGATCCGGACGATGAACGTAACGCATTTGTGGAAGTCCGCGCCGGTACCGGCGGTGATGAAGCGGCCCTGTTTGCCGGGGATCTGTTCCGCATGTACAGCCGCTACGCTGAATCGCGCCGCTGGCGTGTGGAGATCATGAGCGCCAACGAAGGCGAGCATGGTGGTTTTAAAGAAGTGATCGCGAAGATCAGCGGCGACGGCGTATACGGTTGTCTCAAGTTTGAATCTGGCGGTCATCGTGTGCAGCGCGTACCTGCCACCGAATCGCAGGGGCGTATTCATACGTCAGCCTGTACCGTTGCGGTCATGCCGGAGCTGCCGGAAGCGGAACTGCCGGACATCAACCCGGCGGACCTGCGTATTGATACCTTCCGTTCCTCCGGAGCGGGTGGTCAGCACGTTAACACCACCGACTCCGCCATCCGTATTACCCACCTGCCGACCGGTATTGTCGTTGAATGTCAGGACGAACGTTCGCAGCATAAAAACAAAGCCAAAGCGCTTTCCGTGCTCGGTGCGCGTATCCACGCGGCAGAAATGGCAAAACGCCAGCAGGCAGAAGCGTCGACCCGCCGTAACCTGCTGGGCAGCGGCGACCGCAGCGACCGTAACCGCACCTACAACTTCCCGCAGGGGCGCGTGACCGACCACCGCATCAACCTGACGCTTTACCGTCTGGACGAAGTGATGGAAGGCAAGCTGGATATGCTGATTGAGCCTATTGTGCAGGAATACCAGGCCGATCAGCTGGCGGCGCTGTCCGAGCAGGAATAATGGATTTCCAGCGCTGGTTACGCCAGGCCGTCGGTGAGCTTTCAGAAAGTGAGAGTCCTAAACGCGATGCCGAAATCTTGCTTGAGCATGTGACGGGGAAACCGCGCACGTATCTGCTGGCTTTCGGGGAAACACAGCTGGCTTCTGAGCAGGAGGCGCAACTCGCCATACTGCTTGCCCGTCGTAAGGCCGGTGAGCCGGTGGCGCATCTGGTTGGAGAGCGTGAATTCTGGTCGTTACCTTTGTACGTTTCGGCAGCGACCCTGATCCCACGTCCGGACACCGAGTGTCTGGTCGAGCAGGCGCTGGCGCGTTTACCGGCTAGCGCCACTCGAATCCTCGATCTAGGTACTGGGACGGGCGCCATTGCGCTGGCGCTCGCCAGTGAACGCCCGGACTGTGATGTGACGGCAGTGGATGTGATGCCAGACGCGGTAGCGCTGGCAAAGCGTAACGTGGACAGGCTCGGCCTGACTAATGTCACCGTACTGCACAGCAGCTGGTTTAGCGCGCTAGAAAATCACACGTTTGGGATGATTGTCAGCAACCCTCCTTACATTGACGAACATGATCCGCATCTTGCGCAGGGAGATGTCCGTTTCGAACCGCTGACGGCCCTGGTCGCCGCTAACGAGGGACTGGCCGATCTTGATCACATTGTGACAACGTCACGGAAGCATTTAGTTCGCGGCGGCTGGCTGCTGGTGGAGCACGGCTGGACGCAGGGAGAAGCCGTGCGGGCGCTGTTTACGCAAGCAGGCTACACCGCAGTGGAAACCTGCCGCGACTACGGCGGCAACGAACGTCTGACGCTGGGGCAGTGGTGATGAGCCTGTTTACTGTGCTTATTTCCGCTCACCTGATTTCCGTTGCGCTGACCATCGGTTTTTTCATCGTGCGCTACTGGTGGCGTTACAGCAACAATCCGCTGATGGATGCCCGCTGGGTGCGTGTCGCACCGCACTGTATCGATACGGTTCTGTTCCTGACTGGCGCCGGACTCATGTGGAAGACCGGCTATCTGCCATTTACTGATAAAGGCGCATGGCTGACTGAAAAGCTGTTTGGCGTTATCATCTATATCGTTTTGGGTTTTATCGCGCTTGGGCGTCGTCGTCCGCGCAGCCAGCAGGTGGGATTTATTGCCTTTCTGCTGGGTCTGGTGGTGCTGTACATCATCATTAAACTCGCCACCACAAGAATACCGTTACTGGGGTAAGTCATGAAGTCCTTAGCCGATTTCGAATTTAATAAAGTGCCGCTTTGCGATGGCATGATCCTGATTTCGGAGATGATCCGTGACGATTTTACGTCGCAGTATGTCTACGATGAGCTGGAAAATCTGGTCAGCCTGGCGCGTGAAGAGATCAATCAGGCGCGTCCGCAGGACTGGCAATTAGAGAAGCTTCTGGAACTTTTCTACGGCGAATGGGGTTTCTGCGATACGCGTGGCGTGTATCGCCTGTCTGACGCATTATGGCTGGACCAGGTCTTAAAGAATCGTCAGGGCAGCGCCGTTGCGCTGGGCTCTATTTTGCTGTGGGTCGCACACCGTCTGGATATTCCACTGGTGCCGGTCATTTTCCCGACGCAGATGATACTGCGTGCCGAGTGGCTGGATGGTGAGATGTGGCTCATTAATCCGTTTAACGGCGACACGCTGGATGAGCATACGCTGGACGTCTGGCTGAAAGGCAATATCAGCCCGGTGGCCGAGCTTTTTAACGAAGATCTCGACGAGGCGGATAACTCAGAAGTGATCCGCAAGCTGCTGGATACGCTGAAATCAGCGCTGATGGAAGAGCGTCAGATGGAACTGGCTTTGCGTGCCAGTGAAGTGCTGCTGCAGTTTAATCCGGAAGATCCGTATGAAATTCGCGACCGTGGGCTTATTTATGCTCAGCTCGATTGTGAACACGTCGCGCTGAATGATTTGAGTTATTTCGTGGAACAATGTCCGGAAGATCCGATTAGCGAAATGATTCGCGCGCAGATCAACGCGATCTCGCACAAACAAATTACACTGCATTAATCTTAATTCCGATTCACACCTGAATAAGGCGATCCTATGAAACAAAAAGTGGTTAGCATTGGTGATATCAACGTGGCAAACGACCTGCCGTTCGTGCTGTTTGGCGGTATGAACGTGCTGGAATCCCGCGATCTCGCTATGCGTATCTGCGAACACTACGTGACTGTGACCCAGAAACTGGGTATCCCGTACGTGTTTAAAGCCTCTTTTGACAAAGCCAACCGCTCCTCCATCAACTCTTACCGTGGCCCGGGCCTGGAAGAGGGAATGAAAATTTTCCAGGAGCTGAAACAGACCTTTGGCGTGAAAGTGATCACCGACGTGCATGAAGCCGCTCAGGCGCAGCCTGTGGCCGATGTGGTAGATGTTATCCAACTGCCGGCGTTCCTGGCTCGCCAGACTGACCTGGTTGCCGCGATGGCGAAAACCGGTGCGGTGATCAACGTGAAGAAACCACAATTCGTGAGCCCGGGTCAGATGGGCAACATCGTCGATAAGTTTATCGAAGGTGGCAACGACAAAGTTATTCTGTGCGATCGTGGTTCAAACTTCGGTTACGACAACCTGGTTGTGGATATGCTGGGCTTCAGCGTGATGAAGAACGTCTCTAATCAGTCTCCGGTGATCTTCGACGTGACGCACGCACTGCAGTGCCGCGATCCGTTTGGTGCAGCCTCCGGCGGCCGCCGTGCCCAGGTTACCGAGCTGGCGCGCGCCGGTATGGCAACCGGCCTGGCGGGTCTGTTTATCGAAGCGCACCCGGATCCGGCTAACGCGAAATGTGACGGTCCATCCGCGCTGCCGCTGGATAAACTGGAGCCGTTCCTGAAACAGATCAAAGCGATTGACGATCTGGTGAAGAGCTTCGACGAGCTGGATACCAGCAACTAATAAAAAAACCCGCTTCGGCGGGTTTTTTTATGGGGCATGGTAAAAAGACTACGCAAATATCGTCATCAGATACGCAATAAACAACGCCATATGCGCCGCGCCGTTCAGCACATTGGTACGTCCGGTCGAGAACGAAATCTGACACAACAACAGTGATGCCACCATCACGATCATCTCTGGCGCACCCAGCGCAAACTGCAGCTCGTTACCCGTCATAAACGCAATCAACGTCACCACCGGAACGGTAAGCGAAATCGTCGCCAGCACGGAGCCGAAGAACAGGTTCATTGCGCGTTGCACCTGATTATTCAGTACCGCTTTCAGCGCGCCCAGTCCTTCAGGGGACAGAATCAACAGCGCTACCAGGAAGCCGGTAAAGGCCACCGGCGCGTTCAACTCGGTTAACAGCGTCTCCAGCGGATTGGCGTTCATCTTGGTAACCGCGATAACCGCAATCAGATGCACGATCAGCCAAACCGTGTGCCACGCGCTGCTGTGGGCCGACGGTTTACCGTGATGCGGGTCGTCATCGTCGCTGTCGTCTTCATGCTCATACACAAACAGACTCTGGTGCGTTTTGGTCTGAATCAGCAGGAATACGCCGTACATGGCCGCGGAAATCAGCGCAACCAACAATGCCTGACCGGTGGAAAAGTTTGCACCCGGCAGCGCCATCGGGAACACCAGCACGATAATTGCCAGCGGGAAGAGGGCAATCAGATACTGTTTAATGCCGAACAGGTTCATATACTGGGTCGCGAATTTACGACCACCCAATAACAGTGAGAAGCCCACCAGACCGCCCGTCACAATCATAATGATTGAGTAGAGCGTATCGCGCATCAGCGTCGGGGCGGCATCACCGGTCGCCATCAGCGCAGAGATCAGGCTAACTTCGAGGATAACAACGGAAAGACTAAGAATTAACGAACCGTACGGCTCGCCCAGACGGTGGGCTAATACGTCGGCATGGCGAACGACGCTAAAAGCGCTGGTTAAAATACCAACCAGAGCAAGAATATTGATACCAACCACCACTGGCAGTGACTGACTGCTTCCCCAGAAGAGCAGCACAGCCAGTGCCAGAACCGGGAAAATGAGTGACGTCTCCTTGTGGCGGGTCTTTACCGCCTCGTGTGTTGCTGTCATGTGCTTCTCCATCAATGCAGGTGCTTGTAATTATAGATAGATTTTTGAGGTCATTAAACTAACAGATCTCTGTTAAATACCCTTTATTTTTTACTTAATTTTACCCTTTGTCATAATTTTGTTTCTTGATGGGTAAAATGCAGAGTCTTTGTTTATTAGTCATTAAATAACAATGTATTAAAAATATAATGTCCTCATAAATTATTGCCGGGTGGCACCATGCCATATCGTCGTCCACACTTATCTCTTTAGCCAAAAGAGAGGTCAGTGATGCCCTATAAAACGAAACGCGAATTACCCGATAACGTGCAAAACGTGCTGCCCGCCCACGCGCAGGATATCTACAAAGAAGCGTTTAATAGCGCCTGGGAACAATACAAAGATAAGGACGATCGCCGGGATGATGCCAGCCGTGAAGAGACGGCGCACAAAGTCGCCTGGGCCGCCGTAAAACATGAATATGAGAAAGGAGACGACGATAAATGGCATAAAAAGAAATAGCCGTGAAATAATTCGCTGCCTTCATTTTGACTTTTCAGGCGGTTGAACTTCCGTTGTATTGCAACTGGTCCGCTAATTGCTTATCGTTATTTAACTGCTGGCAAAATGACCAGCACCTAAGGCCGGGAAGGCGAATTACAGATGTCGCAAGGAAGCATGCAGTGGCGGAGGTGTAAAGTGTTAACGCGTGATTTCTTAATGAAGGCAGATTGTAAGACGGCATTTGGTGCTATTGAGGAATCGCTTCTCTGGTCGGCTGAACAACGTGCGGCGTCACTCGCTGCCACGCTTGCCTGCCGTCCGGATGATGGCCCGGTATGGATTTTTGGCTACGGCTCTCTGATGTGGAACCCGGCTCTGGAATTTGTCGAATCGGCAACGGGAACGCTGCCGGGCTGGCACCGCGCATTTTGCCTGCGTCTGACGGCCGGGCGTGGCAGTGCGTGTCAACCTGGGCGCATGCTTGCACTGAAAGAGGGCGGACGCACCACGGGCGTGGCATATCGCCTCCCGGACGCCACGCTGGAAGAGGAGCTCACGCTGCTCTGGAAGCGCGAGATGATTACCGGCTGCTATATGCCGAGCTGGTGCAAGCTGGAACTGGACGACGGACGTACCGTTAATGCGCTGGTCTTTATTATGGATCCTCGCCATCCGCTGTATGAAGCGGATACCCGTACGCAGGTAATTGCCCCGCTGATTGCTGCCGCCAGTGGCCCGCTGGGTACTAACGCGCAGTATCTCTTCTCTCTTGATGACGAGCTGACCCGCCTCGGTATGAAGGACGACTGTCTGAACGAACTGGTGGTGAAGGTGAAGGCACTTCTGGAAGGGAACCTGCTCAACAGCTCGCTGCGACCGGGTTTTGCCTGAGAATACGCCCGGCTCGCCGGGCGTTTAATGTTATGCTGCTACGTAGCTGACAGAATGCTCCAGTGACTGACTGTGGCTGTCGATCAACACATCCCACGTGCCGGTATAGGGCACCGTAAGCCAGGCTTTATCATCCTGCACGGTCAGAATATCTGCCTGCGATTGTTTTTGTGCTTTTGAACTCATCAGATGAATACGGCAGCGCTCTGAACAACGAACCACTACCGTATCCCCGCCAAACAGTTTCAAACTTGTTTTTACCAGTGCCATTTTTTACCCCGTAGTCTTAAACAACGCTCTCCCTGCTGCCATATCCGAGCGTGATATTGTTCACAATTCACTCATGGCATAACACCAAAGGGGAGGGGCCGGGATGCTGATTTTGATCAAAAAATGGCATAACGATTAAACAAAAATGACAAAATCCCTAAAAATTTCAGCTGGCGCGCGTTTTACCCGCTAAACGCGCGCCGGGATAAAATTAAATGCGGAAATGTCCGGCGGTTTCAGCAAGGTCACCCGCCTGGCTCTGCAGGGCGCCCGCGGCGGCGGCGGATTGCACAACCAGCTCGGCGTTCTGCTGTACCATTCTGTCGAGATGGGTTACCGCATGGTTGATCTCATGGATACCCTTCATCTGCTCGCTGGTGGCGATGGAGATTTCACGCATGATGCCCGAGACGCTGCCGATGCTGGCGCGGATTTCATTCATGCTTTCCCCTGCCAGATGCACGTAACGGGAGCCCGTTGCCACGCTGTCAGTGGTGGAATCGATAAGCGATTTGATCTCTTTCGCCGCCTGAGCGCTACGGCTTGCCAGGTTACGCACCTCTCCTGCCACCACGGCAAACCCACGCCCTTGTTCCCCGGCTCGTGCTGCTTCCACCGAGGCGTTCAACGCCAGAATATTGGTCTGGAAGGCAATGCCGTCAATTACGCTGGTGATATCGCCAATTTTTGCGGATGCCACTTCGATGGACTGCATGGTACTGATTGCCTGCGACACCACCTCACCACCGCGCGCCGCGGCCGCTGAGGCTTTGCTCGCCTGGTCGTTGGCTTCTGCTGCAGACTCATTCGACTGCGTCACGGAGGCGGTGATCTGCTCCACGGCACTGGCGGTCTCTCGCAGGCTGGATGCCGCCTGCTCGGTGCGTCCGGAAAGATCCTGGTTACCAGCCGCAATTTCCTGCGCGGCATTTTTCACCGATGCGCTGGCATCACGGAGCTGTACCATGACGACGGAGAGTTTATCGCTGAAGGCGTTAAACGCTTGTGCAATCTGCGCGACTTCGTCTTCACCATCATCCGGCAGGCGCTGCGACAGGTCGTTAGTCCCGTTAGCAATGTTGTGCATCGCGTCGCGGATGTCAGACAGTCGCTTCAGCAGACGGGCAATCAGGAAGTGAACAATAGCGGCGCTCAGCAGAGCCAGGATCACCAGCGAGATAGCCGACGCTTTAAGCAGGGAACGCATGCCGGATGTCGCATCGCCATTGTCGAGGGCGACAACTAACATCCAGTTAGTGCCTGACACGGCCGTCGCAACAAAGGTTTTTTCTTTGTCATCGAATGTGCCGACAACCGGATTACCGCTTTTCAGCGCCGCAAAATCGATACCTTTGATCGTCTCGGCAAACGGTTTAAGCGTCAGCGCCGGATCATTGGCGGCAATCACGGTGCCATCGCTGGTCAGAAGTAATCCACTACTTGCCGGGGTCGGATGGATCCCGCGCACGTTAGCGACCACGCTATCCATGGCCACATCGCCTGCTACCACGGCTTTCAGGGTGCCATTTTCTTTCACCGGCACGGCGAACGTCACCACCAGCTTCCCGGTACCGGCATCTACGTAAGGTGCGGTGACGACAGGGGCGTCCTGGCTTACCACCTGCTGATACCAGGGGCGAATGGTCGGGTCATAATCCGCGGGGACGCCCGCTGGGTCAGAGAATTTGGCTGTCTTGCTGGCATAACCAACATAGACGTTGGTGAATCCCCCCGCCTGCGCAAGCTGTTTGAATACCGGAACCGGATCGTCACTCAGCGCCACGGTCTGAGCGGAGGCGATCACCGTCATTTTGCTTTTTACCCAGTCGGCAATCGCCATGTTATGGCTGGCGCTGGTGCTGGTCAGGATATCGCGCTGTGACTGCTGGTTATCCTGACGCGTGACCTGGAAGTTGATAACGGTATTAAGGAGAAGGGCGACGACCAGACAGCCTGCCGTCGCGGCGATGATGCGTGCACGAATCGATCTGAACATAAGTGAAATACCTGCTGTGTTGTTTCCATGCCTATCGGCAACCTTGCAGGTAAACTTGATGCTGAAACCGCGTCCATAAGAAAATAATATTTTTACGGGTTTATTATTAAAAAGTTAATACTTTATCGGCGGACAGCGTCCACTCGGCCAGCTCAACCAGCGTACCAATCTCTACACCATCAATCAGCGGCAGCCCGGTAATGCCGCGGCCGTCGGTGCAGGTCTTGCACAGCTTCACCGGCACATTTTGCGCGGTGAGGATCTCCAGCATTTGCTGAATGTTGTAGCCTTCTGCAGGTTTCTGTCCCTTCAGCCCGGCAGTGACCGCGTCCGACATTAAAAAGAGCCGTAACTCCAGTTCGCTCTCTTTATCGCGGAGTGCGATAGCCAGACGCAGGCTGTTAAAAAGGGATTCGCTGCCGTAAGCCGCACCGTTGGCGATGATCACTATCTTCTGCATGTTGACTCCTGTTCTTAAAAAGGCACGAATAATATAGGGTTTACCGAGTTTACGCCGTCTACAGCCGACAATAAACTTCAGGATATTCCTGAAATTTCCCGTAAGGCTGCAATTCTTTCTTAATAGCGTTAAGGTAAGAGCGTCTTTAACAAAACCCAGGCGCTAAACCCGACGTTGATGGCTGTATCGTCCTGCATTCGCTTTCTGTTATTACTCCCCCTTCTTACGGCGGGAGCCGTTCACGGTGCCCCGAATTCCTTTATGCAACAGGCAGAAAATCCCTTTGATAACAACGGGGATAGTTTGCCCGATCTCGGTATGGCCTCCCCAACTGGCGAGGGAGAAAAACACCTGGCCGAAATGGCAAAAGCGTTTGGTGAAGCCAGTATGACCGATAACGGTCTGACCACGGGCGAGCAGGCGCGCCAGTTTGCGTTTGGTCAGGTACGTGATGCGGTGAGTGGGGAAGTGAACCAGCAGATTGAATCCTGGCTCTCCCCGTGGGGTAACGCCAGCGTAAACTTGCTGGTGAATGACGAAGGTAAATTTAACGGCAGTAGCGGGAGCTGGTTTATCCCCTGGAATGATAACAACCGTTACCTGAGCTGGAGCCAGTTTGGCGTGACGCAGCAGACGGATGGCCTGGTCAGTAACGCCGGGGTAGGTCAGCGCTGGATCGCCGGCAAGTGGTTACTGGGCTACAACACGTTTTACGATAACCTGCTGGATGAAGGCCTGCAGCGTGCCGGGCTGGGCGCGGAAGCGTGGGGTGAAAATCTGCGTCTGTCTGCTAACTACTATCAGCCGTTTGCCAGCTGGCGTGACAGCTCGGACGTTCAGGAGCAGCGCATGGCGCGCGGGTATGATGTCACCGCCAAAGCCTGGTTGCCGTGGTTCCATCATCTGAACACCAGCGTTAGCTTCGAGCAATACTTTGGCGATAACGTCGACCTGTTCAACACCGGAACCGGCTATCACAACCCTGTCGCGGTAAATCTGGGGCTCAACTATACCCCTGTTCCGCTGGTCACATTGACGGCCGCCCATAAGCAGGGAGAGAGTGGCGTCAGTCAAAATAATCTCGGACTGAAGCTTAACTATCGCTTCGGCGTACCGCTTATAAAGCAGATCTCTGCCGGAGAAGTCGCCGCCACGCGCTCCCTGCGCGGGAGCCGCTACGACTCGCCTGAGCGGGACAACCTGCCGGTTATGGAGTTCCGCCAACGCAAAACGTTATCAGTGTATCTGGCGACGCCACCGTGGGATCTGAAAGGGGGCGAGACCGTGATGCTGAAGCTACAAATTCGCAGCACGCATGGTATTCGTCAGATCCACTGGCAGGGTGATACCCAGGCATTGAGCCTGACATCACCGGCGAAAAGTAACAGCGGCGATGGCTGGAGTGTGATTATGCCTGCCTGGGATAGCCGGGAAGGGGCAACTAACCGCTGGCACTTGTCGGCAGTGGTAGAAGATGAGAAAGGCCAGCGCGTCTCTTCCAATGAGATCACGCTTATTGTGGTGCAACCGCTGGTCGCATTACCCAACGACGACCCGCGCTGGAGGCTGCTGCCGGATGAGTAATGCTTAAAAAATTCGTTCCTGATGTACCCACACAGCGGCTTCAACGCGGGATTTTAACTTCATTTTCTTCAGCATGTGCTTCACATGTACTTTGACCGTGCTTTCGGTGATATCCAGGCGGCGGGCAATCATCTTGTTTGGCAGACCCTGAGCAATCAGCTTGAGAATGTCGCGCTCGCGTGGCGTTAACTGACTGACGTCGCGATCGGAGGTGGCGCGGTTGGCGCGCAGGCTGGCGGCCAGTACCGGCGTTAATGCTTCGCTCAGCACCATCTCACCTGCGGCAGCCTGTTGCAGCGCTTTAAGCAGATCTTCCGGCTCCATATCTTTCAGCAGATAGCCGTCCGCACCGCGCTTCAGCGCTGTGACCACATCTTCTTCATGGTTCGACACGCTAAAAACCACCACGCGACCGGAAAGGGATTTTTCCCGCAGCTTGTCGAGGGTTTCCAGACCGTTCATTCCGGGCATATTGAGATCAAGCAGGATCAGATCGGGATCAAGCGCTTCGGCAAGCTCAATGCCTTGTTCACCGTTGCTGGCTTCGCCTACGACGGTGATATCGGGTGCCATGCTGACCAGCTGTTTCACGCCAGTACGCAGCATCGGATGGTCGTCGATCAACAGAATTGATGCCGGTTCCTGATTAGTCATGGGTTTCTCCTTGAGCAGTTGTGAGCGGTTTCTCGGGAATAAAGGTGACAACAACTTCCGTGCCACCTGTCTCTCTCCGGCGAACCTGGCAATCACCGCGCAGGCTTTGGGCGCGGTCTCGCATGATGATTAAACCATAGTGGTTAGTTCGTTCGGCATTTTCCGGCACGCCGCGGCCGTTGTCATGAACCGTGAGCCTGACCTGATTAGCGTGCTGGCTGACGGTGACGGTTACCGCCGTCGCGCCAGCATGTTTGAGCACGTTACTCAACGCTTCACGGGCGATCTGCAGTAAATGAATGGCCTGATGCGACGGAACAAACCGCGGCGGCAGTTGGTAATCCAGCTTCACCGGGAACCCCAGCCGGGCGCTAAATTCGTGACAGCTGGATTCCAGGGCGGGGCGCAGGCCAGGTTCAGTGAGCTGCAGACGGAAAGTGGTCAGCAGTTCACGAAGTTGCACCCAGGAGGTATTCAGTTCGTTGCGGATCTGGCTCAGCAGCTGTTTATTACTTTCCGGCATCTCCGTATCCTGCATTTGCAGGCAGCTCACCTGCATTTTCATACAGGAGAGCGACTGGGCGATGGAGTCGTGAAGCTCGCGGGCGATGGTTGCACGCTCTTCCATGACGATCAGCTGCTGCTGTTTTTCCTGATGACGGTCGAGTGCCAGCGTGGCCGTCAACTGTTCAACCAGCGTATCAACCAGCTGTTGCTGGTCGTGGCTGAGGTGACGACCGGCCGGCAGGGTTGCCAGCAGAATGCCGTACTGGGTGTGGTTGTCCGTCAACCGCCACTTCAGCGTGGTACCACTCGACGTCAACGGCGGCAAGCCGCGAGGACAAAGATGGCAACCTTTGTCATCACAGGACATATCGGACTGGCAGGTAAACTCCTGATGGTTTTCTTCGTCTTCCACATCGTAGACCCGCAGCTCCAGGTCGTGAAGCAGGGTCAGATTTTGCAGGCCATTCAGTACCGGCGAGAGACGCTCGCAGAGCGGTACCTGCATATGCAGACGACGGTTGGCTTGCCACAGGAAGGAGAGCATCTCGTTTTTCTGCTCCAGCCCGGCCGTTTTTTCCTGAACGCGCTGCTCCAGCACCGCGTAGCTTTCGGAGAGTTCTGCCGACATGGTATTCAGCGCCTGGCCGAGCATCGCCATCTCGTTGCGCCCGCTGATATGGGTGCGCTGCGTAAAATCCCGTGCGGTGACCGCGCGGGCCATCGCCAGCAGCTGTTTCCAGGGATTCAGCAGCCGTGCACGCAGCCAGACAATGGTGAAGATGAGTAACAGCCCCATACACAGCGCCATTGCACGGTGCATCATCACTACCCGGTCAATACGCAATTCGGTGGTTTGGTCAAAAGAGGAGACCAGGGCATCAATGCGTGATACGAAACCCGCAACATCATGCGCAACCGCTTCTGGACTGCGCGCCTGTTTCAGCCCCGGCTGCAGTTGAGTGTGCCAGTAGCCCTGGAGTTCTTTAAGCTGAGATTGCTGACCGGCGCGAATGGCGGCGTTTTCCAGTTCCGGGCTGAACGCCGTGCGTTCCATTTCATCGAGCAGTGGCTGATCGACCTGCGTCAGGGGAACCGATGACAGAAGGCGGTAACTCTGCATGCGTAGCGAGCCCGCCTCATTGATGGCATGCGCGTTACCCTGTACACCCTGTACCAGCCAGCCGGAGATCGCCATGCCCGTCACACCGAGGGCGGTGGACAGCAAAACGATCAGCGCGACCTGATTCACGAGTGTCAGTGGAGATAAACATCTTTTTAACATAGAGTTGCCGTGCTCCTGACGTGGCCTGCTTGCAGGAATGGCGCTATTCTGGTGCATACCCTGGAGTATACCCATACCAATAAAGGATTACTCCCAAATTGCCAACGGAGTAACGGGAAGGGGGTGGGGGTAGCAAGGAAACGTCAGCACCGTGAAAAACCACATCTTTTTTACCGTCATAACCTACTCATTAAGGATGAGGGCTTTTTTTGCGCCGCAAATCCTCCCTCTTTTCCTTTGATTTATATCAACTTACCGCCGCTCTAAAACCCTAATGTTTGCAGCATCATTCGAGAATCAGAGGTGTCTATGAGTCACTCATCCGCTCCCGAAAGGGAAAATGGTGCCGTTATTACAGACTGGCGTCCAGAGGATCCGGCGTTCTGGCAACAGCGCGGCCATCGTGTAGCAAGCCGGAATCTGTGGATTTCCGTTCCGTGTTTGTTGTTAGCGTTTTGCGTCTGGATGTTGTTTAGTGCGGTGGCGGTAAACCTGCCAAAAGTCGGTTTTACCTTTACAACCGATCAGCTATTTATGTTGACCGCGCTGCCGTCTTTATCCGGCGCATTGCTGCGAGTGCCTTACGCGTTCATGGTTCCGGTGTTTGGCGGCCGTCGCTGGACGGCATTCAGTACCGGTATCATGATCGTGCCATGTGTCTGGCTCGGTTTTGCGGTACAGGATACGTCTACCCCGTTTAGCGTGTTCGTGATTATCTCCCTGCTGTGTGGTTTTGCGGGTGCGAACTTCGCCTCCAGTATGGCAAACATCAGCTTCTTCTTCCCGAAAGCGAAACAGGGCGGCGCGCTGGGTATTAACGGCGGTCTCGGCAACATGGGCGTGAGCGTGATGCAGCTGATTGCACCGCTGGCGATCTCTGTCTCCATTTTCGCAGCGTTTGGCGGCGGTGGCGTTGAGCAAGTGGATGGCTCTTCCCTGTATCTGCAAAACGCCTCCTGGATCTGGGTTCCGTTCCTGGTGATCTTCACTCTGGCAGCCTGGTTCTTTATGAACGATCTGTCAGCGTCAAAAGCGTCTCTGAGCGAGCAGTTGCCGGTGCTGAAGCGCGGGCATCTGTGGGTAATGGCGCTGCTGTATCTGGCAACGTTCGGTTCGTTTATCGGATTCTCTGCGGGCTTCGCCATGCTGTCGAAAACGCAGTTCCCGGACATTCAGATCCTACAGTTTGCCTTCTTTGGGCCATTTATTGGTGCCCTGGCGCGTTCGCTGGGTGGCATGGTGTCTGACCGTCTGGGCGGGACGCGTGTGACGCTGGTGAACTTTGTGGTAATGGCTGTCTTCTGTGCGCTGCTGTTCCTGACGCTGCCAACTGACGGACAGGGGGGTAACTTCACCGCCTTCTTCGGTGTGTTTATGGTGCTATTCCTGACTGCCGGGCTGGGCAGCGCTTCTACTTTCCAGATGATTTCCGTGATCTTCCGTAAACTGACCATGGATCGCGTAAAAGCTCAGGGGGGAACCGAAGAGCAGGCGATGCGTGAAGCGGCGACGGACACGGCGGCAGCGCTGGGCTTTATCTCTGCCATCGGCGCAATTGGCGGCTTCTTTATTCCGAAAGCGTTCGGTATCTCTCTTGACCTGACCGGTTCTCCGGCGGGGGCAATGAAAGTATTTCTCGTCTTCTATATCGCCTGCGTTGTGATCACGTGGCTGGTATATGGCCGTAATACTAAGAAAAATAAGTAAGTTTGATTATCCGTTTACGCGGCCTTCGGGCCGCGTTTTTTTGGCTCGTGAATAGTTACAACATACTGACGGGTTTGCAGAGGAAATCTGCGGGTAACACTGTTATCGCCATCGCTTTGCAGGTGGTTCTACCCCTTAATACCTGGGATGTTAAATCGTCTCCGTCTTTTTGTATGGCGAAATAAAAATATTCATATAAATCATCATTATATGAAAAATATAAAGCTACCGCTTTGGTGGTATTCGCTTTAATGCCTCGCCTGAAAGTCCCTCGTCGTCTTGATCGTTATCAATTCTCCCCCTCTTTCAGGGCGTTACCTTCGCTGCAAATCAGCAATGTCGATTTAGAGAGCCACAGGCTCCACACAGGAGATACCCGATGAGCAAATTTTTGGACCGGTTTCGCTACTTCAAGCAGAAGGGTGAAACGTTTGCCGATGGGCACGGCCAGGTTCTGGAGACTAACCGGGACTGGGAGGACGGTTACCGCCAGCGCTGGCAACATGACAAAGTCGTCCGTTCGACCCACGGCGTGAACTGCACTGGCTCATGTAGCTGGAAGATTTTCGTTAAGAACGGTCTGGTGACATGGGAAATGCAGCAGACCGACTATCCGCGCACTCGTCCGGATATGCCAAACCATGAGCCGCGCGGCTGCCCGCGTGGGGCGAGCTACTCCTGGTATCTCTACAGTGCTAACCGACTGAAATACCCGCTGATGCGCAAGCGCCTGATGAAAATGTGGCGTGAAGCGAAAGTCCAGCACAGCGATCCGGTTGATGCCTGGGCGTCTATTATCGAAGACGCTGACAAAGCGAAAAGTTTTAAGCAGGCTCGTGGCCGCGGTGGCTTTGTGCGTTCTTCCTGGAAAGAGGTGAACGAGTTGATTGCTGCCTCTAACGTCTACACCGTTAAGACCTACGGTCCGGATCGTGTAGCGGGCTTCTCACCAATCCCGGCGATGTCGATGGTCTCTTACGCCTCCGGGGCTCGCTATCTGTCACTTATCGGCGGTACCTGCCTGAGCTTCTACGACTGGTACTGCGACCTGCCGCCGGCGTCTCCGCAGACCTGGGGCGAGCAGACCGACGTGCCGGAATCCGCCGACTGGTACAACTCCAGCTACATCATCGCCTGGGGCTCTAACGTGCCTCAGACCCGTACGCCTGACGCGCACTTCTTCACCGAAGTCCGTTACAAAGGCACCAAAACCGTAGCAGTGACCCCTGACTACGCGGAAATCGCCAAGCTCTGCGATCTGTGGCTGGCACCGAAGCAGGGTACCGATGCCGCGATGGCGATGGCGATGGGCCACGTCATGCTGCGTGAATTCCACCTGGATAAGCCTAGCCAGTACTTCACCGACTACGTGCGTCGTTACACTGACATGCCAATGCTGGTCATGCTGGAAGAGCGTGATGGCTACTACGCTGCAGGCCGTACGCTGCGTGCCGCCGATCTGGTGGACGCGCTGGGCCAGGAAAATAACCCCGAGTGGAAAACCGTTGCGTACACCAGCAACGGCGAGCTGGTGGTGCCAAACGGCTCTATCGGTTTCCGCTGGGGTGAGAAGGGTAAGTGGAATCTTGAGCAACGCAACGGCACGACCGGTGAAGAGACGGAACTGCGCCTCAGCATGCTGGGTAGCCAGGACGAGATCGCCGAGGTGGGCTTCCCGTACTTCGGCGGTGAAGGTTCCGAGCACTTCAACAAGGTTGAACTGAACAACGTTCTGATGCACAAGCTGCCGGTGAAACGCCTGCAGCTGGCCGACGGCTCTACCGCGCTGGTCACTACCGTCTATGACCTGACCATGGCGAACTACGGCCTGGATCGCGGCCTGGGCGATGAGAACTGCGCAACTCACTACGACGAGGTGAAAGCCTACACCCCTGCGTGGGCGGAGCAGATCACTGGCGTTCCTCGGGCACAAATCACCCGTATCGCACGCGAATTTGCGGAAAATGCCGACAAGACGCACGGCCGTTCGATGATCATCGTCGGTGCCGGTCTGAACCACTGGTATCACCTCGATATGAACTATCGTGGCCTGATCAATATGCTGATCTTCTGCGGCTGTGTCGGTCAGAGCGGCGGCGGCTGGGCGCACTACGTGGGCCAGGAAAAACTGCGTCCACAGACCGGCTGGCAGCCGCTGGCGTTTGCCCTCGACTGGCAACGTCCGGCACGCCACATGAACAGCACATCCTACTTCTATAACCACTCCAGCCAGTGGCGTTACGAGACCGTAACCGCGCAAGAACTGCTCTCGCCAATGGCGGATAAATCCCGTTACAGCGGCCACCTGATCGATTTCAACGTGCGCGCAGAGCGCATGGGCTGGCTGCCATCGGCACCTCAACTGGGCACCAACCCACTGCGCATTGCAGAAGAGGCGAAGAAAGTGGGCATGTCGCCGGTGGATTACACCGTTAAGTCTCTCAAAGACGGTTCCATTCGTTTCGCGGCAGAACAGCCTGAGAACGGTAATAACCATCCGCGTAACCTGTTCATCTGGCGCTCCAACCTGCTGGGCTCGTCCGGTAAAGGGCACGAGTACATGCTGAAATATCTGCTGGGCACCGAGAACGGTATTCAGGGGAAAGATCTGGGCAAGCAGGGCGGCGTGAAGCCAGAAGAAGTGGAATGGAAAGATAACGGCCTGGACGGCAAGCTGGATCTGGTGGTGACCCTGGACTTCCGTCTGTCCAGCACCTGCCTGTACTCCGACATTGTGCTGCCAACCGCGACCTGGTACGAAAAAGACGACATGAATACCTCGGATATGCATCCGTTTATTCATCCGCTGTCTGCGGCTGTTGACCCTGCGTGGGAATCGAAAAGCGACTGGGATATCTACAAAGACATCGCGAAGACATTCTCCGAAGTCTGCGTCGGGCATCTCGGCAAAGAGACTGACGTGGTGACGCTGCCCATCCAGCACGACTCCGCTGCCGAACTGGCGCAGCCGCTGGACGTGAAGGACTGGAAAAAAGGCGAGTGCGACCTGATCCCGGGCGTGACCGCACCGCACATTATTCCGGTTGAACGCGACTACCCGGCAACCTACGAGCGCTTTACCTCTATCGGCCCACTGATGGAGAAAATCGGTAACGGCGGGAAAGGGATCGCCTGGAACACCCAGAGCGAAATGGATCTGCTGCGCAAGCTTAACTACACCAAAGCGGACGGCCCGGCCAAAGGCCAGCCAATGCTGAACACGGCGATTGATGCCGCAGAGATGATCCTGACTCTGGCACCGGAAACCAACGGCCACGTGGCGGTGAAGGCCTGGGCGGCCCTGAGCGAGTTCACCGGTCGCGACCATACCCACCTGGCGACGAATAAAGAGGAAGAGAAAATCCGCTTCCGCGATATTCAGGCCCAGCCGCGCAAGATTATCTCCAGCCCGACCTGGTCAGGCCTGGAAGATGAGCATGTGTCCTATAACGCGGGCTACACCAACGTTCACGAGCTGATCCCATGGCGCACCCTGTCAGGCCGCCAGTCGCTGTATCAGGATCACCAGTGGATGCGCGACTTCGGTGAAAGCCTGCTGGTGTACCGTCCGCCAATCGACACCCGCTCCGTGAAAGCCGTGATGGGCGCGAAATCGAACGGTAACCCTGAGAAGGCGCTGAACTTCCTGACGCCGCACCAGAAGTGGGGTATTCACTCCACCTACAGCGACAACCTGCTGATGCTGACCCTGTCGCGCGGCGGTCCGATTGTCTGGATGAGCGAAACGGATGCCAAAGATCTGGGTATTGAAGATAACGACTGGATCGAAGTGTTCAACAGCAACGGTGCCCTGACGGCGCGTGCGGTGGTGAGCCAGCGCGTACCGGCCGGGATGACCATGATGTACCACGCGCAGGAACGTATCGTTAATCTGCCGGGGTCAGAAATTACCGAGCAGCGCGGCGGGATCCACAACTCCGTGACCCGCATTACGCCGAAGCCGACCCATATGATCGGTGGCTATGCTCAGCTGGCCTACGGCTTTAACTACTACGGCACCGTAGGATCGAACCGCGATGAGTTCGTGGTGGTACGTAAGATGAAGAATATTAACTGGTTAGACGGCGAAGGTAATGACCAGGTACAGGAGAGCGTAAAATGAAAATTCGTTCACAAGTCGGCATGGTGCTGAATCTGGATAAATGCATCGGCTGCCATACCTGCTCGGTCACCTGTAAAAACGTCTGGACCAGCCGTGAAGGTATGGAATACGCCTGGTTCAACAACGTGGAAAGCAAGCCGGGCACCGGCTTCCCGACCGACTGGGAAAACCAGGAGAAGTGGAAGGGCGGCTGGATCCGTAAAATCAACGGCAAGCTGCAGCCGCGCATGGGTAACCGCGCTTGGCTTCTGGGAAAAATCTTCGCTAACCCGCATCTGCCGGGCATCGATGATTACTACGAGCCGTTTGACTACGACTACCAGAATCTGCACAACGCGCCGGAAGGCAAACACCAGCCGATCGCCCGTCCTCGCTCGCTGATTACCGGCCAGCGCATGGACAAGATCACCAGCGGTCCAAACTGGGAAGAGATTCTGGGCGGCGAGTTCGAGAAACGCGCCAAAGACCAGAACTTCGAGAACATGCAGAAGGCGATGTACGGCCAGTTCGAAAATACCTTCATGATGTATCTGCCGCGCCTGTGCGAGCACTGCCTCAACCCGGCGTGCGTGGCGACCTGCCCGAGCGGTGCCATCTACAAGCGTGAAGAAGACGGTATCGTGCTGATCGACCAGGATAAATGTCGCGGCTGGCGTATGTGCATCACCGGCTGCCCGTACAAAAAAATCTACTTCAACTGGAAGAGCGGGAAATCCGAGAAGTGCATCTTCTGTTATCCACGTATTGAAGCGGGGATGCCGACCGTCTGCTCTGAAAGCTGTGTAGGTCGTATTCGCTACCTCGGCGTGCTGCTGTATGACGCGGACGCGATTGAAAACGCCGCCAGCACCGAGCACGAGAAAGATCTGTATCAGCGTCAGCTGGACGTGTTCCTCGATCCTAACGATCCAAAAGTGATTGAGCAGGCGCTGAAAGACGGCGTACCGCAGAGCGTGATCGACGCCGCACAGCAGTCTCCTGTGTACAAAATGGCAATGGACTGGAAGCTGGCGCTGCCGCTGCATCCGGAATACCGCACTCTGCCGATGGTCTGGTACGTGCCGCCTCTGTCGCCGATTCAGTCAGCTGCAGATGCGGGCGAGCTGGGCAGCAACGGCATTCTGCCGGACGTGGAAAGCCTGCGTATTCCGGTTCAGTACCTGGCGAACCTGCTGACTGCCGGTGATACGCAGCCAGTACTGCTGGCACTCAAGCGGATGCTGGCAATGCGCCACTTCAAACGTGCGGAAACGGTAGACGGTGTTATTGATACCCGTGCGCTGGAAGAGGTCGGTCTGAGTGAAGCGCAGGCGCAGGAGATGTACCGCTATCTGGCCATTGCCAACTACGAAGACCGTTTCGTAGTACCGAGCAGCCACCGTGAACTGGCTCGTGAAGCCTTCCCGGAGAAAAACGGCTGCGGCTTTACCTTTGGCGACGGTTGCCACGGGTCAGACAGCAAATTCAACCTGTTCAACAGCCGCCGCATCGACGCCATGGATGTGACCAGTAAAACGGAGCCGCACCCATGATTGAACTTGTTATCGTTTCTCGTTTGCTCGAGTACCCGGATGCTGCGCTTGTGCAGCATCAACAGGAACTTTTCGATGCACTCGCATCATCTGAAAACCTGGATAAAGAGGATGCCCAGACATTGGGCATTTTCTTCCGGGACCTGTTAACGCGTGATCTTCTGGATGCGCAGGCGGATTACAGCCAACTGTTTGACCGGGGTCGTGCAACCTCGTTACTGCTGTTTGAACATGTTCACGGTGAATCCCGTGACCGTGGTCAGGCGATGGTTGACCTGATGGCGCAGTATGAGCAGCACGGCCTGCAGCTCGACAGCCGCGAGCTGCCTGACCATCTGCCGCTGTATCTGGAGTATCTGGCGCAGTTGCCGAAAGAAGAGGCCCTCGGTGGTCTCCAGGACATCGCGCCGATCCTGGCGTTGCTCAGCGCGCGTCTTCAGCAGCGTGAGAGCCGCTATGCGGTAATGTTCGAGTTGCTGGTGAAACTGGCTAACGCATCTGTCGACAGTGAAAAAGTGGCGGAGAAAATCGCCGATGAAGCCCGCGACGATACGCCGCAGGCGCTGGATGCCGTCTGGGAAGAAGAACAGGTGAAATTCTTTGCTGACCAGAGCTGCGGCGAGTCTGAAATCTCGGCTCACCAGCGCCGTTTTGCCGGCGCTGTGGCCCCGCAATATTTGAATATCTCTAACGGAGGACGGCAATAATGCACTTCCTGAATATGTTCTTCTTTGACATTTACCCGTATATCGCGGGCACCGTGTTCCTGGTGGGAAGCTGGTTGCGTTATGACTACGGTCAGTACACCTGGCGTGCTGCCTCCAGCCAGATGCTGGATCGGAAAGGGATGCATGTGGGTTCTAACCTGTTCCACATCGGTATTCTGGGGATTTTTGCCGGTCACTTCCTCGGGATGCTGACGCCGCACTGGATGTATGAAGCGTGGCTGCCCATTGAGGTGAAGCAGAAGATGGCGATGATCGCAGGGGGTGCTTGCGGTGTGATGACGCTGGTGGGTGGTTTACTGCTGTTGAAACGCCGTCTGTTCAGCCCGCGTGTGCGTGCGACCACTACCGCAGCGGACATCCTGATCCTCTCCCTGTTAATGGTGCAGTGCGCGCTGGGCCTGCTGACCATTCCGTTCTCAGCACAGCATATAGACGGCAGCGAAATGATGAAGCTGGTCGGCTGGGCACAATCTGTGGTGACTTTCCACGGTGGTGCGTCGTCGCATCTGGACGGCGTGGCGTTTATCTTCCGCCTGCATCTGGTGCTGGGGATGACGCTGTTTGTGCTGTTCCCGTTCTCCCGACTGGTACATATCTGGAGCGCGCCGGTAGAGTATTTGACGCGCAAATACCAGATTGTGCGCGCCCGTCGCTAATTTGCTGTTTTGATCCCAACCCCGCACTCGCGGGGTTTTTTTTCGCCCCAGCCCAGGTTATTGCCAGCCGCAGCAAACAATATCAGTGTGCCGCCCGCCAGCTGCGTCAGGTTCAGCGAGTGTCCGAATACCAGATTATCGACAATAATCGCTACCACCGGATAGATAAATGACAGCGAGCCGGTAATGGGCGTAGGCAGCTTCTGGATCGCGCTATAGAGCAACTGATACATAATGCCGGTATGGACGATGCCCAGCGTCAACAAAATTGACCACGGAAAATCCCCTGATAATGAGGGCATGTGGGCAAACGGCAGAAGCATTACCACGCCGGTCAGCACCTGAATAAAGGCAATATGCTGCGGCGCAATGGATCGTAGCTTACGAGCGATAATGGCGGTCACTGCGTAGAAGAAGGCTGCCGCCATTGCCAGACCGATACCCGTCAGCCAGTTGGTACTATGCGCTCCGGTCAGCTCACTGGAGAGCAATATCACCACGCCGCCAAAGGCGAGGAACAGCCAGCCCCATTTCACCAGGCTGACGCGTTCACCTAAAAATATCCCCATCAAAACCAGCATAAACGGCTGGGTGTTATACACCACGGTAGAAAGACCAATTGAGATCCGTTCATAGGCAGCGAAGAGCAGGAGCCAGTTCACCACGAGAGCCACGCCACCGAGAATAGCCAGTAGCAGTGTCGTCCGGGTGAGGGGACTGAACGGTTTTTGACTCATACGGATAAAAATAAACAGTGCGATGGCTCCGATAAGGCAGCGCCAGAACACGACTTCCGTTACTGGCAGACCGGAAAGTAAAACAAACGCGCCAATTGAGCCGGAAATTAACATCGCCAGGCTCATTTGCCAGACGCCTTTATGTAAATCACGCATCATTCACCTCCTGATTGTATGACGCTATTGTCGAGAATCGCTGTCGGGTTTTACAGGGATGAGATAAGGTGAAATGCAGTGATGGCTTTTTAAAATTAGGTGAAATGATGGAATTCCTTCTCGATGATATCGACCGACAAATTTTGGCCTGTCTGGTCGAGGATGCGCGTATGTCTTTGAAGGTGCTTAGCGGGCGCATCGGTCTGACCTCACCCAGCACGGCAGAGCGGCTGAAAAGGCTGGAAGAGCGTGGCGTGATTCAGGGGTATGGCGCACGAGTGAATCTGGCGGCGCTGGGGTATACGCTGCAGGCGCTGGTGCGTGTGCGGCCTTTGCCGGGGTTATTGCATAAGGTGGATAAATACATTCAGGCGATGCCGGAGTGTATTGAGAGCGACAAAGTCACCGGGGAAGATTGCTTTGTGATTAGGCTGGTGGTGCGTTCAATTGAGCAGCTTGATGGGTTGCTGGACGGTTTGGCGGAACATGCCCAGTGTAATACGTCGATTGTGAAGAGTTCGCCGGTGAAGCGTCGCTTGCCGCCGATGTAATTGTTGGTTTCGATATGATGGTGGTGGGGGAAGGATTACTCGGCGCGTTGCGCCTCGCCCTTCGGGTCGTTGCCTGCGGCAACGCTTTCTCGCTACGCTCGAATCGAACCTTCGTCGAAGCCTCTCATCCTTCCCCGTTGCGGAAATACATGATACAGGGTGCGAACAGAAGATTTGGAGTTATTTGAAAGTGATGGTGGTGGGGGAAGGATTACTCGGCGCGTTGCGCCTCGCCCTTCGGGTCGTTGCCTGCGGCAACGCTTTCTCGCTGCGCTCGAATCGAACCTTAGTCGAAGCTTCTCATCCTTCCCCGTTACGGAAATACATGATACTGGGTGCGAACAGAAGATTTGGAGTCATTTGAAAGTGATGGTGGTGGGGGAAGGATTCGAACCTTCGAAGTCGATGACGGCAGATTTACAGTCTGCTCCCTTTGGCCGCTCGGGAACCCCACCAGGGGTAATTCAAATTTTGAGGTACTGCTGAGAGATGGTGGTGGGGGAAGGATTCGAACCTTCGAAGTCGATGACGGCAGATTTACAGTCTGCTCCCTTTGGCCGCTCGGGAACCCCACCACGGGGCAATGCTTTTTACTGGCCTGCTTCCTGTCGGAAGCGGGGCGCATCATATCAAATGAGACGCCCCTGTAAAGCATTCCTTTAGGGAAATGAAGTTGTTTGGCTGCTTTTTATCCGTAAAGGTGCAAAGCTAATCAATTCATTTTCCAAAAGATTAAAGAATGATAGTTCTGTTACCGTAGACAAAGACGCGCTGCGCCAGCACCTGATACAGCGCACGGCTTAAGACGTTCTTCTCAACGTCACGCCCTGCACGCATCATGTCCTCAGCCGTGTAGGTGTGATCCACATGAATCACGTCCTGCATGATAATTGGACCTTCATCCAGATTGTCATTCACGTAGTGAGCGGTCGCACCGATGATTTTCACGCCACGCTCGTACGCCTGATGATAAGGACGTGCACCAATAAAGGCTGGCAGGAACGAGTGGTGAATGTTGATAATCTTGTTTGGGAAACGCGCCACGAAGGATGGCGTCAGCACGCGCATGTATTTCGCCAGCACGACGTAGTCGGGATTATGCGCTTCAATGGCCTGCGCCATCAGGTTGTCGTGCTCTTCACGCGTATGACCTTCGTGGCTCACCAGTTCGAACGGAATATCAAAACGCTCAACAAGCGTGCGCAGCGTCTCGTGGTTGCCGATCACGGCAGCAATTTCGACGTCCAGACCACCGTAGTTTGCTTTCATCAGCAGGTCGCCAAGACAGTGTGCTTCTTTGGTCACCAGAATCACGACGCGGCGGCGGCCTGCGGGAGTCAGTTCGCGAACGGAACCTTCCGGCAGCGCGCTATCCAGATCGGCAAGCAGGGTCGTGTCGTTGAAAATACCTTCCAGTTCGGTACGCATGAAGAAACGACCGGTACGGTGGTCAACGAACTCGTTGTTCTGCACGATATTCAGTTCATGTTTGTAACAAATGTTGGTAATTCGTGCGATCAGTCCTTTTTGATCGGGACAGATAGTGCGCAGAACTTTACGTTGTAGTGATTGCATCGCCGGGAAATCCTGTTTGTGTATTTGCGAAGTCTGGGTTGTCAGGCATTACTGCCCGCAACACTTTTTAAATTTTTTACCTGAACCGCATGGGCAGGGATCGTTACGACCAAACTGTGGGCGCGTTCCGTCAATATAATACCATTGCCCGCTTTCCTTTAAGAACCGGGAACGCTCGATAATGGCCGCCGTTTTATCGCGCTCGATAAAGCGGGCAACAAAGCTGACGTAGCCTTCGTTGTCGTCGTTTCCGGCCGATGCTTCAAAAACGGTCAGTCCAAGCCACTGCGTGTTGGCGAAGCCAGCTTCAATGTCCTGGCGAAAATCGGCGGCATGGCAAGACGGGTGCCAGGTTTTGATCAGATAGTCTGCGTCTTTGATCACAAAAGCAGTGTACCGTGAACGCATGAGGTGTGACGGGTCTGGTGCAACCTGATCGCCAGAAAGATAACGCTGGCAACATAGGCTATACTCCAGAGCGCTACCACAAGGGCAGAGTTGAGACACGATTCTCTTCCTGGAACAAAAAATAAGGGCGTAAAACGCTTCGGGTAGCACTATGTTAACTGAGCAGTTGCGTTGATGTCATGTCAGGAATCCAGGGGACGTAAAACAGGGCTAATGAGAAAGGTTAAAATTGGACTGGCGCTGGGCTCAGGTGCAGCCCGGGGATGGTCACATATCGGCGTGATTAATGCCTTAAACCAGATGGGCGTTGAGGTTGATATTGTTGCAGGGTGTTCAATAGGATCGCTTGTCGGCTCCGCTTACGCGTGCGGAAAGCTTCCGGAACTTGAAACCTGGGTACGTTCCTTCAGCTACTGGGACGTGCTGCGCCTGATGGACCTCTCATGGCAGCGTGGTGGGCTGTTGCGCGGTGAACGCGTTTTTAACCAGTTCCGCCAGGTTATGCCTCTTGAATACTTCACTGACTGTCAGATGCCTTTCGGCGCTGTTGCGACGAACCTCAGCACGGGACGCGAGCTTTGGCTTACTGAAGGTGATATTCATCTTGCCGTTCGTGCCTCCTGCAGTATGCCGGGACTAATGGCTCCTGTTCCGCATAACGGTTACTGGCTTGTCGATGGTGGCGTTGTTAACCCGGTCCCTATCTCCCTGACGCGTGCGATGGGTGCCGACATCGTCATTGCCGTGGATTTACAGCATGACCCCCACCTGATGCAACAAGACCTCATGCCGGTGAATCTCCAGAGCGAAGATGCCGAAGGCGAGAAACTGGCCTGGCATGAACGTTTGCGTGGAAGAATCGGGCGTATGGCCGCACGACGCTCTGTGACTGCGCCGACGGCCATTGAAATTATGACTACCTCTATCCAGGTTCTTGAGAATCGCCTTAAGCGAAACCGCATGGCTGGCGACCCTCCAGATATTCTGATTCAACCGTACTGTCCGCAAATATCTACCCTTGATTTCCATCGAGCTGAGGCCGCCATCGCAGCGGGCTCGATAGCCGTCGAAAAGAAAATGGATGAGCTGTTGCCTTTTGTGCGAACAGCACGTTAAGCACCTTTTTTTGATTACTTCAGCAAAATCTGACAGGCGGTAGTGCTGATAGCATGCCACTATTTAATTACTGTCAGCCAGGGGAGGAACCATGACGCAGCCATTGGCCGGAAAACACATTTTGATTGTTGAAGACGAGGCCGTTTTCCGATCGCTACTGGATTCGTGGTTATCCTCAATGGGAGCAATCACTTCGCTGGCTGAAGATGGCATAGACGCACTGGAAAAAATGGTCAGCATCACCCCGGACCTGATGATTTGCGACATTGCGATGCCGCGTATGAACGGACTGAAGCTGGTTGAACATCTGCGTAACGAAGGCAATCAGACACCGATTCTGGTGATATCTGCCACAGAGAATATGGCAGATATTGCCAAAGCGCTGCGAATTGGGGTTCAGGATATCCTGCTTAAACCTGTCAAAGACCTGAACCGGTTACGAGAGACGGTGTTAGCTTGTCTTTATCCGAACATGTTTAATTCCCGGGTAGAGGAAGAGGAGCGTCTGTTTCAGGACTGGGATGCCCTGGTAAGTAATCCACCTGCCGCGGCTAAACTGTTACAGGAACTTCAGCCGCCCGTACAGCAAACTATTTCACATTGTCGGATAAACTATCGCCAACTGGTTGCGGCGGACCAACCTGGGCTGGTGTTGGATATTGCACCGCTGTCTGATTCAGACCTGGCTTTTTATTCCCTGGATGTTACTCGGGCAGGGGATAATGGTGTATTAGCGGCGTTATTACTTCGTGCGCTATTTAATGGTCTCTTGCAAGAGCAGCTATCGCATCAGGGGCAACGGCTTCCGGAACTGGGCAGTTTACTAAAACAAGTGAACCAACTTTTTCGTCAGGCCAATTTGCCTGGACAGTTTCCGCTATTGGTCGGTTATTACCATAGTGGTTTAAAGAATCTGATCCTCGTTTCAGCGGGCCTCAACGCCTCACTGAATACGGGTGAACATCATATTCAGGTAAGCAACGGTGTGCCGCTTGGGACACTGGGAACAGCGTATCTTAATCAAATTAGCCATCGTTGCTCCTCCTGGCAGTGCCAAATTTGGGGTGCCGGGGGACGGTTACGATTAATGTTGTCCACGGAATAAGCAATTGGATCGTAATTTTAAGATTGCTTTACCTGTGTTTTGTGGGGAGTGCTACTATCCCTGCCCAGATTCATGCGTATTTATCCTAATTGATCGGCAACGCGTTCTTTTCAGACCCGAACTGTGGGGCGAGGCTGATATACTCAACGCGTTATTTATTGCATAAAAGTTCAAAACTTGAACAGCTCAGGAGAATTTGAATGGCTGCCCTAAATTCGAAAGTCAGAAAGGCCGTTATCCCGGTAGCGGGATTGGGGACCAGGATGTTACCAGCAACTAAGGCGATTCCTAAAGAGATGCTGCCTCTGGTTGATAAGCCATTAATCCAGTACGTCGTTAATGAGTGTATCGCAGCCGGCATCACTGAAATTGTGCTGGTTACGCATTCATCAAAAAACTCTATCGAAAACCATTTCGATACAAGTTTTGAACTTGAAGCCATGCTGGAAAAGCGTGTTAAGCGTCAGTTGTTACAGGAAGTGCAGTCTATTTGCCCTCCGCACGTGACTATTATGCAGGTTCGTCAGGGGCTGGCTAAAGGCCTGGGTCATGCGGTTATGTGTGCCCACCCTGTTGTCGGTGATGAGCCAGTAGCGGTAATACTGCCTGACGTTATTCTGGATGAATACGAATCAGATCTTTCTCAGGATAATTTGGCTGAAATGATCAAGCGTTTTGATGAAACAGGTAGCAGCCAGATTATGGTTGAGCCAGTTGAAGACGTAACCGCTTACGGTGTGGTTGACTGCAAAGGCGTTAACCTTGAGCCTGGCGAAAGCGTGCCAATGGTTGGCGTTGTAGAGAAGCCAAAAGCCGACGTGGCGCCTTCTAACCTGGCAGTGGTGGGTCGCTATGTCCTGAGTGCGGAAATCTGGCCTCTGCTTGCTAAAACGCCTCCAGGAGCGGGTGATGAGATCCAACTGACCGATGCTATTGATATGCTGATCGAGAAAGAGACCGTTGAGGCTTACCATATGAAAGGTAAGAGCCATGACTGCGGTAATAAGCTCGGTTATATGCAGGCATTTGTTGAATATGGCATTCGCCACAATACCCTGGGTGAAGAATTTAAAACCTGGCTCAAAGAGAACGTGGGTATTAAGAAATAACCAGGGCAGCAAATGTTTGAGACCGGTGAGGCGTTGCCCACCGGTTTTTTTATGCCCATAACACTCGTTATCCCGCTTGAATGTAAGAGATGGCAATAGCCGAATAAGATTCTATGACAGAGTGTAAGGGGATGTTGGTGATAAAATTGTGGTTAAAAAAAATCCCGCATTACGCGGGATTTTATGGAATGTGGCTTGATTAATCCTTGATCAGGAAGTCATCCAGCTGTTTACCTTGCTCATCCATGGCTTTCTTGATAACAGCAGGAGTACGACCCTGGCCAGTCCAGGTTTTAGTTTCGCCATTCTCATCAACGTAGCTATATTTAGCAGGACGGGCAGCGCGTTTTGCTTTGGTGCCGGTTTTAGCTGCAGCCATGCTGTTCAGCAATTCGTTTGGATCGATACCATCAGCAATCAGCATTTCACGATATTGTTGCAGTTTACGAGTGCGCTCTTCGATTTCAGCTGCTGCAGCGCTTTCTTCTTCGCGACGTTCATTAACTACAACTTCCAATTTTTCCAGCATTTCTTCAAGCGTTTCGAGGGTGCATTCTCTAGCCTGCGCACGAAGAGTACGGATGTTGTTCAGAATTTTAAGTGCTTCGCTCATTGTAGTAATCTCAAACTTATAATGGGGGGGTGGTTTGTTGACCTAATAATAGAGCCATAAATTCAGTTGTGCAATAGCCAGGAATGTAAGGAATTCAAAAAATACTAAATAAAGCCACTATTATTAATTACGCTAACTTAAATTTCATCTCCCAGGAATCTCGCTTGTTATCAGCGTAAGCCTGCGCAACCTGCTCGATTGCATCTTTTTTTGTGACATTTACCGCAGGAATTATAGTTGCTGCGGATAAATATCAGCCTTTTGTATTAGTTCCATTGAGCGATGTTAAGACAGTAATAGTTAATAAATAGTGAATTTTAATGAACATTGATTCCACTATAAAATGAAGTGTTATGTTTGACTGACCTTATAACATATAGACCTGATTGATTACGTTTACTCTCTGTTTTAACAGATTATTTTCGTAATCTGAGGGTGCTTAACTCCGCTCTGAACCGCATCGTCTGTGTGACCTGCCCCCACGATTAGATACAACACTCAGTTAGTAACGTCGGAATCTTCATTCTCAGAATGACCCTTTCTCCAGCCCGCTGCAAATTCAGACGGTGTCTGATAATTCAGCGTGGAGTGCGGGCGGCATTCGTTATAATCCTGCCGCCAGTCATTAATAATTTTCCTGGCATGAACGATATCGCTGAACCAGTGCTCATTCAAACATTCATCGCGAAATCGTCCGTTAAAGCTCTCAATAAATCCGTTCTGCGTTGGCTTGCCCGGCTGGATTAAGCGCAACTCAACACCATGCTCAAAGGCCCATTGATCCAGTGCACGGCAAGTGAACTCCGGCCCCTGGTCAGTTCTTATCGTCGCCGGATAGCCTCGAAACAGTGCAATGCTGTCCAGAATACGCGTGACCTGAACGCCTGAAATCCCAAAGGCAACAGTGACCGTCAGGCATTCCTTTGTGAAATCATCGACGCAGGTAAGACACTTGATCCTGCGACCGGTGGAAAGTGCGTCCATGACGAAATCCATCGACCAGGTCAGATTGGGCGCCGCCGGACGGAGCAGCGGCAGACGTTCTGTTGCCAGCCCTTTACGACGTCTTCTGCGTTTTACGCCCAGGCCACTGAGGTGATAAAGCCGGTACACGCGCTTATGATTAACATGAAGCCCTTCACGGCGCAGCAACTGCCAAATACGACGGTAGCCAAAACGCCTGCGCTCCAGTGCCAGCTCAGTGATGCGCCCTGATAAATGCGCATCAGCAGCCGGACGGTGAGCCTCATAGCGGCAGGTCGACAGGGATAAACCTGTAAGCCTGCAGGCACGACGTTGCGACAGACCGGTCGCATCACACATCAACATCACGGCTTCCCGCTTCTGGTCTGTCGTCAGTACTTTCGCCCAAGAGCCACCTGAAGCGCCTCTTTATCCAGCATGGCTTCGGCAAGCAGCTTCTTGAGTCTGGCGTTCTCTTCCTCAAGCGACTTCAGGCGCTTAACTTCAGGCACCGCCATACCGCCATACTTCTTACGCCAGGTGTAAAACGTGGCATCGGAAATGGCATGCTTGCGGCAGAGTTCACGGGCGGGTACCCCAGCTTCGGCTTCGCGGAGAATACTGATGATCTGTTCGTCGGAAAAACGCTTCTTCATGGGGATGTCCTCATGTGGCTTATGAAGACATTACTAACATCGGGGTGTACTAATCAACGGGGAGCAGGTCATGTGCGCTGAGTCGCTGTTGACCAGACAAAATATGGTACAATCAATCATCGGGAATATTACACATTGATTAGGGTTTTACGGCCAATGGCACAACTTTATTTCTACTATTCGGCAATGAATGCCGGAAAATCCACAGCACTGCTTCAATCCTCGTACAATTACCAGGAACGAGGAATGCGTACTGTTGTTTATACGGCTGAAATTGACGATCGCTTTGGTGCAGGGAAGGTGAGTTCCAGAATAGGCCTTTCGTCTCCGGCCAGGCTGTTTAACCCGCAAACTGACCTGCTGGAGGACATTCGCGCAGCGCATGCCACGCAGCCTATTCATTGTGTTCTGGTTGATGAGAGCCAGTTTCTGACGCGTGAGCAGGTTCATGCGCTTTCAGAGGTGGTAGATGGGCTCGATATCCCTGTTCTTTGCTATGGGCTGCGTACAGACTTCCGTGGCGAGCTATTCGCAGGGAGCCAGTATTTGCTTGCCTGGTCAGATAAACTCGTCGAACTCAAAACTATCTGCTTTTGCGGCAGGAAAGCCAGTATGGTGCTTCGTCTCGACCAGGCCGGAAAGCCTTATGCAGATGGTGAGCAGGTGGTGATAGGCGGCAATGAACGCTATGTTTCTGTCTGCCGTAAGCATTATAAAGAAGCGCTGTCTGTAGGCTCGCTGACGGCGATTCAGCACGACAACAGAAAATAATTTTCACCGTGTTCTTCAGACATAAAAAAACCCGCCATTGGCGGGTTTTTTATCAGACTGTCAGTTAAGCGCTTTTCTTCGCTTTTTTGTCAGCTTTTACCGCAGGAGCTTCAACTTTAGCCACTGCTACATCACCTTCTTTGAACTCACGACCGTAGTAGGTATCCAGCAGAATCTGTTTCAGCTCGGAGATCAGTGGGTAGCGCGGGTTAGCACCAGTACACTGGTCATCGAAGGCATCTTCAGACAGTTTATCTACGTGGGCGAGGAAGTCAGCTTCCTGAACGCCAGCTTCACGGATAGATTTAGGAATACCCAGTTCAGCTTTGAGGCTTTCCAGCCATGCCAGCAGTTTCTCAATCTTCGCAGCAGTACGGTCACCCGCAGCGCTCAGACCCAGATGGTCAGCGATTTCAGCGTAACGGCGACGTGCTTGCGGACGGTCGTACTGGCTGAATGCAGTCTGCTTGGTTGGGTTATCATTCGCGTTATAACGGATAACGTTGCTGATCAACAGGGCGTTCGCCAGACCGTGAGGAATGTGGAACTGAGAACCCAGTTTGTGCGCCATTGAGTGGCAAACACCCAGGAAGGCGTTAGCAAACGCGATACCGGCGATGGTTGCTGCACTGTGTACACGCTCACGTGCTACAGGGTTTTTCGACCCTTCATTGTAGGATGCTGGCAGGTTTTCTTTCAGCAGTTTCAGAGCCTGCAGAGCCTGACCATCAGAGAACTCAGACGCCAGTACGGAAACGTAAGCTTCCAGAGCGTGAGTAACCGCATCCAGACCACCGAAGGCACACAGTGATTTCGGCATTTCCATGACCAGGTTGGCGTCAACAATCGCCATGTCTGGGGTCAGTGCGTAGTCAGCCAGTGGGTATTTCTGACCTGTTGCATCGTCAGTAACAACCGCAAACGGAGTCACTTCTGAACCGGTACCGGAAGTGGTAGTAACGGCGATCATTTTCGCTTTTACGCCCATTTTCGGGAACTTGTAGATACGTTTACGGATATCCATAAAGCGCAGCGCCAGTTCTTCAAAGTGAGTTTCCGGATGTTCGTACATTACCCACATGATTTTCGCGGCGTCCATTGGGGAACCGCCACCCAGTGCGATAATCACATCTGGTTTGAAGGAGTTCGCCAGTTCAGCACCTTTGCGAACAACGCTCAGGGTTGGGTCAGCTTCAACTTCAAAGAAGACTTCAGTTTCGACGCCAGCCGCTTTCAGAACAGAGGTGATCTGGTCAGCGTAGCCGTTGTTGAACAGGAAACGGTCAGTCACGATGAGCGCACGTTTGTGGCCATCAGTAATCACTTCATCCAGCGCAATTGGCAGAGAGCCACGGCGGAAGTAGATAGATTTCGGAAGTTTGTGCCACAACATGTTTTCAGCTCGCTTAGCAACGGTTTTCTTGTTGATCAGATGTTTTGGACCAACGTTTTCAGAGATGGAGTTACCACCCCAGGAACCACAACCCAGAGTCAGGGAAGGTGCGAGTTTGAAGTTGTACAGGTCACCGATACCACCCTGAGAAGCAGGGGTGTTAATCAGGATACGTGCAGTTTTCATCTTCTGACCGAAGTGAGCAACACGTTCTGGCTGATTATCCTGGTCGGTGTACAGGCAAGAGGTGTGACCGATACCGCCCATGGCAACCAGTTTCTCTGCTTTCTCTACTGCATCGTCGAAATCTTTCGCGCGGTACATTGCCAGAGTCGGAGACAGTTTTTCGTGTGCAAATGGCTCGCTCTCATCAACAACTTTCACTTCACCGATCAGGATCTTAGTGGTTGCCGGAACGGTGAAACCTGCGAGTTCAGCAATTTTATACGCTGGCTGCCCAACGATAGCGGCGTTCAGTGCGCCATTTTTCAGGATGATGTCCTGAACGGCTTTCAGCTCTTTGCCCTGCAGCATGTAGCCGCCGTGGCTGGCGAAGCGTTCGCGAACCGCGTCATATACGGAATCTACAACAACAACGGACTGTTCAGATGCACAGATAACGCCGTTATCGAAGGTTTTGGACATCAGTACAGAAGCAACAGCACGTTTGATATCAGCCGTTTCGTCGATAACAACAGGAGTGTTACCTGCGCCTACGCCGATTGCTGGTTTACCGGAGCTGTACGCTGCTTTAACCATGCCAGGACCACCGGTCGCCAGGATCAGGTTAATGTCTGGGTGGTGCATCAGTGCGTTGGACAGTTCAACAGAAGGTTGGTCAATCCAGCCGATCAGGTCTTTTGGTGCGCCTGCAGCGATAGCCGCCTGCAATACGATATCAGCAGCTTTGTTCGTTGCATCTTTAGCACGTGGGTGCGGAGAGAAGATAATTGCGTTACGGGTCTTCAGGCTAATCAGTGATTTGAAGATAGCAGTAGACGTTGGGTTGGTGGTTGGAACGATACCGCAAATGATGCCGATAGGTTCTGCAATCGTGATAGTACCGAAGGTGTCGTCTTCAGACAGCACGCCACAGGTTTTCTCATCTTTATAGGCGTTGTAGATATACTCAGAAGCAAAGTGGTTTTTGATCACTTTATCTTCAACGATACCCATACCGGATTCGGCAACGGCCATTTTAGCGAGAGGGATTCGAGCATCTGCAGCAGCCAGAGCGGCCGCGCGGAAGATTTTATCAACCTGTTCTTGGGTGAAATTGGCATATTCACGCTGGGCTTTTTTAACGCGCTCGACGAGGGCGTTCAGTTCAGCGATATTAGTAACAGCCATAATGCTCTCCTGATAATGTTTAAACTCTTTTAGTAAACCAGCGCTCGATACGTCAGACAGTATAGACAGAGCTGATATGACTTGCGTAACACAAAATAAAACAAAGAGTTACTTTCTACACCAGCACACTAATTTACTAAAAGAGCCTTACCTTAGCATCATCCCTTTTTGTCAGGTGACCTCCCTGGGGTGTAACCAAGATTACTCACTTCTGAGTACGGAAATCATGATCTGCGTCAATTTTCCCCCAAGCTGATACCTTTCAGCAGGGTTATTTCTTTGAGATTTTTCCAGTGTTAAATAATTACGTAAGTATTGGAAGTGGCGCTATCATTGATTCTACATATGTTTAACATCCTGAAATGATAACGTTTTGGCACAGATTTCGAGTGAAGTATGCTAATAAAAAGGGTATCTTCAGCGCGATTTCACATGACAAATTGTCAGTCCCGGGCATGCGCATAAGCGGAGCAAAACGTGATCCAAACGCTCTTTGATTTTCCAACGTATTTTAAATTTTTTATTGGTTTGTTTGCCCTGGTCAACCCGGTGGGGATCATTCCTGTCTTCATTAGTATGACCAGTTACCAGACGGCGGCGGCCAGGAACAAGACCAACCTCACCGCCAACCTGTCAGTGGCTATCATATTGCTCACCTCCCTTTTTCTGGGGGACGCCATTCTTCAGCTCTTCGGGATTTCGATCGACTCTTTCCGCATTGCGGGTGGGATCCTGGTTGTGACCATCGCCATGTCTATGATCAGCGGTAAGCTGGGTGAGGATAAACAGAACAAACAGGAGAAGTCAGAAACTGCCATCCGTGAAAGCATTGGCGTGGTACCGCTGGCGTTACCGCTTATGGCTGGCCCCGGAGCCATCAGTTCAACGATTGTCTGGGGCACGCGTTACCATAGCCTGATGCATTTGATTGGCTTTTCCGTGGCCATTGCCATTTTCGCGCTCTGCTGCTGGGGAGTATTCCGCATGGCGCCCTGGCTGGTGCGCTTATTGGGGCAGACGGGCATCAACGTTATAACCCGTATCATGGGCCTGCTGTTGATGGCGTTAGGGATCGAATTTATTGTCACCGGTATTAAAAGCATTTTCCCCGGCTTGTTACACTAATATTTCATATGAAAGAACGGAGCTACAGCTCCGTTTTTTTACGTGATTATCAGTAAATCATATAACTAAAGTTGAAATGCTCACATATCATAATAAATTCTACTAATAATGTTCATCTCTTGTATTTCAATAAGTTATTAATTTCCTTCCAACCCGCCTGCGCAGAAAACCTTCGATCGCTCTGTTATTTTACTCACATGATACTCTGGGGCTTGCTGAGATATAACCGAAATGATATTAGTAATTTCAACATTCCCCTAGATGAATGTGCTAAATAATAACCAGTTGTTAAATTTTTGTACAAAAACACTCGATGATAGCGCAGCGACGCGCTTGTAGAGGAGGTTTCCTCTATCTTATTGAATGTCATGTTTTTTAGTGGCGTTTGATGTCTGGCAGGGCTGCCCTCAACGATACGGTTCTCACCGTAAAAGAGAATTGCTTAACAAATTTGCAAAATGTATTGGCGTGCGTTTACGCCATTTGATACTTTCCGGCCTACTATTTTGCAGCATAAAACAAGTAGATGAGAATTATTTTCATATGCTTCTCTTCTCAGATATCCAGCGCAGGTCTCAAACAGGGGAGGCCTGTAAAGAATCGACGCAAGACGGCCATACGAGCGGTCAGTAATAAAAAAGTCGGTGATAGCAAGAAGTAAAAAAGAAGAACCTGGCAGCAGCAAAAAAAACTCCTGCGCTGTACAGGCCCCAACAGGGGATTACACAGCTGGCGAAGGCCAGTCATTATAATGAGTGGAGTACCAACACAATGTCCATCATCACAAAAAAAAATCTGGTAGCGGCGGGGATTTTAACTGCGCTAATCGCGGGCAACGCTGCAATGGCTGCGGACGTACCTGCAGGTGTTCAACTGGCTGAAAAACAGACGTTGGTTCGTAACAACGGTGCGGAAGTTCAGTCTCTTGACCCGCATAAAATTGAAGGTGTTCCCGAGTCAAACGTTAACCGCGACCTGTTCGAAGGTCTGCTGGTGACTGACGTAGACGGCCACCCGGCACCTGGTGTGGCAGAAAAATGGGAAAATAAAGATTTCAAAGTCTGGACTTTCCATCTGCGTAAAGATGCGAAATGGTCAGACGGCACGCCGGTTACCGCCGAAGATTTCGTTTATAGCTGGCAGCGTCTGGCGAATCCAAATACTGCCTCTCCGTATGCGAGCTACCTGCAATATGGCCACATTGCCAATATTGATGACATCATCGCAGGCAAAAAACCGGTCACCGACCTGGGCGTGAAAGCGATCGATGCGAATACCTTTGAAGTCACGTTGAGCGAACCTGTTCCGTACTTCTATAAGCTGCTTGTTCACCCGTCTGTTTCTCCAGTTCCAAAATCCGCAGTGGAAAAATTTGGTGAAAAATGGACTCAGCCTGCCAATATCGTGACCAACGGTGCCTACAAACTGAAAGACTGGGTAGTCAACGAACGTATGGTTCTGGAGCGTAACCCGCAATATTGGGACAACGCGAAAACCGTGATTAATCAGGTGACGTACCTGCCAATTTCTTCCGAAGTGACTGACGTTAACCGCTACCGTAGCGGTGAAATTGACATGACCTATAACAACATGCCGATTGAACTGTTCCAGAAGCTGAAAAAAGAAATTCCTAAAGAAGTGCATGTTGATCCGTATCTGTGCACCTATTACTACGAAATCAACAACCAGAAAGCACCATTCACCGATGTTCGTGTCCGTACGGCACTGAAACTGGCACTGGATCGCGATATCATCGTGAACAAAGTGAAAAACCAGGGCGATCTGCCAGCATACAGCTATACCCCTCCATACACTGATGGCGCAAAACTGACTGAACCAGATTGGTTCAAACAGACGCAAGAGCAGCGTAACGCAGAAGCGAAGAAACTGCTCGCCGAAGCTGGCTATACTGCTGATAAGCCGCTGACCTTCAGCCTGCTGTATAACACCTCCGATCTGCACAAAAAACTGGCTATCGCCGTCGCCTCGATCTGGAAAAAGAACCTGGGCGCAAACGTGAAGCTGGAGAACCAGGAGTGGAAGACCTTCCTGGATAGCCGTCATCAGGGCACCTTCGATGTGGCGCGTGCTGGCTGGTGTGCGGACTATAACGAACCAACCTCCTTCCTGAACACCATGCTGAGCGACAGCTCGAACAACACCGCGCACTATAAGAGCCCGGCATTCGACAAGCTGATTGGCGACACGCTGAAAACAACTGACGAAGCACAGCGTACTGAACTGTACTCTAAAGCTGAGCTGCAGTTGGATAAAGATTCCGCGATCGTTCCGGTTTACTACTACGTCAACGCCCGTCTGGTGAAACCGTGGGTAGGTGGCTATACCGGTAAAGACCCGATGGATAATATCTACGTTAAAAACTTGTATATTATCAAGCATTAATGGCAATGAGTGGGGCGAGTTCGCTCGCCCCACGGTGTCTAACCGACGTCACAATATATAGGCACACGCCAGAAGGTACGGGCAATGTTTAAATTTATCCTACGTCGCTGTCTTGAAGCGATTCCAACGCTGTTTATTCTGATTACAATTTCCTTCTTCATGATGCGTCTTGCGCCGGGAAGTCCATTTACCGGTGAACGTACGTTGCCGCCAGAAGTCATGGCGAATATTGAAGCGAAATATCACCTGAACGATCCTATCTCCACCCAGTACTTCAATTATCTGAAGCAGCTGGCTCACGGTGATTTTGGACCGTCATTCAAATATAAAGACTATTCCGTTAACGACCTGGTGGCTTCCAGCTTCCCTGTATCGGCAAAGCTGGGTGCTGCGGCATTTTTGCTGGCCGTTGTTCTCGGGGTGACTGCAGGCGTTATCGCCGCGCTTAAACAAAATACCAAATGGGATTATACCGTAATGGGGGTGGCGATGACTGGGGTAGTCATACCCAGCTTCGTTGTCGCGCCGTTACTGGTGATGATATTTGCCATCACGCTGAAATGGCTACCTGGCGGTGGCTGGAACGGCGGGGCGTTAAAGTTCATGATTTTGCCGATGGTGGCATTATCTCTGGCGTACATCGCCAGCATTGCGCGTATCACCCGTGGTTCAATGATCGAAGTGTTGCATTCGAACTTCATTCGAACCGCGCGCGCTAAAGGGCTGCCGATGCGTCGGATTATCTTCCGCCACGCGCTCAAACCGGCGCTGTTGCCTGTGCTCTCCTACATGGGGCCGGCATTCGTCGGTATCATCACTGGCTCAATGGTTATCGAAACGATCTACGGTCTGCCGGGTATTGGTCAACTGTTCGTAAATGGCGCGCTCAACCGCGACTATTCGCTGGTACTGAGCCTGACCATTCTCGTTGGTGCGCTGACCATTCTCTTTAACGCAATTGTCGATGTGCTGTATGCCGTCATCGACCCGAAAATCCGTTACTAACTGGAGCACGCCATGATGTTGAGTAAGAAAAACAGCGAGGCGCTGGAAAACTTCAGTGAAAAACTGGAAGTAGAAGGTCGTAGCCTCTGGCAGGACGCGCGTCGCCGCTTTATGCACAACCGTGCCGCGGTAGCCAGTCTGGCCGTACTGGTGATCATCGCGCTGTTTGTGACCCTGGCGCCGATGCTGTCGCAATTTACCTATTTCGACACCGACTGGGGCATGATGTCCAGTGCACCTGATATGGAGTCCGGACACTATTTTGGTACGGATTCCTCCGGACGCGATCTGCTGGTACGAGTCGCTATCGGAGGCCGTATTTCGCTGATGGTCGGTATCGCTGCTGCACTGGTGGCGGTGATTGTGGGCACGCTCTATGGCTCACTCTCAGGCTACCTTGGCGGTAAAGTGGACTCCGTGATGATGCGTCTGCTGGAAATCCTGAACTCCTTCCCGTTCATGTTCTTCGTTATCCTGTTGGTGACCTTCTTTGGCCAGAACATCCTGTTGATTTTCGTGGCTATCGGGATGGTTTCCTGGCTGGATATGGCGCGTATTGTCCGCGGACAGACACTGAGCCTCAAACGCAAAGAGTTTATCGAAGCCGCGCAGGTGGGTGGCGTATCAATCGGTAATATTGTGGTTCGCCATATCGTTCCTAACGTGCTGGGGGTGGTGGTGGTTTATGCTTCACTGCTGGTACCAAGCATGATTCTGTTTGAATCCTTCCTGAGCTTCCTGGGGCTGGGTACGCAAGAGCCTCTGAGCAGCTGGGGTGCACTCCTGAGTGATGGTGCAAACTCCATGGAAGTCTCTCCGTGGTTACTGCTTTATCCGGCGGGTTTCCTGGTCGTTACCCTGTTTTGTTTCAACTTTATCGGCGATGGCCTGCGTGATGCCCTCGACCCGAAAGACCGTTAAGGAGCGCCGTCATGACAATTATTGAAACGGCCGCTGCGCCGCAGGCGCAACAGCAGAGCAAACTTCTGCTGGATGTGAAAGATCTCCGTGTAACCTTTAAAACCCCGGACGGAGACGTAACCGCCGTTAACGATCTCAACTTCGACCTGCGTGCAGGTGAAACGCTGGGGATTGTTGGTGAATCTGGTTCCGGAAAATCCCAGACTGCATTTGCGTTGATGGGACTGCTGGCTGCAAACGGTGTTATCGGAGGTTCCGCGAAATTCAACGGACGTGAAATCCTCAACCTGCCGGAACATGAGCTGAACAAGCTGCGTGCCGAGCAGATCTCGATGATTTTCCAGGATCCGATGACTTCGCTGAACCCGTACATGCGTGTTGGCGAGCAGCTGATGGAAGTCCTGATGCTGCACAAAGGTCTGGGCAAAGCGGAAGCGTTTGAAGAGTCAGTCAAAATGCTGGATGCGGTGAAAATGCCGGAAGCCCGTAAGCGCATGCGTATGTTCCCGCACGAATTTTCTGGTGGCATGCGTCAGCGTGTGATGATTGCGATGGCGTTGCTGTGCCGGCCAAAACTGCTGATTGCTGATGAACCCACCACCGCGCTGGACGTCACCGTTCAGGCACAAATCATGACCCTGTTAAACGAGCTTAAGCGCGAGTTCAACACAGCGATCATCATGATCACCCACGACCTTGGCGTTGTGGCGGGCATCTGTGACAAAGTGCTGGTGATGTATGCCGGCCGTACCATGGAATATGGCAACGCGCGTGATGTGTTCTATCACCCAGCCCACCCGTACTCAATTGGTCTGTTGAATGCGGTACCGCGTCTCGATGCGGAAGGGGAATCTCTGCTCACCATTCCGGGTAACCCGCCAAACCTGCTGCGTCTGCCGAAAGGTTGTCCGTTCCAGCCGCGTTGCCCGCATGCGATGGAAATCTGCAACAGCGCTCCGCCGCTGGAAGCGTTTGCACCAGGCCGCCTGCGCGCCTGCTTTAAGCCGCAGGAGGAGTTGGTATGAACGCATTAGATGAAAAACGCAATGTGCTGCTCGAAATCGCTGACCTTAAAGTGCATTTTGACATCAAAGACGGTAAACAGTGGTTCTGGCAACCATCTAAGACCCTGAAAGCGGTCGATGGTGTCACGCTGCGTTTGTACGAAGGCGAAACCCTGGGCGTGGTAGGGGAGTCTGGCTGCGGTAAATCCACCTTCGCGCGCGCCATTATTGGTCTGGTAAAAGCCACCGGCGGCAAAGTGGCCTGGCTGGGTAAAGACTTGTTGGGGATGAAGCCTGACGAGTGGCGTGACGTGCGTAGTGATATCCAGATGATTTTCCAGGATCCACTGGCATCATTGAACCCGCGTATGACCATCGGTGAGATTATTGCCGAGCCGCTGCGTACTTATCATCCGAAGATGGCTCGTCAGGAAGTTCGCGATCGCGTGAAGGCGATGATGATGAAAGTTGGCCTGTTGCCTAACCTTATCAACCGCTACCCGCACGAATTCTCAGGCGGCCAGTGTCAGCGTATTGGTATTGCACGTGCGTTGATCCTCGAACCGAAGCTGATCATCTGTGATGAGCCCGTCTCCGCGCTGGACGTATCCATTCAGGCACAGGTGGTCAACCTGCTGCAGAAACTGCAGCGTGAAATGGGGCTGTCACTCATTTTTATCGCGCACGATCTGGCCGTGGTGAAACACATCTCGGACCGCGTACTGGTAATGTACTTAGGCCATGCAGTGGAGCTGGGCACCTATGATGAGGTGTACCACAACCCGTTGCACCCTTATACCAAAGCGCTGATGTCCGCAGTACCGATCCCCGATCCCGATCTGGAAAAGAATAAAACGATTCAGCTTCTGGAAGGGGAATTACCCTCACCGATTAACCCGCCGTCGGGCTGCGTCTTCCGTACGAGATGCCCAATGGCCGGGCCGGAATGTGCGAAAACGCGACCGGTTCTGGAAGGCAGTTTCCGACATGCGGTTTCCTGCCTGAAAGTAGACCCGTTATAATCGCAAGGGCTGACATGATGTCAGCCCTTATTTTTTGCGAGGTTACTGTGTCGCTTTTAATCACGCCCGCCCGTCGGCGGCTTTACCATTTTTTATTCGATCCTGAAACCGTAACCGGGAGACGCTTCGAAGGCCTCTGTGGTTTATTTGCGCTGCTCAGCGTGGTTGTGATCTTTATTGAGTCTGGTGTCGGGACGCAATACCACCTGACGTTTGACGAGTGGCATATTTTTGTCTGGCTTGAGTTGGCGATTACCCTGGTCTTTACCGCGGAATATTGCCTGAGAGTCATTTGCTGGCCCAACCCGGCCAGATATGTTTTCAGCTTTTGGGGATTTATTGATTTAGCGACCATCCTGCCGCTCTATGTGATGTGGCTGTGGCCGGAAATTAGCCTGAGTTACGTCTTTGCCTGGCGAGCGATGCGCGTCATTCGGGTATTACGTATCCTTAAATTACTGCGTTTTATGCCGTCATTGCACGTGTTCTGGAGCGCGATAGTCAGCGCACGGCACCAGCTTATTCTGTTCTATTCATTTATTGCCATCGTCATGATTGTTTTCGGCGCGCTGATGTATCTGATAGAAGGGCCAAAATATGGCTTCACGACGCTTAATGCCTCGGTCTATTGGGCCATCGTGACCGTGACGACCGTGGGTTATGGTGATATCACACCGCATACCCCATTGGGACGTATTGTGGCATCAGTGCTGATCCTGATTGGCTATTCGGTGATTGCAATCCCGACAGGGCTCATTACCACACATATGAGCAGTGCCTTTCAGAGTCGCAAACAGCAGCGCAAATGCCCGAATTGTCATCAGGGTGAGCATGAACACAGCGCACGGTTTTGTAACCGCTGCGGAAGCGAATTACCGGATTAAATAAAAAAGGCTGCAATCGCAGCCTTTTTTACTATTCGCGCCAGAGGATATGGCACAGTTTGTGGTCTTTCTCGCGGCACAGCAGGACGCGGGCGAAGATGTCATTTATTTCGCCGCCATCTTCATCGGCCAGCCCAATCACTACTTCGGCAAAGAAGTCAGGATTAAGGTCGAAATCCACATGCTCAGCCCAGTCTTCTGAAGGGTCGAACAATTCGGCACCGCCGCGCTCTTCGAACTGCAGATTAAAGAGGATCACGTCTGCGGGATCGAGGTTATCAACCGCCAGTTCGAGAAAAATGTCATAGGCCTGCTCGAGCGTTTCGTCTTCGGTCAGGCGATTGTTCAGATCCATTTCCATGATGACTACCTGTTTAACATCGTTGGGCACGTTTTACAGCAACGGACTAAAGAAGTAAAACAGTCGTTCGGCAATTCTCTGCCACATTGGACGTTTTACCCACAGTCTGGCATCCAGCAGTCGCGAGCGGGAGATATAATCATCCTGGACTGCCGCCAGGTCACCGCCAAAACCGGCGTCATCAATCACCAGCGTGATTTCAAAATTGAGCCACAGACTCCGCATATCCAGGTTTACCGTGCCTACCAGGCTCAGCTCACCGTCGACGAGAACGCTCTTGGTATGGAGTAATCCGCCTTCAAACTGATAAATTTTCACCCCTGCGGCCAACAGTTCGCTAAAGAATGCCCGGCTGGCCCAGCCTACCAGTAGGGAGTCATTTTTGCGTGGCAAAATGATACTTACGTCGACACCACGTTGCGCCGCCGTACAGATTGCGTGCAGCAGGTCATCGCTGGGGACAAAGTATGGCGTGGTCATGATCAGGTATTCACGGGCTGAGTAGGTTGCCGTCAGCAGCGCCTGATGAATCAAATCTTCAGGGAAGCCTGGCCCGGATGCAATCGTATGAATGGTGTGCCCGCTGGCCTCTTCAAACGGCATAATATTGCCGTCCGGTGGTGGTGGCAGAATACGTTTACCGGTTTCAATCTCCCAGTCGCATGAGTAAACGATACCCATAGAGGTGGCAATCGGCCCCTCCATTCTTGCCATCAAATCAACCCATTGCCCAACTCCCGAATCCTGTTTAAAGAAGCGTGGGTCGACCATGTTCATACTGCCGGTGTAGGCAATATAGTTATCGATCATGATCATCTTACGGTGCTGGCGGAGATCCATCCGGCGCAAAAAGACACGCAGGAGGTTAACCTTCAGCGCCTCAACCACTTCGATACCGGCATTACGCATCATGCCCGCCCACGGGCTGCGGAAAAATGCCACGCTGCCTGCAGAGTCCAGCATCAGTCGGCAGTGAATGCCCCGACGTGCTGCGGCCATCAGGGATTCAGCAACCTGATCGGCCATACCACCGGGCTGCCAGATGTAAAACACCATCTCAATGTTATGGCGAGCCAATTGAATATCGCGGATCAACGCCTGCATAACATCGTCAGAAGTGGTCAGCAACTGGAGCTGATTGCCTTTGACACCGCCAATCCCCTGACGGCGCTCGCAAAGTTTAAACAGCGACGCGGCAACACTGCTGTTCTCTTCGGCAAAAATATGTTTGCAGGCTTTAAGGTCGTTAAGCCACTTCGCGGTCGAGGGCCACATGGCGCGGGCACGCTCGGCGCGGCGCTTGCCCAGATGAAGCTCACCGAAAGAGAGATAGGCAATGATCCCTACCAGCGGGAGGATGTAGATTATCAGAAGCCAGGCCATGGCAGAGGGTACGGCTCTGCGCTTCATCAGGATGCGTAATGTCACACCCGCGATTAACAGCCAGTATCCCAGAATGACCAGCCAACTCACCACGGTGTAGAAGGTTGTCATAGGTTAAAAAATCCTTTTGAAAGCGTATTGTTATGAGTGTACGCATCAGGATTCATCTGGCAAATAAAAACGCCAGGTAAAAGCGCTGGTTTGCTGTAGTGTTGGGTTTATAATGGCATCTCTGTTAGAGAAAGAGTTGTAGACATGAAGCGCAGTAGAACTGAAGTAGGGCGCTGGCGCATGTTGCGACAGGTGAGTCGTCGCAAGGCACGTTGGCTGGAAGCACAATCCCGCCGCAATATGCGTATTCACGCCATCAGAAAATGTGGAATGACCCGGCACCGCAACGCGTTGCTGTTCGCAGTCCAGGATATCTGATAACCATGAGGGCACCGCAAGGTGCCCACTGATTTTATAGCGTCTGATTTTTAGGAATAGCGTTTTTGCAGCGATATTCCCGTTGTTTTTAGCAAAAGGAGGGAGAAGTGTTTGCGGAGTTTGGTGTACTGAATTTCTGGACGTACGTTGTAGGCGCATTTTTTATCGTGCTGGTACCTGGGCCGAATACCCTGTTTGTGCTCAAACCGGGATTGGTCACGGCGTTAAAAAAGGGTACCTCGCCGCGACAGGTGTATTTATCGGCGATGCGGTACTGATGTTTCTGGCCTGGGCGGGTGTTGCGGCATTAATCCAGACCACGCCGGTACTGTTTAACATCGTGCGCTATCTCGGGGCTTTTTATCTGCTCTGGCTGGGGGGCAAAATGCTCTGGTCGGTGATCACCCGTAAGAATCATGCCCACGAGAGCGGCGCCGAGCCCGCCAGCATGATCATGAAACGTTCGCTGGTGTTGAGCCTCACGAATCCAAAAGCGATTCTGTTCTACGTCTCGTTCTTCGTGCAGTTTATCGACGTGAATGCGGAAAATACGGGGACCTCTTTCCTGATCCTCGCTACCACCCTCGAGCTGATTAGCTTTATGTATATGAGCTTCCTGATCTTCTCTGGGGCGTTTGTCACGCGTTACCTGAAAACCAAAAAGAAACTGGCAAAACTGGGGAACGGGCTGATAGGGCTGCTGTTTGTCGGGTTTGCGGCAAGGTTAGCATCGCTGCATTAATTGCCAAAAAGGCTCCGGTGACGGAGCCTTTTTTGTATCAGAATACTTTCTTATAAGGGCGAACGGTCACCTTTGCATACACACCGGCCGCAACGTATGGGTCTGCATCAGCCCAGGCCTGAGCCGCTTCCTGAGATTCAAACTCGGCAATAACCGTGGAGCCAGAAAAACCAGCGGCACCCGGATCATTGCTGTCGACTGCTGGCATTGGGCCGGCGGTCAGTAATCGACCTTCATCCTGCAGCAGCTGTAAGCGTGCCAGATGGGCAGGGCGAACAGACAGACGTTTCTCGAGGGAATCCGCGACATCTTCAGAGTAAATCACGTAAAGCACGGTGAAGCTCCTTAACCGTTAAAAGTGTCAGTTACGTTATGTGAAAGGGCAATTGACTGCAATGCAAAGATAAAAACAATGTTAATACCCTGATCTGAATGCCCCTTTTTTGGCCTCTCCTGCGCTTAAATTGCGCCAGAACAAAGTGTCTTATTGAATATGATTGCTATTTGCATTTAAAATCAATGTTCGATTTTTTAACGTTGATGATTATGACTGCGATGACCCTTGATTTACCTCGCCGCTTTCCCTGGCCGACGCTGCTTTCTGTCGTTATTCACGGTGCCGTCGTGGCGGGTTTGCTCTATACCTCGGTTCATCAGGTTATTGAAATGCCCGCGCCCGCGCAGCCGATTTCTGTGACGATGGTTTCGCCAGCGGATCTCGAACCACCGCAGGCTGCGCCTGCGCCGCCACAGCCAGTTGCTGAACCTGAGCCGGAGCCCGAGCCGATTCCGGAGCCGCCGAAGGAAGCACCTGTGGTGATCCACAAACCTAAACCGGAGCCAAAGCCTAAGCCGAAGCCAAAGCCGGTGAAGAACGTTGAGGAACGTCCGAAACGCGAAGAGCGTCCGGTTGAGCCGCGCGCCACCCAGACAGTAGAGAATGCGGCACCTTCACGTCCGGCAATGAACAACACGGCGACAACCGCTAAGCCGACAGTATCGGCGCCAGCAGGCCCGCGAGCACTGAGTCGTAACCAGCCTCAGTATCCTGCTCGAGCTCAGGCATTACGTATTGAAGGGCGCGTAAGGGTAAAATTCGACGTCACTGCGGATGGTCGTGTTGATAATGTGGAAATATTATCTGCTCAACCTTCTAATATGTTTGAGCGAGAAGTGAAATCCGCGATGCGCAGATGGCGATACGAAGCTGGAAAACCGGGAAACGGGTTGATAGTGAATATTGTTTTCCGTCTGAATGGCGGGGCACAGATGGAATAAGAGAAGCCTCCGTATGGAGGCTTTTTTTCGGTCTATCAGGCTTGCGGAAGTTGACGAGGTTTCCCTTCGCTATCCACTGCGACATAAATAAACAGCGCTTCTGTCGCTTTATAACGCTGGCCAATCGGTTCTGAAGAGACCTTCTTGACCCATACTTCTATATTGATCGAAATGGAGGTGTTGCCGCGTTTGACGCAACGCGCGTAACAGCAAACCACATCACCCACCGCAACCGGACGCAGGAAGGTCATGCCATCCACTCTCACGGTCACCACGCGTCCATGGGCGATCTCTTTTGCCAGAATTGCACCGCCCATATCCATCTGCGACATCAGCCAGCCGCCAAAAATATCGCCATTGGCATTGGTGTCAGCGGGCATTGCCAGTGTGCGTAAAACCAGTTCGCCCTGAGGGGCGTTAGTTGTTGTCATTGTTTTAACTCATAACGGAAGACTTCAGGCGGGATGCTACTATGATTCGCGTGCGGAGAGAATAGACCAGAACGCCTGTCGTTGACGTTCTGGTCAGTCATTAATCAGTGGTTGTCGTCCTGTGGCATATGACGATAGATGTATACACCGCTTAACAACGTAAAGATAAGCGTCAGCGCGGTCAGGCCGAAGACCTTAAAGTTGACCCAGATATTCTGCGGCAGCCAGAAGGCGATATAGATATTGGCAAGTCCACAAAGAATAAAGAATACCGCCCAGGCAATATTCAGGCGGGACCATACTTCCTGCGGTAGCGTCAGCTCTTTGCCCAGCATGCGCTGGATCAGTGGTTTTTTCATTACCCACTGGCTGATCAGTAATGCACCTGCAAACAGGGCGTAGATCACAGTGACTTTCCACTTGATAAATTCATCATTGTGGAAGAAGAGGGTTAGCCCACCGAATACGGCTACCAGGACAAACGTCACCAGTGCCATCTTTTCCACTTTACGATAGCGAACCCAGCTGTAGATCAGCACAACCGCAGTTGCAACGATCAATGCCGTGGTGGCGGCATAAATGTCGTAAAGCTTATAAAACGCGAAAAAGACGACGAGCGGTAAAAAATCAAGAAACTGCTTCATTCTGTGATTCCATCTTCTGTGTTGAGCCGGGTCCGATAAGGCACCCGACATCAGGATTACTGACGAATTAACATATACAGGCGGAACAGATAAACCAGCAGTACCGCTGAAATCAGGTTGCTTAGCGTATTCGCGACTACCGCACCTACGTTTGGCGTTAACACCGCAAAATTCGGCGCAAACAATAACAAGAGCGTTTTAGCCAGCAGCCAGCCGATCACGGCGGGCGCCACCAGACGCATATTAGCCCATGCCAGCCTGATGCTGCTGCGCATTGCGGTAAAAATCCCCATTTTATCCTGCACAATCATCACTGGGGCAAAAGCGAGCACGATAGCCAGCAACACACCCGGTACCACGACCAGCATAATCCCCATCTGCACCAGCAGGGTGGTTAAGAAAATCAGGATAAACAGCTTAGGTAAGACCGGTGCGCTGGCTCCAATCGCCCGTAAAGCGCTGACCCGATGCCCCGCCGACACCAGTTGAATCATTAGCAGAACGCCACCGGCCAGCACCGCATTACCAATCAGACCTGAGAAAGTGGATGCAGCGGAAGCCCGCAGCAGAATTTGTTGCTGCTCAGGCGTCATGTTTTGTACCAGTTCAAACAACCCTACGCTTCCTGCAAGGTGGTCGCCCTGGCTCAGGCTGGCAATTTGTTCTTCACTTGGTGAGAACGCATGGCCAAGCACCACCGTGATAAAGGCGCATAGCAACGCGATCAGTAAAAAGGTAATGAACTGATTGCGGAAAAAGTTTCCCGTGTCACGGTAGACAGACTTCGCCGTGATAGACATGCACTCTCCTTGAGTATTGCAGGTGTTAATTAGCCGGCAATTGTACACCGGATGCACCTGCTGTGGCAGCATCAAGGCTTGTATGGAAAAGCATATCTTTGTAAAGCGGCGGTAATCCAACGCGCGCGCGTGCGCGGTTACAGGCTTCGTTGACCTGCCCATCTTCCCCCGACATGGCAAATTCCCTGCACGGGCTGGGGCGATCCTCATAGATGGAACATCGGGTCGAAACCCCGGGCTCACCCTGTAGCGCTGCACAGCGGACCTGTTTTTGGTTGGTGCCACTCATGCAGCGCAGAAAAGGCGTTAGCGGCTCAGTGAGATGAACCGGAACGGCACCGCCGCCATCGCTGGCTTCGGCCCAGTAGAAAGAGACTCGAAAATACGCACAACAGGCTCCGCACGTCATGCACGGGTTCATATCACTCATGGCACACCTGCAAAAGAAGAACGCATCAAATCAACTTGTGAGAGCGATAAATTATCCAGCCACCAGAGGAAGAGCAAGAGGGGGAAAAGGGAAAATTTTGTAACCGTGAAATGCCAAAAATTGACATGGAGACAACTTATTGGTTTTGGGTGCGCAACAAAAAATTAATCCAGATCAATGAATGTTAAGTTACTGGTTTTAATGTGATCTGTGGCAGATCACTTATTACTCATTTATGAGTATATTCTCACCCGCGATTAAAACCACAACGATGGAGCGGATATGAAAAAATTAGCGGTGGCAGCCCTTGTATTAAGCAGTCTCTCTGGCGGCGCGTATGCGCATGAAGCAGGCGAATTCTTTATTCGTGCCGGTTCGGCTACGGTTCGCCCTACTGAAGGTTCCGACAATGTGCTGGGGATGGGCGGTTTTAACGTCAGTAATAATACCCAGTTAGGTTTAACGTTTACTTATATGGCGACGGATAACATTGGTGTTGAGCTTCTGGCTGCGACGCCATTCCGCCATCGCGTTGGCCTTGGGCCGACTGGCGATATCGCCACAGTTCATCATTTACCACCAACGTTGATGGCGCAGTGGTACTTTGGCGATGCCAGCAGCAAAGTGCGTCCGTATATTGGCGCCGGTGTGAACTACACAACCTTCTTTGATGAGAAATTTAACGATACCGGTAAAGAGGCGGGTCTGTCAGACCTCAGTCTGAAAGATTCCTGGGGCATGGCCGGGCAGGTAGGTCTTGATTATCTGATTAACCGTGACTGGTTAATTAACGCCTCAGTCTGGTACATGGATATTGATACGGACGTACGCTTCAAAGCAGGCGGTCAACAGCAAAGTATCAGTACTCGCCTGGACCCGTGGGTATTTATGTTCTCCGCGGGTTATCGTTTCTAATTTCATCACCTGAGACTGGCCATAAAACGGCCAGTCTTTCTGCGGAATTTCCCCTAGCGCACAACCAGCACCGGACATTTTGCGTGGCGGACAACGACTGCCGCGTTTGAGCCTAAGAGATAGGTAGTAATATCAGGCCGATGAGAGGCAATAATGATCAGGTCTGCGTTGATACTGTCGGCCAGTTTCAGGATCTGATCTTTAGGCGCGCCTGAAATGGCATGTGTCTGAACGCGGTCTGCGGGCAGATTGAACTGCTTAACCATCTCATTAAGTTTCTCCAGCGCCTCCTGCTGTATTTCCGCAAGTTTTGGCATCTCAACGGAATAGGCCAGCCCAAGAGAGGAGTAGTAGGGTAAAGAGGGAACGACCGTCAGAAAATGAACTTTACCGTTACTGATTGCTGCGTTTGCCTGTACATAAGGGATCACCTGTTCGGTCAGGCGACTCTCAGAGATATCGACAGGAACAAGAATCGAATTAAACATGCCACACCTCCTGTTTGTTTTTTATCCACCTAAAGTGTAGTGCTGTTGTAATGACATTCACTGTATTCGCGGCCAAAGTGGGATATAAGGCAGGTTTTGAGGTGGGAGAGACACCCCAGATAGGGGCGTCCGTGACAGCATTATTTCTGAATTAAATAGCGGATGGTCGGTCCGTCCTGCTGGATATCTAACACCGTGTAACCGTGGTTTTTGGCATCCAGCGGAATATTGTTGATGGACTGCGGACAGTCACTCACCACTTCCAGAATTTCACCTTTTTTGAGCTGCGGAAGCGCTTCAAGTGTGGCAACTGCCGGATAGGGGCAGGGTTCGCCGACCATATCCAGGCGATAATCAGGCACGATCTCTTTCATGCGGCATTCTCCTGCGTTTGGGTTTTAACAGTGGCTCTGCGGAAGAAACGTTTTTCCTGTGCGACAACCAGTAAAAAGGCTGCCAGCAGCAGACCATAAGTGACCAGCAGACCGCCGAGGGGGCCGAAGGTGCTCAGCAGATTCACCTTGTCCCAGTTGGTGGCAAGCACAGGGGAGAGGTCGTCCCAGAAGTAAGCCAGTATCGTCGAGCCGATAACATTTCCCAGACCCACCCACCAGTAATGCACCTGACCCTCAACGGCGCGGTACATCCAGCCGGTTTCACACCCGCCAGCCAGCACGATCCCGAAGCCAAACAGCAGACCGCCAATCACCGCGTTAGGACCTGCCCACATGATTTTCGGTTCGACCCCCAACTGAACATAGCTGAAGATACCGATGGCACTGACCGCCATCCCGGCGATAATCGCTTTCGCCATCATCGTGCGGCCGGTGATCCACATATCGCGAAACGCCGAAGTAAAGCAGATCTGTGCGCGTTCAATGAGAAGGCCAAAACCCACGCCAAACAGCATCGCCAGACCGAGTTTCGGCTGGTTCAGGGCTGTACACAGCGCCCACGCCAGCATGGCGAAAAAGACCAACATACCCAGGCGGAAGCGGCGACGGGCCTGAGAGGGCTTTTGCGTCAGTGGAGAAGCCGCACTCACCTTGACCATTTTGACCGGAATACGGAACAACGGGAGAAGGGTAAATTTTGCGCCAAAGTAAGAGCCGATGGCCGTGGCGACAGCAAAAAACCAGGCATGCAGTGAAAACTGAGGAATACCAGTGAAGAAGGCGGCAAGGTTGCACCCCATCGCCAGACGCGCGCCGAAGCCGGCAATCATGCCGCCGACAATCGCCTGCAGAATACGGATTCGGCTTTTAGGCAGCCTCAGCTTGACGTTATTTGCCCATAGCGCCGCAGCTAAACATCCGCCGAACATACCCATGATCATCATCCCATCAATGCGGGTGAGCGGTGTGCCGTCCAGATGAATGAGTTTAAAGTAACCCCACTCTTCGGTATGTGCCCCAGCCAGTTGTAGCAGTTGCCCACCCCAGCGCGTGAACTCGCCGGTGACGGCCCAGAAGGTGCCGGTAATGCCGAAATAGTAGGTAGAAAGGATCCCCGCCGCGATAACGGCCGGTACAGGTGACCAGAACTTAACCAGGTAAGTCTGTTTAAAGTATTGCCATGACATGAGAAAGCCTCTGAACTCAGAAGGAGTATGTTGATTTAACGGACTGGAATATATAACGTTTTTTGTTTCTCCAAAACTGCTCTCCAAAATACTGCCTGTTTTTATGACCTCAATCATTAAACCGTGCTGCTCACCCAACGGCAGCACGACTTCGGAACAGAGATAGCACTGAACACCGGTTATACTGAGTTGTTTCTTCGATGCGGAAATTCAGATGGGTTTAGCTCAGTAGCCCGGCTCCAACGTTTACTGACAGACCCAGAATCGCCAGATTGAAAACAAAAGAAATCACCGACTGGAGCAACGTAATTTGCCGCATGTCGGTGGTACCGGTCGCCACATCGGCAGTTTGTGACGCTACCGCGATGGTGAACGAAAAATAAAGAAAATCCCAGTAACCGGGTTCCTCCGGTTTTTCTGGAAAAATCATGGGTATGACGTCTTTAGTTCGGTGCAGGTAATGGTGGTGAGCGTAATGCATCGCAAATGAGGTGGGCAGTAAGGCCCAGGAAACGGCCAGCGTGGTGCCCGTCAACAGCAGATGCAGCACGCGCGGCGATCCGGTGAGGTGCTTGAGTGAGGTTAGCTCAATGAGGATCGCCAGAATGCTGGCCAGGCAGCCGATTATCACCATGCCCAGCACCAGCCCCGCGCTCTCATCCTGCATTTTGGCAATATGCGGAATATCCCGCACATCAGTACGTAACATACGAAACCACATAAAGCACAGATATAGCCACGCCAGCACATTCCAGCCTATCAGCAGCCGTTGCAGATATCCCAGATCAGGGGGAAGGGCTACAAAGCAGGTTACTCCGGCCAAAATGGCGAGCATTAACCGCATGCGCCCGTGAAAATAAGATCTGACAGAAAAGAGCATAATGTGAGTGTGTTTGTGAAGGGACAATAGATTAACTATAGTAGGTGAGCGTGAGGTTTTTCATCAAAACGTAATTAAAATACACACCTCAATGGACTAATGTTGCACCACTGTTTTTTATACTCCATTCCGCTGAAGTATTTCCCAAGAGAGAAAATGATTTTTTTCTCATTCTGCTCACACAGTTCTCTGGCTCGATTATAATTTTCCCAAAGCAAGATGCTTCCCGCACCAATATTGTTGTATTGAGGGTCGTATCCTCCATTGATGTCGTCGAAGTAAATCCACCCGGGGCATTCGGTTTTAAATATTAAATCAATGGCTATGATTTTCTTATTGATTGCGAGTGCGGATCCAAAAATCATATGTCTCAAGCTATTAATGGCATCCAGTAGATTTTCTCTTGGGTAGGGCGATACTTTGCCGCGCCAGCGAACATTAAACAAGTCTATGTAACTGTCGCAAATCTCGTCAGTGGAAAGATTGTTCACATCCAGTATTTCACCTCCAAGCTTGAGAAAACGACTCCTTTCCCCATTTCTTTTTCTAACCGTTTTTGTAGAAAATAGCGGTTTCATGTGACATATCTCATCATTCAGCATTTTACTGCTGAAGGAGTTGATGAATGAACTTTTCTGTAGTGGTGAAAGCTTTTTCGTCCTGACGGGAAGAAAGGATTTTGAATGGGTGGCGCTGGGTAAAATTATATCCTCAAAAACAAAAGGATGTGATTTTGAGTAGAGATTCAGTGACCCATTAATAGAATAAATTGATGAAACGACAATGCCATCTTTTTTTCTGCAAAAGAACTTGATTTCTTTATTTCGTTTGCTCGAAAGATAAGTTAGCACATCCGGATGTGTGCATACACTACCGCCATAAGTAGCATATGCCTGACGGTAAATACTCAGGTCACATTCTTCCCAGCCAAAAATGAAATTTCTCAACATGTTGTCCAAATATTATTACAATAGCAAACATGTGCATACATTATACTTTCCTTATAATAAGTAAATCGACAAAACGATATTGTTGACTGCCTGTTTAGTGAAGTGGGTAATTAAGTATTAGTTTGCTATTTATTGCAGTTGATATTAATGCTGTAAAGTGAAGAGGGAGTATAAAAAGAAGAAGGGAACCGTCTGGCGGAGTTGCCAGACGGCGAAGGGGTTATGCTCTTCGGGTTGCGGCTTTCATTGCGCTTACGAATGTTTTCAGTTCGGCCAGCATCTGCTCGGGCTTATCAACGTTCTTCTCGATGATTTTGACAATAGCCGAGCCGGAAATCGCCCCTGCTGCTTTTGCTTCAATCGCTGCCGAGACCTGTTCAGGAGAGGAAATCCCGAATCCCTGCAGCGGCGGTGCGGCATGGTATTCAGCCAGCTTTTCTACCAGATGATGCAGCGGCAGTGCGGCTTTATTTTCGGCACCGGTCACGCCCGCACGGGAGAGCAGGTAGGTATACCCGCGACCGTAAGAGGCAATCTGGCACAGCAGCTCGTCATCAGCATTCGGTGGGCAGATGAAAATCGGGGCAACGTTGTGGCGCATTGCTGCCTGGCGAAACGGTGCAGATTCCTCAACCGGCACATCCGCCACCAGTACAGAATCAACACCTACGCGTGCGCACTCGGCATAGAACTCATCGATCCCGCGGTTAAACACCAGGTTGGCGTACATTAGCAGGCCGATTGGGATTGTCGGGTGTTTCTGTCGAATGGCGGCCAGCATCTCAAAGCACTGGGTTGGCGTTACGCCCGCCGCAAAGGCGCGCAGCGTCGCATTCTGAATGGTTGGGCCATCCGCCAGCGGGTCAGAGAACGGGATACCCAGCTCCAGCGCATCGGCACCGGCTTCAATCAGGGCATCAATAATCCTCAGCGACTGTTCCGGGCCCGGGTCGCCCAGGGTAACGAAGGGAACGAACGCGCCTTCCTGGCGGGATTTCAGTTCTGCAAATGCGTTATCGTAACGTTCCATCAGATTTCCCCTCGTGCTTTCAGAATATCGTGAACGGTGAAGATATCTTTGTCACCGCGACCGGAAAGGTTAACCACCAGCAGCTGCTCTTTCTCCGGGTTTTCTTTCATCATTTTCAGCGCGTGTGCCAGTGCGTGAGATGACTCCAGCGCCGGGATAATCCCTTCGCTGCGACACAATGTTTTAAATGCTTCCAGCGCTTCATCATCGGTAATGGAAACATAATCCGCACGACCAATGCTGTTCAGGTACGCATGCTGTGGCCCAACCGACGGGAAATCCAGGCCCGCTGAGATAGAGTATGATTCTTCAATCTGGCCTTCGTCGGTCTGCATCATCGGGGACTTCATACCGAAGTAGATCCCAACGCGGCCATGCTTCAGTGGCGCACCATGCTCACCCGTTTCAATTCCATGACCAGCAGGCTCAACGCCAATCAGGCCAACGCGGGTGTCGTCGATGAAATCGGCAAACATGCCGATAGCGTTAGATCCACCGCCGACGCAGGCGATCACCGCATCCGGCAGTCGACCCTCTTTTTCAAGGATCTGCGCTTTGGTCTCTTCACCAATCATGCGCTGGAATTCACGTACGATAGTCGGGAACGGGTGCGGGCCCGCAGCGGTACCGAGCATATAGTGCGCGGTTTCATAGCTGCCAGACCAGTCGCGCAGCGCTTCGTTACAGGCATCTTTCAGCGTGGCTGAACCACTGTGAACCGGGATCACTTCTGCACCCATCAGACGCATACGGAACACGTTCGGCGACTGACGTTCAACGTCTTTTGCGCCCATATAAATGTGGCATTTCAGACCGAGCAGGGCGCTGGCGAGAGCAGAGGCCACACCGTGTTGACCCGCGCCGGTCTCGGCGATGATTTCGGTTTTACCCATACGTTTGGCGAGCAGCGCCTGACCCAACACCTGGTTAGTTTTGTGCGCGCCGCCGTGCAGCAAATCTTCACGCTTGAGGTACAGCGTCGTTTTGGTGCCTTCGGTCAGGTTACGACACTTGGTCAGCGCCGTTGGACGACCAGCATAGTTTTTCAGCAGGTCAGTAAATTCAGCCTGAAATGCCGGATCCTTCTGCGCGCTGACAAACGCCTCTTCCAGCTGGCGCAGAGCGGGCATCAGGATTTGCGGGACGTACATCCCACCGAACTCACCAAAATAAGGGTTTAGTAATGTCGTCATCTTCTCTTCCTTAATATGCACGCAGAGTTTTAAATACCGAGGCCAGCTTGCTGGCATCTTTGATACCCGGTTGCGACTCTACGCCTGAATTGAAATCGAGGCCTGCGCAGCCCGTTTTGGCGGCTTCAACGCAGTTATCCGGGCTTAATCCGCCCGCCAGCAGGACGTTGTCCAGCTTTTCACCATTCAGCAGCGACCAGTCAAAACGCTGACCTGTGCCGCCCTGGCCGTTATCCAGCACGTATTTATCAACATGAGTAAGATTACGCGCTGGCAGGGTGTCGCCTACGCTCTGGGCTTTCCAGATCTGCACCTGCGGTGCCAGCACGGTACGCAGAGCGTCTATATACGCCTGATCTTCATCACCGTGGAGCTGGACCGCGCTCAGGGATAAAGCGTCGGCTTTTGCCGCCACGTCCGTGATATCCGCATTGCGGAAAACGCCGACATAGCTGAGCGGCGCTGCCGCTATCACCTCGCGCGCCTGTTCTACGCTGACAACTCGTGGAGATGAATCGACAAAAATCAGCCCGCCGTAAATCGCCCCCGCGTCATACGCAGCCCGGGCATCCTGTTCGCGGGTCAAACCGCATACTTTGTTTTCACCCAGCAACACCCGGCGCACCGCAGCGTTGAGGTCGTCATGTTCCATCATGGCGGAGCCAATCAGGAAACCGTTGGCGAAGTGGCTCAACTCACGTACCTGCGCGTAGCTGTTAATACCGGACTCGCTGATCACCGTCACACCGGAGCCCAGACACGGCGCGAGCTGGCGGGTGCGGTTGAGGTCGATCGACAGGTCGCGAAGATCGCGGTTGTTAATGCCGACCACTCTGGCTTCCAGCGCAATCGCGCGTTCCAGTTCTTCTTCATTACTGACTTCTGTCAGCACGCCCATGTTCAGACTGTGTGCCACGGCAGAAAGCTGGCGATACTGTTCGTCGTCTAGCACCGAGAGCATCAGCAGGCAGGCGTCAGCCTGGTAAAAGCGCGCCAGCCAGATTTGATACGGATCGATAATAAAGTCTTTGCACAGAATCGGCTGTGGTGCGATGCCGCTGACGATGGGCAGAGAATCAAAGCTGCCCTGGAAATATTTCTCATCCGTCAGCACCGAGATGGCTGACGCATGATGCTTATAAATGCCGGCAATACGCGCCGGGTCGAAATCGTCACGAATAACGCCTTTAGACGGGGACGCTTTTTTGCACTCAAGAATAAACGCGGTGCGCGCGCCCTGCAGGGCGTCATAGAAACGACGGCTGCTCGGGACGACGTCGTTCTGGAAACTGGCAAGCGGCTGTTGTTGCTTGCGTGCTTCCACCCAGATGGCCTTATCGGCAACGATTTTCGCTAAAACGGTCTGCATTCTTTACCCTCTTGCCGCAAGTGCGGTAACGCGATCGTAAGCTGCACCAGAGCGCAGTACATCCAGAACTTTTTGAACGTTGGCCTTCAGGTCTTCCTCACCGTGCAAACGCATCAGCATGGCGACGTTGGCAGCAACGGCGGCCTCATGAGCGACCTCTCCTTTACCTTGTAATAAGCGCGTCAGAATGTCACGGTTTTCTTCCGGCGTACCGCCTGCCAGCGCTTCCTGGTGATATGGCGCTAAACCGAAGTCGGCGGCTTCCAGCTGATAACTCAGGATCTCGCCGTCGCGCAGTTCGGCTACCAGCGTTGGCGCATGCAGCGACACCTCATCCATTCCTCCACTGTGGACCACGGCGGCACGTTGATATCCCAGAACACGCAGTGTCTCAGCAATCGGCAGCACCAGTTCCGGGCTATAGACGCCAATCAGCGCCAGCGGCGGATGAGCCGGGTTGATAAGTGGCCCCAGTACGTTAAACAGCGTACGGGTTTTGAGCTGCTGACGAACCGGCATCGCGTGGCGGAAACCGGTGTGGTACTTCGGCGCAAACAGGAAACAGACACCCAGGTCATCCAGCGCTTCACGGGAACGCTCGGCGTTCATATCGAGATTAATACCAAATGCGGCGAGCAAATCGGAAGAGCCTGACCGGCTGGAAACGCTGCGGTTACCGTGTTTCGCGACTTTCAAACCACACGCCGCCGCCACGAAGGCGCTGGCGGTAGAGATGTTGATGCTGTTGCTGCCGTCACCGCCGGTGCCAACAATATCGGCAAACGGATAGTCCGGGCGCGGGAACGGAGCGGCATTTTCCAGCAGGGCCGTAGCGGCACCGGCGATCTCCTGCGGGCTTTCACCGCGCACTTTCATGCTCACCAGTGCAGCAGCAAGCTGTTCAGGTTTCAGCTCGCCGCGAACCACGGCGGAGAAGAGCTGATGGCTTTCCTGCTGGCTCAGGGTCTGCGCCTGGTACAGTTTTTCCAGAATCGGCTGAAGGGTATTAGTCTGTTCCAGCTTCTGTAACGCCCAGTCGAGAGTTTGTTCCAGCAGACGAGCACCGTTAGAGGTCAGAATCGATTCCGGGTGGAACTGCATACCGCAGACGCGATCCGCATCATGACGCACCGCCATCACCATCCCTTCAAACGAGGCGTTAATGGTCAGCCCGGCTGGAATGTTGCTCCCCACCAGCGAGTGGTAGCGCGCCACCGGGAGTGGGTTAGGCAACCCGGCAAACATCGCCTGACCGTCATGTTCTATGCTGGACGCTTTGCCGTGCAGAATTTCGCCCGCCTGGCCGACGTAGCCGCCATAGGCTTCCACAATGGCCTGGTGGCCGAGACAGATACCGATAATCGGCAGCTTTCCGCGCATACGCGTCAGCAGTTCTGGCATACAGCCAGCTTCACTCGGTGCACCGGGTCCTGGAGAGAGCATCAACACCGGGTTTTGCATGGTGGCCAGTCGGTCAATCAGCGTCTGTGCCGGCACGTGGTTGCGGTAGATAACGACGTTATGACCATTCGCACGCAGCTGATCTGCAAGGTTATAAGTAAAGGAGTCGATATTATCGAGCAGCAGAATGTCAGCCATCAGAAAATCTCCTGTGCATGGTGTGCGGTAGCAATGGCGCGAAGTACCGCACGCGCTTTACTGCGTGTTTCGTCAGCTTCAGACTGCGGAACAGAATCAAGAACAATGCCAGCGCCTGCCTGGACGGTGGCAATGCCATCTTCCACATACGCAGAGCGGATAACGATGCAGGTATCGAGATCGCCGTGGGCGGTGAAGTAACCCACTGCGCCGCCGTAGCTACCGCGACGACGGCCTTCGGCACCGGCAATCAACTGCATGGCGCGGACTTTTGGCGCACCGCTCAGGGTCCCCATGTTCATGCAGGCGCGATAGGCGTGCAGCACGTCGAGGTCGCTGCGCAGTTCACCGACCACTCGGGACACCAGGTGCATCACAAATGAATAACGGTCGACTTTGGTGAGGTCAGCGACGTAACGGCTGCCCGGAGTACAAATGCGCGCCAGGTCGTTACGCGCCAGATCGACCAGCATCAGGTGCTCGGAAAGCTCCTTGTGGTCGGTACGCATTTCGAGTTCGATGCGGCTGTCGAGATCGCGATCCAGTGAACCATCAGCACGACGACCGCGCGGACGCGTCCCGGCAATAGGGTAGATCTCAATCTGGCGGCTGGTGGCATCGTATTTCAGTGAGCTTTCTGGTGACGCGCCAAACAGGGTGAAATCGTTGTCCTGCATAAAGAACATGTACGGACTCGGGTTGCTTTTCTTCAGCACATCGTAGGCCGCCAGCGGAGACGGGCAAGGCAAAGAGAAGCGACGGGAAGGTACAACCTGGAAAATTTCACCGGCACGAATCGCTTTTTGCATCTGGCGAACAACGGCGCCGTACTGATCGTCAGTCTGGTTGACGTCGCACGTCATCTTCTCCACGCGCTGCACTGGAAGCGCAGGCGGCGCTTCGGTCATTTGCTGCTGCAGCTGGGTGATGCGATGTTCAAGGCGATTTTTCTCTGCCACAGAAGGCGTGAACAGGCTCGCCTGAATGCGGGTATATTTTTTCTGATGGTCGATCACCAGCAAGGTTTCCGCCAGATAGAAGCAGTAGTCCGGGCAGCGGTTGCCTTGTTCTGTTTCCGGCAAATCTTCAAAACCCGCGACCAGGTCATACGCAAACAACCCGCCGAAGAACATCGCCTCACGCTCATTTTCCGGTACGGACACCAGGTTTTGCAGCAGGCGGAAAGCATCGAAAACGGACAGAGAACAGAGACGTGCGTCTTCATCCAGCAACTGGCTGACCGGCGGGAAATGCAGAACCCGCATTTCCGGATGACGTTCATTTTCAATTCCTGCAGGCAGGGCGGCATCCAACAGCGGCAGCAGCGACTCGCCATTTTCTGACAGTGCCTTAATGGTGACAGTGTCACCTAAAGCGGTAATGCGCAACGCGCTGTCAACCAGCAGCAGGCTCTTGAGATCGTCTTTGCTGTCGATATCCGCAGATTCAAGCAGCAGCGTTGCCGGGCGAGCACCGCACACCTGATGAAACAGCGCGGTGGGGTTGTGGCGATAGGCCGCCTCGCGGGTTAGCAATTCGAGGTGTGGTTTGGCTGTTTGCATGATGTTGTTCTCATTTATTCTGTTCAAAAAAAAGCCCGCTTAGTAGCGGGCTGGGTATCTGTTTGCATTTCGCAGACGCGTGACACTGCCCGATGATCAGGAAGTGCGCCACCAACCGTGCAGAGTGAAATGTGCTGTCATTTTCAGATACCTTTCTCGTGTGAACTTGCGTACTAGTTAACTAGTTCGATGGCGAGTTGTCAACCCTTGATTTCAGAATTTCACGTTAAGTCGGTATCATGGCGGTTTCGGATGTCTCCAACCTGCTATGGGAAGTGCTTTGAGCGATACCACCTACGCGATTATTTATGATTTACACAGCCATACACAGGCCTCTGATGGCCTACTGACACCCGAGGACCTGGTTCATCGTGCCGTTGAAATGCGCGTCGGTACGCTGGCGATAACCGATCACGATACGACAGATGCCATTCCGGCGGCGCGCGCCGAAATCGCCCGCAGCGGGCTGGCGCTTAATCTGGTGTCCGGTGTCGAAATCTCCACCGTCTGGGAAAACCATGAAATTCATATTGTTGGCCTGAATATCGATATAGACCATCCGGCACTTCGGGCCTTTTTGCAAGAACAAAAAACGCGCCGCAACCAGCGCGCAGAGATGATTGGTGAACGTCTGGAAAAGGCGCATATTCCGGGCGCGCTGGAAGGTGCTCAAAAGCTGGCGAACGGCGGGGCGGTCACGCGCGGTCATTTCGCCCGTTTTCTGGTAGAGGTGGGCAAAGCCACGACAATGGCGGATGTTTTTAAAAAATATCTTGCTCGCGGGAAAACCGGATACGTTCCGCCACAGTGGTGTACAATAAAACAAGCTATTGATGTGATTCATCATTCTGGTGGCAAGGCCGTGCTGGCCCATCCGGGGCGATATAATCTTTCTGCTAAATGGCTGAAAAGACTGCTGGCACACTTTGCCGAATGCGGTGGTGAGGCGATGGAAGTCGCCCAGTGTCAGCAGGCGCCCAATGAGCGCGCGCAGCTCGCAACTTATGCCCGTCAGTTCGGCCTGCTTGGGTCACAAGGGTCTGATTTCCATCAGCCTTGCGCCTGGATCGAACTGGGGCGCAAGCTCTGGCTGCCCGCTGGCGTTGAGCCTGTCTGGACGCTCTGGGAACAGCCGCAGCAAATTGAAGAGAGGGAAGTATGAGTCAATTTTTCTATATCCATCCGGATAACCCGCAGCCACGCCTGATTAACCAGGCCGTAGAGATCGTTCGCAAAGGCGGTGTCATTGTCTATCCGACCGATTCTGGCTATGCGCTGGGCTGCAAAATTGAAGACAAAGGGGCGATGGAACGCATTTGCCGTATTCGCCAGCTGCCGGACGGCCATAACTTTACCCTGATGTGTCGCGATCTCTCTGAGTTGTCGACCTATGCTTATGTGGATAACGTGGCGTTTCGCCTGATCAAGAACAACACGCCGGGTAATTACACGTTCATCCTGAAAGGGACGAAAGAGGTTCCGCGCCGTCTTCTGCAGGAAAAACGTAAAACCATCGGCATGCGCGTACCGTCGAACCCGATTGCTCAGGCGCTGCTGGAAACCCTCGGCGAACCTATGCTCTCGACCTCGCTGATGCTGCCGGGAAGTGAATTTACCGAATCCGATCCGGAAGAGATCAAAGATCGTCTGGAGAAGGTCGTTGAGTTGATTATTCACGGTGGCTATCTCGGACAGCAGCCGACCACCGTGGTCGACTTGACCGAAGATGCACCAGAAGTGATTCGTGAAGGCGTGGGTGATGTTAAGCCTTTCTTGTAATGGTCTAAGCAGATATACTACGCGGCCATCAAAGCAGGGGTAAGCCCTCTTTTGACCTGATTCGACGCCTGTGAAGGCGACACCTGAGGAAGCTCAATGAGCGAGAAGTTACAGAAAGTGCTGGCGCGCGCCGGCCACGGCTCACGCCGTGAAATCGAAGCCATTATTGAAGCGGGCCGCGTGAGTGTGGACGGTAAAATCGCCACGCTGGGCGACCGCGTAGAAATTGTACCGGGGCTGAAGATCCGTATTGACGGTCATCTTATCTCCGTAAAAGAGTCCGCTGAACAGATTTGCCGCGTGCTGGCTTACTACAAGCCGGAAGGCGAACTGTGTACCCGCAACGACCCGGAAGGTCGCCCGACGGTGTTTGACCGTCTGCCTAAACTGCGTGGCGCTCGCTGGATTGCAGTAGGTCGTCTGGACGTGAATACCTGCGGTCTGCTGCTGTTTACCACCGATGGTGAACTGGCAAACCGTCTGATGCACCCAAGCCGTGAAGTGGAACGTGAATACGCCGTGCGCGTCTTTGGTCAGGTTGATGAGAATAAACTGCGCGATCTGTCGCGCGGCGTTCAGCTGGAAGACGGTCCTGCTGCGTTCAAAACCATCAAATTTACCGGTGGTGAAGGTATTAACCAGTGGTACAACGTAACGCTGACCGAGGGCCGTAACCGCGAAGTACGTCGTCTGTGGGAAGCCGTCGGCGTTCAGGTGAGCCGCTTGATCCGCGTCCGTTACGGCGACATTCTGCTGCCAAAAGGTCTGCCGCGTGGCGGTTATACCGAACTGGATCTGACGCAAACTAACTATCTGCGCGAGCTGGTTGGTCTGACGCCAGAAACCACCTCTAAAGTGGCAGTAGAGAAAGATCGTCGTCGCATGAAGGCGAATCAGATCCGTCGTGCGGTGAAACGCCACAGCCAGGTGAGCAGCAACCGCCGTTCCGGCAGCCGTAACAACAACGGTTAAAACAGAAGCCCGGTCAGCGTGACCGGGCTTTTTTTAGTAATCAATCCCGATTTGCGCTTTGATACCCGCATCAAACGCATGTTTCACCGGACGCAGCTCGCTGACGGTATCTGCCAGCTCCAGAATATCCCGATGACACCCACGCCCCGTGACGATCACCGTCTGATGTGCAGGACGGTTCTTCAGCGCATCCAGCACTGCTTCCAGAGGCAGGTAGTCGTAGGCGACCATATAGGTGATCTCATCCAGTAGCACCATGTTTAGCGAAGGATCGGCCAGCATTCTTTTGGCATGTTCCCAGACGGCGAGACAGGCGGCGGTGTCCGTTTCCCGGTTCTGGGTATTCCACGTAAACCCGGTCGCCATTACCTGAAACTCGACGCCATGAGGCTCAAGCAAATTCCTCTCGCCGTTGGGCCATATGCCTTTGATAAACTGGATGACACCGACTTTCTGCCCGTGCCCGACGGCACGCGTAGCGGTACCAAATGCGGCAGTGGTTTTACCTTTACCGTTGCCGGTGAACACGATGATGATCCCGCGTTCGTCCTGGGCTGCCGCGACGCGAGCATCGACCTGTTCTTTCAGACGCTGCTGGCGCTGCTGATGGCGTTCTTCACTCATTGGGAAATTCCTGGTTTACGGCCTGGCTGGGCGTCAAAGGTCATCCCTGTCTTGCGGCGACTGTCATCGCCCATTAGCCAGAGATAGAGCGGCATTATATCAGCCGGAGTTTTCAGCTTCTGTGGATCTTCGGTCGGGAACGCGCTGGCACGCATTTTGGTGCGCGTTCCACCGGGGTTAATGCAATTTACGCGCAGATGGCGGCTCTGATATTCCTCCGCCAGCACCTGCATCATGCCTTCGGTGGCGAATTTTGATACGGCATAAGCTCCCCAGTTCGCCCGGCCTTCGCGACCCACGCTGGAAGAGGTGAAGACCAGCGAGCCTGACTCAGATTTGAGTAATAAAGGAAGCAATGCCTGGGTAAGGAAAAACGTCCCGTTGACGTTGACCTGCATCACCTGCTGCCAGGTATCAGGATCCTGTTCATCCATTGGGCAAACATCCCCAAGCAAGCCGGCGTTGTGTAGCACACCGTCCAGTACTGGGTAGCGGGTACTGATGCGTTGGGCGAGTTCCTGGCACACTTCGGGAGTGCAGGTGAGTAAATCGAGCGTGTACCACGCCGCCAGTGTTCCACCAGCAGCTTCAATTTCCTGCGCGACACCTTTCAATTTCTCTTCGTTGCGGCCAATCAGAATAACGCTTGCGCCATATTCAGCGTACGTCAGAGCCGCCTCGCGGCCAATTCCGTCGCTGGCACCAGTAACGAGAATGATCCGGTTCTGTAGCAGGTTTTTTTGTGGTTGATAATGCACGGTGACTCCTCAGGCGTACAGTGACGCGATGACGCCTTCACGATGACTTTTCGGCTTTATGCCCGAATTAGCCTAATAATTCAATCAGTCTACAGGACGCATTACTGTAAAATTAACAATTTGCAAATATTTAAACTCCAGGCCGGGGATTCCTGAAGGCGGCTCGCAGAGGTAATGTCACGAGCGAGACGCATGGGCAGGGCTGTTGTACACTGCCGTGAAAGATTCGTGGTTAAATCAAGGTGGAACGCGTGGAATTACTTTCTCAATATGGGTTGTTTTTGGCCAAAATCGCGACGGTTGTCATTGCCATCGCAGTGGTTGCCGTTCTGATTGTCAACCTGACGCAGCGCAAGCGTCAGCGTGGGGAGTTACGCATCACGCGTCTAAGCGAGCAATATAAAGAGATGCAGGAAGATATGTCTCTGGCGCTGCTTGATAGTCATCAACAAAAACTGTGGCAGAAAGCGCAGAAGAAAAAGCACAAACAGGAAGCCAAAGCGGCAAAGGCAAAAGCAAAGCTCAATGCGCCGAAGGAGAAGGTCACGCCACGTGTCTATGTACTCGATTTTAAAGGTAGTATGGATGCGCATGAAGTTTCCTCTCTGCGGGAGGAAGTGACTGCCGTTCTGGCTGTGGCGACACCGCAGGATCAGGTTGTCGTGCGTCTTGAAAGCCCCGGAGGTGTCGTTCACGGTTACGGGTTGGCAGCCTCACAGCTGCAGCGTCTGCGCGAAAAGCGGATCCCATTAACCGTTGCAGTGGACAAAGTGGCGGCGAGCGGTGGTTATATGATGGCCTGCGTAGCGGACAAAATTGTTGCCGCGCCGTTCTCTATCATTGGCTCAATCGGTGTGGTCGCGCAGATCCCTAACTTTAACCGTTTCCTGAAGAATAAAGAGATTGATATCGAACTTCACACGGCAGGTCAGTACAAACGGACCCTGACGCTGCTGGGTGAAAACACGGAAGAAGGGAGACAGAAATTCCGTGAAGATCTCAATGAAACGCATCACCTCTTTAAAGATTTTGTGCACCGTATGCGGCCTACGCTCGATATTGAACAGGTCGCGACGGGCGAGCACTGGTACGGTATCCAGGCACAGGAGAAAGGGCTGGTGGATGAAGTGGGCACCAGTGACGACCTGCTGTTGAATCTGATGGACGGCCGTGAGCTGGTTGGTGTGCGCTTTACCCAGCGTAAGCGACTGCTTGACCGCTTCACCAACAGTGCGGCAGAAAGTGCAGACCGTCTGTTGCTGCGTTGGTTACAACGCGGACAAAAACCGTTGCTGTAAACAAAAACGCGAGGCATATGCCTCGCGTTTTGCATTAATCGACCAGGTGATATTTCTCTGAAAGCGTATGCGCCAGGTATTTAAACATGTTAAACACGGCGGTGCTTTTCGGGGTCGGTAACCCCTGTTCGTCAAGGAAGTATTCGCCACTGAAAATCAGCACGCCATTGCGCTGCTCCACACCAGTGGCTTCAATGCCCGCCAGCGTATCTTCATGGTCACGGATAAGCTTGTTTGCTTCGATAAGCAGAGAGGCTCGGTCAATAGGTTGGGTCGTATTCTGCATAATCCACTCCTTAAACAGTGACAATAGTCTACGCCGAGGGCGCTTTGGGGGCAAATTTTCCCTGTAATCTTAGGGGATAAGGAGCAGGGGCCTGGCTGGCGGGATTTGCTTTTGCATGCTAATAAAGTTGCGTAACGAATTTTATCAGGTAGAGTGTGCGCTTTCGTCATTCTGGCAACAGAATTGCTTGACATTCGACCGGGAATTCGTCACGAATTATACGAAATGTGAGAAAAATACCCGATAACTCAATCACCTGGGCGTGTTTCTTTGACGTCCGGTAAGACAAAGGGGTTGATATCTCCTGACGCGGCCGCAATATCATTGGCTCGCCGTCAGCGGAAGGGAAATCAACGTGCGGCGTATTCCTGGAAGAATTAAATTAGGTAAAGGTGAATATGGGTAAAGCTCTCGTCATCGTTGAGTCCCCGGCAAAAGCCAAAACGATCAATAAGTATCTGGGTAATGACTACGTGGTTAAGTCCAGCGTGGGTCATATCCGCGATTTGCCGACCAGTGGCTCAGCCAGCAAAAAGAGCGCAGACTCTACCTCCACCAAAGGGGCCAAAAAGCCTAAAAAGGATGAACGTAGCGCGCTTGTCAACCGCATGGGTGTTAACCCATGGCATAACTGGGATGCACAATATGAAGTGTTGCCCGGGAAAGAAAAAGTCGTTAACGAGCTGAAGCAGCTTGCTGAAAAAGCAGACCACATCTATCTCGCAACCGACCTTGACCGCGAAGGGGAAGCCATTGCGTGGCACCTGCGGGAAGTGATCGGTGGTGATGACAAACGCTACAGCCGTGTAGTGTTTAACGAAATTACGAAGAATGCGATTCGTCAGGCGTTTGAGAAGCCGGGCGAGCTGAATATCGACCGTGTAAACGCACAGCAGGCACGCCGTTTTATGGACCGTGTTGTGGGCTACATGGTTTCTCCACTGCTGTGGAAGAAGATTGCCCGTGGTCTGTCAGCAGGTCGTGTGCAATCTGTCGCTGTACGTCTTGTCGTTGAGCGTGAACGCGAAATTAAAGCCTTCGTACCGGAAGAATTCTGGGAAGTTGACGCCAATGTGACGACGCCAGGTGGTGATGCTCTGCCGCTGCAGGTGAGCCATCAAAACGACAAACCGTTCCGCCCTGAAAACCGTGACCAGACCATGGCCGCCGTGGCGCTGCTGGAAAAAGCTCGCTACCAGGTGCTGGAACGTGAAGATAAACCAACCAGCAGTAAGCCTGGGGCGCCGTTTATCACCTCTACACTGCAACAGGCCGCAAGTACGCGTCTGGGCTATGGCGTGAAGAAAACCATGATGATGGCCCAGCGCCTGTATGAAGCGGGTTACATCACTTATATGCGTACCGACTCAACCAACCTGAGCCAGGACGCGGTTAACATGGTGCGCGGCTACATCAGTGACAATTTCGGTAAGAAATACCTGCCGGAAAGTGCCAATCAGTTCGCCAGCAAAGAGAACTCTCAGGAAGCGCACGAAGCGATCCGTCCTTCTGACGTCTCTGTGTTAGCCGAGTCGTTGAAAGACATGGAAGCCGACGCGCAGAAGCTTTATCAGCTGATCTGGCGCCAGTTCGTAGCGTGTCAGATGACGCCAGCGCAGTACGACTCCACCACGCTGACTGTCGGCGCAGGTGATTTCCGACTGAAGGCGCGTGGCCGCATCCTGCGCTTCGATGGCTGGACGAAAGTCATGCCAGCGTTGCGTAAAGGTGATGAAGATCGCACGTTGCCGGCGGTTAACAAAGGTGACGAGCTGTCTCTGGTCGAATTGATCCCGGCTCAGCACTTTACCAAGCCGCCTGCGCGCTTCAGCGAAGCCTCCCTGGTGAAAGAGCTGGAAAAACGCGGTATTGGTCGTCCGTCGACCTACGCGTCAATCATCTCGACCATTCAGGACCGTGGCTACGTACGCGTTGAAAACCGTCGTTTCTATGCGGAGAAAATGGGTGAAATCGTGACTGACCGTCTGGAAGCCAACTTCCGCGAGTTGATGAATTACGATTTCACCGCGCAGATGGAAGACAGCCTCGACCAGGTTGCCAGCCATCAGGCGGAATGGAAAAAGGTACTCGACAGCTTCTTCAGCGACTTTACCGGTCAGCTTGAAAAAGCGGAGAAAGATCCTGAAGAAGGCGGCATGTTGCCTAACCAGATGGTACTGACCAGCATCGACTGCCCAACCTGTGGCCGTAAGATGGGGATCCGTACTGCAACAACGGGCGTATTCCTGGGATGCTCCGGTTATGCGCTGTCGCCAAAAGAGCGCTGCAAAACCACCATTAACCTGGTTCCTGAGAACGAAGTTCTTAACGTGCTGGAAGGTGATGACGCAGAAACCAACGCCCTGCGCGCCAAACGCCGTTGTAAAAAATGCGGCACGGCAATGGACAGCTACCTGATCGATCCAAAACGTAAACTGCACGTGTGCGGTAATAACCCAACGTGTGACGGGTACGAGATCGAAGAGGGTGAATTCCGCATCAAAGGCTATGACGGTCCGATTGTGGAGTGCGAGAAGTGTGGTTCTGAAATGCACCTGAAAATGGGGCGTTTCGGTAAGTACATGGCGTGTACTAACGACGAGTGTAAAAACACGCGCAAAATTCTGCGTAACGGTGAGGTGGCGCCGCCGAAGGAAGATCCTGTTCCGCTGCCTGAGTTGCCGTGTGAGAAATCAGACGCGTACTTCGTGTTGCGTGACGGCGCCGCAGGTGTCTTCCTTGCCGCCAACACCTTCCCGAAATCGCGTGAAACGCGCGCACCGTTGGTGGAAGAGCTGCATCGTTTCCGCGATCGTCTGCCTGAGAAACTGCGCTATCTGGCCGATGCGCCACAGCAGGATCCGGAAGGCAACAAAACCGTGGTGCGTTTTAGCCGTAAAACTAAGCAGCAGTACGTTGCGGCAGAGAAAGAGGGTAAAGCGACCGGATGGTCAGCCTTCTTTGTCGATGGCAAATGGGTTGAAGGCAAGAAATAATCTTCCCTAACCGTAACTTACCTGTAAAAGGGCCGGATTTCCGGCCCTTTTTTATTACCTTGTTATTATTTTTTGTTCCGTACTATACAGTCAGGCTATAAATGATATAGTGGTTATAGTTAATCTGTTTTTTATTATTAAATCGTCTTAAGCGATTGACCGCATGCGCTAAATCGGATGGTCTGGCATGAAATTACAGCAGCTTCGTTATATCGTTGAGGTGGTGAATCACAACCTTAACGTCTCGTCTACCGCTGAGGGGCTTTATACCTCGCAACCTGGCATCAGCAAACAAGTGCGTATGCTGGAGGACGAATTAGGTATCCAGATTTTCGCCCGCAGCGGCAAACATCTCACGCAGGTAACGCCAGCAGGACAGGAAATCATCCGCATTGCGCGGGAAGTCCTCTCTAAAGTCGACGCGATTAAGTCTGTGGCGGGGGAGCATACCTGGCCGGATAAAGGCTCGCTGTATATTGCCACGACGCATACCCAGGCGCGTTATGCCTTGCCAGGTGTTATTAAGGGCTTTATTGAGCGTTATCCACGCGTCTCTTTGCATATGCATCAGGGGTCACCGACGCAAATTGCTGAAGCGGTGTCGAAGGGAAACGCGGATTTTGCCATCGCGACGGAAGCACTTCACCTGTATGACGATCTGGTTATGCTCCCGTGCTACCACTGGAACCGTTCGATTGTGGTGACTCCCGATCACCCGTTGGCGGGTAAAGGGTCGGTGACTATTGAAGAGCTGGCGCAATATCCTTTAGTGACCTATACATTCGGCTTCACCGGACGGTCAGAACTTGATACAGCCTTTAACCGCGCAGGATTAACGCCGCGTATTGTCTTTACCGCCACCGATGCTGACGTTATTAAGACCTATGTACGGCTTGGCCTTGGGGTGGGTGTCATTGCCAGCATGGCGGTTGATCCGGTTTCAGACCCCGATCTGGTGCGCCTTGATGCGCACGATATTTTCAGCCACAGCACAACGAAAATTGGATTCCGTCGCAGTACCTTCCTGCGTAGCTATATGTATGATTTTATTCAGCGCTTTGCCCCGCATTTAACACGTGACGTGGTTGATACTGCCGTCGCATTACGCTCGAATGAAGATATTGAAGAGATGTTTAAAGACATCAAACTCCCGGCAAAATAATCACTCCCGGTATCTTTCCATCAGGGAAAGATACCGAAATAACGTCTCAAAGCTAAATTAGAATTATCATCATCTACGCTTCCCCTGCCATATAATGTCATTACCCATTTTATCTGCAGGGTTATAATGTCGTGAATTGGCGACAAAAGTAGAAACTAATTTGACGCTTCGCAAATATTTCTTTTCAGTTATTTATTTCTGGTCAAAAGATTGAATATTTCATACCTCCCAATGCATAAATTCACTGGCTTTTCGGCTAAAGTTTCTTTAGGATTTATCTCAACAGATGATTAATTGTACCAATTGTTTGGTCCTAAATGATAAGCGATGTCGATTGTATGAGGTTAGCAATGCCTTCTGGAAGTGAAGAACCGCAAAGGGATCCTGCGCTTAAGCGTAAAGCTTGGCTGGCGGTCTTTCTCGTCTCCGCCTCCTTTTGGGCGGTGGTTGCTCTCCTGGCCTGGAAATATTGGGGTTAACTATGGCACTGACGGTACGAACAGAGACGGTAAAACAGATGCGTCAGCATCGTGACAATGGTCACAAGGTGCGGAAAGCCCCTGCGAATACTGTGCCTGCATCCTGGAAACTGACGCCGCAGCAGCAAGCTTTTATTGATGTGTTCGCGGAAGACGAACCCAAAAAACAATAATTTAGTTGATTGCGTAATGATGCAAATAGTCTGAATAGTGACTCCGCATTTTTGTACTCTTTAATAAATACACATCAGCAATATAGAACTGAGGGCGACCTCGGAAACGTTTATAAATAATGCCTGGTGTCCCTATGATGAATAACACGACGTCTCATAAATACTGGTCATGGATCGGCGTTTTTACCGTGTCGATTCTGTTCTGGAGCCAGCTCATCTGGCTGGCCTTCCGTTAAATTGTAAAACCTCGCTGCGGCGGGGTTTTTTGTTTTCACCTTCTGAACACATCTGAATTTATCAATTTGGGTTGTTATCAAAACGTTACAGCGTCTTTGTGTTATCTTTAATTACGGCCCTGATGATTGTCAGGACATCTCTGTAATTAAGGAGGAGCTTATGTCGTTAACCCTACGCGAAGCCAGTAAGGACACATTACAGGCAGAAAATAAAACCTGGCATTACTACAGCCTGCCGCTGGCTGCCAGGACGCTTGGGGACATTTCGCGTTTACCCAAGTCCTTGAAAGTTTTGCTGGAAAATCTCTTACGCTGGCAGGATGGTGATTCTGTCACCCTCGAAGATATCCAGGCGCTGGCAGGGTGGTTGAAGCATGCCCACGCCGACAGAGAAATCGCTTATCGCCCGGCCCGGGTCCTGATGCAGGACTTCACCGGTGTTCCCGCAGTGGTTGATTTAGCCGCTATGCGCGAGGCCGTTAAACGCCTCGGCGGGGATACCGCAAAAGTGAATCCGCTTTCCCCTGTGGACCTCGTCATTGACCACTCCGTAACCGTCGACCGCTTTGGTGATGACGACGCCTTTGGTGAAAACGTACGTCTGGAGATGGAGCGCAACCACGAGCGCTATGTCTTCCTGAAGTGGGGACAACAGGCATTCAGCCGGTTTAGCGTCGTGCCACCAGGCACCGGAATTTGCCATCAGGTTAACCTTGAGTACCTGGGTAAAGCCGTCTGGAGTGAACTGCAGGATAAAGAGTGGGTGGCTTATCCGGACACGCTGGTGGGAACGGATTCACATACCACCATGATCAACGGTCTTGGCGTACTGGGTTGGGGGGTTGGTGGTATCGAAGCCGAAGCCGCGATGCTCGGACAACCGGTATCCATGCTCATCCCGGATGTGGTGGGCTTCAAGCTCACCGGCAAACTGTCAGAGGGCATAACAGCTACCGATCTGGTACTCACCGTCACCCAGATGCTGCGTAAGCATGGTGTGGTAGGTAAATTTGTTGAATTCTATGGTTATGGGCTGGATTCGCTGCCGCTGGCTGACCGCGCCACCATTGCCAATATGTCTCCGGAATATGGCGCAACCTGCGGCTTTTTCCCCATCGATGATGTGACGCTGGAATACATGCGGCTTAGCGGTCGCAGCGAAGAGCAGGTCGCGCTGGTGGAAGCCTATACCAAAGCGCAGGGCATGTGGCGCAACCCGGGCGATGAACCGGTCTTCACCAGCACGCTTGAGCTCGATATGGGCAGCGTTGAGGCGAGCCTTGCCGGGCCGAAACGCCCTCAGGATCGGGTCGCGTTGACTGACGTGCCCAAAGCGTTTGCCGCCAGCAATGCACTGGAAGTGAACGTGGCGCAAAAAGATCATCGCCCGATCGACTATGTCCTGAACGGGCATCAGTATCAGCTCCCGGATGGCGCGGTGGTTATTGCAGCCATTACTTCCTGTACCAATACCTCAAACCCCAGCGTATTGATGGCAGCAGGTCTACTGGCCAAAAAAGCGGTTGAGCTTGGGCTAAAACCTCAGCCGTGGGTCAAGGCTTCGCTGGCACCGGGCTCCAAAGTCGTATCGGATTACCTGGCCCAGGCCAAACTGACACCGTATCTCGACGAACTGGGCTTTAACCTGGTGGGTTACGGTTGCACCACTTGCATCGGTAACTCTGGCCCACTTCCTGAGCCGATTGAAACGGCGATCAAACAGGGTGATCTGACGGTAGGCGCAGTCCTTTCCGGCAACCGAAATTTTGAAGGGCGCATTCATCCGCTAGTGAAAACCAACTGGCTCGCCTCGCCTCCGCTGGTGGTGGCATATGCTCTGGCAGGAAATATGAATATCAACCTGGTGACCGACCCTATTGGTCACGATCGCAAGAATGACCCGGTCTACCTGAAAGATATCTGGCCGTCTTCGCGTGAGATCGCGCTGGCCGTTGAAAAAGTGTCAACCGAGATGTTCCGCAAAGAGTATGCGGAAGTCTTTGAAGGTACGCCGGAATGGAAAGCCATCAACGTCGCAGGGTCGGATACCTATGACTGGCAGGATGATTCGACCTATATTCGCCTGTCGCCGTTCTTCGATGAAATGCAGGCTGAACCTGCGCCGCTTAAAGATATCCACGGCGCGCGCATTCTGGCGATGCTGGGAGATTCTGTCACTACGGACCATATCTCTCCGGCAGGGAGCATCAAAGCCGACAGCCCGGCAGGCCGTTATTTGCAAAGCCGGGGTGTCGAACGCCGTGATTTTAACTCCTACGGGTCGCGTCGCGGTAACCATGAAGTCATGATGCGCGGCACGTTTGCCAATATTCGCATTCGTAACGAGATGGTTCCGGGCGTGGAAGGGGGCATGACGCGCCATCTGCCAGGTACGGAAGTCGTTTCGATTTATGATGCGGCTGTCAAATATCAACAGGAAGGTACACCGCTGGCGGTGATCGCCGGGAAAGAGTACGGTTCTGGCTCAAGCCGTGACTGGGCAGCGAAAGGTCCGCGTCTGCTTGGTGTTCGTGTGGTCATTGCCGAATCGTTCGAACGAATTCACCGCTCGAATCTTATTGGGATGGGGATCCTACCGCTTGAGTTTCCGCAGGGCGTCACGCGTAAAACGCTGGGTCTGAGCGGAGAGGAGCAGATTGACATTAGTGGTCTGCAAAATTTACAGCCTGGTAAAACGGTGCCAGTGAAATTAACGCGGGCAGACGGAAAAACCGAGGTACTGGAGTGCCGGTGTCGTATTGATACGGCAACAGAGCTGACCTATTACCAGAACGACGGTATTTTACATTACGTGATTCGTAAGATGCTGGATTGACGAAACCAGCCCGGCACATGCGCCGGGCTTTTTGCTCTTACTCTTTCAGCAGGTGGCCCATTTTTGCGGCTTTGGTATCAAGATAGTGGGCATTTTTAGGATTGCGGCCCACAATCAGCGGTACACGCTCAACAATATTGATCCCTGCCTCGGTCAGAATTTCCACTTTTTTCGGGTTATTGGTCAACAGACGAACTTCATCTACACCCAAAAGCTTGAACATATCGGCGCACAGGGTGAAGTCACGTTCATCGGCGGCAAAGCCGAGCTGGTGGTTCGCTTCCACCGTATCGTAGCCCTGGTCCTGCAGCGCGTAGGCGCGGATTTTATTCAGCAGACCAATGTTACGGCCTTCCTGACGGTGATAGAGCAGAACCCCACGGCCTTCCTCTGCGATGTGAGTCAGCGCTGCTTCCAGTTGGAAACCGCAATCACAGCGCAGGCTGAACAATGCATCACCCGTCAGACACTCCGAATGTACGCGGGACAGAACCGGCGTCTGCCCTGAAATGTCGCCGTACACCAGCGCGACATGATCCTGTCCGGTTGCCAGTTCTTCAAATCCCACCATCAGGAAATCGCCCCATGGGGTTGGCAGTTTGGCTTCTGCCACACGTTTAAGCTGCATGTGATTCTCCAGAGTAGGCTGACACGTGTCGTGCCTTTCGCCTGTTTTGCTTTCTGTATCAGTTCATTTTGCCACAAGCTCAGCATGTTCACCTAATGGGCACCATGCTATATGAACGTTAAACGCACGATCCGACATATCCACGTATCGAATAAATTTCAGTTATGATTGTGACGCTTAGCAAAAAAGGAGAAGACATGCTTTCAATCGCCAGACGTACGGCAGCAGGTGCGGCCATTTTACTGATTATGCCTCTGGCCGTATGGGTTTCGGGCTGGATGTGGCAGCCCGGGCAGAATGCGGCATGGCTGAAAACGTTATATTGGATAACGGAAACCGTCACCCAGCCGTGGGGAATTATTACCCATGTCCTTCTCTGCGCGTGGTTTCTGTGGTGTCTGCGTTTTCGACTGCGGGCGGCGCTAATGCTTTTTGCGATCCTCGGTGCTGCCATTTTGATTGGTCAGGGCGTGAAATCCTGGGTTAAAGATCGCGTTCAGGAGCCACGGCCTTTTGTCGTCTGGCTGGAAAAAACTCACCATATTCCTGTGGATGAATTCTACAATTTAAAACGTAAAGATCGTGGAGCACTGGTGAAAGAACAGCTTGCTGAACAGCAGGATATTCCGAAGTTTTTGCGTAAACACTGGCAAAAAGAGACGGGGTTCGCGTTTCCTTCTGGCCACACCATGTTTGCGGCCAGTTGGGCGTTACTGGGCGTTGGATTACTCTGGCCGAGACGACGAACCGTGACTATCGTGATTTTACTGGCCTGGGCGACAGGAGTGATGGGCAGCCGCCTATTGCTGGGGATGCATTGGCCGCAGGACCTGGCGGTCGCTACGCTGATCTCATGGCTGCTGGTCACGCTGGCGACCTGGCTTGCCGAACGACTCTGCGGTCCGTTAACGCCACCGCTCGAAGAGAAAGAAGAAATTGCCGAAAGGGAGCAAAGTGACGGTTGACGGTTGATAATCCGTCTTTCGCCCATAAATCCATAGCTGGCGCGTTACTTTTTCCGTTTCGCGCCCGTCACTAAAATGGTAGTTTATAAGACTGATTGCGGTGAATTGAACACACTTTATTCGCTTGAACCACATAACGGGAAGTAATGTGAAATATTTACTCATTTTCTTACTGGTATTGGCGATTTTTGTCATTTCAGTCACATTGGGTGCACAAAACGACCAACAGGTGACGTTTAACTATCTGCTGGCGCAGGGCGAGTACCGGGTATCGAGCCTGCTGGCGGTCTTATTTGCTGCGGGCTTTGCCATTGGCTGGCTGGTTTGTGGTCTTTTCTGGTTGAAAGTCCGTGTTTCTCTTGCGCGCGCTGAACGTAAAATTAAACGCCTCGAAAATAACATTGCGCCTGCGTCCGACATTCCGGAAAGCTCTGGTGTGCCGGTCGTGAAGGAATAATCGACTATGCTGGAGTTGTTGTTTCTGCTTTTGCCTGTAGCCGCAGCCTATGGCTGGTATATGGGCCGCAGAAGTGCGCAACAAACAAAGCAGGATGAGGCCAACCGACTCTCCCGTGACTACGTTGCGGGGGTTAACTTCCTGCTGAGTAATCAGCAGGACAAAGCGGTAGACCTGTTCCTCGATATGCTTAAAGAGGATACGGGAACCGTTGAAGCGCATCTCACCCTGGGGAACCTGTTCCGCTCACGCGGCGAGGTTGACCGCGCAATTCGTATCCACCAGACCCTGATGGAAAGTGCCTCCCTGACCTACGACCAGCGACTCCTTGCGGTACAACAGCTGGGGCGGGATTATATGGCCGCAGGGCTGTACGATCGTGCTGAAGATATGTTCTCGCAGCTGGTGGATGAAACTGATTTCCGTATCGGCGCACTACAGCAACTGCTGCAGATTTATCAGGCCACCAGCGACTGGCAAAAAGCTATCGATACCGCGGAACGTCTGGTTAAGCTGGGTAAAGATAAACAGCGCGTAGAGATAGCGCATTTCTACTGCGAATTAGCCCTTCAGCAGATGGGCAGCGACGACATGGACAAAGCCATGGCGTTGTTGAAGAAAGGCGCAGCCGCCGATCGTAATAGCGCGCGTATTTCGATCATGATGGGGCGCGTCTTTATGGCGAATGGCGATTACGCCAAAGCCGTTGAAAGCTTGCTGCGTGTTATCGACCAGGACAAAGAGCTGGTCAGTGAAACGCTGGAGATGCTGCAAACCTGCTATCAACAGTTGGGTAAGCAGGAAGAGTGGGTGGCGTTCCTGCGTCGTTGTGTGGAAGAGAATACCGGTGCGACCGCAGAGCTGATGCTTTCAGACGTGGTTGAGAAGTATGAGGGGAGCGACACCGCGCAGGTTTATATTACGCGTCAGCTGCAGCGTCATCCGACCATGCGGGTATTCCATAAGCTGATGGATTACCACCTGAATGATGCTGAAGAGGGGCGTGCTAAAGAGAGCCTGATGGTGCTGCGCGACATGGTAGGCGAGCAGGTGCGCAGCAAGCCGCGCTATCGTTGCCAGAAGTGCGGGTTTACGGCGTATACTCTCTACTGGCACTGTCCTTCATGCCGTGCATGGTCCACCATCAAGCCAATTCGTGGCCTCGACGGGCAGTAATTTTTTAAAATACTGCATTTTAGTTACAACATACTGAAGCGGTTTACTGCTTCCTGAACTCCATGCGGTTTGCCAGCCTGGCAGGAAAACAAATGGATTCTGTCAATTTGCGGCGGCGGCAGGTAGAATGCTCGCCGTTTATCTGTTCCGCGCCGCTGCGCGCCCATAGACGAAAAGGGCTGGTCATGACGTCTGTTACTTCCTCCACTTCCCGCGTAATTACGGATTCTCCTGTTGTTGTTGCGCTTGATTACAATAAGCGCGACGCAGCTCTGGCCTTTGTCGACGGTATCGATCCTCGCGACTGCCGTCTGAAAGTTGGCAAAGAGATGTTCACGCTGTTTGGGCCGCAAATCGTACGCGATCTGCAACAGCGCGGCTTTGACGTTTTCCTCGACCTTAAATTCCATGATATTCCAAATACCACGGCGCACGCTGTTGCTGCAGCCGCGGAGCTGGGGGTATGGATGGTTAACGTTCATGCGTCGGGTGGAGCAAGAATGATGACGGCCGCCCGCGAAGCGCTTCTGCCGTTCGGTAAAGATGCGCCTCTGCTGATTGCGGTCACCGTGCTGACCAGTATGGACGAAAGTGATTTACGCGACCTGGGTGTGACGTTGTCACCTGCGGAACATGCTGAGCGCCTCGCACGTCTGACACAAAATTGCGGTCTTGATGGTGTTGTCTGTTCGGCTCAGGAAGCGGTGCGTTTCAAATCAGTCCTGGGGCAGGATTTTAAACTTGTTACCCCGGGGATCCGCCCCGCAGGCAGCGACGTGGGCGATCAGCGCCGTATAATGACACCTGAACAGGCACTGGCTGCAGGTGTTGATTACATGGTCATCGGACGTCCGGTGACGCAGTCTGCGAACCCGGCAGAGACCCTTAAGGCTATCAACGCGTCGCTGAAAAAGGGGGCGTAATGACAGATTCCAACAGCCGTCTTGTTTACTCTACCGAAAGCGGACGGATAGACGAACCGAAAACGAAAGCGGAACGTCCGAAGGGGGACGGTATTGTTCGGATCCAGCGTCAGACCAGCGGGCGAAAAGGAAAGGGGGTATGCCTTATCTCCGGAATCGATCTGGATGATGCGGAACTGGCAAAGTTGGCGGCTGAACTGAAAAAGAAATGTGGCTGCGGTGGTGCCGTGAAAGACGGCATAATCGAAATTCAGGGTGATAAACGCGATTTAATTAAATCGCTGCTCGAAGCCAAAGGCATGAAAGTTAAGCTGGCGGGTGGCTAACAGAAATAAGCCACGACAAATGCCGTGGCTTGTTTTATATACGTGCGTAAGTCAGACCTGAAATGCGTTCTAAATAGCGTAATATCGGGGATGGCTTATCGAATTATTATTTACCAACCTGGTGACCGATAATACCACCGACAGCCGCCCCACCTAATGTCCCCAGCGTACTACCATCTGTTAATACTGCACCACCGAGAGCACCGGCACCGGCACCAATAGCGGTGTTGCGGTCACGTTTAGACCAGTTAGAGCAAGCGCTCAGGGACATTGCTACAGTGATTGCCAGAACAGCGGCGGCTACTTTTTTGCTGGTTAAGGTCATAATACTTTCTCCTGAATTATCGATTCACGGAAAGATGTACACATTAAGTATAGACGAATCGAATACTTAATTCTGTTCTCCGCGAAAGCTGGTCGCGCAGGCGTTACGTAATCACGCAGGTGATAGTCACTTCCTGTTATATCGCTAACATTAATTTTACGACTTTAGGCCAGCTTAAACAGGTAAAAACTCTTAAAGGGAGGTTAGGAATCATCTCAGAGAATGGGCTGCGTGTGCGCCCGAAAGCCGGGCGCATAATGTGCTCAGGCGGGGGTTTTAATAATATTGACGATGAGTCCGTCATCTTCCAGTTTATTACGGTGCGCGTCGCTCAAACGTTCATCGGTAATGACGCGGCTAAAGCGAGAAATTGGCCCCATTGTATAAGGGTGAACAGCGCCAAATTTAGAGCTATCCGTAAGCACAATGGCTTCACACTCTTTCTCGAGTACAGCATTGACTACGTCAGAACGCATCATATCCCGACCGGTGAAACCTGTCTCCGGTTGCCAGCCGTCGATCCCGATAAACGCCTTGCTGAAATGAACCTGCTGGACATACTGGCGTGTCAGAGGACCTACCATACTTTCACTTTTTTTCTGGTAAATTCCCCCCAGCAAAATCACTTCACAGCGTGTTTCTTTGAGTAAATGCGCGATATAGCTGCTGACCGTGATGATGGTAACGTCTTTTTGATCGGCAAGCGTACGCGCCAGAAGGGCATTGCTGCTGCCGTTTTCAATAAAAACGGTCTCATCATTGTTCACTAAAGACGCGGCAAATTCTGCCAGTTCACGTTTAAGCGCGTAGTTATTCATCATTCGCGTTTCAACGTCTTCGCTGTCGAGTGGGACAGCATATCCATGCGCACGACGGAGGTAGCTCTGTTTTTCCAGCAGATTGAGATCCTGACGGATGGTGACTTCAGAAACACCCGTGGTTTTAGCAAGATCGACCACGCTTACGCGCCCCTGATCGATGACCATCTGCAAAATGATTTGTTGTCGGGAATTCATAGCATCCATTTAATAAAGCGAAACGAGGTCGGGAACGCTGGGGTTAAACTTCCCACGGCGCCTTTGGCTGACGGTTTTCTGGCGCATTGTCGGCACCATTCTGAGCAAGAAGTTCAGACTTCAGGATCTCAAGATTACGGATCGCAGAGTGATAATCGCCCGCCACCAGGATATCCAGCACGGTATCAATACGTTGTGCTACAGCTTGTGCATCAATAGTAGACATAATCTCACCCCAGGAGCGAAAAGTTAATATTTTCAATGATGCAGAAAATAGGATCAAAAGAGAAGGGAAAAAATGCAATAACTAAATTACATAAACAACAGTGATAAATTTATTCCCTCTCATGCAGTGGGCTTAATGAGTGGATTAGTCTAAAACTGCGCGCAAGGCGCTTTTTTATAAGAGGAATTAGACTATGACAGTTATCAATCAGCCTACATGCACACTGTTTACCGATTCTAAACGTTTCACGCAGTTATCAGGGTATTACGAGGCGGAGCGCCGTACAGTCTGGATGATGCTGCAGGCCCAGCCGCGTCCTTGCTTCAATCATGCGCTAATTGAGGAGATCATGAACCTCTCATGGTTGGTGCGTCAGTCTGGTTTTGAGGTCGATTTTTGGGTAACCGGATCGCTGGTTCCTGAAATGTACAATACAGGAGGTGATTTACAGTTCTTCGTCGAGTGCATTCAGAACGGACGTCGAGAAGCGTTACGGGCATATGCACGTGCATGCGTTGATTGCGTTCATGCGGCATCACGCGGGTTTGATACGGGGGCTATCACGCTGGCAATGGTAGAAGGCAGTGCATTAGGTGGCGGGTTTGAGGCCGCTCTGGCGCACCATTTCGTAATGGCTCAGCGCGATGCCCGTTTAGGTTTCCCCGAGATTGCCTTCAACCTGTTCCCGGGCATGGGGGGATATTCACTTGTTGCACGTCGCTCCGGTATGAAACTGGCAGAGGAACTCATCTATAAAGGGGAATCGCATACGGCAGAATGGTACGAACAGCACGGGCTGGTGGATGTGCTGTTTGAACCTGGACAAAGCTACGTCTCTGTCAGGACATTTATCGACACGCTGCGGCCAAAATTGAACGGTATAAGATCAATGTTACGTGCCCGTACACGCGTTCTGCAATTGCCCCGCAGCGAGCTGATGGACATTACAGAAGACTGGGTTGATGCCGCATTCTGCCTCGAGCCAAAAGATATCGCCTATATGGAGCGTCTGGTTATGCTGCAAAACCGCCATCATGCGGCGGGTTTACGCAAAGCCAGTTAACGCTGATTTCGCGATTGATATCGTTTTAGCCATCGCTCGAATACGGCAGCGGGCATCGGCTTAGCAAAAAGAAAACCCTGCCGTTCGTTGACGCCATTCTTAGTCAGAAAGGCGTCTTCTTTTGCACTTTCCACGCCTTCCGCAATCACCTGCAGATTTAACGCCTGCGCCACCGCAACAATGGCGCGAACCAGGGACTGGGAGATGGATTGCTTATGAATATCCCTGACAAAAGATTGATCGAGTTTAATGGCATCGATCGGGAATCGGGCCAGTTGCGAGAGCGAAGAGTAGCCCGTGCCAAAATCATCCAGATGAATTTGCGCCCCTAACTTGCTGAACTGCTGGATTACTGAAAGCGCCAGCTCTTCGTTCTCGATAAGACAGCTTTCGGTTAACTCAACGTCCACAGGGCAGTATTCAAAGTTCAGATCTTTGAGCGCCTGTTTTAAATCACTGAAAATAGTCTGATCGGCCAGCTGGCGCGCAGAGACGTTCACGGCCACGCGCAGATTAATCCCCTTGTCGCGCCATTTAGCGATCTGGCGAACCACGTCCAGCATCACCCAGCGACCTAAGGGCACAATCAAACCCGACTCTTCGGCATAAGAGATAAATTCCAGCGGAGGGATCAAACCGCGTTCTGGTGACTGCCAGCGGACCAGCGCTTCAAGACTACGGACTTCCCCACGCCAGGTTATTTTGGGCTGGTAGTGGATCAGCAACTGATCGTTATCAAGCGCTTTACGCAGGTTGGTGTCTAGCCAGAGATATTCAAACACGCGCTGGTTCATCTCAGGTGAGAAGACACAAAACTTACCCCGTCCGTTCTCTTTGGCGGTGTACATCGCAGTATCGGCATTGCGAATGACGCTTTCCCGGTCAATGCCATGCTGTGGTGCGAGCGCGATACCCAGAGAACAACCGGTGTAAATTTCAATCAGACCAATTCTGAACGGCTGGCGCAGACGGGTTAAAATGCGCGACGCCATTGCCTCCAGAGAACCCTGCGAGGTATTTGTGGCCATGACAATAAACTCATCACCGCCGAGTCGAGCCAGTATCTGGCCCTCATCAAGACAACTCAAAATAGCGAGGGCGACAGCCTGTAGCAGCTGGTCGCCAAACATATGCCCGTAGGCATCGTTGACCTTTTTGAAGTTATCGAGATCGAGATAGACCACGCCAACCTGCGTTTCGCCACGGCTGTCGATGGCATCTGAAATCAGTTCGTGGATCGCATTGCGGTTTGGCAACCCGGTGATGGTGTCGGTATTGGCCAGCACGCGCAGCCGCTCCTGAGCACGGCGTTCCTCTGTAATATCGGTACCGGAACAGATAAGGAAAATTTCATTTTTACCGCTGCCGCTGTGAACAAATTTGTTTCTGAACAGAAACAATCTTTGTCCTTTTCGCGTTTTGATCCAGCGTTCGACTTCATACGAACTGCCGTTACGAAAGAAACCGGTAATATTGCGCTTTGAGGCCGCTGCTTCGCTGCGGCTCATAAAGAGCTTAAACACGTTCTGGCCAATGACTTCCTGTTCTTTCAGGCCGGTGTACTCTTCACTTAGTCGGTTAAAACGCTGGATATTGCCGTTATGATCGAGAATAACAATGACGGAGTTGGCCTCTGAGACTACCTGCTCCGCAAATGAGAGGCCCTGAGCCAGATCGCGGGCCACGGAGGGGGTATCATTCCAGGAGGACGCGGTGCCAGCCCACTCATTGCGGGTTATTTTGCGTCCGACAAGATGGACAGGGACATTTTCCCCGTACAAAGAGAGCGTCATTGAAATGCTGGAGGTAATAACAGTTAGGTCAGCCTGTTCGTCGTCCAGCGACACCACCTGAGTCACGTCGGCATTTTCACTTGCGGCAAGATGCAGAGCGTTGCTGTCAGCTGATAATCGCCACCATGGGCTGTGAGTGCCCATGTAACGAAACAGCAAATTCTGCTCCAGATCGTCCATCATGTATTCTCCCGCAGCTGCTCATTAGCGCACAAATTATTCATTTGCTGTCGACTTTTCCGTTGTGAAACAGCGGCAAAACCGAAGTGAACTTATTGTTTTTTTCCCTGAATTCTTATAATAAAACGAGTCACGCTAAAAAGGATACGTAGCGTATAAAAATTCACGTAACCGAATATAACAACACTCTTTTACTGTAGATAATTATGGTGAGTTTGGGCGGAGGGAGATTGAAAATAGTAAGAAAAAGTGATGATTTTGTGGTGAAAGATAAAAGTAAAATGTCGGCCTTTCCTGCAAAGAAAGGACCGACATTTTAACAGTCTATCAGGCGACAGGGCGCGCGATAATGCTCCGGGTTTCCATGCGAACTTCAGCGATGTTTACGTCAATCACATCTGTGACTTTGTAAACCGTTTCACCTTTAATTTGCACAGTCCCATTTTCCTGACTACAGACCATTTCGTCACGGACAGTGTGCAGGAACGGAGCAGGGATAAAGGCGACAGCACCGTTATCCACCAGACGGACGCGCATACCGCCACGGCTAATATCAATGATCTCCGCAGCAAAGCGGGTATCTGTACCGGTTTTGTCCTTCAGGAAACGCGCGTACAGCCAGTCCCCAACGTCACGTTCTGCCATCCGGTTCAGACGACGACGATCGGCCATCTGCTGGGTGGTATCGTCCTGAGGACGTGCAATCGTTTCGCCTTTGATAATCGCTTTCAGCAGGCGGTGGTTAACCATATCGCCATACTTACGGATCGGGGATGTCCAGGTCGCATAGGCTTCCAGACCCAGGCCAAAGTGCGGGCCTGGCTCTGTGCTGATTTCCGCGAAGGACTGGAAGCGACGAATGCGGCTATCCAGGAAACCAGAAGGCTGTGCGTCAAGCTCGCGACGAAGCTTGCAGAAGCCCGGCAGCGTCAGTACTTCTTCTGGATCAACATGCACATCGTGATTTTTCAGCAAGGCTGCCAGCGCTTCGGTATTGGCCGGATCAAATCCAGTGTGGACGTTGTAAATGCCAAAGCCCAGTTTGTCTCGCAGCACGCGAGCGGCGCAAATGTTGGCAGAAATCATCGCTTCTTCAACAATGCGGTTGGCAATGCGTCGTGGCTCGGCCACGATATCCAGCACTTCGCCTTTTTCACCCAGAACAAAGCAGTAATCCGGACGGTCTTTGAACACCAGCGCATGGGTTTTACGCCACTCGCCGCGGTTCAGACAGATACGGTGCAGCAGACGAATCTGAGCGGCAATGGCGTCTGATTCCGGTTTCCAGCTGCCGGTGTTCTCCAGCCAGTCGGAAACATTGTCATAAGCCAGCTTGGCTTTTGATTCAATGGTCGCGGCGAAGAACTCAATATCATCTTCAATCGTGCCATCTGCAGCGATGGTCATGCGGCAGGCAAGTACCGGACGCACTTCATGTGGACGCAATGAACAGAGGTCGTCAGACAGCTCGCGTGGCAGCATCGGAATGTTAAAGCCCGGCAGGTAGTTGGTGAATGCGCGGGTTTTCGCCGTATCGTCCAGCTTGCTGCCTTCAGCTATCCACGCGGTTGGGTCCGCAATGGCGACAGTCAAATGCAGTTTGCCATCGGCACTCTCTTCAGCGTAGAGGGCATCATCCATATCTTCTGTACTGGCGCTGTCAATGGTGACAAATTCCAGGGCAGTGAGATCGCGACGAACCAGGCCTTCATCCTGCATCTCAGTTGCAACGCCATTCGGCGCCTCTTTTTCAAGATTATGGCGTGCAAGCGTCACCCACCACGGCACGAAATGGTCGTCGCCAAAGGTGATGAACTGGGTCAATTCAGCATAAAAACCGCGATCGCCTTTCAGAGGATGACGGCGCATTTCTGCTACTGCCCAGTCACCTTCTTTAAAATCATGCTCAACGCCACGGGCGGCGCGGCAGGGAATAGCATCTTTCAGCAGGGGATGATCCGGCACGATAGAAAGACGATCGTCTTTTCTCTGCACCTTGCCCACAAAACGGGTCAGGAACGGTTCGATCAGTTCTTCCGGCTCGGCGGACTCACGATCCTTCTCGGTATGAATGACGGCCATGACGCGATCGCCATGCATCACTTTTTTCATCTGCGGTGGCGGAATGAAATAGCTTTTCTGCGCGTCAACTTCAAGGAAGCCAAAACCCTTTTCTGTGGCTTTTACGACCCCTTCTGCACGCGGCGTTTGGGAATGCAGTTGCTGTTTAAGCTGCGCTAGCAGCGGGTTGTCCTGAAACATAATGTTCTATTTTCGTAGCCATTGAGCGGCTGACAGTTTTACGCGATTCTCACTGTATCAGCAAGCGCTCTTTGGGTAATTAGTATGGTTATTCCTCTTTACCAAACGCGACGTTCAGGCGATTGAGCCAGCCATCAAATGCGCTTTGGCTTAGCAGTTCGATCGCGTGTACGGCAGGGAGTCCTGCATCCATGAGCGGGGTAAACTGTGCGGCGCTGAAGCGGTCAGGAGAGCGTGTCAGCAGTTCTGTTGCTGCCGAAAGTGCGGGAGAGGTAAGAGAAATCTCTTCGCGAATATTAATCAGGATTTCTCCCGTCAGGTCGAGTAGCGTCGGTTCATGGCAAAGAACCGGCGTCAGCGCTTCAAGCGCGGGTTCCGACTGCCAGCGGGAGAGAGATTCAAGCTGATGTGCACTTGCATAGCGCAGTTCGACGACGGGTAAAAGCGGTACCCACGCGTCATGGGGCGTGGGCAGGGTGTGCGGCTGAATATGATGGCCCGGCAACCAGCGAACAGGATGTCCCAGCAGAGCCTGAAACACCGCGACTACGCGAGCCTGAAAACCAATAAAGCCGATAATCTGGTTAATCACCACAATGTCGTAGGTTGACAGGCCCACCTCATCAAGCTGGTTCCGGGCTTTATCATCAATGACATCAGGAGAGCTGGCGAGCTGGCGGGCATACTGGGTGATTTGCGCCAGACGTCGGTTGCTTTCACGCGAGGAGTCCGGGCCGGGAAGCGGGGCGAGGAGGGCGGCGTAGTGGTTACACAGCCGCTGAACGCCGCAGGCCTGCGCAACGGTTAACGCGGTACTGAGCCGATCGTAAGCGCTGAGCGTTTGCAGGCGATTCACGGGAACTGAGAGCGGAAACAGCAGTTGGCATAAGGCTCTGGCAGGAGTAAGCCAGCCTGTACAGGCGGCGACAATCTCATCAGGCAGGGCTAAATCGAGCAAAAAACGATCGTCGACGTTAGCGGCTTCGGGCACCAGGGGCAGAACATCCGTTTGCGCGTGGTTGGACTGGGTTTCGTGGTACCAGTGGCCTTTGCCGGAAAAACGGCGTTGTTCCATGTGCGTTCCTTGATCTCAAAATGGCGATCAATATCCTGGCGTAAGGCTGATAAAGGGAAAAATATTGTTAGGTGATAACAAATAGCAGAACGGAATAACGAAGGGGTGGTGCGGAGGGAAAAACTCTCTTCCCGTGCGGGAAGAGAGTCACAGCTTATTTAATTTCCAGCTCGTTCATTGCAGCGATGTTGAAGCCACCGTCAACGTGAACCACTTCGCCGGAGATACCAGCGGAAAGGTCAGAGCACAGGAATGCTGCAGAGTTACCCACATCTTCAATGGTAACGGTACGACGAATCGGGGTAACCGCTTCGCAGTGTGCCAGCATTTTACGGAAATCTTTAATACCGGAAGCTGCCAGGGTGCGGATAGGACCTGCAGAGATGGCGTTAACGCGCACGCCTTCAGGACCCATTGCGTTCGCCATATAGCGTACGTTGGCTTCCAGAGAGGCTTTCGCCAGACCCATGACGTTGTAGTTAGGGATAGCACGTTCAGCGCCCAGGTAGGACAGGGTCAGCAGAGCTGCGCCCGGGTTCAGCATCGCGCGGCAGGATTTCGCCATCGCAACGAAGCTGTAGGAGCTGATGTCGTGAGCGATTTTGAAGCCATCACGGGTAACCGCGTTCACGTAGTCGCCGTCCAGCTGGTCGCCAGGAGCGAAGCCAATGGAGTGAACGAAACCGTCGAATTTCGGCCATGCTTTTGCCAGTTCAGCAAACATGCCGTCGATGCTTTCGTCTTGTGCAACGTCACATTCCAGAACAATGCTGGAACCCAGCTGCGCGGCAAACTCTTCAACACGGCCTTTCAGCTTGTCGTTCTGGTAGGTGAACGCCAGCTCAGCGCCTTCGCGATGCATTGCCTGAGCGATGCCGTATGCGATGGACAGTTTGCTGGCAACGCCAGTCACCAGAATGCGCTTACCGGAAAGAAAACCCATAGCTTTAATCCTTATATTCATTGCTTATTTTGCCTTGTAATTCATAGTGTTACAGGCAGTATTTCAAAATCATTCGAAATTAGCTCGAAATTATAGCCCACTCACAGCCCCTTGTGTCACGATATTTCTCGCACTTCTCCGAAGACGCATGCCCCGAAGAATGCGTCGCGGACTCGCGGGGACTCAAAATTTCAGCATTAGTCCAGTATATCACCCGGCAACACGTTCACCTCATCCAACCAGCGAGAAAGCGCGATCCCGCAAGGGTATTCACGCTTTGCTGAGGTTATCGATGAAGCGCGCGATGACGATAAAGAAAACCGGTACGAAGAAGATCGCGAGAAGCGTACCGCTAATCATTCCGCCAAATACGCCGGTACCGATGGCATGCTGCGTACTGTCGCTCGCACCATTGGCCAGCATCAACGGAACAACCCCTAAGGTGAAGGCTAACGACGTCATCAGAATGGGGCGCAGACGCTGGCTGGCAGCATGAATGGTTGCAGCCAGCAGGGGCTGCCCCTGTCGATGGAGCTGCCTGGCAAATTCAACAATCAGAATGGCGTTCTTGGCCGACAGGCCGATAAGCGTAATCAGGCCGACCTTGAAGAAAACGTCATTCGTCATGCCGGTAACGGACACCGCTATCACCGCGCCGATAAGACCCAGCGGAACAACCGGCATGACCGCAAAAGGAATAGACCAGCTCTCATACAGGGCGGCCAGCACCATAAACACGACCAGTATCGACAGGACGATAAGGCCCGGAAGCTGAGATTCCGATTTTCTCTCCTGCAATGAACTCCCGGCCCACTCGCCAGCCATGCCCTGAGGCAGACTCCTGGACACGTTCTCCATAACCTTCATTGCGGTGCCGCTGGACTCTCCCGGCGCCGCATTTCCGGTAATGCGAATAGCCGAATATCCCTGATAACGCGTCAACTGCTGCGGCGCAACGTTCCAGGAAAGCGTGGCAAACGTCGATACCGGCACCATCTGTCCCATCCGGTTTTTCACTGATAATGTCAGTATCTGCTCTGGCTGCATTCGGTGGGGCGCATCGGCCTGAATAATCACCTGCTGAACGCGGCCGTTATTCGTATAGTCATTGACGTAATTTGAGCCCAGGGTGACGGAGAGCGTTTGGTTGATTTCATCGAATGAGACGCCCATCGCTTCCGCCTTTTCTCTATCAACCTGGAGCGCAAGGCTTGTTCCTTCCGGAAGTCCGTCTATATAGACATCACTGAGTTCAGGGCGTTGGTTGGCTTGCAGGACCAGTGCGTCGGCAGCGCGCTTTAACGCCTCGTAGCCTAGTCCCGCTCTGTCCTGCACGTACCAGGTGAAGCCCGAGGAGGTGCCCATATCCGAAATGGCCGGCGGGAGCAGGCTCATCGTGACGGCATCAGGGACGTTTGCCATACTGGCCTGTATCCAGTCGGCTTCCCCCTGGGCCGTCGAGCCCTGCCGATCTTTCCAGTCCTTCAGCGTGGTGAAGGCCATAGCCGAATTTGGTCCTGAACCTGAAAATCCAAACCCCAGGATCATAATGTTGCTTTCAATATCCGGTCGGGCCGCAATTTCCTCTTCAAATTTTTTAACCACGTCGAGGGTACGCTGCATTGTGGCATCAGAAGGCAGTTGGATTGAGGACATAAAGTAGCCCTGATCTTCATCCGGCAGAAAGGACGACGGTAACGAAGACAATCCCAAAAACAGCGCAGCACAAAGCGCAGCGTACAGGAGCAGCATACGCCCGGTTCGCTTCAGAACGGCACCCAGCCCGGCTTCGTAACAGGCGGTGAGCGAACGAAAGCGCGCGTTAAACCCGACTGCGAACCTTCCACCTCCGCTCTTTTCTGCCTTATGCGGCTTGAGTAACGTTGCGCACAGGGCAGGCGTCAGCGTCAGGGCAAGAAACGCGGACAGCAGTATGGAGACTGCCATGGAAATACAAAATTGTCGGTAGATAATCCCGACGGATCCTTCGGCAAACCCCATGGGGATAAAGACGGCGGTTAGTACCAGCGTGATGCCTATAATCGCCGGGGTGATTTCCTGCATGGCTTGCCGCGTGGCGTCACGCGGGGACAGGCTTTTTTCCTCCATCAGTCGTTCAACGTTCTCCACAACCACGATGGCATCATCAACGATAATTCCTATCGCCAGGACCATGCCGAACATCGTCAGAATATTGATGGAGTAGCCGCTCAATAGCATCACCGTGAAGGTGCCAAGAAGTGCGACGGGCGCAACAATCGCCGGGATAAGCGTACAGCGTATCTTGTGCAGAAACAGCAGCATAACCAGGAAGACCAGGACCATCGCCTCTACAAATGTCTGAACAACCTTCATGATAGAAAGTTTCACAAACGGCGCGGTATCGAAGGGAACCGTAAACACCATTCCTTCGGGTAACACCCGGGAAAGCTCGTCGATGCGCGCCCGTACGCCGGAAGCTGTACTCATTGCATTCGCGCCAGGCGAGAGCTGGATTGCCGCCGCCGTTGCGGGCACGCCATTTTCACGAATACCAAAGGCGTAGCTTTGCAGGCCAGATTCAATCCGCGCAATGTCGGACAATTTCAGGCGGGCGCCGGATGCGTCAGATTTCAGGGTGATATTTCTGAACGCCTCTACCGAGGAGAGTTGTCCCTTCACGGTGATGGGATACGTCACCCCTTGTCCTGCAGATGCGGGCTCATCTCCCGTTTTACCAGGCGAAACAAGGGCATTTTGCTGGCCAACAGCGGTAAGAACATCACTCACCGAAAGCCCGTAGCTGTGGAGCTTCATGGGATCCAACCAGATGCGCAGCGCTTTTTCGCCGCCAAACAGCTGAACTTTCCCTACGCCGGGCACGCGACGAAGCTCGTCACTGACATTTCTGGCAAAGTAGTCGCTTAAATCGGCTTCCTCAAATTGACCCGTCGCGGACTTCAGCCCCACCATCATTAAAAACCCAGAGTTAACGGCCTCAACGTTAATGCCGTTTTGCCTTACCGCCTGAGGTAGACGAGGCTCGACGATCTTAATCTGATTCTGCAGATCCATCTGCGCCAGCTTGATGTCCGTGCCCGGTTTAAACGTAACGGTAATCGATGCTGAACCGGTTGTGTCACTGGATGATTCAAAGTAGAGCAAATTATCTACGCCAGAGATTTCGCGCTCAATTAACGATACCACCGACGTGTTCATGACATCGGGGCTGGCCCCCGGGTAACTGACGGAAATAATGATTCCAGGGGGCGCCACCGCCGGATACTGCGCAACCGGCAAACGGGGAATAGACAGGAGTCCTGCCAGAACGATAAAAAGCGCCACTACCCAGGCGAAAACGGGGCGTTCAATAAAAAAATGCGGCATTAAATTAACGGTAATGACTCCAACTTACTGATAGTGTTTTATGTTCAGATAATGCCCGATGACTTTGTCATGCAGCTCCACCGATTTTGAGAACGACAGTGACTTCCTGCCCAGCCTTGCCAGATGCTGCCTCAGATTCAGGTTATGCCGCTCAATGCGCTGCGTATATCGCTTGCTGATAACGTGCAGTTCTCCCTTCAGGCGTGATTCATACAGCGGCCAGCCATCCGTCATCCATACCACGACCTCAAAGGCCGACAGCAGGCCCAGAAGACGCTCCAGCGTGGCCAACGTGCGTTCACCGAATACGTGCGCCACAACCGTCCTCCGTATCCTGTCATACGCGTAAAACAACCAGCGCTGGCGTGATTTAGCGCCGACGTAACCCCACTGTTCGTCCATTTCCGCGCAAACAATGACGTCACTGCCCGGTTGTATGCGTGAGTTTACCGACTGCGGCCTGAGTTTTTTAAGTGTCGTAAAATCGTGTTGAGGCCAACGCCCATAATGCGTGCACTGGCGCGACATCCGACGCCATTCATGGCCATATCAATGATTTTCTGATGCGTACCGGGTTGAGAAGCGGTGTAAGTGAACTGTAGCTGCCATGTTTTACGGCAGTGAGAGCAGAGATAGCGCTGATGTCCGGCAGTACTTTTACCGTTACGCACCACGCCTTCAGTAGCTGAACAGGAGGGACAGCTGATAGAAACAGAAGCCACTGGAGCACCTCAAAAACACCATCATACACTAAATCAGTAAGTTGGCACCATTACCTAAATTAACGTCCCGTTACGTGAATTTCATCATCAGTGGATACGCGCTTACCGATATCCCTGAGCTGCGAAAATTTCTCAAGAAGTTGCGGTGCATCATCGAGGCTCGTCGCGAACATCCACATGTAGGTCATCACCGAATAAATATGTCCGGCGGTGATGCCGGTTGAGCGCGTCATCCAGACGATGGTCAGCGTAAAAAGCGCGGCAACAAGCACGCCAACCCACAAATAACCCCACGCCTCGCGGTCAGATAATGCGATACGTAAACGCGCCAGCGTGGAGTAATGTCGGTGAAGCGTGGCCGTGCCCGCCTTATGAACATAATCCACTTCTTTTTCCAGCCGATTATTCAGGCGCATGAACAGCCATTCATTTTTACGGGCGTATCCTGAAACAAATCCGAGCAGGATAAATACAATCGCAAAGCACATGACGCCGGCCCAAAATTCAATAAACATCAACATGATTGCGGCACCAAAAAGTGAGCTCAGCGAAGTAATAAGCAGGGGAAGGTGCATTTCAAAGAAATCTACATATTCGCGTGAGAGCGTTACCCTGGCGGCGATCGCCGAATGGTTAAGCTGATATTTGCGCTGTGCCAGGACGACGGAAACCGCGAGTCCGGCATAAATGCGTGCAAACGTGCGCGTGTCTACGCTCCGTCTGGCTGCACCGATGAACCACATGCAAAGTACCATCAGGCCATACAGCGCGGCGTTAAGCGTTTCACCGGCGAGGATGGCATTTATCGCGATGCCAGCCAGTACGGGATAAAGTAAAAACGTCACGTTTTCGGCCACCACCAGGAAAAAAGTGACAACCAGTTTTTTCCGGTGCCGTATTGCGAGTTTTTTTAGCGAGTGCATTACTCCGGCAGGTTCAGAAGAACGAAGATTATTACGGTTCATCATTATGGGTAATTTTTATCAGGTTTTTTCAGTGAGTTATTTTTGTGCAAAATAGCGTGAGGGAGAGTCTACCGCGCATCTGTTTAGCGGAAATGGGCGGTTTGTGGAGGTTGTGTGGAGCAACGGCTCAAATCATTCTTATAATAAGGTACAGCGGGGCTCCACCAAAAAAAATGATCAAATAACACTCGTAGTAAAAGATCAGATCCTCGATATCAGGTATCACGTTTAACAGCACGGTGAACGTAATAATGAGATAAACAAAAATCACCATCAACCAGAAGGCGACGACGAGTAGCTCAGTCAACGCGCCAGCTTTATTCTGGATTATCAGAGAGACAACCGACAATGCGATGCAGCCATAGATGATGGGTGAAGAGAGTAGCGTTGAGGCGACTTTTTCATCCATTTTGTGTACCAGCACCAGCCAGGTATAAAGTAATCCCCAGGACAGCAGCAGGAACAGGGAATATATGCCCAGCTTTTTGGGAGAGAAATATTTAGAAAGTTCCATGTTCATTATTTGAGTCAACTTCATAAAGTCATTAAGTAACAGGATTAATTTGCAACGCCCAATGTAAAAAGAGTTTTGTCTCAATAACGATTGTGTACGGGCATTGTCGAGTCTTTATTGACGAAATGTGTAGGCTGTATGGAGAATTAACCGGGCAGGTAAATCAGCCGGGAATTTTTCGTGACTACGGCACTTTCTCCCGGCGGCTGTGTCTTATTGTGCTAAAGAGATCTGATAGCGAGCTCAAAGGGTTTTCACCCACGGAGATAAAATGTACAAAAATACGCTGATCCTAGTTGTTGAAGATGAAGACGAAATCGCCGATATACTGATGAGCTACTTAGAGCGTTCGGGAATGAAAACGCTCCGAGCCCGGCAGGGCGAGCAGGCCATAGCGCTCAATCGCCTCCATAAACCTGATCTCATATTGCTGGACATTCACCTGCCCGTATGTGACGGCTGGAGTGTACTCACCACGATTCGTCAGGAAAGTGTTGTCCCCGTCATTATGGTTTCCGCTCTCGATCAGGATGTCGATAAGCTCATGGGGCTGAGGCTGGGCGCGGATGATTACGTGATCAAACCCTTCAACCCTTCTGAAGTTGTCGCACGGGTTGAGGCGGTGCTGCGCAGGACAAAACCCGCGCTTCAGCAGACGGGTTCCCAGCCGCTCAGAACGCCATTTATTACGGTCTATCCGGATGACTTCTACGTGGAAGTCACCGTGGAGGCAGAGGTTGTCTCCCCGGTATTAACGACGACCGAATTTAAATTGCTCACATACCTGGTGAGATACCCGCGAAAGGTCTGCTCCCGCGAAGAGCTACTCAACACATGTCTGCCGGAAGGGGATACGCTCGACAGAACGGTCGACAGCCATATGAGCAAGTTGCGTAAAAAACTGGAGCTTGCTGGCCTTTACGGTGTTCCAGAGAGCATCAGAGGCATGGGTTACCGGCTTGGGGAAAAGAAATGAACAAAGAGTCTGTTCTGAGTCGTCAGATCTTAACGTATATGCTGTTGTTGACGTTTACGATCATTGCCATCGCCGTACTCGGCTCCTGGTTTTTTTACTCCTTTATTCTGGAACACCTCCCGGGCGGCGCTGCTGCGGGCGATGACGAGCAGATGACGATGTGGGACTGGGTATGGATTGGGACCGCGACAACGATCAGTCTGATTATTGCACTCTTTTTCACGATCAAACTTTCATCGCGGATCCTCACCCCGCTAAACGCGGTAGCGTCCAGCCTGAAAAAGATTTCTCAGGGCGATCTGGACGCCAGGGCATTCTGCGCCAGTTCCCGGCTGGGTGAGATCAATCACCTGGTGACGGATTTCAATGAAATGGCGGAAAAATTACAGACGCTGGATATTCAGAGGAAATCCTGGAATGCCGCTATTGCGCATGAGCTGAGAACCCCAGTCACGATCTTACGCGGACGGCTTCAGGGGTTGGTTGACGGCGTTTTTACCCCGGACCCGGTGCTGTTTAATAATCTTCTCAAACAGACGGAAGGGTTAACCCGCCTGATTGAAGATCTCCGGGTTATCAGTTCGGATGGCGGGGCGGGTTACACGTTATGCCAGTCCAGAACGGATCTCAAAGGGACAATACAGAATGCACTCGATACGTTCATGCCCGAGTTCAGCCGTAAGGCGTTTACCGTCAATACAGACCTGAGGGATCAGCAATGCGTATTCGATCCATTACGCATCAATCAGTGTCTGACCGTTTTATTTGATAATGCCTTACACTATTCAACCTCGCGCACGCTCATCGTGAAAAATGGCGTTTCTGATAAAGGCAATTATATCCTTATTCAGGACGGGGGACCGGGCATCCCCGGAGAGTTTCATGATTTCCTGTTTCAGCCCTTTCAGCGCGATAATGGCGCCAGACATGTGAACCCGGAAGGCTGTGGTTTGGGCTTGTCGGTGGTAAAAGCCATCATGCTGGCTCATGGTGGCGATGTTACCTATACCTTATCGACGCAAAACCACTCGATATTTAAACTCACCTGGCCCGACTCGTGAGCTTCAGCGGCAGGTCAAATGTGCCTGCCGGCGATAAATGCCATATTTTTCCTAACTTAGCATCCCATTCCTGCGGGGTAATCGTCAGTTTACCGCGTCTCGGGCTTAAGGTTATCTCGCTGAAATAGATTTCGTCTCTTTTTAACATAAGGTCCACACGGCAGTAGTCAATGCCATGCGCCAGCTCCTGGGAGGCCAACAAAGCCTGTCGGAACAAGAGCGGTTCGCCTGGCCCTACTGAAGTATTCGGATATTCCATCCGGAAGGGTTGTAAGTTCCAGTGCCTGTCATAAACGTTGATAAACCCCTTGCCGTTATCATCCGTAAAATCCGCTTCTACATAGTGAGCAACACCATGAAAGCAATGGATCCTCAGCATTTCGGGCGTTGTGTTCCTGTCAGCATCGTCGAAGAGATCGACAAACGGCTCGCAAAGTATACTCGGCGTAATGTTTTTGTACTGCCATTCGCGCGTGGTGTAGTAAAGATTTTTCTTTAACGCGAGGCTCAGCTTTTTACACGCTTCTCTTTCATTAAATTGCGATTTGTTTGTACATATTATTGTGCTGCCGCTGTCATGATTGCACTTAAGGACGAATTTGTCAGGAAGAACTGAAAAATCAATCTGCGACGGCCTCGTATAAACGCCGATTAATGGCACTGTTTTCACGCGCGTTGTTCTGGAGGAAACGTACGCCCGAACGGCGAGTTTATCGGCAAGCATCGTGTAGAAGTTATTATGGTCATAGACCAGACGATGGCATATTTTTTCACTCAACGTTGTGGGTGAGTTAATGTCAGGGTTTTTCCCGGATACTCTTTTAAGCCTCATGGTATGAAAGTGCAGGTCCGTCATTAAAAATGAACGGCATTTTCTGATGAGATACTCTGTGTATTTTAGAACGTAAGTGACAGTGTTCATTTCTTCTCCCCCGTATTGTCCGGATATTCTGGAGAAGAACTGTTGATTGATATTGCTTAAAATATGGAGCAGGGGTGGAGACGAAAAATTAAAGGATTAAATAGCGTACGCAGGCTATTTAATCCTTAATTTAGGGGGGATTTGTGTTTACCGTCGCGCTTAGCGGTCCTTTCTCCACGCATCAGCCGTCAACGCTTCACCGAAATGACCGGCAATCAGCCGTTTTGTCAGCTCATGAAGCGGAGAGGCCATCACATCCGCCGTGCTGCCGCGCTCGACAACTTCGCCCTGGTGCATGACCATCACCTGGTCGCTGATGTGTTTCATCATCCCCAGATGTTGGGTGACGTAGATATAAGAGATACCCTGTTTTTCCTGCAATTCCAGCATCAGGTTAATTAACTGCGAACGCATCGACATATCCAGCGAGGCAAGCGCTTCGTCGGCGATGATCACTTTCGGGCGCAAAATCAACGCGCGCGCCAGGCCCAGACGCTGTTTCTGACCCGGGGCTAACATATGCGGGTAATAGCTTTCGTGATCGGGCAACAACCCAACCATACGCAGGGTTTCAAAGATACGCTTACGGCGCGCCTCAGGCTCCAGGTCGGTGTTCAGACGCAGCGGAAAATCCAGAATTTGCGAAATGCGCTGACGTGGATTGAGCGAGGTTGACGGATCCTGGAAAATCATACGGATGCGCTGGCTACGGAAAGAGTAATCACCGAATTCCAGGGGATGATCGTCAATCAACACTTCGCCTGCCGTCGGTTCAACCATGCCGGCGAGCATTTTCGCCAGGGTGGATTTCCCGGAACCGTTCTCGCCGATGATCGCCAGGGTCTGTTTTTCACGCAGCGTAAAGCTCAGCGGTTTCACCGCGTCGACGGTTTGACGATGAAACAGCCCCGTACGGTAGCGAAAGGTCTTACTCAGGTTGCGAACTTCCAGCAAAGTTTCGACCATTTCACTCTCTCTCCATGTTCAGTGGGAAATGACAGGCGTAAAGATGATTTTTGGCCCCGGTCAGGCGTGGTGTCTCGATACATTTACGCTGAGCATACGGGCAGCGCGGGCCGAGACGACAGCCTATCGGCAAGGACTCCAGCAGTGGAATGGCTCCTGGCAACGTATTCAGGCGACTCTTATGCGGCATGGCGCTGCCAAAATCCGGAATGGCACGGATCAGCGCCTGCGTGTATGGATGATGCGGCGCGTTGATTAAATCTTCACTGGGCGCTGTTTCGACCGTTTGCCCGCAGTACATGACATCAATTTTGTCGGCCCATTTGCTAAGCATCTGCAGGTCATGGCTGATCAGCAAAATGGTGGTGTTGTTATTCTGGTTGAGACGCGACAGCAGGCGGAAAATTTGCGCCTGCGTGGTCGGTTCCATCGCGTTTGTCGGCTCGTCGGCAATCAGCAAACGCGGTTGATTAGCCAGCGCGATGGCAATCATCACTTTCTGACACTCGCCGTCGGTCAGCTCATACGGGAAGCTGCGCATGGCATCTTTATGATCTTTGATCCCGACGCGGTGCAGCAGCTCAATGGCACGACGTTTCCGCCAGCCAATGCGCTGCCACCAGCGGCCTTTATAGGTCCAGCCTGGTATGTTCTGCATCAGCTGTTTGCCCACGCGCTCGGACGGGTCGAGACAGGATTGTGGCTCCTGGAAAATCATTGAGACGTTATGGCCCACCAGCTTACGACGCTCGCGGTGGGAGAGGCGCAGCAGGTCAATATCATCGAACCGCATACGGTCAGCGGTCACGCGCCAGTTATCTTTTGCCACACCGCAGATGGCTTTAGCGATCAGGCTCTTGCCCGAACCGGATTCTCCCACCAGCCCGCGAATTTCACCCTCAGCGAGCGTGATACTGATGCGATCGACTGCTTTAACCCAGCCTTCACCGGTTTTGAACTCGATAGTGAGGTTGCGAATATCAAGAAGCGGCATTATTGCACCCCCGCGTTAATTGCACGGCGAATACCGTCGCCCAGCAGGTTGATAAGCAGCACGCTCACCATGATGGCCGCACCTGGCAACATAACCACCCACGGCGCCACGTAGATGAGCTCCAGGGCATCGCCGAGCATTGCACCCCATTCAGGTGACGGCAGCTGTGCGCCGAGGTCGAGGAAACCGAGCGCCGCGATGTCCAGAATCGCCATCGACAGGGCGCGGGTGATCTCGGTGACCAGCCCGGAAGCGATGTTCGGCAGAACGGCGAACCACAGAATATTGAACGTTGTTGCCCCGTCCAGACGGGCAGCGACGACATACTCTTTTTCCAGCTCATCATGCACCATGCTGTAAACCGAGCGAACGATGCGGGGTAAAATTGCCAGCCAGACGGCGAACATGGCATGCGACAGATGCGGACCCGCAAACGCGACGACAATGATTGCCAGCAGCAGAGACGGAATTGAGAGCAGCGTGTCCAGAATGTGGTTCAACACCGCCGAACGCAGGCCATGGGTGGAACCTGCAAAAATGCCGAGCGCCAGACCACAGATCGTTGCCGCAAGGGTCACCACAAATGCACCCCCCACCGTTGGCGCAGCACCGCTCAACAGGCGGCTCAAGACGTCACGACCCAGGTCGTCAGTACCCAGGAAGAAAGAGACCTCACCGTAGCGTGACCAGGAAGGCGGCAGCAGCTGATAGCCAAGGAACTGTTGGTCAATGCCATACGGCGCAAACCACGAGCCAAAGACGCAAAGCAAGACCAGACCGGCACAGCCATACAGGCCGATCATTGCCGTGGTGTCACCATAGAATTTACGCCACACGGTACGCAGCACACCGGGCGTGCGCTTTTCACTGTATACGTTATCGTAAGGCATACCATTCCTTATGCTTCAATGGGTTAGCCATCGCACCCAAAATATCGGAGATCACGTTAACAATAATCACCAGCGAGCCAATCACCATGACACCTGCGGAAATAGCCGCATAGTCCTGCTGGCGGATGGCGTTTATCAGCCAGCGTCCGAGCCCCGGCCAGCTAAAGACCATCTCGGTGATCATTGCCAGCGTTAACATGGTGGAGAACTGTAGCCCCAGACGTGGGATCACCGGCGGCAGCGCATTGTGTAGCACATGACGGCGCAAAATGGTCAGACGTGATAATCCACGCGTGGCGGCGGCTTTGACATAGTTTTGATCAAACACCTCGATGGTGCTCAGACGCATCAGACGGATCACTTCGGTCGTTGGGGCAACCGCCAGCGTTAGCACCGGCAATACCATATGGCGCAGCGCGCTGACGATCATCTCATGACGCCACACCGAATCAGAGAGCCATGCGTCTATGATTGCAAAACCGGTCACCGATTTAACGGTATAGAGCAGGTCAAAACGACCGGAGACCGGGAGCCAGCCCATGGTCAGTGAGAAGAAAAGCGTCAGCAGCAGCGCCAGCCAGAAGACAGGGATCGAGAAGCCGAGCAGGGCGAGAGCGCTGATAAACTTATCCTGCCATTTGTTGCGATAAATTCCGGCCAGCATGCCCACGGGAATGCCGACCATCAAAGCAAAGCCGAAGGCCAGAATGCACAACTCCATCGTGGCCGGAAAAACCTCTTTTAGCTGATCGGAGATCAACTGCCCGTTAATGCTGGAGACGCCAAAATCCCAGTGCAGTAGACCGTTAAACCAGAAGATCCAGGCATCCCACAGCGATGACCCCTGAAGTGGGGCATGCGGCGTGAAATAGCTCAGGCTGAAGCCGACGAAATTCAGGAAAAAGAGCGTCACCAGCAACAGAAGAAGCCGACGTAAGGTAAAAATAATCATGGTTTTTTCACCTCTTGTTCTTTTTCGCGCGACACTCCGGCGAACGAGGCGTTGCCAAACGGGCTCAACACCAGACCTTTAATATCATAACGATAGGCCTGAAGGCGCAGGGAAGAGGCCAGCGGCAGTACGGGCAACTCCTGGGCAAGGATCTTCTGTGCTTCGTCATAGGCGTCGATACGTGAGGCCAGCTGCTGGGAAGCCAGTGCTTTTTGCAGCACAGCGTCAAACTCCCGGTTACACCAGTGGGCATAGTTGGTCTGCGAGTTGATCGCCGCACAGCTCAGAAGCGGCCGGAAGAAGCTGTCCGGATCGTTACTGTCGGTCGCCCAGCCGGTCAGGGTTAAATCATGGTTCATGTCCATCAGGCGTGCCTCCTGGAAACGACCCTCAACCGGTACGATGATCACTTTCACGCCCACCTGCGCCATATCGGCCTGCAGCAGTTCGGCGGTTTTCAGTGGACTTGGGTTCCATGCCTGGGAGCTGGTGGGCACCCAAAGTTGCAGGGTCAGGTTTTCCGCGCCCAGCGCTTTCAGTTGTTCACGCGCTTTTGCCGGATTGTACTCCGTAATTTTAGCTTCACCGTCATAGGCCCATGAGGCGCGCGGTAAAATTGAGGCGGCGGTTTCCGCCGTGCCGTAGTAGATCGACTGCATCAGGCGCTGATTGTTGATCGCCAGCGCAAGGGCATGGCGGACGGCAGGATTATTTAACGGTGGTTTGTCGGTATTAAACGCCAGATAGGCAATATTCATACCCGGGCGCAACGTCAGGCGCAGGCGCGGATCGTCGCGCAAAATGGTGAGTTGGCTGGCAGCAGGCCAGGCGAGCACGTCGCACTCCCCGGTCAGCAGTTTTGACAGTCGTCCCGTCCCGCCAGAACCGAGATCGACCACGACCTGCGGCATCAGCGGTGTGCCGCGCCAGAAATGCTCGTGACGTTGCAGGCGAATATATTGACCCGCGCGGTATTCGGCGAGCTGGAACGGACCGGTGCCGACAGGTTGACGATCGAGCAGCTCCTGATGGTCCGATTTAGTCAGATTCGCCGCGTATTCAGCAGACATGACTGACGCATAATGGGTTGCCAGGTGCCAGAGGAAGGAGGCATCCGGGCGCGTCAGCGTAAATTCAACGGTTCGGTTATCCAGCTTGCGCACGCTTTTAACCGTGTCGGCAAACTGCAGGCTGTCGAAATAGGGGAAGTTGCTGCCGTTTACATTATGCCACGGGTGGTTGCGGTTAAAGATTCGCTGGAAGGTAAAGACCACATCATCCGCATTCAGCTTGCGCGTTGGGGTAAACCACGGCGTTTTTTGAAAGGCGACATCATCACGCAGATGAAAACGGTAGGTGGCGCCGTTATCAAGCACTTCCCAGCTTTCCGCAAGCTCAGGCACCAGACGATAAGTGTAAGGATCGACATCCAGCAGACGATCGTAAAGTTGTGCGGCAAGCGTATCGACAATCAGGCCGCTGCCCGCCTTTTGCGGGTTGAAAGTATCCACCTGACCGCTTACGCAATAGACGAAGCCGCTGTCACGAATATCAGGCTGCGCAACGTGCTCGGGCGCAGCAAAGGCCAGGCTGCTGAAGAGACCGAGTGCAAAAAAGGACGATAAAACCAGACGCATAATTTTTAAGGTTTTTAGGTTCGATCTGCAAAGTGTATCGCACTTACGCCTGCTTCGTAAAAATGTCTGCGGGTAAGTGCTGATATTGTCAGCGCATTTGATGCTTTTTGAGCAATGCCCTTAATTGATGGTAGGTCAGACCCAGGAGTTCAGCCGCGCGTTTCTGGTTATATTTCGCCGTCTTCAGACTTTGCTCAAGCAACTGCTGCTCCTGATGATGCTGAAACTGACGCAAATCAAGAGGAAGAGTGGGGGACTCGCTCGCTAACGACGGTGCGGAAGCCGGCTGCATGGTGCGCTGGAAAGGATCGATAATGATGTTATCCAGCTCCGTCTCACTGCTGCCGTGGCGATAAACCGAGCGCTCCACGACGTTCTTCAGCTCACGAATATTGCCCGGCCAGCGGTAAGCAAGGAGTGTTTCCTGAGCAGATTCGCTGAAACCTGGAAACAGCGGCAGGCCGAGCTCCCGGCACATCTGAATAGCAAACTGCTCTGCCAGCAGCATGATGTCGCTTTTGCGCTCGCGCAGCGGTGGAAGCTGAACGACGTCAAAAGCCAGGCGATCAAGCAGATCGGCACGGAATTTTTCCTCCGCCACCATTTCCGGCAGGTTGGCGTTAGTGGCGCACACCAGGCGCACATTGACCTGCAGCGGCTGGCTGCCGCCTACGCGTTCCAGCTCGCCGTACTCAATCACGCGCAGCAGTTTTTCCTGCACCAGCATGGGGGCGGTGGCCAGTTCATCAAGAAAGAGTGTGCCGCCATCGGCGCGTTCAAAACGCCCCGGATGGCGTTTTTGAGCGCCGGTAAACGCGCCCGCTTCATGGCCGAAAAGCTCGGTGTCGAGCAGGTTTTCATTCAGCGCCGCACAGTTGAGGGAAATGAAGGGGCCATCCCAGCGCCCGGATAGATAATGCAGGCGGTTGGCGATCAGTTCCTTACCCGTACCGCGCTCACCAATGATGAGCACCGGTTTATTCAGCGGCGCGAGGCGAGAGACCTGTTCCAGCACTTCCAGAAAACTGTTTGCTTCACCGAGTAGATTGTCTTTGTATCCAGGCATGATGAAATTAACCACTCCTTAGCGATATTCACCAGGTAAGCATAGTTATCCGTTGCGTTAAAATCAATCAGATCAAGTAAAATCAATAAGATAAAAAACTGGCATGGTATTTGTATTATCTGTTCAGCAGGGCATTGCCCGATAACAGAACTATGAGGACTAGATTATGGGTATTTTTTCTCGTTTTGCCGACATCGTGAACGCCAACATCAACTCACTGCTTGAGAAAGCGGAAGATCCGCAGAAGCTGGTACGTCTGATGATTCAGGAGATGGAAGACACGCTGGTTGAAGTGCGTTCTACCTCCGCCCGTGCGCTGGCTGAGAAGAAACAGTTAACGCGTCGTATTGAACAGGCTACCGCTCAGCTGAACGAATGGCAGGAAAAAGCCGAGCTCGCGCTGCGTAAAGATAAAGAAGATCTGGCCCGTGCAGCGTTGATTGAAAAACAGAAGCTGGCGGACATGATTGCAGCGCTTGAGCATGAAGTGACGCTGGTTGATGACACCCTCAACCGCATGAAGAAAGAGATTGGTGAGCTTGAAAACAAACTGAGCGAAACCCGTGCGCGTCAACAGGCACTGGCTCTGCGCCACCAGGCGGCAAGCTCTTCACGAGACGTTCGCCGTCAGCTGGACAGCGGTAAACTGGATGAAGCGATGGCGCGTTTTGAATCGTTTGAACGTCGTATCGATCAAATGGAAGCGGAAGCCGAAAGCCATAGCATCGGTAAGCAGAAGTCGTTGGATCAACAGTTCGCTGACCTGAAAGCCGACGATGAAATCAGCGAGCAGCTGGCGGCACTGAAAGCCAAAATGAAGCAAGATAACCAATAATAATTTATGCGGCACCTGAGCGTGCCGCCATGCATCGTAAGACAAGGAGTACACATGAGCGCGCTTTTTCTGGCCATACCTCTGACTATTTTCGTGCTGTTCGTTTTGCCGATTTGGTTATGGCTGCACTACAGCAATCGTTCTTCACGGGGCGAGCTTTCCCAGAATGAACAACAGCGTCTGGTACAGCTATCGGAACAGGCGAATAAAATGCGCGAACGCATTCAGGCACTGGAAGATATCCTGGATGCCGAGCATCCAAACTGGAGGGATCGTTAATGTCTGGACTGAATCTGAACAAAAAACTGTGGCGAATTCCGCAGCAGGGTATGGTGCGCGGCGTCTGCGCCGGGCTGGCCCATTATCTTGATGTTCCAGTGAAACTGGTCCGTGTCGTCACGGTTTTGTCTATTTTCTTCGGCCTCGCGTTTATCACCCTGGTGGCGTACATCATTCTGTCATTTGTACTCGAACCGATGCCGGAAGGTGAACTGGCTGCGGAAGGTGCGCCAACCAGCAGCGATCTCCTGAATGCAGTGGACGATCAACTGGCCGCAGGTGAAAAGCGGTTGCGGGAAATGGAGCGCTATGTCACCTCGGATACCTTTACGCTGCGCAGTCGTTTTCGTCAGCTTTAAGAGAGAGCCTACATGAAGCAAAACTGGCAACAGGCCGGTCAGAAGGTCAAACCCGGCCTGAAAATCGCAGGTAAACTGGTCCTGCTGACGGCGTTACGTTACGGCCCGGCGGGTGTGGCGGGGTGGGCAATCAAATCTGTTGCCCGTAAGCCCGTCAGATTGTTGCTGGCCGTGGCGCTGGAGCCACTGCTGCAGAAACTGGCCGGACGTCTCGCAGGAAAATTTAAATAATAGTGGTATGGCATGCGTATCAGCGTGCCGTTTCACTGTACGGTTTTATTCCTTTCATGTAGCCCCCATGTCATATTTTTAAAAAGAGATACTCCTTCAGGCAAAAAGGACGGCGATGAAGCGACTTAAGAACGAATTCAATTCACTGGTGAACCGCGGTGTTGACCGTCATTTGCGTCTGGCGGTGACAGGTTTGAGCCGCAGTGGTAAGACGGCATTTATCACCGCGATGGTGAATCAGCTTCTTAACCTGCACGCCGGGGCACGCTTGCCTTTGCTTAGCGCCGTGCGGGAAGAGCGTCTGCTGGGCGTTAAGCGCGTACCTCAGCGCGATTTTGGCATTCCACGATTTACGTATGATGAAGGGCTGGCACAGCTTTATGGCGACCCACCCACGTGGCCGACGCCAACCCGAGGGGTAAGTGAAATTCGTCTTGCGTTACGCTTTCGTTCCAATGAATCCCTGATGCGCCACTTCAAAGATACCTCAACACTGTATCTTGAAATCGTCGATTATCCTGGCGAATGGCTGCTCGATTTACCCATGCTGGCGCAGGATTATCTTAGCTGGTCCCGTCAGATGACGAGTTTGTTACAGGGTCACCGCGCGGAGTGGTCAGCAAAATGGCGGCAATTGTGCGAAGGCTTAGATCCGCTCGCGCCTGCTGATGAAAACCGTCTGGCGGCTATCGCGGAAGCCTGGACGGCGTATCTGCATCAGTGCAAACAGGAAGGCCTGCATTTTATCCAGCCGGGGCGTTTTGTCCTGCCGGGCGATTTAGCCGGAGCGCCCGCACTGCAGTTCTTCCCGTGGCCGGACGTGGATGGCACCGGAGAGTCAAAACTGGCTCAGGCCGACAAGCACACGAATGCCGGGATGCTGCGCGAGCGTTACAATTACTACTGTGAAAAGGTGGTCAAAGGTTTCTACAAAAACCACTTTTTACGTTTTGATCGTCAGATAGTGCTGGTGGATTGTCTTCAGCCGCTTAACAGCGGGCCACAGGCTTTCAACGATATGCGCCTCGCGCTGACACAGCTGATGCAGAGTTTTCACTATGGTCAGCGGACGTTATTTCGCCGCCTGTTCTCGCCGGTGATCGACAAGCTGCTGTTTGCGGCCACCAAAGCCGATCATGTTACGGTCGATCAACACGCCAATATGGTGTCGCTGCTGCAACAACTGGTCCAGGATGCCTGGCAAAATGCCGCTTTCGAAGGGATCAGCATGGATTGCCTTGGGCTGGCGTCCGTGCAGGCGACGCAAAGTGGGCTGATAGACCTTAACGGCGAAAAAATACCGGCATTGCGCGGGAACCGTCTCAGCGACGGCGAGCCACTTACCGTTTATCCGGGTGAAGTGCCCGCGCGGCTTCCAGGCCAGGCGTTCTGGCAGAGCCAGGGCTTCCAGTTTGAAGCCTTCCGACCCCAGGCCATGAGCGTCGATCAACCGTTACCGCACATTCGTCTGGATGCGGCACTGGAGTTTTTGATTGGAGATAAATTGCGATGACGGAACCGTTAAAACCACGCATAGACTTTACCGGAACGCTTGAGCAAAAGAATCAGGAAGCGTTTAAAACGGCACAAACGTTCAGTGGTGCGCAGGCTGAAAACTTTGCCCCGGCGCTGACGGAGGAGCCTGATGTAGAGGAAGGCCAGGCGGAAGCTGTCGTTGAGGCTGCTTTACGCCCGAAACGCAGCCTGTGGCGTAAGATGGTCACCGCCGGTCTGGCGCTGTTTGGAGTAAGTGTGGTTGGGCAGGGCGTACAATGGACGATGAATGCCTGGCAAACCCAGGACTGGGTTGCGCTCGGCGGGTGTGCTGCGGGTGCCCTGATTGTGGGGGCGGGTATTGGGTCGGTTGTAACGGAGTGGCGTCGCCTCTGGCGTCTGCGGCAGCGCGCGCATGAGCGCGATGAAGCGCGGGATCTGCTTCACAGTCACGCTACCGGAAAAGGTCGCGCATTTTGTGAAAAGCTCGCCAGTCAGGCTGGAATTGATCAATCGCATCCGGCACTTCAGCGCTGGTATGCCGCCATCCATGAAACCCAGAATGACCGCGAAGTGGTCACGCTCTATTCTCATATGGTCCAGCCGGTGCTGGACGCCCAGGCGCGGCGCGAGATTAGCCGCTCTGCGGCGGAATCCACGTTGATGATTGCCGTCAGCCCGCTGGCGCTGGTCGATATGGCATTTATCGCCTGGCGTAACTTACGCCTGATTAACCGTATCGCGAATCTTTACGGCATCGAGTTGGGTTATTACAGCCGGCTCAGACTGTTTAAACTGGTTTTGCTCAATATCGCCTTTGCCGGTGCGAGTGAGCTGGTGCGCGAAGTGGGAATGGACTGGATGTCGCAGGATCTGGCGGCACGGCTCTCAGCCCGTGCTGCTCAGGGTATTGGGGCGGGTTTATTGACGGCGCGTTTAGGCATTAAAGCGATGGAAGTCTGTCGTCCGCTTCCCTGGATTGATGACGACAAGCCGCGGCTGGGGGATTTCAGGCGCGAGTTGATCGGTCAGCTCAAAGAAACGCTCAATAAAAAACCTGCCCCGTGAGGTTTTGTTCACTAATCGTGCTGGCTGTCAATATTTGTTGACAGCCATCTTCCGGATCACCGTGTTCTGACATATCATTTTACTGTTATTGGCTTAAAACGGTGAATTTCCCATGCGTCTTGAAGTCTTCTGTGAAGACCGTCTCGGTCTGACCCGCGAATTACTCGATCTTCTTGTTTTACGTAGCATTGATTTACGTGGCATTGAGATCGACCCTGTCGGGAAGATTTACCTCAATTTTGCCGAAATTGAATTTAATACCTTCAGTAGCCTGATGGCCGAAATCCGCCGTATCGCTGGCGTTACGGATGTACGGACTATCCCGTGGATGCCCTCTGAGCGTGAGCATCTGGCGCTGAGCGCGCTGCTGGAAGCGATGCCAGAGCCTTTCCTCTCTCTGGATTTGAAAAGCAAAGTAGAACGCGTTAACCACGCCAGCTGCCAGCTTTTTGCGCAGAGCCAGGACAAACTCAGCAACCACAACGCCGCGCAGTTGATTCCCGGTTTTAACTTCCAGCGCTGGCTGGACAGCAACCCCCAGAACACACATAGTGAGCACGTTGTTATCAACGGACAGAATTTCCTGATGGAGATCACGCCGGTCTATCTGAAAGGGGAAAGCAATACCCGCGTGTTAACTGGTGCGGTGATCATGCTGCGATCAACGTTACGTATGGGACGTCAGTTGCAAAACCTCTCCAGTCAGGATGTAGGGGCATTCAGCCAGATTATTGCCGTCAGCCCGAAAATGCGTCATGTGATTGACCAGGCCCGTAAGCTCGCGAGTTTGACTGCGCCGCTGCTGATTACCGGCGATACCGGCACCGGGAAAGACCTGCTCGCTCACGCCGTACACCTGGCGAGCCCGCGTGCTGCAAAACCGTATCTGGCGCTTAACTGCGCCTCTATCCCGGAAGATGCCGTCGAAAGCGAGCTGTTTGGTCATGCTCCGGAAGGCAAGAAAGGGTTCTTCGAGCAGGCGAACGGTGGTTCGGTGCTGCTGGACGAGATCGGCGAAATGTCGCCACGTATGCAGGCTAAGCTGCTGCGTTTCCTGAACGATGGTACGTTCCGCCGCGTGGGTGAGGATCACGAAGTGCATGTGGACGTGCGCGTCATTTGCGCCACCCAGAAAAACCTGGTGGAACTGGTGCAAAAGGGGATCTTCCGCGAGGATCTCTATTATCGCCTCAACGTCCTGACACTCAACATTCCACCGCTGCGCGATTGCCCGCAGGATATCATGCCATTAACGGAACTGTTCGCGGCTCGCTTTGCCGACGAGCAGGGGGTTCCACGTCCTAAGCTGTCTGCCGATCTCGGCACGGTATTAATGCGCTATGGCTGGCCGGGCAATATTCGTCAGCTCAAAAACGCCGTTTATCGGGCTCTGACGCAGCTGGAAGGATATGAATTACGTCCGCAGGATATCTTGTTGCCAGATTACGACGCCGGGTCAGTATCTGTCGGTGAAGAGGCGATGGAAGGTTCACTGGATGAGATCACCAGCCGTTTCGAGCGTTCAGTGCTGACACAGCTTTATCGCAGCTATCCAAGCACCCGCAAGCTGGCAAAGCGTCTTGGTGTCTCGCATACCGCGATAGCGAATAAGCTGCGTGAGTATGGTTTAAATCATAAGAAGGGCGACGAATAACAAAAAGCCTCTGTATAGAGGCTTTTTTTCTTTTCGCTTATTCCTTCGCAAGAGGCGTGGTTACGATTTCTGTTTTGGTGTCTCCCTGAATCGACGCAATTCTGTTTTCCACATCTTTCACCTGTTGCGGGTTGTGAAGCAGGGTATAGGTCAAATCAAACGGTAATGACTCCAACTTACTGATAGTGTTTTATGTTCAGATAATGCCCGATGACTTTGTCATGCAGCTCCACCGATTTTGAGAACGACAGTGACTTCCTGCCCAGCCTTGCCAGATGCTGCCTCAGATTCAGGTTATGCCGCTCAATGCGCTGCGTATATCGCTTGCTGATAACGTGCAGTTCTCCCTTCAGGCGTGATTCATACAGCGGCCAGCCATCCGTCATCCATACCACGACCTCAAAGGCCGACAGCAGGCCCAGAAGACGCTCCAGCGTGGCCAACGTGCGTTCACCGAATACGTGCGCCACAACCGTCCTCCGTATCCTGTCATACGCGTAAAACAACCAGCGCTGGCGTGATTTAGCGCCGACGTAACCCCACTGTTCGTCCATTTCCGCGCAAACAATGACGTCACTGCCCGGTTGTATGCGTGAGTTTACCGACTGCGGCCTGAGTTTTTTAAGTGTCGTAAAATCGTGTTGAGGCCAACGCCCATAATGCGTGCACTGGCGCGACATCCGACGCCATTCATGGCCATATCAATGATTTTCTGATGCGTACCGGGTTGAGAAGCGGTGTAAGTGAACTGTAGCTGCCATGTTTTACGGCAGTGAGAGCAGAGATAGCGCTGATGTCCGGCAGTACTTTTACCGTTACGCACCACGCCTTCAGTAGCTGAACAGGAGGGACAGCTGATAGAAACAGAAGCCACTGGAGCACCTCAAAAACACCATCATACACTAAATCAGTAAGTTGGCACCATTACCAATCAAACTGCGTGCTGGCTCCTGGTTGCAGCTGCTTAACGCGTTTCTGCTCGCGTTCGATGGTGACGGGGTACGCGTAGCTGGTACCTGGCTCAATGCCTGTAACATAACCCTGTTTCAGCGTGTCGGTGTTTTTCCAGAGAGTCAGCACGGGCAACTGGCGAGTATCAAACTGAATTGACGCACCTTTATCACCGGCTTTATTGATCACCGCTGCAAGCGTTTCGTGGTTATTATCCGCGAGCGGTTTGATATTAAAGACCATCTCATCAAAGCCTTTTGTTGGCCCTGCGTAAGTCTGCCAGTCGTTAACACCGGCTTTGGCGTAATCATTGAATGGGCTCACGCTTACCGCCGGGGCAAGGAATCGCGCGCCTTCTTCGAGGATCGGTGTTCCAAAGTTACTGTGATAGATGATTTGATAATCATGAGGGTAATCAGCATGGTTAGTCAGAACATCATGCAGGCTGAACTGGTTGCTTCCAGGAACGTAACGCAGTTCGGTCATGGTCTGCAGATCGGCTTTCTTGAACGTACTCTCTTTGATTAAACCGCGAATGCGAATCTCATGTGGGGCAGCATCAGCAACTTCCACTTCCACCTGCGAGGCAGGCGTATTACCCGCCTTACCGTGAAGGGTATAGATTTGTCCATCAGCGGTGACCGGATGGCCTGTCCACTCATAGCCACATCGCACCATCATCTCATTGAAACCTTCCAGCCAGCCGAGTCCGTTTCGACTTTCCAGATTAATATAGGCCGGGTTCACGACCTCTTTAACTGGGGAATTCCACCCGAGTTTGGTACCAAACCCTTCGACATGCAGGAGATCCATGCCACGAGTCGGGCTTAACGCAATTGTCAGTCCATTTTTACTGCTGATGATGATGACTTTACTGCCTTCCTGTTTACCCCCGTGTAAGACTTTTTGCTCAATGCTGAACGTTTGATCTTTAACGTTCAGCTCACCGCTGGAAATCTTCCAGTTCCCTTTCTCCACACTGCTTTCAGCACTTGTCAGCACCCAGGTTTTAGCCGCAACTTGGCCAGAGATCAGTACTGCGAGTATCGTAAACGCCAGTTTGATTTTCATTTTCATTCCTTTTTGCTGAAACGATTATTTGATTTCGTAAGAAAATCTAAAGGTTTAACAAAAATGGAAATGTGATGTGCTTCACCAGGCATGAAAATATGAATTTTGGGGAATGGTTATGGGATATAGATCGCTATATTGTTAAATATTGCGAATGGTTTTGCACAATTAATGTGAATTATGGCAATAATAGCTTGAACGATTCAGCTTTGAGGAAATAAAAAACCCCGCCATCGCGAGGTTTAGAAAGTACTGTATAGATTGCTAAGCAATTATTATGCTTTCAGCACGTCCAGCGCAGCAGTGTAATCTGGTTCGGTGGTGATTTCGTTAACCAGTTCGCTAAATACGACATTGTCATTTTCATCAATAACCAGTACAGCGCGTGCTGCCAGGCCTTTCAGCGGGCCTTCCGCGATGCTGACGCCGTATTTTTCCAGGAAATCCTGGCTGCGCAGAGTGGAGAGGGTGATAACGTTGCTCAGGCCTTCGGCACCGCAGAAACGAGACTGGGCAAACGGCAGGTCAGCGGAAATGCACAGCACAACCGTGTTGTCCATTTCAGTCGCCAGCTGGTTGAACTTACGTACGGATGCAGCACAAACACCGGTATCAATGCTTGGGAAAATGTTCAGCACTTTGCGTTTACCCGCAAACTGAGCCAGTGTGACGTCAGACAGATCTTTAGCCACCAGAGTAAAAGCCTGAGCTTTGCTGCCAGCCTGCGGAATGGAACCTGCAACAGCAACCGGGTTGCCCTGGAAATGAACGAGTTGTGACATAGATATCTTCCTGTTTACATATAGTTAACGTCGGGGCTAGTGTATGCCATCAGCGGATAACACGGCAAACCAAATTTTTCGCCTTTCCGGGCCGCAAGGAGTCAGTGATGAGAAGCGTTAAAGTCTATGAAGAAGCCTGGCCATTGCATAGCCCATTTGTCATCTCCCGCGGCAGCCGAAGTGAGGCCGGTGTGGTGGTGGTTGAAATTGAAGAAGAGGGGTTTAAAGGTACGGGAGAATGCACGCCATACCCACGCTATGGAGAAAGTGCTGCGTCAGTGATGGCGGCTATCATGACCCTGGTACCCGATCTGCAAAAAGGGCTCTCGCACGAAGCATTACAGCAGCGTTTACCTGCAGGAGCGGCACGTAACGCTATTGATTGCGCGTTCTGGAATCTTGAAGCCGCTAAACAGCAAAAACCCCTGACATCGTTGCTGGGGGTGGCCTTGCCGCAATCGGTCGTTACGGCGCAAACCGTTGTTATTGGTGAGCCGGAACAGATGGCTGCCAGCGCAAAAGCGCTTTTTGATGCAGGGGCCACCCTGTTAAAGGTGAAGCTCGACGATCGTCTGATTAGCGAAAGAATGGTTGCCATTCGCGCGGCAGTGCCGTCGGCCACACTGATTGTTGACGCCAACGAATCATGGCATCCCGAAGGGCTTGCCGCGCGATGTCAGCTGCTGGCTGACCTGGGCGTGGCGATGCTGGAACAACCTCTACCCGCAAAGGATGATGCGGCGCTGAAGAATTTTATCCATCCGTTGCCTGTGTGCGCGGATGAAAGCTGTCATACCCGCGAGAGTCTGAGCGGGCTACAGGGCAGCTATGAGATGATCAACATTAAGCTCGACAAAACCGGTGGGCTAACGGAAGCGCTGGCCCTGGCGGCTCAGGCCCGGTCGGAGGGTTTTTCCGTGATGCTGGGATGCATGCTTTGTACATCCCGGGCGATCAATGCGGCACTCCCGCTGGTCAATCAGGCCAGTTTTGCTGACCTGGATGGCCCGACATGGCTGGCGGTTGACGTTTCACCGGCGCTTAATTTTACCAGCGGCGTGCTTCATCTTTGAGGCTGCCAGCGCAGAAGTTCCACCATCGCTTTTAAGTATTTTTCGCTGGCTTCATCGGATGAGATTGCCGGGAATTCAGCGGTGATACACGGTAAGCTCAAATCGGCGCACCAGCTTCCGAATGAGCCGGGCGTTTCATAGCCAACGCTGGTAACCAGCGGCAGGGCGAAAGCCTCTGCCAGCCATGCGCCCAGTTCGGTGTGACGTGGATCTTCAATACAGGCCAGCGGATCGTGGAAGGAGACAATCCAGGCGGGGTGGATCTTATGGATAAGCTGGCACAACGCTTGTGTTTCAGGCTCCGAACCCGGGGTGTCTCCCGTCAGCAGGACCACATCCCGCTCTTCGGCGGCGCTGTTCCAGCGATAAACCGTTTCCCCGGCATGCCAGTTTGCTGCCGGGAAATTACGGTTTAAGTCGACTCCTCTCGCATTCGCGCGTAATCCAAGCTGACAGCCATCCGGATTCACCGCCAGAATGACGTGATGACGCCGTAGTTTGGGCGTCAGTGTTCTCAGTGCACATGAGAGCGTGACGATAGAGGAATTTTCATCGCCATGCGTGCCGGCAATGGCCAGACCGCTATTGCGATCGGCATCGGGGGCAGGGAACCAGATCAGCGATGCGCCTAAAAATGAGCGGCCATATTGCTCAGCGCCCGGCGGAAAGGCGCCTCGTTCCGCTCTTGGTCGGGTGATTGCCATACGAAATCCTGATAAAGAAGTCTCTACAGGCAGTGTTGTGCAAAATTCGCTGTTAATCAAATAGTTTCCTTATCGGTTGAGAATTGCCGCAAATCACTTTTCCGGGCGAAGGTATTTGCATTTCTCTTTTTCGAAACAAATAATTACGCATCTGCTTGTTATCTGAATTCATTAAAGGGGATCGTATGAAGCATCCTGTCTCGCGTCTTTGTGCTGCACTATGTCTGTGCGGACTCTCAACACTCTCGTACGCTGCTGATGTGCCACAGGGCACGGTACTGGCGCAACAACAGGAGCTGGTCAGACATATTAAAGATGAGCCTGCCTCGCTCGATCCGGCAAAAGCGGTGGGGTTGCCAGAGATTCAGGTGATTCGCGATCTCTTCGAAGGACTGGTTAATCAGAATGAGAAAGGGGAATTAACTCCCGGGGTAGCGACGCGCTGGCAGAGTAACGATAACCGTATCTGGACGTTCACCCTGCGTGATAACGCCAGGTGGTCTGACGGTTCCCCGGTCACCGCGAAGGATTTTGTCTACAGCTGGCAGCGTCTGGTCGACCCGAAAACCACCTCTCCGTTTGCCTGGTTTGCAGCGCTGGCGGGTATCAACAACGCCCAGGCCATTATTGACGGTAAAGCGGCACCAGACACCCTGGGCGTGACGGCGGTGGATGCCAGAACGTTACGCGTCCAGCTGGACAAACCGCTGCCGTGGTTTAGCAACCTGACGGCAAGCTTTGCGTTCTATCCGGTGCAAAAAGCCAACGTTGAAAGTGGTAAGGAATGGACGCGTCCAGGAGCTCTGGTTGGAAATGGAGCATACGTTCTTAACGACCGCGTGGTGAATGAAAAACTGGTTGTCGTTCCAAATACGCATTACTGGGACAATGCAAAAACTGTCCTGCAAAAAGTGACGTTCATTCCAATCAATCAGGAGTCGTCTGCCACCAAACGCTATCTGGCGGGAGATATTGATATTACCGAATCGTTCCCGAAAAACATGTATCAGAAACTCCTGAAGGATATTCCGGGGCAAGTTTATACCCCGCCTCAACTGGGTACCTATTATTACGCGTTTAACACGCAAAAAGGTCCGACAGCGGATGCCCGCGTTCGTCTGGCGCTGAGTATGACCATCGATCGCCGCATTATGGCGGAAAAGGTATTAGGGACCGGTGAGAAGCCAGCATGGCATTTTACCCCAGACGTGACGGCGGGCTTTACCCCAGAGTCTTCACCGTTTGAGCAGATGTCACAGCAGGAGCTGAATGCTCAGGCAAAAACCTTGCTGCAGGCTGCGGGTTACGGTCCTCAGCGCCCGCTGAAATTGAATCTGCTGTATAACACATCCGAAAACCACCAGAAAATCGCCATTGCGGTGGCGTCCATGTGGAAGAAAAATCTTGGTGTGGATGTCAAACTGCAAAACCAGGAGTGGAAAACCTACATTGATAGCCGCAACACCGGCAATTTTGACGTAATCCGCGCCTCATGGGTCGGTGATTACAACGAACCCTCGACGTTCCTGTCGCTGCTGACGTCAACTCATACCGGTAATATTTCGCGTTTTAACGATCCGGCTTACGATAAAATTGTTCACCAGGCGACGCTGGAAACGACGGCGAAAGCGCGTAACGCAGACTACAACATGGCGGAGAAAATCCTCATGGAAAAAGCGCCTATCGCACCTATCTACCAGTACACCAATGGTCGCCTGATTAAGCCCTGGGTGAAAGGGTATCCCATCAATAACCCGGAAGACGTGGCATACAGCCGTACGATGTATATTGAGAAGCACTGACGTATAGCCATCAGCTAAGCGAAACTGGCGCTAAGCTGCGCCAGTTTTTACTTACCGCACTATTCTAACAATGCATTAAATTTTGCCAGCCACTGGGGATGTGCAGGCCAGGCGGGAGCAGTAACCAGATTGCCGTCCACATGTGCCTGATCGATGCCAATATTCGCGTAGTGTCCGCCGCTGAGACGGACTTCAGGGGCACAGGCCGGGTAGGCGCTACAGGTACGTCCTTTCAGAATGCCAGCGGCAGCGAGCAATTGCGGGCCGTGGCACACGGCGGCAATCGGTTTACGCGCGGCGTCGAATGCCTGTACCAGCTTCAGCACGTCATCATTTAACCGCAGATATTCGGGGGCTCTCCCGCCGGGGATAAGCAGTGCGTCGTAGTCCTGCTCTTTTACTGCGGAAAAGTCGGCATTGAGCGTAAAACGGTGACCGGGTTTCTCGCTATAGGTCTGGGCACCGTCAAAATCATGGATCGCCGTCATGACATAATCGCCCTTTGATTTATCGGGGCAGACAGCATCAACCTGGTGACCAATCATCTGTAAAGCCTGAAAGGGCACCATCGTTTCGTAATCTTCGGCGTAATCGCCAACCAGCATCAGGATCTTCTTGCTCATCATTCCTCACCTCTGCGAATAAAGATGATTAAGATATAGCCTGGTATGGCTGAAATGCCGGAAATAAAAAAAGCCCGTCAGAGAACGGGCAACATAAGCAAATGATTTAGTGATTCGTTATCAACGTTACTGGATGATAACGCCGCGTATTTTACGTGGCGTTAAGGGATTCAGGTAGCTAACAAATTCGGTAGGTGAAACAATAAATTAAACGTGTGTTATGGCGTATCGAAAGTGGGGTAGAGGCTGTTTTCCAGAAATTCTACCAGGTACCAGATTTCACCGCTAAAAATAAACCAGAAACCAAATATAATAAGGCTCAGAATAATTAAGGTGAGTATTATTTCTGTTTTACTCATTGAAGACGTTACCCACCGCTATTCGGTTTATACGAGGCGGGCATTGTAACGGGGCTTTCCTGGATACTCCAGTTTCACGCTGCAAGGACCTTGTTGCGTCCATCATTTTTGGCGCGATAAAGCGCATCGTCCACACGCTTAAACAGGTCATCAATACTCTCACCCGGGGTATGTCGCGCCACGCCAATGCTGACGGTAAACCGAGGTAAGCCCGGGATAGTGATGCGGGAAACAGCAGAGCGGATCGATTCGGCAATCAGCAAAGCGGTTTCGAGGGATGTACGCGGCAGCAGGATGACGAACTCTTCACCACCCCAGCGGAACACCAGATCATCTTTCCGGCCACAGGCTTCCAGCGTTCGGGAGAGGGCGATAAGTACTTCATCACCTTTCAGATGACCAAAGAGATCGTTAATGTTTTTAAAATGATCGGTATCCACTAGCAGCAGGCTAAATTGCTGTTGCGCGGGAAGATGATTCTGGCTGGTTTGATCGATAAGGGTGTAAAACTGCCGACGATTGAGCAGACCCGTCATGGCGTCACGCGAGGCAGCGTGTTCCAGCTCTTGCTCCAGCCTTTTTTGCTCGGTGATATCGTGGATGATGCACAGCATGAGCTTGTCACCGTAAATCTCAAGAGGCCCGGCATACGTCTGAACATGACGAGTGGAACCATCGGCAAGACGGTGAACAAAGTTGAGAGGTTTATGACCACCGGGCAGTGCGGCAATTTCGGTCATAATGGGTATAACATCTCTTCCAAGAGTATTTATTTCCCAGGTATGTTTACTGCACATTTCATCATGTGAATAACCATAAAAATTGAGTGCAGCCAGGTTTGCATCGACGATTTGGCCATCGCGGGCAGGATCGATTAACAGCATCGGTGCGCTGTTGGTCAGGAAAAAGCGTGCGTAAAACCCCTGTTTTTTGCGCCGGTAGGTTGCAGAACGGCTGGCTTTCAGCCCGGAGACGATTTGCGAAGAGATCCCTTCGAAAACAATCACATCACCATAGGGTGCGTAGTGGGCCAGCGAGAGTCGACAGCTCAGTGGAGCATCTTGTCCATCCCGCTTAATGGTCCAGATTTCGACGATCTCCTGCTCCGTTTTGAGTTCAGAAACGTACATCGACAGCACAGTTTGCGCACTCGCGGAATAAATTCCTTTGCGTAAATCATTCAGTGTTTTGTCACCCATTACCTGAGCTGCGGCCACATTTGCAAAAATGATCTGTTCCGAAACAGCTGAAATAAGCCACACGGGTGTTTTAATTACATTCAGCGCATCAAAACCATTTTGCGACATAGGCATTTCCTGTTCATCGGCACATTGTGCCTGACAATCATGATCGGATTGACTCGTGTGTACTCTTTTGAAACATACTCTACTTAAACTCGTCAGGCATGATTTTTTTGTGAAATAAATACGTGTTCTGAATGAATTTTACCAATTGGTATAATTTGTTTGTCTGAGTTCTTCTGCAACAGCAGCCACGGCACCTGTTCGGCAGGTAAAGGACGGGAAAAAAGGAACCCCTGCAGATAATCGCAGCCGAGGCTGGTCAGTACCGCTTGCTGCTCTTCTGTTTCGATCCCTTCTGCAACCACATTCATCTCCATGGTCCGCGCAATGTTGATAATGGTTTCCACCAGCTTGCGGCTTTTTTCATTTTCCAGCATCGACATCACAAAACTTTTATCAATTTTGAGCTCTTTTGCCGGAAGAACGCTCAACATCAGCAGGTTTGAATAGCCAGTCCCGAAATCATCAATCGAGACGGTGATCCCCGCTTGAGTAAACGCATTGAGTAACTCGATACTGCGGTCGAGATTTTTAAGCGCGGTACTCTCAGTCACCTCAAGGATCAGCCGGGAAGGAGACAGGTTATATTTTTCCAGCATCGACGATACGATATAGAAGATGTCTGGCTGTTCGAACTGAACAGGGGATAAGTTGAATGACAACGTCCACTGGCTAAAACCTTGTTCAGTCCAGAAATGAAGCTGTCGGCATGCTGCTTCAATTGCCCAGTTGCCAACCGGAATAATTAAACCTGTTTGTTCCAGCGAGGGTAAGAACAGATTAGGCAGCAACACCCCTTGCTCAGGATGGCGCCAGCGGAGAAGCGCTTCAAAACCGTGAATCGTTTTCTCTTCGGCATGCCAGGTTGGTTGGTACCAAAGTTCAAACTGATCGCGTTCAAGTGCCTGGGTGAGTTCCTGCAAAAAGCCAGGTTTAGCCGGAACCGCCGTCGACATTTCAGTCCGGTAAATAGCCCAGCCATTACGGCCATCCTCTTTAACGTGATGTAAAGCCGCATCCGCCTTCAGTTTAAGTTCATGCAACGTTTCTCCATCCTGTGGGTAGAGGCTAACCCCCGCGCTGACGGTTGTACTTAACGTGTGTCCACAGATTGAAAGAGGACGACGCATATCCCCGAGTAACGTAGCGAGCAGAGCATTGAGTTTGTCGTCGTCGCATTCTGGAACCAGTAAGATAAAGGCATCCCCTCCTAGTCTGGCCAGGGTCATCTCACGCGTGAGTCGGGCCGTGATGCGTTGTGCAAGCGTGATTAACAACTCATCACCGACATTGTGACCCCAGGTATCGTTGACGCGTTTGAAGTGATCGACATTCAGGAAAATCACGGCAAATTGCTTGTTGCTGAGCAACGCGCTGCGCAGACAATCCTGCATGCGAATATCCATCTGGTGGCGGTTGGCGAGTCCAGTGAGTGCATCAAAGCGAGCCTGTAGCTCTAACTGGCGGTTGAGTTGTCGAAGATTTTCCGTCAGGCGATTGGTGCGCCAGTGAGAATCTACAAGCGAGATAATAAGCATTACGCCGAGCAGGGTGAGCGTAGTGACCGAAACCCAGATAGACAATCCCAGCTCGCTGATCCCACCGGGGAGGGTATGTGACATTTCATGAAAATGCGCGGCACTCATACCGGTATAGTGCATCGCACAGATGGCGGCGCCCATAATAAAGGCTGCAAGAATGCGACTGACAAAAACCCCTTTGTGAATATCGCGCAGCCGGAAAGCCAGCCACAGGGCAACGCCGGAAGCAACAACGGCAATCAGCACAGATAAACCCACAATACGCCGATCCCAGACGATGCTGCCGTCCAGCATCAATGCGGCCATACCGATGTAGTGCATAGACACCACGCCCGCACTCAGGATCACCGTGGCGAAGAACAGTCGAAAGGGAGAAAGTTTTTTGCCGGTGACGGCAATATTAATGGCCACGGACGACGCAACAACTGCCGCACCCAGAGACGCAAGTGTTAACCAAAGGTCGTAGCTCATCATCATTGGCATTTGCATCGACAGCATGCCGATGAAGTGCATTGACCAAATCCCGATGCCCAGCGTGACGCCTCCGGCAATGCGCCAGAACATTGCCGCCTTGCGGCTGGAAAGGGGGATTTTCCCGGCGCTGTCCAGAGCGACAAAGGAGGCGATAAAAGCCACCAGATAAGAGATGGCGATGAGTACAGGGTCCCACGATATATTGAGCATTATGCAATCCCACTCCTGAGAGGGTTACCGATTTCGCCTGCCGGGCACATCTCTATCTGGCAACGAACATGCGCATTAAACAATATTAGTTATTTATCGTGAAAAATGGCCAGTCATATTAAAACTCTAAAAATAGTAAGGAATATAAAATATATTCCATTTATTAATCTATGTAGCATTGCTAAACAAACAGGAATAACTATAGCAAAGCTCCTTAAATATGAGGCTAAAAACAACCTCTCACCGCAGGGGATGGTATCGCTTAACGTGGCAGGAGACCAGTATCGCAGCATGCCACGCAGAACATTTTTACTAATACACTCTTTTTATCTGACTTAAGCTAAATCTCAGGCAGCTATCGGTAAAACAAAAAACCGACGGTGTTTGTGAGGACAAAGTTCAGAGCCGATGCTATAAGTCTAAATGCCGACCAAAATATAAAACGTGGGTATAATCATGCTAAGAAATATTAGTGTCAGAACCTTCATTGTCTGGTTTCTTTTTTGTCTTTTTTTGGTTAATGCAGGTGTCGTTGTTCTATTTTCCAGCAATGTCTCACTTTTCGTTTCACTTAATTTATTAAATTTCGTTGCGCTATTTTTACTTTGGGGCTACATGACAAAGTATCTTGTGACACCGATCAATACTGTGAAAAAAAGTATTGAAGACGTGACCGCAGGCAATCTTGGCGTGTCTATTCCTGAGTTTGGTAATAACTGTGCAGGCAGATTAATCCCGGGGATTAATAGCCTCTCCAGCAACATTGCCACGCTTGTCCGGGAGATCAGGGCATCGTCGCAAACCGCCATGACGTTATCGGATCAACTCTCTTCCCGAAGTGCGCAGCTCTCGGTGAAAACGGAGCAACAGTCTGCATCTCTGGTGCAAACTGCGGCCAGCATGGAACAGATGGCCGCGAGCACTAAAAACAATGCCGATAACACCCGGCTGGCGAGCGAACAGGCGAATGTGGCGACGTTACAGGCTCGCAAGGGAGGAGAGCTGATGGGGCAGGTCGCGACTAATATGCAATCCATTACCGAATGCGCACAGCAGATGACAGAAATCATCTCGCTCATCGATGGTATTGCGTTCCAGACGAATATTCTGGCGCTTAATGCGGCCGTCGAGGCGGCGAGGGCGGGAGATCATGGAAAAGGTTTCTCTGTGGTTGCGGAAGAGGTAAGAAACCTCGCACACCGCAGCGCGGAGGCCGCGAAAAATATCAAAGCGCTGATTGAAGTCACCAGCACTAACGTCACTCAGGGTGTCACTGTTGTGTCTCAGGCAGAAAAGAATATGCATGAGATCGTGGCGGGGTCGGGAAAAGTTAGCCGGTTGATGGACGAGATTTCCACGTCCACATCAGAGCAGGAGAAAGGCATTTCTCAGATCACTCTGGCGTTGTCCGAGCTTGAACGGGTCACGCAAAGCAATGTGGCGATGGCTGAGGAACTCAATGGTTCATCTGATGTGTTGCGTAATCAGGTGATCGAACTGCAGACGCGCACACGTAACTTCCGGCTTAATAATAACGATGAGGCAGACATCACGTTCTCATCACATGCGGGCAATTTGTCGTTCCACCCGCGACCCGGTCACTCCCTGTAACGGAACAAAAAAGCCTGGTACGCCGGGCTTTTTTTATGCTTCTACCCAGCGATTACGTCCCTGCAGCTTCGCCATATACAGGGCTTTATCCGCACAGCCAATGACCGATTGGGGCGATTGCCCGTGTGTCCAGAGCGTCAGCCCCTGGCTCACCGTTACGTGAGGATTGACTGGGGAGAGGGCGTGAGCGAATGCCTGGCTTTCCAGCATGCGGGAAATGCGTTCCGCAGTTGATCGCACCGTGCCGGCATCGGCCTCGGGGAGTAAGACCATAAACTCCTCGCCACCCACCCGGCCTACAATGCCTTCGTTTTCACGGCTCGCAGATTCAAGTACACCCGCAATCATGATCAGACAGCGATCCCCTTGTTGATGCCCGTAATGGTCGTTGTAGAGTTTAAAATGATCGACATCCAGCATAATCAATCCAAATCCTTTCCCATCCTGCTGATGGCTGGCAATTTCCTGATCCATACGCGCTTCAAAACTTCGACGGTTGGCTAACCCGGTCAACGGATCTTTGCTGGCGAGCAGACCTAGCTGATGAATAAGATCGGCGTTTTCTTGTTCACGTTGCAGCGCAAGAATAAACCAGCGGTTAAGGATCCGTCTCCCGGATTCAATTAAGCCTGCCAGTAAGACCCATTGCAGCGCGCTCAGGACGGTGAGCTGAGTGGGGTGAAACAGTGTGGTAACCAGAATGGTCACCCACACAGGGATGATAAAACTTAATAGCACTCTGGGGTCGAAATAGAGGGAAATGAGCGACGCAAACAGTAGGAGTGCAGCGAACGGGAAGATGATCCGAATATCTTCACTGGTGATTAATACGTAAAAGCACGTCGCCCAGCAGAGGCTTAATCCGACAACAACGCCTTTGGCCAGGCTTCTGAGCCAGGGAGCGTTTTGCAGCGGTGCCATTCGTAGTATAAAGAGTACGCCTGCCGAGAGGGTAAGAATGATAACCATCATGCCTTCCATCAATCCTGCTGGATGAAGGGAAGGTGTTAACACCCCAATCGGAGCAAAATAACGTCTCCCCAGGATGAACAGCGAAAACAATATGTTCACCCACAGGAACCAGGTCATGCTGGTTTTTATCGCGATTGCGCGCATTTCTGCCAGGCGCAAATCGAAGGCGACGCAGTTCTTTTTTATGGTCACGCACTTACCCCAGCATCTTTTTAGAACAATCCAGCAGCATTTCTTTAACTCTAATGATTTGCCTGCGACTGTCTACAGGAACCTGTTGCAATACGCTCAATTCCTGAGCGATTTCAGCGCGATGCCGCATATAGTTGTTGCTTAACCCCTGATGAAAGCTAGACTGACATCGAAAGAGCTTAAAAGGCGGAGGCGCAGTGGAGAGCATTAAAGGATCTGAACTTAACGTTCCTGACGCAGTTTTTGCGTGGGTGCTGGATGGGCGCGGCGGTGCCCGACCGCTGGAGGATAGCGATGTCATTGATAACGAGCATCCTTGCTGGCTACACCTGAACTACACCCATCCGGACAGCGCTGACTGGCTGGCTTCGACGCCGCTCTTGCCTAACAATGTGCGCGATGCGCTGGCGGGAGAAAGCCTGCGACCTCGCGTGAGCAGAATGGGAGACGGAACGTTGATTACCCTGCGCTGCATTAATGGCAGCACGGATGAACGTCCCGATCAGCTGGTTGCGATGCGCGTCTATATGGATGATGGTCTGATTGTTTCCACCCGTCAGCGTAAAGTCCTGGCGCTGGATGACATTGTTAACGATCTGAAAGAAGGTACCGGGCCGATCGACTGTGGCAGTTGGCTGGTGGACGTCTGCGACGCCCTTACCGATCATGCGAGCGAGTTTATCGAAGAGCTGCACGATAAAATCATCGACCTGGAAGATAACTTGCTCGATCAGCAGATCCCACCGCGTGGATTTCTGGCGTTATTGCGTAAGCAGTTGATCGTTATGCGTCGTTATATGACACCCCAGCGTGACGTATATGCCCGTCTGGCAAGCGAAAGACTGACCTGGATGAATGACGATCAGCGACGCAGAATGCAGGATATCGCCGACCGGCTGGGCCGCGGGCTGGACGAAATTGATTCCTGTATCGCCAGAACGGCAGTGATGGCAGACGAAATCGCCCAGGTGATGCAGGAATCCCTGGCGAGAAGAACCTATACAATGTCCCTGATGGCGATGGTATTTTTGCCCAGCACGTTTCTGACCGGCTTGTTTGGTGTGAACCTGGGGGGAATTCCGGGGAATGCCTATCGCTACGGCTTTACCGCTTTTTGCGTCATGTTAGTTGTTGTGATTGGTGGTGTTGCATGGTGGTTACATCGCAGTAAATGGCTGTAAATTTACGTTTTTTTCACGTTTTACGCGGTTCAAAACGCTCTTTTAATTGAGCGAAGTCAATAAACATCTACCCCGTAAGGTGCAATATTACTCCCGCAGGTGAATGCAACGTCAAGCGATGGGCGTTGCGCTCCATATTGTCTTACTTCCTTTTTTGAATTACTGCATAGCACAATTGATTCGTACGACGCCGACTTCATAGTCGGCTTTTTTTTGCCTCCTGTTTCCCAGCGTCTACCCTAAGAAGAGTACGCCTAAACCTGGAGGGAAATATGAGCATGCCATTGTTACAGTCCATTCCGACCGGCCCAACCCCCAACGATCCCGTACCGATGCCCGATCCCATCCCGCGTCCTCAGCCGATGCCCGACCCGCCGCCAGATGAAGAACCGATTAAAATGTCGCATCAAACCGCGAGATCTGCGAGGATACGCGCCATCTGACTGCGAAGATGACCACGAGAGATTATTGTGACTGCTTTTTCTACCCTGAATGTTCTGCCCGCCGCCCAACTCGACAACCTCAACGAGTTGGGTTACCTCACGATGACGCCGGTTCAGGCGGCGGCACTGCCCGCTATTCTTGAGGGCCGTGATGTACGCGTACAGGCGAAAACGGGCAGTGGGAAAACAGCGGCATTCGGTCTTGGCTTGTTGCAACATATTGATGCCGCGATGTTTCAGACCCAGTCTCTGGTATTATGTCCCACCCGTGAACTGGCAGACCAGGTCGCGGGTGAACTGCGTCGCCTTGCGCGTTTCCTGCCAAATACCAAAATTTTAACCCTCTGCGGCGGACAGCCTTTCGGTGCTCAGCGTGATTCGCTCCAGCATGCGCCGCACATTATTGTCGCGACGCCAGGTCGCCTGCTGGACCACCTGCAAAAAGGCACCGTTTCGCTGGATGCGTTACAAACGCTGGTGATGGATGAGGCAGACAGGATGCTGGATATGGGCTTCAGCGATGCGATTGACGAGGTGATCCGTTTCGCTCCGTCCGATCGCCAGACGCTGTTGTTCTCTGCCACATGGCCGGAAGCCATCGCCGCCATCAGCGGCCGCGTGCAGAAAAATCCGCTTACCATTGAAATCGACAGTGTTGACGCCCTGCCAGCCATTGAACAGCAGTTCTTTGAAACTTCGCAGCAGGGAAAAATCCCTCTCCTGCAGAAATTGCTGAGCCAGCATCAGCCTGCATCCTGCGTGGTGTTCTGTAATACCAAAAAAGACTGCCAGTCAGTCTGCGATGCGCTAAATGCGGCGGGGCAGAGTGCATTGTCGCTGCATGGCGATCTGGAGCAGCGCGATCGCGATCAGACGCTGGTCCGTTTTGCCAACGGCAGCGCCCGTGTACTGGTTGCGACCGACGTGGCGGCGCGGGGGCTGGATATCAAATCGCTTGAGCTGGTGGTGAACTATGAGCTGGCGTGGGATCCTGAAGTCCACGTCCATCGTATCGGCCGTACGGCGCGAGCAGGAAACAGCGGCCTTGCGATCAGCTTCTGTGCGCCGGAAGAGGCGCAACGCGCCAATATTCTCTCAGAAATGCTGCAGATTAAGCTGAACTGGATGACCCCACCAGCCGGTGTCAGCCTCGTGCCGCTGGAGGCTGAAATGGCGACGCTGTGCATTGATGGCGGTAAAAAAGCCAAAATGCGTCCAGGCGATGTATTAGGTGCGCTGACAGGAGATGTGGGTCTGGATGGGGCGGATATCGGTAAGATTGCGGTGCATCCGTCACATGTTTATGTGGCGGTTCGCCAGACGGTTGCGCATAAGGCCTGGAAACAGCTGCAAAACGGGAAAATTAAAGGGAAAACCTGCCGCGTTCGTCTGCTGAAGTAAAGGATATAGCGTCTCAGAATCTCTTTCTGAGACGCTATCATTTTATTTCACTTCGAGTACGTTCAGACGCAGTTCTTCGAACTGATTGTCATCTTCTTCTGGCTGCCAGCCAGCAGGCTGCATAGGGATCTCTTCCCGATCAAACGCCAGATCGCCGCCATTCACCACGTCTGATTCGTGGTTGATACCTTTGAAGTCGAACAGCTCAACATCCGCGAGGTGGGACGGCACAACGTTCTGCATCGCGCTGAACATGGTTTCGATGCGACCCGGATAACGTTTGTCCCAGTCACGCAGCATGTCGCCAATCACCTGGCGCTGCAGGTTCGGTTGAGAGCCACAGAGGTTACATGGAATGATCGGGAATTCTTTGGCCTGAGAGAAACGCTCAATGTCTTTTTCGCGGCAGTAGGCAAGAGGGCGGATGACAATGTGCTTGCCGTCATCGCTCATCAGTTTTGGTGGCATGCCTTTCATCTTACCGCCGTAGAACATGTTCAGGAACAGTGTCTGCAGGATATCGTCGCGGTGATGGCCCAGCGCAATTTTGGTTGCGCCCAGTTCCGTTGCGGTGCGATACAGAATGCCGCGGCGCAGACGGGAGCAGAGAGAGCAGGTGGTTTTCCCTTCCGGGATCTTCTCTTTCACAATACCGTAGGTGTTTTCTTCAACGATTTTGTACTCAACGCCCAGCTTCTCCAGATATTCCGGCAGAATGTGCTCCGGGAAGCCCGGCTGTTTCTGGTCAAGGTTGACCGCCACCAGGGAAAACTTCACCGGCGCGCTTTGCTGAAGATTACGCAGGATCTCCAGCATCGTGTAGCTGTCTTTACCCCCTGACAGGCAAACCATAATACGGTCACCGTCTTCAATCATGTTGAAGTCTGCAATGGCCTCGCCCACGTTACGGCGCAGTCGCTTTTGCAGTTTGTTCAGGTTGTATTGCTCTTTCTTTGTATTTGCTTGATTTTCTTGCATGTATTACTACCTTCGGAGCCAATAGGGGCAAAAATTTTTCAGCGCGCGAGCTTATCGTTAAGCATCAGCACCTGTTCGCCATTCATTTCTTCAATCCACGCACCGTAGACTTCATAAACCATTTGCGCGTTTTCATGCCCCATCTGGCTGGCTATGAAAGACGGTTAGCGCTGACAGATAAAAGCCAGCAGGCAAAAGTATGCCGCGTATGGTACGGATTCCGGCGGCGAATGCCAGCACGTTTTACAGCAGCGTTAAATCTGGCGCCGATACTTGATAAAGAGTAGTAGGCCTTCTGTATGCCCTTGCGCATCCTGGGCATGAAAACAAATCGCAGGCTCTGGCAGATCGCTTCGCCAGTGGCGAGACTTTTAGTATCCATGGAAGAAGTAGCGAATCTTCAAGCCGATAAACTTCAACACTGGCCAGACATAATGCTGGATGAAATATAGGGCAGGTGGAACAACCAATGCCGCACCAGCTGCGCAGATTGCGTATACTGCCGAGTCTTTTGCAATTAATGAATAATTTAGGTTAAGTGTTTCAAGGTTAATTGCATTGGTTGTACTGGAACCTACAAATCCAGAGCCAAAAACAACCAGGAACACATAAAGTGATGCTGTTATGAGCTTTAAAATTAGCCGAATGTATTTCACGATGAACACCTGCTGAATGAATCCCCCTTTTTACACATAAGCAACGTGTTTAGCTAGCTCATGGTTTACGTTGTTCTAAATGGTATTCTGAACTTTACACCCGAACCCACAAAGGCTGGCTGTGTTGACCTGTTCTCGCGCAAAGTTATTGGCTGGTCAATGCAGCTCCGGATGACAAAAGATAAATAGCCTGAGCCTGATACATACGTGATATCGCGTATAATGCTTCTTCAAAATCGCTTAACATCCACTGGCTTGTACTATGACTCTCAATCGTTTTTGTTATTTACTCCTGATCCTCGCTGCGGTCGGCAGCATTCTTACCTCGTATCCAGTGGTGATGTGGTTGCTGCTGATCAATGTACTGACGATGGTTATATATGGCGCAGATAAAATGGCGGCGCGTAAAGGTATGCGCAGAGTTCCGGAAGCGACGTTGCTGGTATTTGGTGTGACAGGGGGTTGGCCCGGGGCCCTTTTGGGGCAACAACTCTTTCGTCATAAAACCCAAAAGCAGCCATTCAAAACGTACTTTTTTATCAGCGTTATCATCAGCATCGCTGTGATGGCCGCGGCTTACCATTTCTCTCCTTTTACATCTTCATGAGTGCTACTCATGATGAGTGAAATGCCTGTTGACATCAAGTTAACTTGAACTTTTAAGATGCCTGCCACAGGTTGAAAAAGGAGTAACATCTTAAAATGAAAGATATTGATGTCGGTTTTACACATGTCGCGTTCATGGTCAGGGATCTTGAGAAGAGCATTGCTTTCTATCGTCGTTACGCGGGTATGGAGATTATTCACTCCCGTGAACCCGATATTCCTGATGCCCGTAAAGTGGCGTGGCTAAGCGACCATACCCGTCCTTTCGCCCTGGTGCTGGTACAGGCAGATAACGTAACCGATACTCCGCTGGGCAACTTTGGTCATCTGGGCATTGCCTGCGCCACCCGTGAAGAACTCGACAGGAAAACGGAGATGGCAAGCGCTGAAGGTGTGTTAAGAAAAGCGCCGGAAGAGCTGGGTGATCCCGTCGGTTACTATGTATTTTTTGCCGACCCTGACGGTAACACGTTAGAACTGTCTTTCGGTCAGCGGGTTGGGCTTGAAGCAATCCGAACGGCTCATCCAGAAAGTAAAGATAACGGGATATAAGAGAGAAATAATGGAATACAGATTGCCATTACAAACCTCGCGTTTGTTACTGCGTCCACTGGCATCCGCCGATTTGCCGGAAATTTCGTGCTACCGCAACCAGCCTGAGGTGGCCCGTTTTCAGAGCTGGGATCGTTTTACGATGCAGGATGCGGAGAAATTATATGCTCAGCAGAACACCCTTGCGTTTAACTGCGATGACACGTGGTACCAGATTATCGTTGAACGGCAAATGGACGGGGCTGTGATTGGGGATATTGGTGTTCATTTTTTTGACGAGGGCATGCAGGCTGAACTGGGTATGACCTTTGATGTGAAATATCAGAATCAGGGTTATGCCCGGGAAGCTATCAATGCCATAATCACGCTGCTATTTACGCACTATAACAAGCACCGGCTTATCGCCGTTGTGGATACACGCAATATTCGCGCTGCAAACCTTTTGCAAAAACTCCATTTTCGACGGGAAGCCCATTATCGGCAGAACATCTTTTTTAAGGGAGAATGGGGTGATGAATATTGTTATGCCTTGCTGAAAGAGGAACACCTCCGGCATTAACAGAGCGTCAAAAGTTACTCAATACAGACACCAGCACCGCTAATAGTAGTAGGTTTATTCTCAATAGCTTGCTGTTTTTTGCACAATCTGAATAATAAGTGCAACAACACATAAGACAACATCCCATGAAAATTCAATCTATTACACTGGCGGTGCTGGCATTCATTGCTACACCTGCCTGGTCCGCGTTTCAGGAGCGGGAATATAATACATGGTATATAAAAAATGCCGTTCTTTATGACATGACACAAACTTCAGAGGGTTTTCCTGTCATGGTGAGTATATCCCAACCGGAGCGGCGGTCTGCCAATCTGCTGGTGTCCTATATTTCTGAAGGACAATGTGGTGGAGACAGGAAAGAGCTTAACGTCAATGGCAAAGCACTGCCTGCGCAATATCACTGTGTTCAGGTGGGCCAGAGCAAAATTGAACATTTTTCTGTGATTGATGCTGATAGTGTTAATGGCATGGTGACGCATCTTAAGTCTGATTTCACCATACTGCTACAAAACGACATAAAGGTATGGGCGGCAAATATTAAAACACCAAAATACGGACTGACACCCAGATTCTAAATACTGAAATCCCGTCTTTTTACGGGGTTTTAGCAATCGCCAATAATTATTTCCTCTATAATAATTTCATTGTTTTATTACTCCAAAAAATGATAAGTGGACTTGTTTTTTTACGTATTGAAAATTCTGTACTTAAAGCGATACGAAATTGTATGAGTTAACTTTGCTAAATATTCTTTTCATGATGGATAAAGCTCACTTTCAGTCTTACGCTTGCTAACAGCTTTTTAGTTGTTCAACACGTCTGTACTGGGTAAGGAGCAGAAAATGACACAGCTTAATAGTCTGGATTCACTCAGCCGTAAAGAAGGGATGTGTTTATTAGAGCAAAGTATGGGTTTTGTCTGGCAGGCAGCACTTAGGGCAGTTGCGGTGTTAGGCGTCGCGGACCATCTGATCGAAGGAAAAAAATCAATTAAGCAACTGGCCCTGGAGCTTAATGTCGATCGCGACTATCTGCATAGAATCATGCGATTATTATCCTCCCGTGGGGTGTTCAACGAATTAACTGAAGACGAATACAGTCTTAGCCATTCAGCAAAATTCCTTTGTTCTGAGTATGAATTTTCCTTGCGTTCAGCGGTACTTATGCTGACCGATCCCACTTTCTGGCAGCCAGCGTCCAGAATGGATGAAATATTACAAGGTAAACCTGTTTTCAATGAATTGTTTGGTAAGCCTTTTTACGAATACTGGCAGCATGATGACACGGTTACGGGCAGCAATATTTTTCATGCCGGTATGGCATCTATGTCATCCGTGGAAAATGAAGTCATTGTGGATTGCTATGCGTTCCCTCATCACGCCGTCGTTGCAGATATCGCCGGGGGACTGGGGAATTTATTACTGGCTGTTTTACGTCGAAATCCAGGCCTTACCGGGATCCTTTTTGACCAAAAGGATGTGCTTGCGCGGAACCGACTGCATTTGCTGAATGACGATCGCCGGGGGAGGACGGTAGAGGGTAGCTTTTTTGAGACCTGTCCTGATGCGGATATTTATCTCCTTAAATACATCTTGATGGATTGGCCAGACGCGAAAGCCGTTCAGATACTACAGTGCTGCAGAAAGGCAATGAAAGAACGTTCACGATTATTGGTTTTTGAACCCCTTATCAAAGACGAAAATAATGAGCAGGGACGGTATGAGATTGACCTGCTTCTTTTAACAAGCTTTGACGGAGGGCGGGCAAGGGCAAAATCTGAATATCAGAACTTGTTTGAACAGGCGAATCTTAAGTTAAATACAATAATAAATACCCGCTCGTACCTGTCGATACTGGAAGTCGTACCTGTTTGAACCGCTTTCATGGTATTAACAGAGCAGTTGAACACCATTCCGTTTTAACATATTCCTGCTACGCTTTTCTGTTGTAAAAGGGAGCTCGAATATGCAAAACAAAGATGAACAAACAGGTTTAGTGGGGCTGGCGATCGGTGCCGCCGTCATTGGGCTGGTTTCAGCGCAGAAACCGATCGATCGCGATAGCATCGTCAATGAACTGGTCAGGCTAGGCAGGCAGAAGGGAGACGGCGTTGAAGATGAGGTTTTCGTTAAGGCTGCTGCGCTTGTGAGGAAAGGGGTGTAACCGATGGGTGAACTTCGTCATGCGCAGTGCCATTGTGGCGCGGTGGTATTTACCGTCGCACTGTCTGATGGCTTTAATACTGCGCGGCGCTGCAGCTGTTCTTTTTGCCGAATGCGGGGGGCTGTGGCGGTATCCGCGCCGTTATCGGGGATTACCGTAACCAAAGGGGAGGATAAGCTCACGGAGTACCGATTTAACACGGGTACGGCCCGGCATTTCTTCTGCTCAATATGCGGGATTTATACGTTCCATCAGCGGCGTTCCAACCCGAACGAATACGGTGTGAATGTTGCCTGTTTTGAAAACGTATCGCCGTTCGACTTCCCGGAGGTTACGGTGATGGACGGGGTTAACCATCCTATGGACGGGGATAGTGGGGTTTTTGGCTATCTCTCTTTCCGCAAAAAATGAGTGTTTTCAGGATTAAGGCTAACCGCCATCCAGGTGGTTCAGAAGAGTGCTGAGGTGACCAACGATATCACCAAAATCAAAAATTAGCGCCATCCACAGAAGCGCTAAAAGAGTAAGTACTGCAACGGATACACGACTTAACAACGCTGTTGTCCTTAGTGATGAAAGGGCTAAACCGTAAGTGTAACCAGCTTTCTTTCAACTTACTCTCAACCAGTTCGTCAGAAACTCTCCATTTTGTGACGTGGCTCAAAAAAATGGGCCCGCATAATTTTACGGGCCCGGACAATTAGAACTGGTACACCAGGCCTAACGCAACAACATCATCGGTACCGATGCCGTTGTTCTTGTAGAAACTTTCATCTTCGTCCAGCAGGTTGATTTTATAATCAACATAGGTGGACATGTTTTTGTTGAAATAATAGGTCGCACCTACTTCAGCATATTTAACCAGATCCTGATCGCCCTGGCCGTTGCCCAGGTCTTTACCTTTAGACTGCAGGTAGGACAGGGTTGGACGCAGACCGAAGTCGAACTGGTATTGCGCGGTGATTTCGAAGTTCTGAGTTTTGTTCGCCACGGCGTCGGTATTATCACCATAAGGCGTCATGTTACGGGTTTCAGAATACATTGCCGCCAGGTAGATATTATTGGCGTCATATTTCAGACCAGCAGTCCAGGCATCGGCTTTGTCACCACCAGCCGTGGTATTCATGACCTGCTCGTTGGTACGGTCAGAAGAGGTATAGGCCGCACCTGCGCTGATCCCCATCCCAAAGTCATAGGTGGTAGAGATACCGAAGCCGTCACCGTTTTCATGGCGTGTGTCACGGCCATTGTTGGTACCTTCCTGGTTGTTGCTGGCGTCTTCATTCTTACCCTGATACTGCAGAGCAAAGTTCAGGCCCGGTACCAGACCATAGAAGTCGGTGTTACGGTAGGTTGCTACACCGTTCGCACGACCGGTCATAAAGTTGTCAGCTTTGGTGTAGGAGTCGCCACCGAACTCTGGCAGCATATCTGTCCAGCCTTCAATGTCGTACAGAACGCCATAATTACGGCCGTAATCGAAGGAACCGTAGTCACCCACTTTTACGCCCGCGAAGGCCAGACGTGTCCAGGACTGGTTATCTGAACCTTCAGTATTGTTCGCCTGAATGTTGTATTCCCACTGAGCGTAACCGGTCATCATGTTGTTGATTTGGGTTTCACCTTTGAAACCCAAACGCATGTAGGTCTGATCGCCATCAGCGCCTTTATCGTCGGAGAAATAGTGCAGACCATCTACTTTTCCGTACAGATCTAATTTGTTGCCGTCTTTATTATAAATCTCTGCTGCATGCGCAGCACCAGCCATTAACAGAGCCGGAATCATCAGAGCCAGTACTTTTCTTTGCATTGTGATATTCCTTTGCAGTTGTTTTTATTTAATTACCTGTTGAACTTTCCGAATGAGAAAGTTGTCCCATGCTAAATCACTCCAGTGTAAGAGTAATAAAGTATAATTGTTACGAACTAAGTAAAATCTAAACTGAATAAAACGACGGAAATGATCATTGGTTTAATGAATAATTCGTGATGAATTATATAAAATAAAAATTATTAATAAGGGATTAAGTAAGCTAGTCTCTGTGCTGTTATATGCCTTTAAGATTATTTATCCATAATTTACATGAATGCTATTTAGTTTTCTAAATAGATATTTATTAATTAACTGGATTGGCCCGATGTGATTACATCGGGCTTTTTTTATGGCAAAAAAATGCCCGGACTAGCCGGGCGGGGGGATTAATCGCTGGTTGATTTTTCGGCTTTACCGGCCATATGCGCCAGGAAATCATACCGTTTTTGCAGGTCAGCGGCGGCATCTTTCCATAACTGTTCAGCGACCTCAGGCTGTTGCGCATTGAGGCGGCGGAAGCGTTGCTCCTGCATTAACGTTTCGGCCAGGGCATCTGACGGTGGACGCGAATCCAGCGCCAGCGGTAACTTGCCCTCGTCCGCACGGCGCGGATCGAACCGGTAAAGAGGCCAGAATCCGGTAGCCGTCAGCTGACGCATCTGATCGTGGCTGAGTGCCAGGTCGTAGCCATGCTCTTCGCATGGGCTGTAAGCAATAATCAACGACGGGCCTGGATACGCTTCCGCCTCCTGAATGGCTTTCACCGTCTGGTTAAGTTGCGCACCCAGCGAGATTTGCGCGACGTAAACGTGACCGTACATCATCATGCTCACACCGAGATCTTTGCGCGCCTTACGTTTTCCGTGTTCACCAAATTTTGTGACGGCGCCCAACGGCGTAGCCTTTGATGCCTGACCGCCGGTATTGGAATAACACTGCGTATCCAGGACCAGAATATTGACGTTTTCGGTCAGGCTCAATACGTGATCCAGCCCGCCAAAACCAATATCGTAAGCCCAGCCGTCACCACCAATCAGCCAGATCGATTTTTCAACCAGGGCGTCAGCGTCAGTCAGAAGTTGTTCTGCACCTGCCACCCCCTGAAGGGCATGCCGCAGCTCAGCAACTTGCTCGCGACGAACTTCTGGTGTGGCTTCTGCGCGTAGTGCCTCATTGAGCTCAGCAGGGATCTGCCCGGCAAACTGTTCCAGCAAACGCATCACTCGAGCGCGATGCTGGTCGACGGTCAGACGGAAGCCGAGACCAAATTCGGCATTATCTTCGAACAATGAGTTTGCCCATGCCGGGCCTCGACCATTCGCGTCGGTGGTGTACGGCGTGGAGGGCAGGTTACCGCCGTAGATAGATGAACAGCCGGTGGCATTGGCAATCAACATCCGGTCGCCGTAGAGCTGAGTCAGCAGCTTAATATAAGGCGTTTCACCGCAGCCAGAGCAGGCACCGGAGTACTCGAATAACGGCGTGATGAGCTGCGACGTTCGAATATCAATACGTTCCAGCTTGCTGCGATCGATTTCCGGTAAGTTCAGGAAGAAGTCATAGTTTACTTTTTCTTCTTCAACGTGCTCCAGACGCGACATCATATTGATGGCTTTGATATTCGGGTCCTGTCTGTCTTTCGCCGGGCACACCTCAACGCACAGATTACAACCGGTACAATCTTCAGGTGCGACCTGCAGAACGTATTTCTGTCCGCGCATATCACGCGATTTCACATCCAGAGAATGCAGGCTGGCCGGGGCATCCGCCATTGCTTCCGGGGAAACCACTTTGGCGCGAATGGCCGAATGTGGGCATGCCGCTACACAGTGATTGCACTGGGTACACAGATCTTCTTTCCAGATGGGTATCTCTTCGGCGATGTTGCGTTTTTCCCACCGCGTGGTCCCCATTGGCCAGGTCCCATCTGGCGGCAGGGCAGAGACGGGAAGGGCATCGCCCAGCCCGGCCAGCATTGCCGCCGTCACGGTCTTAACGAAATCAGGCGCCGCATCAGATACCACCGGAGGACGATTTGGACTTGCAGCATTTACTGGTTGCAGCGCTACTTCAAACAGAGATTCGCGAGCGAGTGCCAGCGCCTGCCAGTTGCGTTCGACCAGTTCCTGCCCCTTGCTGCTGTAGCTTTTGGCAATTGCGCCCTGCAGTTCCATGAGTGCGCTGTCGCCAGGCAGGATGTTGGTCAGATGGAAAAAGGCCATTTGCATAACGGTATTAATACGCGCGGCCAGACCACATTCGCGGGCAATTTTCGCAGCGTTAACCACATAAAAACGGGCTTTCTTCTGGTTGAGGACCGCCTGTACCTCCTGCGGCAGACGCGCCCAGACTTCGTCTGCACTGTATGGCGTATTCAGCAGGAAAATACCGCCGGGTTTCAGGCGCTCGGCCATCTGGTATTTATCAATAAACTGCAGCTGGTGGCAGCCAACAAAATCAGCCTGCGAAATAAGATAAGCCGAGCGGATGGGGTGTTCACTCACGCGCAGGTGGGAAACGGTCAGACCACCGGCTTTTTTGGAGTCATAGACGAAGTATCCCTGGGCATACCACGGGGTAGAATTGCCGATGATTTTGATGTTGTTTTTGGTCGCCGAGACGCTGCCGTCGCTGCCCAGACCATAGAACAGCGCCTCAAGTTTGGCATTCGATGGTAACGTATTTTCTGGCAAAGCCAGGGAAAGGTTAGTCACATCATCATAAATGCCGACCGTAAAGCGAGGCTTCGGTTTCGCTTCATTTAACTCGTTAAATATCGCCAGCACGCAGTCCGGTCCAAACTCCTTGGAGGACAAACCATATCGGCCGCCGATCACGCGCGGTAGCGTTTCACGTTCGCCGTTATTAAATGCTTCAGCCAGGGCGGTCATGACATCCAGATACAGGGGTTCCGCGTGTGCGCCGGGCTCTTTGGTACGGTCAAGTACCGCCACAGCACGTGCGCTTTCAGGTAGGGCAGAAAGCAGATGTTTAGCTGAGAACGGACGATAGAGACGCACCTTAAGCACGCCAACTTTTTCGCCGCGCGTCAGCAGCTCGTCAACCACCTCTTCACAGGTTCCAATGGCGGATCCCATCAGCACAATCACGCGTTCTGCCTGCGGGTGGCCGTAGTACTCGAACGGTTTGTATTCTCGACCGGTTGCGGCGGCAAAGTCAGCCATCGCCTGTTCAACATGGGCGTAAACCGCGTTGTACCATGGGTTCGTGGCTTCACGGGACTGGAAATAGGTATCTGGATTCGCTGAAGTCCCACGGATCACCGGATGCTCCGGGTTAAGGGCGCGGGCGCGGTGCGCGTCGATTTCCGCCTGCGGCAGAAGATTCAGAATAGTGTCGTCAGCCAGCGGGACAATTTTGTTGATTTCGTGAGAGGTGCGGAAACCATCAAAGAAGTGAATAAATGGAACGCGACTTTTCAGCGTGGCGATATGCGAAATTAAGGCAAAGTCTTGTGCTTCCTGTACGCTGCTGGCACAAAGCATCGCGCAGCCCGTCTGGCGCACGGCCATCACGTCGGAGTGGTCACCGAAGATGGAAAGGGCGTGGGTGGCGATGGTTCGTGCCGCAACATGCAGAACAAAGGGGGTGAGTTGACCGGCGAGCTTGTACAGCGTCGGGATCATCAATAGCAATCCCTGAGAAGAGGTAAACGACGTGGAGAGCGCGCCTGTCTGAAGCGCACCATGTACCGTGGCAATCGCACCGGCTTCAGACTGCATTTCAACCACTCTTGGGACATCTCCCCAGACGTTTTTTAAGCCATTTCCCGCCCAGGCATCTGCCTGCTCAGCCATGGTAGAACTTGGCGTAATCGGATAGATGGCGATAACTTCGCTGGTGCGAAACGCGACTGAAGCAACTGCACCATTACCGTCAATAGTTTGCATAGGACGACACCCTTACATTGCGCAAAATTAGAGGGGCAGTCATTAGGCGACTACCCCTGAATATTATCTCTTTAGTCTAGCAAACAGGGGATTCTACAATTTTCGCTTTTGTGTCCTCGGTATTCCCGGCATCAATGAGTAGATCAAACTTTTGCCAAAAAAATTGCGAGAAAGTGTTTCAGGAGCGCATAAATACGCACTTCCGCTCTCGACGACACGGGATGTGATGCCTATTATGCATAGGTTTCGCATTATTCATGGGGGAGAGAGCATGCGCTCAGCATTTTTGGTAGGGTGTGCGGCGTTATTATTGTCGGCATGTAGCAGTGAACCAGTCCAGCAGGCAACGGCGGCCCACGTGGCGCCTGGAATGAAAGCGGCGATGTCCAGCTCCGGCCAGGCCAACTGCGCGATGATTGGCGGTTCGTTGTCTGTTGCCCGCCAGCTTGACGGTTCTGCTATCGGGATGTGCGCCTTGCCAAACGGCAAACGCTGCAGCGAACAGTCGCTTGCCGTTGGAACTTGCGGTAACTACTGATTATTCTGCACGCTTAAACAACAGCGTTTTATCGGCTGTCGCCAGCGTTAACTGGTCTTCTGTCAGGTCGACCTGCGCCCCTTTGCGCAGCATGTCGCCGATAGCGCGATCCAGCTCGTTAAGCTGTGGTTCAGTACAAAGTTTACGCGTCATGGCCAGACCGCTGACTTTCAGCTCGCCTTCGGATAATTTCCCCTGCCCGTTGAAGCGATTACACATCAGGCCTGAAACACGAATGTTATTCACCAGGCTAATATCTGGCAGGGCGCTAAAGCTGATCTCAGGTTGCGTTGCTGTGGCCTTCACGGCTTTACCGTCCACATTTTCCAGAACAAAGCGATGATTCTTCAGTTGCTCCGGCTGAACGGAAGCTTTCCCCGGATTAACGCAACCGGAGAGGACCAGGCTAATAACGCTTAACGCAATGAGCTTTTTCATTTTTCGTCTCAAACTATAAATACTGTGAATCTTTTTCCAGTGTAACGATACGCTGTCGTGCGTTAATGGGGTTTATCTGAAAGTGCGGGCAGGTGTCGGGCAACGAAGACGTTGCCCGACATGAAGATTAGTGAGATTTAAACCCTGCGGCCGTCATCAACATACGAAAGAACATACTGACCGCAGCCAGCGCCAGTACGCTTCCGCCCCAGATAATGGCCAGCCACATCAATCTTTTCCAGACAGGTTGTTGCATCAGTGATAACCCTCCCCATGCTGAACTTTTCCGCGAAACACGTAGTAACTCCAGAAGGTGTAGACCAGGATAATGGGAATGATCAACAACGCGCCCACCAGCATAAAGCCCTGGCTTTGCGTCGGCGCGGCGGCCTGCCACAGGGTGATTGACGGTGGAATGATATGCGGCCAGATGCTTATCCCAAGACCGCTAAAGCCGAGGAATATCAATCCTAACGTCAGGATGAATGGGCGATTATGGCTTGCAGGATTATTGAGGCAACGCCACTGATACAGACTCAGAAGCACCACCAGCACCGGAACAGGCAACAGGTAAAACAGATTCGGCAGCGTGAACCAGCGCGCGGCGATGGCTGGCTGCGCCAGCGGTGTCCAGATACTGATTGCGGCAATGAAGGCCAGAAGAATGATTAACAGCGTTCTGGATACCCCACGCATCCGCTGCTGAAGGGCATTTTCGCTTTTCATCACCAGCCATGTAGAGCCTAACAGTGCATAGGCCACCACCAGACCGGCACCGCAGAACAGGTTAAACGCGGTGAACCAGTCAAAGGGCCCGCCAGTATAGGCCCGGCCAGTCACGGTAAAGCCGTTGATCACTGCGCCCACCGTGACACCCTGGGTAAACGTAGCCAGAATTGAACCACCAATAAACGCTTTATCCCAGAAGGGACGGTGCGCCGGCGTTGCTTTAAAGCGAAACTCGAATGCTACGCCACGGAAAATAAGTCCGATCAGCATTAATGTCAGCGGGATGGTGAGGGCATCAATGATCACCGCATAGGCCAGTGGAAATGCACCGAACAGGGCCGCACCGCCGAGCACCAGCCAGGTTTCATTTCCGTCCCAGACCGGGGCGACGCTGTTGACCATCACATCGCGATCGTCGGCATTTTGTGTCGCCGGAAACAGAATACCCATCCCGAGATCAAAACCGTCCATCACGATATACATCAGTGTGGCGAAGACGATGATGACAAACCAGATAATGGAAAGATCGATACCCATTATGGCTGCTCCTTATGTTCAGTTGTGACGGCAGAGAGTGGGCGTGCCGGACGTCCGTCTGATTCGGTGGCATAAGATTCATGAGGCTGCGGACCTTTCCTGATAAGGCGCACCATATAGCTGTAACCCACGCCAAACACCGAGGTGTAAACGACGAAAAATGCCAGCAAACTCACGCTCATATGCAGGTCACCATGCGCTGAAACCGCATCTTTCGTTCGCTGCAGACCATAAACAACCCACGGCTGGCGGCCCACTTCGGTGGTGATCCATCCGGCCAGAATCGCAATCAGCCCGGATGGCCCCATCAACAGGGCAAACCACAGGAAAGGGCGAGAAGCGTAAACACGCTTTTTATAGCGTAACCACAGCGCCACAACGCCGAGCAGCAACATCAGCATGCCTAAGCCGGCCATAATGCGGAATGACCAGAAGACGATGGTCGAGTTCGGGCGGTCTTCCTTCGGGAACTCCTTGAGAGCCGGAACCTGTTTATCCAGGCTGTGCGTCAGGATAAGACTCCCCAGCGCAGGGATCTCCAGACCAAAGCGGGTGCGTTCCTGTTCCATATCCGGCCAGCCAAAAAGCAGCAGCGGGGTGGGTTCTCCTGGCGGGTTTTCCCAATGACCTTCAATGGCGGCGATTTTAGCGGGCTGGTGCTTTAGCGTGTTCAACCCGTGCATATCACCAACCATGGCCTGGATGGGGGCGACAATTAGCGTCATCCACAGCGCCATAGAAAACATCGCGCGGATGGCTGGAGTATTATTCCCGCGCAGCAGATGCCATGCCGCGGAAGCGCCGACAAATAACGCGCTGCTGAGGAACGCGGCTATCGACATATGCAGCAGTCGGTAAGGGAAGGAGGGGTTAAATACCACGGCGAACCAATCCACCGGCACGACCTGACCGTTGACGATCTCATAGCCTTGCGGGGTCTGCATCCAGCTGTTTGATGAGAGGATCCAGAAGGTGGAGATAATGGTCCCCAGTGCCACCATGCAGGTGGCGAAGAAGTGCAAACCAGGCCCGACTTTGTTCCAGCCGAAAAGCATCACACCAAGGAAACCTGCTTCCAGGAAGAAGGCGGTCAGCACTTCATAGGTCAGCAGCGGGCCGGTAATACTGCCCGCAAACTGCGAAAATCCACTCCAGTTGGTACCAAACTGGTAGGCCATCACCAGACCGGAGACAACGCCCATACCAAAGTTAACGGCAAAAATCTTCGACCAGAAATGGTACAGCGAGCGCCAGACCGGATTTTTGGTTTTAAGCCACAGGCCTTCGAGCACGGCAAGATAGCTTGCCAGGCCGATGGTGATGGCCGGGAAAATGATGTGAAAGGATACGGTAAAAGCAAACTGTATCCGTGCAAGATGAAAAGCATCTAAACCAAACATGCACAACCTCAATGTCAAACGGTGTGCTGTTATGCTATAGGGGCAGAAATCAAACTATCAGAGGCAGAAAAGTAAAATTTATCTATAACAGTTGGAGGAATAATCAGGAATTGAACATCTGATATACATCGTGTTTTTGAATAAAAAATTTATTTTTATGAATTTTACGCATGAAACTGCTTGCTTTGTCTTCAACACCATGCGTTAATGACCTTCTGGTTTTGAGTCCAAAAAAATATCTGACGTAGTTTTATAAAGTAGTCCTCATCACGTTGTGCCTCTCCGCAGCCGCTCCTGGTTCTCTTTCTACACTCCGATTAGTTTTTGTTTCAAACCACTATCGCCTGAAAGGCCCATTAGCAATTTACGTTTTAACGTTCACAGGAGAATCCTATGACTTCTTACATTCATTTCCGCTGCCCATGCTGTCATGGTTCGCAGTACCGTACCTCAGTCTTTGATGTGTCTGAGAAAAACCCGTTTGGCGCGAAATGCATTTTTTGCAAATCGTCGATGATTACGCTCGATCACCTGACCGTTGCACATTCAGCCCAGAGCCACGTTATCGAGTACCGCAAGTAATCAACACCGCTTTTCATAACAGTTAGCAAAAACTTCTCTTTTTCTCCTGCTGATATACACTGTCGGCATTAAGGAGAATCTGATGAAAAAATACCAGCGTCTGGCGCAACAAATTATCTCGCAGATTGAGCTTGGCGTATGGTTGCCGGGCGATAAGTTGCCTTCTCTGCGCGAGCAGGTGGTGAGCAGCGGCATGAGTTTTATGACCGTTGGCCACGCGTACCAGATGCTGGAAAGTCAGGGGCGCATCGTCGCCAGACCACAGTCGGGCTATTACGTTGCCTCGCGCCCGACGACACAACAGCCTGCTCCGCCTGCCCAGGTGATGCGTGACGAAGCGGTCGATATCAACACCTATATCTTCGACGTATTGCAGGCCAGCCGCGATCCATCGGTTGTTCCTTTTGCTTCCGCGTTTCCCGATCCCCGACTTTTCCCGCTTCAGCAGCTCAACCGTTCGCTGGCGAATGTCAGTAAAACGGCGACCGCAATGAGCGTCATTGAAAATTTACCTCCGGGTAATGTTGATCTCCGCCACGCCATTGCTCGTCGCTATGCCCAGCAGGGGATGAACATCTCACCGGAAGAGATCGTCATTACCGCTGGCGCACTTGAAGCGCTGAATCTCAGTTTGCAGGCAGTGACTGAACCCGGGGATTGGGTGATTGTCGAGAATCCCTGTTTCTACGGCGCATTGCAGGCGCTGGAACGCCTGAAACTCAAGGCGCTGTCGGTTGCGACGGATGTCCGCGAGGGGATCGACCTGAATGCGCTTGAGCAGGCGCTGAATGAATACCCGGTAAAAGCCTGCTGGCTCATGACCAATGGGCAAAACCCGCTTGGCTTTACGCTGAGTGCCGAGAAAAAAGCGCATCTGGTGGCGCTGTTAACGAAACATAACGTCACCCTGATTGAGGATGATGTCTATAGCGAGCTTTACTTCGGCCGGGAAAAACCGCTTCCGGCGAAGGCCTGGGACCGGGAGGAGATGACGCTTCACTGCTCATCGTTTTCGAAATGTCTGGTGGCGGGGTTTCGTATCGGCTGGGTGGCGGCGGGAAAACACGCACGCCGTATTCAGCAGCTTCAACTGATGAGCACGTTATCGACCAGTTCTCCGATGCAACTGGCGCTGGTGGACTATCTGGCGACTAAACGTTACGACGCGCATCTGCGCCGCCTGCGACGCACGCTGGCCGAGCGAAAGCAGCAGGCCTGGCAATCCCTTTTGCGGCATATGCCTGCCGGGGTCAAAATTCACCATAATGATAGCGGCTACTTTTTATGGCTGGAGCTTCCGGCGCAGCTGGATGCAGGGCTGCTTAGCGAAAAGGCCTTAATTCACCACATTAGCATTGCCCCCGGAAAGATGTTTTCCACCTCTGACGCCTGGACGCCATTCTTTCGTTTTAATACCTCCTGGGCATGGGGGGAGCGTGAAGAACAGGCGGTTATTCAGTTGGGGAAATTAATTAGCAGTATGCTGAAATAAACTTTTCTTACCTTCATTTAAATAATCATTCCTTATTCGTATGGCGGCACGGCGAATATTTCGTGGCGCCATATCCCAGAAAATCTGCATACCGTCTCCCATCGCTAACTCCTTGTCTATAATCCAGTTAACGGGTAATGCGCCCTCGGTCACACCTTGATGAAATTTCCTTAAGCCGCACGGTGCGGCGCATTTACGCGGTCTACGTTTAATAAGGGAGATATTTTTACGGCACGGCTGCCGCTAAATTCCATTGCGACAGGAGTAACCCTTATGAGCAAAAAATTTGCCCGCAGCAGCCTGTGTGCGCTCGGCATGACTATCATGACAGCGCAAGCCGCAGAACCACCAAAGGCTATCGGTGACGGGGAAGGACGACTGGATATTATTGCCTGGCCGGGATACATCGAACGCGGACAGACGGATAAAAATTATGACTGGGTCACCCAGTTTGAAAAAGAGACCGGGTGCGCGGTCAACGTCAAAACGGCGGCCACGTCGGATGAGATGGTGAGCCTGATGGCGAAAGGGGGATACGACCTGGTCACCGCGTCGGGTGATGCTTCCCTGCGCCTGATCATGGGCAAACGCGTGCAGCCCATTAATCCCGACCTCATCCCCAACTGGAAAACCCTCGATTCACGGATTGTGAAAGGAGAATGGTTTAACGTAGGTGGCAAAGTCTACGGCACTCCCTATCAGTGGGGGCCAAACCTGCTGATGTACAACACCAAAACCTTCCCGACACCGCCGGATAGCTGGGGCGTGGTCTTTACCAAACAGGATCTCCCGGACGGTAAAACCAATCAGGGGCGTGTGCAGGCGTATGACGGCCCGATTTACATCGCCGATGCCGCGCTGTTTGTCAAAGCTACTCAACCGCAACTGGGTATTACCGACCCGTACCAGCTCACGGAGAAACAGTATGCCGCCGTACTCAAGGTGCTTCGCGATCAGCACGCCTTGATCCACCGTTACTGGCATGACACGACCGTACAAATGAGTGACTTCAAAAATGAAGGCGTCGTCGCCTCCAGCGCCTGGCCTTATCAGGCGAATGCCCTGAAAGCTGAGAACCAGCCGATTGCCACCGTCTTCCCGAAAGAAGGGGTTACTGGCTGGGCGGATACCACCATGCTTCACGCGCAGGCAAAACATCCGATGTGCGCCTACAAATGGATGAACTGGTCGCTGACACCGAAGGTGCAGGGCGATCTGGCGGCATGGTTTGGCTCACTGCCTGTGGTTCCTGAAGGGTGTAAAGCCAGTACGTTGCTGGGTGATAAAGGTTGCGAAACAAACGGATATAACGAGTTCGACAAAATCATGTTCTGGAAAACCCCTATCGCTGAAGGCGGCAAATATGTGCCATACAGTCGCTGGACGCAGGATTACATCGCCATCATGGGCGGCCGTTAATCGCCCGGGAGCAGAACATGACGTATGCCGTAGAGTTTAATAACGTTTCTCGTCTGTACGGCGAGGTACGGGCGGTGGATGGGGTCACCATTGCGATTCGTGACGGAGAATTTTTCTCCATGCTGGGGCCTTCGGGCTCCGGCAAAACCACCTGCCTGCGTCTAATTGCTGGTTTTGAACAGCTCTCAGGCGGCACGATCGCTATCTTTGGCAAAGAGGCGAGCGAACTTCCTCCGTGGGAACGGGATGTGAACACCGTATTCCAGGACTATGCGTTGTTCCCGCATATGTCGATCCTCGATAATGTCGCCTATGGGTTGATGGTCAAAGGTGTCGACAAGAAAAAACGCCATGCACAGGCCCGGGATGCCCTGGAAAAAGTGGGCTTAAGCTTTGCCGTAGCCCGTAAGCCCTCACAACTTTCTGGCGGTCAGCGCCAGCGCGTTGCTATTGCACGTGCGTTGGTCAATGAACCACGCGTCTTGCTGCTGGACGAACCTTTAGGCGCACTTGACCTCAAATTGCGCGAGCAGATGCAGTTCGAGCTGAAGAAGCTTCAGCAGGAACTGGGTATCACCTTTATTTTTGTCACCCACGATCAGGGTGAAGCCCTTTCCATGTCAGACCGGGTGGCGGTGTTCAATAACGGACGTATTGAGCAGGTCGATACACCCCGCGATCTCTACATGCGCCCGCGCACCCCGTTTGTGGCCGGTTTTGTCGGCACCTCCAATGTCTTTGATGCTGGCCTTGCGCAGAAAGTCTGTGGTCTGGAAGGTACTTACTCGCTACGTCCTGAGCATATTCGCCTCAATGAGAGCGGTGAAGTTCAGGTTCAGGGCGTCGTGCAGGCGGTACAGTATCAGGGGGCGGCAACACGTCTGGAGCTCAAACTCGCTGATGGGGCAAAACTGCTGGTGAGCCAGGCCAATCTTAGTGATATCACGATGCTGAGTGGCGTTGAGCCGGGGCAGGCAGTGATGGCGTCGTGGTCACGGGATGCCATGATCCGTCTGTCTGAGGAGAGGTGAAATGGATATGAGTGTCGCTCATCCTCCCGCACCACGCAGCCGCTTAAGCCGCATAACGGCTCTGTTCTGGCGAAAGCCATTGCTCGGCTTGTTCCTGCTCCTGCTTGCTCCGCTGATGTGGTTTGGCATCGTCTACTTAGGTTCGCTCCTGACCCTGCTGTGGCAGGGTTTTTACACCTTTGACGACTTCACTATGGCGGTCACGCCGGATCTGACGCTGGCTAATATTCAGGCACTCTTCAACCCGGCAAACTACGATATCATCCTGCGTACGCTGATGATGGCAATCGCGGTCACCATTGCCAGCGCAATCCTGGCATTCCCGATGGCCTGGTATATGGCGCGTTATACCAGCGGTAAGTGGAAAGCATTCTTCTATATCGCGGTGATGCTGCCGATGTGGGCGAGCTATATTGTTAAGGCGTACGCCTGGACTTTACTGCTGGCGAAGGATGGCGTGGCGCAATGGTTTCTCAGCCATATGGGGCTGGAGCCGATCCTGACCTCAATGCTGATGCTACCGGCGATTGGCGGAAACACATTGTCCACCTCAGGGCTAGGGCGGTTTCTGGTCTTCGTCTACATCTGGTTGCCGTTTATGATCCTGCCCGTACAGGCGGCGCTGGAACGGTTGCCCGCTTCTTTACTGCAGGCCTCGGCCGATCTCGGTGCGCGTCCCCGTCAGACCTTTCGTTATGTCGTTTTACCGCTGGCGATCCCGGGTATTGCCGCAGGGTCAATATTCACCTTTTCCCTGACGCTGGGGGATTTCATTGTTCCGCAGCTGGTAGGGCCGCCGGGCTATTTCATCGGGAACATGGTCTATTCTCAGCAGGGGGCGATCGGCAATATGCCCATGGCCGCGGCGTTTACTCTGGTTCCCATCGTGCTTATTTCTCTCTATCTGGCGTTCGTGAAACGTCTGGGAGCATTCGATGCACTCTGAACGCGCACCGTTGTTCCTGAAAGTGGCAGCATGGGGAGGGGTAATCTTCCTGCACTTCCCGCTGCTGATTATCGCGACCTATGCCTTTAACACCGAAGACGCTGCGTTCAGTTTCCCGCCACAGGGGTTGACGCTGAAGTGGTTTAGCGTGGCGGCAGGGCGCGGCGATATTATTGAATCCGTGACGTTGTCACTTCAAATTGCCGCCTTATCCACCGCAATTGCCCTCGTGCTTGGCACGCTTGCTGCAGCGGCACTGTGGCGCAGTGAGTTTTTCGGCAAAAACGCGATCTCATTGTTGTTGATGTTGCCGATTGCGCTACCGGGGATCATCACCGGTCTGGCGCTACTGACAGCATTTAAGGCTATCAACCTCGAACCGGGATTTTTCACCATCGTGGTCGGACACGCCACCTTCTGTGTGGTGGTGGTGTTTAACAACGTGATTGCCCGGTTCAGACGTACCTCCTGGAGTCTGGTTGAGGCGTCGATGGATCTGGGGGCTGACGGCTGGCAAACCTTCCGGTATGTCGTGCTGCCCAATCTTGGCTCAGCGCTATTGGCCGGGGGCATGCTGGCGTTTGCGCTGTCGTTCGACGAGATCATCGTCACAACATTTACCGCGGGACACGAGCGTACGTTACCGCTGTGGTTACTCAATCAGCTCGGGCGTCCACGCGACGTGCCGGTCACCAACGTTGTTGCACTGTTGGTGATGCTGGTGACGACCATCCCCATTCTGGGAGCCTGGTGGCTAACCCGCGACGGCGAGAACATTGCCGGTAGCGGGAAATAACTTTAATTTCAACAGGATAATGCTATGCAAAAACATCTGCTGATAAAGGGTGAACTGGTTGCCGGAGAAGGAGAAAAACAGCCGGTTTATAACCCTGCCACCGGAGAGGTACTGCTGGAGATTGCGGAAGCCTCGCCTGCTCAGGTCGATGCGGCCGTTCAGGCTGCGGATCGTGCTTTCAGCGACTGGGGGCAAACCACACCTAAAACGCGTGCTGAGTGCCTGCTGAAACTGGCTGATGTCATTGAGGCGCAGGGTGAAGAGTTTGCCAGGCTTGAGTCTCTTAACTGTGGTAAGCCGCTGCACTGTGTTCTGGGTGATGAGATTCCGGCCGTCGTCGACGTTTTTCGTTTCTTTGCCGGGGCTGCGCGTTGCCTGAACGGGCTGGCCGCCGGAGAATATCTTGATGGCCACACCTCGATGATCCGTCGCGACCCGATTGGTGTTGTCGCCTCTATCGCACCGTGGAACTACCCGCTGATGATGGCTGCATGGAAGCTGGCACCTGCGCTGGCGGCCGGTAACTGTGTGGTGATCAAACCCTCTGAAATTACGCCGCTGACAGCCTTAAAACTGGCAGAACTGGCGAAGGATATCTTCCCGGCAGGCGTTCTGAACGTGCTGTTTGGTCGAGGTAAAACGGTAGGTGATCCGCTGACCGGACATGAAAAAGTGCGTATGGTCTCACTGACCGGTTCGATTGCCACCGGGGAACATATCATCGGGCATACCGCATCTTCGATTAAGCGCACCCACATGGAGTTGGGGGGCAAAGCGCCGGTTATCGTCTTTGATGATGCCGATCTCGATGCCGTTGTCGAAGGTGTTCGTACTTTCGGTTTCTACAATGCCGGACAAGACTGTACGGCAGCCTGCCGTATTTATGCCCAGAAGGGGATTTATGCCCGGCTTGTTGAAAAACTGGGGGCAGCAGTAGCCAGCCTCAAAATGGGTGCCCCGGAGGATGCCTCTACCGAGCTTGGGCCGCTGAGTTCGTCCGCCCATCTTTCACGGGTCTGTAAAGCTGTTGATGAGGCGAAAGCGCTCGGCCATATCCGCGTTGTCACGGGAGGCAGTAAAAAAGAGGGGACGGGCTACTACTTCCAGCCAACCCTGCTGGCGGGTGCAAAACAGGAAGATGCCATTGTTCAGCGAGAAGTGTTTGGTCCGGTGGTGAGCGTGACCGAGTTTGACGATGAAGCGCAGGTGCTGGCATGGGCTAACGACTCGCAATATGGCCTGGCATCATCGGTCTGGACCAAAGATGTGGGGCGCGCCCATCGCCTGAGTGCGCGCCTGCAGTACGGATGTACCTGGGTTAACACCCACTTTATGCTGGTGAGCGAAATGCCACATGGCGGCATGAAATTGTCCGGATACGGAAAAGATATGTCGGTTTACGGGCTTGAGGATTATACGGTTGTCCGGCACGTTATGATTAAACACTGACCATCATGCCCGGTCGCTTGCGCGGCCGGGTGTACTCTCATTTCGCCACGAATGTTGCGTAAAATACCCAATTGTTATTAGCCATAATTTTTAAGTGGTTATTCTGTAACGAAAAAACTTGATCTGTATCAACATATGACGCATATTGCGTGCGGTTATTTTTTCGGCTCTGGTATACAGAATGACGTTGTATCAAAAGATGTTGGTTTTTTACGCAATCATGGCTTCCATCTGCGCATTAATTACCTGGTTCCTCTCTAAAGACCGTAAACGTATACGCCTGCTGAGTGCTTTTCTGGTGGGATCTACCTGGCCAATGAGCTTTCCCGTTGCGCTGCTGGTCTCGCTTTTCTGAAGCTCGCTTCCAGTTTTAAAAGATGAACATAGCATTCCAGATGTGATGACTGTATAAATACACAGTGCATCATAAAAGGAGTGCTTATGAACAGTTTTTACTCACACCAGGCTGGTTGCACTGTGCGCTGGCATGATTTGCCGGGTGCTGACGATCCCGTCGTGTTCATTCACGGGTTGGGTTGCGCCTCTTCCTATGAATACCCCCGAGTCGTTCGTGATCCATTATTCGGCGCGCGCAGAGCCATTCTTATTGATTTGCCTGGTAGCGGTTACAGCGATAAGCCTGAGCACTACAGCTACAAAACCACCGACCAGGCGCACGTTGTGGCGGAACTGATTGATCATCTTAAACTGAATGCTTTCTGGCTCTATGGTCACAGCATGGGTGGCAGCATTGCTATCGAAGCAGCGGGGCTGCTGGCACCGCGCGTCAGAGGGTTGATGGTGTCAGAACCTAATTTTCACGCAGGTGGCGGAGTGTTCAGTCGGCCTATCGCAGCGCAAACAGAGCAACAGTTTCTGGAACAGGGTTATGATGCCATGCTCAGCGCAGAAACGACGGCGTGGGCGGGTTGCCTGCAGAGTAATGCCCCGTATGCCGTGTGGCGGGGTGCATCAAGCCTGGTGGAAGGTGTGGAACCCGAGTGGGAAGCACAATTCCTGTCTCTGACCTGCCCGGTGACGTTGATTTTCGGCGAGCTGTCGCTGCCTGATAACGATGTGGATAATCTGAAGCAGAAGGGCATTGAAGTGAAAATCATCCCGGCAGCCGGGCATTCAATGTCCTGGGAAAACCCGTCCGCGCTGGCACAGGCATTAGCAGAGTGCGTGGCAGCGTGATAATAGCCCGCATTGCTGCGGGCTAAAAAGATCAGCGCAATAATGCCTGCAGCGCCTGACGAGAGGCGGGCTGAACATCATGCGGATGCTGGTAATCAATGTTCTCTATCGCCCGGCTATAGAGCGCAACCAGCCAGTCGTAAACATACGCGGTAGCCGCATGTACGGGCTGTTCCCCCAGTCGGGTAAGACGAGGTTCCGCGCTACTCACCACCGGTGTGACAAAGATGGCATTACCCTTACGGATGCGGCTTGCCGGACGTGCTGTAACAGGTGTCTGGTCGTAACCCAACCAGCCAACAAAGTTACCCATCACAGCATGCAGCTGTGCGGCGCTACTTTTATCCGTTTCAACAATGCGCTGAAGTTGCTGAGGCAGGTTAAGCCGGTAGCTGGTTACCACCAGAACATCTGCGATTTGCTGCAACACCCCGGGCTCCAGTCCAAGACGGGCTGCCGTGGCATCATTGCGGCTCCATTGACGCAGATGATTTATCCACACTCGGTGTGCCAGACGCGCTTTGTCTTTGGTCTGGAACATGCCGGTACTTTCCTGTGCGTTATCGGCAAACAGGTCAATGGAATCCGTAAACAACCCGTTAACTTGCTCCTCACGGGGTTGCTGAACGGCCAGCAGGGTTTCAAAGGCTTTAAGCGGCGGCAGAAGACCCTCCAGCAGTTCACCGTGGCGGGCGGCGCAGCCCTGAAGGGTTCGCACCATACTTTCTGCACGGGTTCGTCTGGCTCCGGGGGCCTCAACCAGTGGCGCCAGATAGCTTTGCATCAGAGACGAAAGCTCCTGCCGCAGTAAGTTTTTCAGCGTATTAAGACGCTTCTGCCGCTGGGCAGGTAATGTAGCCTGAGACAACCACTCGATCACGCGCTGCATGCTGTTGCTGTCCAGTGCCTGGAGGGTGCCCCAGCGCAAACCCGGTTTACCGAGCAGATGCTGCACGGCTTCATCGAGATTCTGCCGGGTGGTAAAACGAGCGTCATGAGGGGTGATTGCCCACACCAGACCCGGCAGGGCCGATTCTTCAGCAGGCTGTGTCTCTTTAACCCAGTTCATTAACACTTTTGCTTTTTTGGCCGTTTGCTCGTGCTGTGCGGTCGCATTGCAAATAACCAGAACATCTGGCTGTAGCTGTTGACGGTAGTGCTCAAGCAGCCACTGTGATTTAGCCTGGTGTAACGGATCGGCATTATTTTCTTCAAATACCGGAATATCAATAATATCGACATTATCCAGGGCACTGTTCTCAACCGGTAACACCAGCTCGCGGGTCAGGAAGGCAAGCACATCGACGGGGATGCTGATGGCATTGAGCATCTCACCGTTATTCAGTGGATGAAGCAGCGTCTCCTGCGCTTCCTGAAGGGTTAACGTGCCGTCGTGCGTCAGGAACCCTTCACCGGGCAGGCCGAAGCTATCCACCAGCAGGCTAAGCGGCGCGGCAAGTTCGCTGGCATGGCTGGTCTGATGCAGCACATGGGCGAGTTTTAACCACTGCTGGGTCAACTCCTGTTGCTCACCCCACAACAGTGACCAGACGCTGGCTCGCGTGCTGAGATCAAGGGAGGGGACCAGTTGGGCAAACTGGTGCCACAGGGCATCATCAATTTGCTGTTTTGCGGCGGGTACCGTGTTCTGCCAGAAGCGGGCAATTGCCCCGACTTCCTGAGACGTGATGCCAGGCACGCCCTGCGGCTGACGCAGACCGCGCCATTTTTCCAGGCGCGTCTCAATGACGGCTTTATCCACGGCGCGCATCTGCGGGTGCTGCGTCGTGCGGGCAATAAACAGCTGTACCAGTTCGGCCTCGGTGATCAGACTCAGACGCAGAGGAAACGCCTCATCAATGACGTCTGCATGTCCCCGGGTGAAGCGGACGGCCATGTTTGTCAGGGCATGTCCCGGATTGATATGGGAAAAATAGTCAAAGGTGCGCTGGCCTGGTGTCACGTTCAGGCGTCCGTTGCCGCTACCGCACAGAGACAAAAGCAGGTGCGCTTTTGCACTCTGAGAATGACCGTAAAGCCCAATGCTGCTCTGGCGAGTCAGGGCATGTTCAATGGCTTGTTCCCGCGCCTGCACCGCGTTGATGCGAGCAAGCAGGGCGTCGGCATCGTTATCCAGCACCGGGGCGTTCAGGCGCGTCTCATTAATCCACCCGATTAGAGCCTGAGTGGTGGTCGTCGTCACTGTCATTTCAGGTATACGCTCCCGCTGTCGATCCAGTAGTGGCTACCGCTATGACGGCGATCGGCCAGAGTATTCAGTTTGAAGGTTAACGCGTCAGGGGCGACCGGGGTGCCGTCCTGGAGCCAGGCATCGCTCAGTTCGAAGGACTCCGGGCCTTCCTGCTTGCTGCCACCGCAGAGTTTAAGCCGCACGTTCAGCACGCCATCACCCGCAATCGCTTTGGCCAGTTCAGCCGAGTTGATGCTAAGTGTATAGAGCGGTGTGGCCGGCCAGCGTGCGTTTGCCAGCTGGCGGAAGCCGAGGGTGACGTTACCGCGCAGCGGGAAGTGCAGACGCGCGTCGAGTTTCGCACCGGGTTTATCGAGATCGATATCCTGATACCAGACGTTCTCTTCGCGCAGGGTGTTGACCGTATTATCCAGCACACCCAGATACCGCACGGTTGAATACGCACCAATATCTGCTGCCTTAAAGTTAAAGCGCGGCAGACGCAGATCAAGCGCCAGGCTGCAAAGCATCGCACCCACGGCGGCTGTTGATTTGGGGTTGCCAATGCGGCCCTGTTGGCTGAACGGATACCACTCATGAACCTGATACTTATCCAGCCAGACGATGCGATTGACCGGAACCGGCTGCAGGTGACGAATCAGTGCCTGAACGCCAGGCAGGCAGCCAGGACGCCCGGTGATCAGCAAAATATCGCAGCTGTAATGGGAAATCGCCTCACATACTGCATGGAGCGGCGAAGCCAGCGTAAACTGACCAGCCAGCATTGCATCCTGCATCTCACGGAAATTTACGTGCAGCGGAACGGTGAACAGATCGAACGTTTCAGAACCCGCAGGCAGGGCATGATCGATCGCCTGTTGCAGATAATTCATCACGTTGCGGGTCGGTTTCTGCGGCAGGAGATCGCCAAAGGTGGCATGCAGGCCAGCCAGCGGATCGTCAATATCGCTCGATTCCCACGCGGCAAGAATGGCATGGCCAATCGGCATAAAGAGCTGAAGCGCCGTTTGCTGGCGCAATACTGCCTGGGTGTCAATTCGGCCGGAGTCACCGAAGAGCGAAGCCATCAGCAGCGAGGCGTCCGCAATACCCGATTTCTGCAGTTGCGTTTGCAGGGCGGGCAGTACATAGCGCTGAATCACATCAAGCAGGGTATCGTCGCCCGCGACTTTAAACCCTTCACGGAACAGCAGTTGCGGCGTGATTTTAACGTTGTTACCCGAGCCATCATCAAGCTGATAATGGGTGATCGCCATATCCGTTGTGCCGCCACCAATGTCGATGGACGCGACGCGCAGTGAACGCCCCGGCTGAACGCCGGGCTCAGGTTCACGATCCGGGCGGGCGAGGGAGGCAAAGAACGCCTCAGTCTGGCCGCCAAAACGAGAAATGGCTTCGTTATACAACCAGACCAGTTGACCGCAGCTGGCTTCATCCCACTCCATCTGGATTTCAGGAACCGGCACCACACTTTTTTCCTGCTGTTTGCGGGTGGCGAAATCTTCATCCTGCGGGTGCCATCCCATTGCTTTCCAGACAATGGCGATCGCTTCGAACATGCGGCGACGGAAAATCTCCCGCTCCTGCTTTGGCATGGCCGACGGCAGGGTCAGGATCAGGGTTCGTAACTGGCGCGGAGATGCCGGGAAGCCCAGACGCAAGCGCGTGGCGACGCTATTGATCTGACCCAGAGCCTGTGCCAGCAGCTCGCACAACATGTGTGTCATCAGCGTGCTACGGCTGTACTGCGGCGAGAAGACTGGCAGTCGCTCGTCCTGCGGCAGCGTAAAGAGCGGCTCACCGTCATCGTTCATCAGGTTCATCAGCGGAAACGCGGTAGCCAGAGGTTCACGCTGGGTTTTGCTGTTCATCTGGCTAAATCGCCAGTCCTGAACCACCGGTGTTTCATCCCAGAGGTAGCGACGCGGGCTGGAGATGCCGCTGTTACCTTCGGTTCCCAGGCGCTGGGTAGCCAGTTTCCGTGCTTCATCGCCGACGCGGACAATCGACGGCCAGACAAAGGCATCTTCGCGACCGCTTTCAACCGAGAAGTGCTGCTTGCCAAAACGCGCTTCTGAGAACTCCAGACGGCTGGTGAACAAGGGTTCATTGAGGAATTGTGGCTCGCTCAACGAACGTACCTGCAGCTCGGCAGTCTGGCGCAGACCATCGTTCGCATCCCCGTGGTCTTCAATAATCACGCCGCAGGTATGGGTATTGCCCACATCGAGGATCAGGTCGACCGGAATGGCAGGGGTACTGAGCGTATGAGTGACAAATTTCACTTCCGGCACGGTAAGCTGCTCACCGAGCATGGTCAGAAGGTTGAGCCAGTGTGCCTGATATTCAAAACTACGCATCGCCTGTTGCAGATCACGTTCAGAGCGGTTTTCAACACCGTCGGCATACTGGGTAAATGCCTCACGCAGCCAGCCGTCAATCCAGGTCTGGTCGAGGAAACTTTCCACTTCGTTATCCCGCCAGGCCAGAGCGAAACGGGTTCCGTTCAGAATGTCGTTTTCGACCGGGGACAGCGCGGACGTGGCATGTTCGGCAATCTGGCTGTCAAGCGCGAGGGTCACGCGGTGCGTATTGCCTGCCGTGTCGGGTTTATCAAGCTTGCGAACCTGAACGCGAGCCCAGTTATCCGGGCCGTCAACAAAGGTCCGTGGCGGGTTAAAGCGCAGGAACGGAACAGGAAGCCAGACACCATCAAGGACCGCCAGCGACTGATGTAGCGCAATGGTGGTTTCCGGTTTCACCACTTCAGGCTGCCCGCCGTTCAACCCGGGCAGAGTATAACGCCCGTTCACCAGGTCGAAATCGAGACGCAGAAGCGGGCCGTTCGCGGTTTTACGTACGAAGCGCCCGTTGCTGGCGGTGTCCTGCGGCGTCAGACCGAAATCAAGGAACTGCACGCCGCTGTTAGCGATAAGCGTGACGCTTTGTTTATAGTCGCAAAGATTTACCAGCATAGGATCAGGCACCTGCTTTCTTGAACGTCAGTGGGACGACGGTGTTTGCATCATAGTGAGCACGACATTCTGCGATATCGCTGGTGCCTGCTTTACAGGAAACCTCCGGCATCGGGTAGCGTGAACCGTCGGTGCAGCGGGCGTTACCGCGACTCTTAATCATCAGTTCACCATTGCTGTGAAGCCCGGAGAAGATCTCTGCGCGGCAGACAATGTTGTCACCATGTACTACACGGGCGAAACCTTTATTGTTCTGGATCTGGTAGCGCAGTGACGGTGGCTTACCGGTCACCGGATCTTTCACATCGAGGATGGCGCGCCAGGTCCCGTTGAGGAAGCGCGTCGATCCCGCTTTCACTTGCTGACCTTCCATAACCATCGCATCTTTCGGAATCGCGACGATAACGACCGGGGCGGGCGCTGGAGCAGGAGCAGGTTCTTTTTCTTTGCTTGCCACTACCTCAGCCTGATGCAACGGTAATTTCATCGCCAGTGGTTCAACTGCTTTGATCGGTTTCGGCGCAATTTCTACAGGCTCTGGCATAGGTGCAGGCTGCGCGGAAGGGGACTGTTTTGGCCACAGCTGCGGTGCGGCAATGGCGGCAACGATCACGGCGGCAACGGGTAGCGTCCACAGCGGGATACGACGCTTTTTCACAACGGTTGTCGGGGTGGGTTCCTGAGCAGGTTGTGGTTGTGTCGCGACTGGAGCAGGTTCTGGCTCATACAGATCCTCCGGCGTAATGCGCACCACCGTTGACGGTGCAATCAGTGGCTCGTCTGCTTGTTCGAAGGTGATGATCGGTTCCGGCTCAGGTTCCGGTTCAGGATCTTCAATCACAACGGGGGCTGGCTCAGGGATCAGTGATTCACGCAGGCAGTCGAGAACATCGTCGCGTGCATTTTCGTTCAGGTTTACAAAGCCCCAGAAGCTAATGACCGGTTTCCCTTCGACCAGAAAGAGAAAGTTTTCGCCCGGAAACTGGAACGCTTTTGACAGCAGTGAACCAAAAAGCTGTTGTGCTGTTTTAGGTGACTGGAGGCACTTCTTACTCAACGACTCGACGCTGGCAAGCGTATTTTCCAGATAGCGCAGGGCGCGAAAACGGTCGTCTTCATCGGCCGCTTTCCAACTGGTAACACTCCCCTCTATCGGGGAATACCAGTCTACACGGTCACCGCTATCGTTGACCTGTGGAATGGCCAGACAGTCGACAATGGCCTGTTGTTTGCGCAACCGGAGCGCTTCCCGGATTTGTAACGCTGATTCAAAAACGGCTTGTCCGCCGCCGCCAACGGCCTGAAAATCATCCAGATTACCGCTGCGTAAAAGAGTTTTTGCCACGATTTGATCCCATATACTTCTTCACACCGTTACTTTAACGAAATGAGGAAGCAAACAAACGGAGGAAGAGACGCTAAAAGCGCCGATTTCTTGCGGCATAGAAAATGACGGTTGTGCTTGACGGATAATGGCACTTAAGGCAAATCATCTTTTTTTGCATTGACTGCAAAACCAGCGAAAAACGTGACTTTAGAATAACCTGATAGTGTTTCGTTATTTGCCAGGTCATTAAGCCTGTGCTGTTATTACTGTCCTATATAATAAAACATCCAGGGTTATAACCATGTCTACAGGGAAAACACTGCTCGCCCTTGCGCTGAGTACGCTTTTACCAGCCGGTGCCGCATTGGCGGCAAATAATGACACCATTATTTACTGCTCTGAAGCCTCACCCGAGTCTTTCAACCCGCAAATCGCCAGCTCCGGCCCGTCTTTCGTGGCCAGCTCTCAGGTGTTGTATAACCGTCTGATCAATTTCGATCCGGTGAAAAATACGCCGGTTCCGTCGCTGGCGGAGTCCTGGACAATCTCACCAGACGGTAAGACCTATACGTTTACCCTGCGTAAAGGGGTGAAGTTCAACAGCAATAAATACTTCAAACCGACCCGTGACTTTAACGCCGATGACGTCATTTTCTCCGTCATGCGTCAGAAAGACCCTAAGCATCCTTATCACAACGTATCGCAGGGCAACTACGAATACTTTAATGACGTCGGCCTCGATAAACTGATTCAGGACGTTAAAAAGGTCGATGATTACCATGTTCAGTTCACCCTCAGTGAACCCAACGCTGCATTCCTTGCCGACTGGGGAATGGATTTTGCCTCGATTCTCTCCGCTGAATACGCTGACGTGATGCTGAAAAAAGGTACGCCAGAGAACGTGGATACCTGGCCGATCGGTACAGGGCCTTATGTGCTGCAGCAGTACAAAGTGGATTCACTGATCCGCTATGTCGCTAACCCGAACTACTGGGAGGGCGAGGTACCGACAAAACACCTGATCTTCTCCATCACGCCAAATGTGGAAACGCGTCTGGCGAAATTGCAGACCAACGAATGCCAGATCATTCCTGCTCCATCCCCGGTGCAGTTTGATGTGATTAAAAATAACAAAGACCTGACGCTGCACTCTGTCGATGCGTTGAACGTCGGCTATCTGGCGTTTAACACCGAGAAAAAACCGTTTGATAATGTTCTGGTACGTCAGGCACTAAACTACGCAACTGACAAGAAAGCCATCGTCAACGCGGTCTTTATGGGCTCGGGTACGGTGGCAAAATCACCAATTCCGCCAAACATGATGGGCTTTAATAAAGACCTGAAGGACTACAGCTACGACCCCGAAAAAGCGAAAGCCCTGCTGAAGCAGGCCGGGCTGGAGAAGGGCGCGGAAGTGACGCTGTGGTCAATGCCGGTGCAGCGTCCGTACAACCCTAATTCGCGCCGTATTGCGGAGATGATCCAGAGCGACTGGGCGAAAGTCGGTGTGAAGGCCAAAATTGTCTCTTACGAGTGGGGCGAATACCTCTCCGGCATGCGTAAAGGTGAGCACGACTCTGCGCTGTTCGGCTGGATGTCCGATAACGGTGACCCGGACAACTTTGCTGACGTACTGCTGGGGTGCAACAGCATTAAAACGGGTTCAAACGCAGCACGCTGGTGCGATAAGGGGTATGATTCCCTGGTGCAAAAAGCGAAGCTGACCAGCAACCCGGCTGAGCGCGCTAAACTCTACGGTCAGGCGCAGGAGATTTTCTACCAGCAGGCGCCGTGGATCGCACTGGCGAACGGGAAAACGTTCTACGCTACCCGCAGCAACGTCACGGGTTACAGCGTGAGCCTGATGGGCAGCGATTTCTCAAAAGCGAAGCTGAACTAAGCGTATTATTGCCGGGTAAGGCGTAGCCGCCACCCGGCAATTCACAAGGAGTGACAATGTCACATTTAAACGATGTTATCGCCCGCGTCGATGCCGCCATCGAAGAGAGCGTAATTACCCACATGAATGAACTGCTGATTGAATTAAGCGATGATGCAGAGCTCAGCCGTGAAGATCGCTACACCCAGCAGCAACGTCTGCGCACCGCGATTTCACACCACGGTAAGCAGCATAAAGAGGAGCTGGAAGCGCGACAGGAACAGCTAACGAAAGGCGGCACCATTCTGTAGCGATCAAAACTGGCGTCGCGCGACCAGCCAGGCCCCCACGACCAACATCACCGCGCCGCACACCGGGCCGATCAGGGCGCGCAGCGGTATGCCGTTGCTTCTCAGCACGTCCATCACCAGCCCGCCGATCAACTGGCTTGCCACCAGCACAGCGATGGTCGTTGCCGCGCCTACGTTCTGGTATCCGCTGATACTGGCAAACACGAAAAACGAACCCAGCAGCCCCGGGATCAGCGTCCACCAGCGCACTGTAGCGGCCAGCTCGCTAAATCCGGCGAAGCCCTGTTTCAGCAGCAGAATGCTGACAAACAGCACAATGCCGACCAGTGAATTCAGCAGCATCGCGATAAGAATAGTGGAGGAGGTCTGGGTGATGCGCACCATTAAGGTATTTTGCACCACCAGACCGATTCCCGCCGCCACCAAAAAAGCCAGCGTCATTGACTGATTCATGGGATGGCGTCCGGGTCGCTGCGCTCATCCAGCTGCAGCTGCATAAAGGTTAAGTCCAGCCAGCGGCCAAACTTGGTACCCACCTGCGGCATTTGACCCGTCGTCACAAAACCGAGCGTTTCATGGAGATGAATCGAGGCATGATTCTGCGCTTCGATGCCTGCGACCATCACGTGTTTGCCGATGGCACGGGCTTCGTTAATCAGCGCTTTCATCAATGTGCGACCAATCCCTTTGCCCTGATGATCCGGATGAACATAGACCGAATGTTCTACCGTATGACGAAAACCGTCGAAGGCACGCCAGTCACCAAAAGAGGCATAGCCCGTGATAACACCGTCTTCTTCACTGACCAGTACCGGATAACCTGCGAGGGTGCGTGCCTCAAACCAGGCGATACGATTATCGGTGTCGACGGTCTTATCGTTCCAGATTGCGGCAGTGTGCAACACCGCGTGGTTGTATATTTCTCCTATCGCAGCGCAGTCTTCTTTGCAGGCATGACGAACGATCATGATGAAACCTCTGTGTGTTGTTCACTATAGTATTACGATTTAACTACGATATTACACAACTGTATCGCCAGATAGCTATGACATAAGCCATATTTTTTTGTTATCAAAAGCCCATTGAAATGCCGTTCATACACTATAGTATGACGTCATGAACACCATAACAGACACCATGAATCAACGGATTAGCGCAAGAGTTCGCCTTGAACGCGAGTCTCGCGGATGGTCTTTGAGCGAGCTTGCTGACCGGGCAGGCGTTTCGCGTGCGATGATCCACAAGATAGAACGTGGGGACAGTAGCCCTACGGCAACGTTGCTTGCCCGCTTGTCGGGGGCTTTTGGCATCAGCATGTCGACGCTGATTGCCAGAGCCGAGATGCAAGAGGGAAAACTACTGCGCCTCGCCAACCAGCCCGTCTGGCGCGATCCACAAACGCATTACCTTCGCCGCCACGTTTCTCCCCGCACAGATCTTCCCATTGACCTTGTTCAGGTTGAACTCCCGGCGGGGAGCGATGTGCCTATGCCTGCCTCTTCTTATGCGCTGGCACGTCAGCTTATCTGGTTACAAATGGGTGAGCTGGTGTTCCAGGAGGGCGATACGCGCCACGAGATGCGGGCCGGGGACTGCCTGGAGCTGGGGCCGCCTAATGACTGTCGGTTCATCAACGAGACGAATGAAACCTGCATCTATCTGGTCGTACGGCTTAACCAATCTGGCTCGTAATGTTAAAGCGATAACGCCGATCGTGAGCCAGGCTGTAATGACATTTGAACCAGAAGGAGTTCCTGATGAATCAATCTGTTTCGCTTAATCGCCGCTGGGTACTGGCCTCCCGTCCACAGGGTGCGCCTGTCGCGGAGAATTTTCGTCTGGAGGAGCAACCTGTTCCTGCGCCAGTTGAGGGGCAGCTTTTGCTCCGTACGGTCTGGCTGTCGCTGGACCCTTACATGCGTGGCCGCATGAGCGATGCGCCATCCTATTCACCGCCGGTTGAGATCGGTGCGGTGATGGTGGGAGGAACGGTCAGTCGCGTTGAGCGGTCAAACCATCCCGACTTCAAAGCTGGTGAATGGGTGCTGGGCTACAGCGGCTGGCAGGAGTATGAACTCTCGGACGGCAGCGGCCTGGTCAAGCTGGGTGAAAATCCGTCTCATCCTTCCTGGGCGCTGGGTATTCTGGGTATGCCGGGCTTTACCGCCTATATGGGATTGCTGGATATCGGGCAACCTAAAGCGGGGGAAACGCTGGTGGTTGCTGCCGCAACAGGCCCGGTTGGCGCGACCGTTGGGCAGATTGGCAAAATCAAAGGTTGCCGGGTGGTCGGCGTGGCCGGTGGCGCAGAAAAATGCCGCCATGCGGTTGAGGTCCTCGGGTTTGACCTCTGTCTGGATCACCACGCTGCGGATTTTGCCGACCAGTTGAAACACGCCTGTCCGAAAGGAATTGATGTCTATTATGAAAACGTCGGCGGAAAAGTCTTTGACGCCGTGCTGCCGTTGCTGAATACCTCCGCGCGCGTCCCGGTATGTGGTCTGATCAGTGGCTATAATGCGACGGGCCTGCCTGACGGCCCGGACCGTTTGCCGCTCCTGATGGCGACCATTCTGAAGAAACGCATTCGTATGCAGGGCTTTATCATCGGCCAGGACTATGGGCATCGCATTAAAGAGTTCCAGCAAGAGATGGGGAGCTGGGTGCAGGAGGGCAAAATTCACTATCGTGAACAGGTGACTGACGGCCTGGAGAACGCGCCTGAGGCGCTGATTGGCCTTCTGGAAGGGCGAAACTTCGGCAAAGTCGTGATTCGCGTCGCGGGTGACAATAAATAAACCACAATATGGCGGGGTTTCCCGCCATATTTATTTGTGAAGATACGATATATTGTCTTTAATTAACTGACATGGCTTTTCGCGCCATCATCCCGGATGAGCCCGAAAACGAAAAATACAAATTTTGCACGTTTTGATGTTTTTACGTACTTCCCACCACCAGGCATGACGATACAGGATATATCGGACCGGCGTCGTTTTATTAAACTGACGTTTAAAAATAGCATTGAGCTTTAGCTACAGGAATTGAACATGCTTGATTTGGATCATTTAGAAAAAGCGCAAAGGATCAGTCTTACCATGCAAGTTGAACTCAGTTTGAAAGGAGCGTTAATTACAGGCTCACTCAAACCTGGGGCACGACTGATTACGAAAGAGATCGCCGAAAAATTAGGCACCAGTATTACCCCGGTTCGTGAGGCGCTTTTGCGTCTGGTGTCATCAGGGGCATTACATGCCACGCCAGCACAGGCATTTCTTGTGCCTGAGGTGACGCTGGAGCGTTATAACGAGATTAATGCCATCCGAAAACAACTTGAGCCGATGGCGGTTGCCGCAGCATGTCAGAATATGTCTGACGGCAAGCTGGAGGTGCTTCACAAATTGTCGGACGCCTTTCATGACGCCATGCGTAATGGTAACGTTCAGCAGGCCTTGCATGCAAATCGTGTCTTCCGGTTTACGCTTTATCAGTATGCGGAAATGCCTACGCTCAATGCCTTAATTGAACAGTTATGGGTCCGCATTGGGCCGTGCATTAACTATCTGCACCAGGAACTCAACGACATCACGATGTCGACGTATCACTATGATGAGCTACTTGCGGCCCTTGAGCGACGGGATGTGGGCGACTGCCAGAAGGCGATTGATAAGTTGATTGATGAAGCAAATTCTCTTTTACAGCGACAATATTTTAACTAAGAGATTATTTAACACAGCGACTATATACCGTAGCTAATTATTTATTCGGTGAATAACTCCTGATGGCTTATTGCCATCAGGAGGGTTATTTCATTAATAAAATAAACTTTTCTTTTTGCTTACTCGAAGCGATAAGAGATCGACATACCTACGCCATAGTTACGCCCGGGTGCAGGCTCGTAATAACGACCATTGGATTCGTTGACAATAACCGAGCCGACGTACTCTTTGTCGAACAGGTTATCTACGCGGCCAAAGACGTCCATTCCCCAGTTACCATAGTTGAGCTTATACCCGGTATTCAGCCCAACCACGGTGTACGACGGTGCTTTCGCCGTGTTTTCGTCGTCGGCCATGATATCGCTCATGTAGCGGACATCTGAACCCGCGTACCAGCCTTCCTCCGGCTGCCAGCCAAACGAGGCATAACCCATGTTACGGGCGATACCTGGCATGCGGTTTCCATTACAGTCTGCGTCGCTGCATACGTTAGTACGGTAGGTGGCGTCCAGATAGGTCCACGCCATTTTCAGCTTCCAGTTTTCAGCAAACTGCTGGTCCAGGGAAACCTCCACCCCCTGACGACGGGTTTTACCGGCATTTTTATAGCTGGTACGGCCGCCGGAACTGGAATCGACCACGATCTCATCATCCGTGTCTGTGCGGAACAGCGCAGCCGTTAGCAGACCATTGCCGATACGGGTTTTGCTCCCCACTTCATACGTATTGTTGGTGGAAGGTTTCAGGCCAATATTCAGACCGCCCTGGTTATCTGAACGATATGAGAGTTCGTTGATTGTTGGCGTTTCGAATCCGCGCCCGGCAGCAGCATAGAGATTCCACGCGTCCGTCATGGCATATTTCACGGAGCCCGCCGGGAGCCACTTGTGATAGCTCGCGTCACCACTGTCATCCCCGTTGCCCGGCGTAATGTAATGATCGTTGGAGTCGAACCAGACCGAACTGTAACGCACACCCGCATCCACAGAGAGCTTCTGTGTCAGCTGCCAGCTGCTTTGCAGATAAGGGTCGACGTTCCACATCAGGTTACGTTCGTTACGGCGCTTGTCACCCTTCACACCGTATTCCGGCACGCCGTTATTCATCACGAAGTTTTCATACCCGCGACGATCTTCGCTCAGGTTTTCATAGTTCAGGCCGGTGGTAAGGGTCACCGGCACCAGCAGCTCGCCACGGTGCGTCCAGCGGGTATCAACGCCCTGGTAATGGCGCTGCATATCAATCACACCACCAGAGTGAGATGGCTTAAGCTGCGGTTGATAAGGTATCGACTGGTACTGCGTCATTTCACGCTCACCGGCATACATCATCACGCTAAGGTCGTCCTGGGCGCTGAGCTGGCGGTCATAGCGCAGACCGGCCTGGGTCTGTTTGATGGTCTTACGGGTGTTGTACTGATCGCCGCGCGGAGACTGGCGCGGGTCATTCCGCCACTCCTGGTAATCGAGTCCACCCGGATCGTTAGCCTTCATGTCCACGCTATTAACGATCAGCGTGAGTTTACTGACATCATCTATACGCACACCCAGTTTGGCATTGGCGAGATTCTTCCGCGCACCGCTGTGGTCACGATAGCCTTTAGTGGTGAAGCGGGTGGTGGAAACGGTGTAATCCACATCGCCTGCGTGTGTCCCGTCACCCATTGCCCCCGTGGCTTTCATGCCATAGCGCCAGGTACCGTAACTGCCGTAATAGCTGCTGGCCTCAATGGTCGGCGGCTGCTGCCCGGTCTGGGTGTTGATGTTAATCACGCCACCCGAGGCGTTGCCGTACAGGGCAGAGAAGGGGCCGCGCAGCACTTCCACAGTGTCCACACTGGAAAGATCGATGTTGGAGGTTTGCCCTTGTCCGTCAGGCATGGTGGCTGGAATACCGTCGACATACATGCGGATACCGCGTACGCCAAAGGTTGAACGGGCACCAAATCCACGCATTGACAGCTGGAGATCCTGCGCATAGTTCTGGCGGTTTTGAATTTGCAGGCCTGGAACGCTACCCAGTGATTCAGACAGGTTGATGCGTGGCGTGGCCTGACGCATATCATCGCCATTCACGACGCTCACCGCGGCTGGAGTATCGAGTTCCGATACAGTTTGCGGTGTAGCGCTGACGATCATGGTCTGTTCATCCGCACTCATCGCAGTGAGAGGCGCAACAATAACAGGAACCAGCATCAGAGATGCCTTACGGGCGGAAATGATTTTCATGAGTAAAACCGGTTGTGGTATCTAAACGAACCAAATGGAACATGTGCCTATATGTTAAAGGTTTTGTAAATGTTTTGAAAACTTTAACCGCACGTTGCGTTAATGAATGTGGGCGAGGGAAAGAAAAACTCCACATTTTGTTGATTAATGATTACTATTCTCATTATCAAAAGGCAATGCCAGGACGTTGCCTGCCGGAAGTGATGTCAGCAGAAAACCCTCTTTTCAGAAAAGGAATTGTTATGTCTTTACGTCATCTGTGCTCGCCGCGACTGAGCCTTTCTCTGCTGTCTGCTACGTTACTGTTTGCCAGCACCTTCCAGGTGCACGCCGCCGAAGAGATCCTGCGTAAAGCGGTGGGGAAAGGGGCGTATGAAATGGCGGTAAGCCAGCAGGAGAATGCGCTGTGGGTTGCGACGTCGCAAAGCCGTAAAACCGATAAGGGCGGGGTTATCTATCGCCTTGACCCGGTCACGCTGGACGTGACGCAGGCGATTCATAGCGATCTCAAACCTTTCAGTGCCACCTTTGACAAGGCGAGCCAAACGCTGTGGTTCGGTAACACCATCAACGGCGCGGTGACGGCCATTGATGCCAAAACGGGCGACGTGAAAGGGCGTCTTGTGCTCGATAATCGCCAGCGCAGTGAAACCGTCAAACCGCTGCAGCCACGCCAGCTGGTGGCTGATGACAGCACTAACACCGTCTATATCACTGGTGTGGGTAAAGAGAGCGTGATTTGGGTGGTGGATGGCGCAACGCTGAAGCTGAAAGAGACTATTGCTAATACCGGCACCTATAGCACCGGTCTGGCGCTGGATGCGCAGGCGAAACGCCTCTATACCACCAATGCCGACGGTGAGCTGGTGACGATTGATACGGCCACCAACAAAATCCTGAGTCGTAAAAAAGTGCAGGACGACGGGAAAGAGCACTTCTACCTGAATCTGAGCCTCGATACTGCCGGCCAGCGCGCGTTCCTGACCGATTCAAAACAGCCGGAAGTGCTGGTGGTGAGCCTGAAAGACGGCAGCGTGATCGAGAAAATCTCAGCACCAGAATCACTGGTCGTGCTGTTTAACCCGGCACGCAATGAAGCGTATGTGACGCACCGTGAAGCCGGTAAGGTGAGCGTGATTGACGCGAAATCTTACAACGTGACGAAAACCTTCGACACGCCGGTCTACCCGAACAGCCTGGCGCTCTCTGCGGATGGCAAAACCTTGTATGTGACGGTAAAACAGAAATCTACCCGTCAGCAGGAGGCAACCCAACCTGACGACGTAATTCGTATCACGCTGTGATGTAAAAAAAGGGAAGGCATCTGCCTTCCCTTTTTAATGATTAACGCGACGTTTCTTCAACCAGCGGCGCGTCGTGTTTTTCATCATCAGGATGAACCGGCGCGGTGCTGTGAATTTCGTGAACGCGTTTACGTACGCCAAACCAGCCAGCAATCAGCAGTACAGCCAGCAGCGGTATAGTGGCGATGGTGTAGGTGCCGTTCGGGTAATCGAACGCCATCAGTACCAGCACGCTGAACAGGAAGAGCAGGGTGAGCCAGGAGGTCACCGGCGCGCCAGGCAGCTTAAAGCTCACGTCAGCGGCTTTACCTTCTTTAATGGCTTTACGCAGACGCATCTGGCAGACCACGATAAAGGCCCAGGATGCGATAATACCAAGCGCAGCAACGTTCAGAACGATTTCGAAGACCCGGGACGGGACCAGATAGTTCAGGAATACGCCGAATACATACACTACCAGCGTCGCCAGAATACCCGCGTAAGGCACGTGCTGCTTGCTCATCTTCGACATGAACTTCGGCGCAGAACCGCCCATGGACATGGAGCGCAGGATACGACCGGTAGAATAAAGCCCGGAGTTCAGGCTGGAGAGCGCTGCGGTCAGTACCACGATGTTCATGATGCTGCCAACATAAGGCACGCCCAGCTTAGAGAAGAAGGTCACAAACGGGCTCTGACCCGCCTGATAGGCGTTCCACGGCAGTAATAGAACCAGCAGTACCACGGAACCAACGTAGAACAGACCGATACGCCAGATCACGCTGTTAATGGCTTTTGGCACCATCGTCTGCGGATCTTTACATTCACCCGCAGCAGTACCCACCAGTTCGATAGAGGCAAAGGCAAACACCACACCCTGAACCAGTACCAGCGCTGGCATCAGACCGTGCGGGAAGAATCCGCCGTTATCGGTTATCAGATGGAAGCCAGTGGCATTACCATCCAGTGGTTTACCGCTGCCGAGGAAGACAGTACCCACGATCAGGAACACGACGATGGCCAGCACTTTGACCAGTGCAAACCAGAATTCCATCTCCGCAAACCACTTCACGCCGATCATGTTCATGGTGCCGACAATGGCCAACGCGCCAAGCGCAAAGACCCACTGCGGCACATCACCAAACGCGCCCCAGTAGTGCATATACAGCGCCACGGCGGTGATATCGACAATACCGGTCATCGCCCAGTTGACGAAGTACATCCAGCCTGCAACATAGGCCGCTTTTTCACCGAGGAATTCACGGGCGTAAGAGACAAAGCTGCCGCTTGAAGGGCGATGCAATACCAGTTCGCCCAGTGCACGAAGAATAAAGAAAGAGAAGATCCCGCACACCAGATAGACCAGGGCGAGAGCTGGGCCAGCCATCTGCAAGCGAGCGCCTGCACCTAAAAACAGACCCGTTCCGATAGCGCCGCCGATGGCGATCATTTGAACCTGACGGTTGCCCATCGCTTTGTGGTAGCCATCTTCGTGGGAGTTCAACCAGCGACGTTTAGCAGCATGATGATCGGCTGCGCTTTTATTGCTTGTTTTCATTGAGTTACCTGTTTGCCTGTCTGAACCATTATCGTGATAGTCCTGCCTGGCAGAGTGCAATACAAACGATTGCTTCTGCGCAAACACATGTCGCCTTCCCAGTGATTCTACGTATGGATAAGGCGAAACATGGCGAGGCATCCTACCTGCAATTCATAAGCGACGCAAAATATAACCGTGCCGAAAGTGATGCAGGTCGAAGGAAATCGTGTGGTCAGAGCAGACGTGGATCACAAGATGCTGAATCGTGGTGATTTTTTAGACGAACCCATTAGTGACTTGATGATTTATTCATCAATATTGCTTAATGGTTGCGCAGTGAAATGAACTCATTGCAAACGCAACGCTTCAATCAGCAACGAAAAGGCGAGGGTATGCTGGCGACGGCTTGGGTAATAAAAATGATCGTGACGCAGGGTCGTGGCTGGTTACAGGAGTGGGGCAAAGAGGCTGAGCCGCTTAACCAGGGCGATGACGCACATTGCCATCGCCGAATCCGTAAACGGTAGCCCGGTAAAGTGGCTGGAAAAAGTTACTGACGGGCAGTGCCTGAACGACTAACCGCCAAAAACGGAAATTGCCTGCTGCAGGCGCGTTGTGCGCTGCGTCAGGTGATTAGCGGCCTGAGTGACATTATCCACCATCCCCGTATTGTTATGCGTCATTGCACCAATACGGGAGATGGACGCGTTGATAAGCGTCAGCGCCTGAGTCTGTTCCTGAGTGGCATGACCGATCTCCTTAATCAGGGAGGACATCTGCAGAACATTGTCGATCATGACCGTCAGCTGCGTTTCGGTTTGTTCCACCTTTTCCACACCCGCGTTCACACTGGAGACGTTTTTCTCAATAAGCGTTTTGATCTCTTTAGCCGCCGTCGCGGAGTGCTGCGCAAGGTTTCGCACTTCAGCCGCCACCACCGCAAAACCGCGCCCGGCTTCACCTGCGCGTGCCGCTTCAACGGCAGCATTTAGCGCCAGTATATTGGTCTGAAAGGCGATGCGATCGATAACGCTGATGATATCGACGATCTGACTGTTATCCTGCGAAACGGATTGCATCATGCCGATAGTCTCTTTCATCATCGCTTCACCGCAGTGGGCGCTGGCACTGGTGCGATCCGCCATCAGGATCGCTTCTTTTGCGGTTTCCGCCGTTTGCTTAACGGCACTGGCAATTTCTTCCACCGCCGCTGCGGTTTGCTGCAGAAAGTCTGCGGTCTCTTCAGAACGCGCCTGCAGATCCGCGCCCTCTTTGGCGACCTGCTGGCTGATAGTGCCAATCCCGTTAATCTGCGCCCCGACATCGTCGACCAGAGAATTCAGGTTTAAACCGGATTGGTTGACCAGACGCATCATCAGACCGATTTCATCGATCCTGTCAAAGTGGTAATACTCGGTTTTACGCCCTGAAACCACGCACTGCATCTGTTGAACAATGGATTTTACCGGCCGGGCAATTTGTGCATGAAGATAATATGCCAGGGTTACAAATAGCAGAACCAGACCGCCGAACTGTGTAAGCGTATTCGGGAATAATAAAATCAGCAAACAGGAAAGCAGGGCCGTCACTGTAATACCGAGATAGATTCTTTTGCTGGTACTGAGTCGTTTAAAAAGAGACATGAAAGAAAATAAACCGCGACGAACCAATAATCCCTTGTAAAAACGATGATGCGTTAATTCGTTATTGCGTACTTTCTCATAGAGTTTTTCACTGGCAGCGATCTCTTCGCGTGCTGGAATATTCCGCACGGAGATATAGCCTGTTAAGTTTCCATCCTGCCAGACTGGCGTCACATTAGCGCGTACCCAATAGTGATCGCCGTTCTGACGACGGTTCTTGACTAGCCCTGTCCAGGTTTCCCCCTGTTGTAGGGTAAACCACATGTCACCAAACGCCTCGGCAGGCATGTCGGGGTGGCGAATAATATTATGCGGTTCACCCATAAGGTGTTCTTCTTTATATCCGCTAGCTTCAATAAAAGCGGAATTGGCATAGGTAATATGACTTTGCGTATTGGTGGTCGACATTAACGTCGAGCCTTCGTTAAGAAAATACTCGCTTTGTGTAACGGGACTGTTACGCCTCATGAGTAACTCCATGATGATGTGAAAGAATAAAAACCGCCTGGTAAACACTCAGGCAAGATTGATGTAATTATTTTTATAGCTGTCTGCCGTGTATTCTCTATTAAATTCTGCTTGTCCGAAATACCTGGTGCTAATTATTTTTTATCTATTAAACTGAGTCAATGTAATAAAAATGAAAATAATTTCGAGCGCAGTTTCGTCATCCCCTGCAAATAAATGACATAAGCCAAATTAAAAGCGGGAGATCACCTCCGCGAGGTAAATTAAGATGTCGAAATAGCGTTTCGTTAACAGAATGAAAACGTGATGATTTGCGCGACCCTGTTGGCTCGGATGCGGGCAGAAAAGTGGTTGCACCTCAAAAGTCTTAGTCTTTGCATGGTTTTGGATATCTGATTTCCGGCAAACTAAATGTAAATTAATTGTTTCTCAGTAGTGAAATACGCCTTTAATAATGTCGCCATGTTAAGTCAAACGAGAACGCAACATGTCATGGCGAATCAGCATTCTGGATAAAAGCCCCATCGCTGAAAACGAAACCGCTGCCGATGCACTGGCGCGTACTTTGATGCTGGCGCAACAGGCAGAGAACCTGGGTTATCACCGCTTCTGGATTGCTGAACATCACAACACACCGCAGCTGGCCAGTCCCTCACCGGAGCTGCTGATTGCCTGGATCCTGGGACAAACAACGCGCATTCGAGTGGGGTCGGGCGGCGTCATGCTCCAGCACTATAGCCCGTATAAAGTTGCCGAGAATTTTAACGTTCTGGCCGCCCTGGCGCCGGATCGCGTTGATCTCGGCGTCGGAAAAGCCCCGGGTGGGCTGCCACTCTCGACCCGCGCGCTGCAGCAGGGTCTGAATCAACAGGAAAAGGGCAGCTTTGCCGAACAACTGGCTCATCTTGACCACTGGATCCGCCCAGAAAACCAGGCTGCGGAAGAGGTTGTTCGCGCAACGCCGCTACCGCCCGTACCTGCACAGGGTTTTCTGCTGGGCGCAAGTGCTGAAAGCGCGCTGCTGGCCGCAAAACTCGACTGGCACTTTGTTTTTGCCGCACACCTGAACGGTGACCCGGATCTGCTGCGCGAGGTGATCGCCACCTGGCGTGAAAACAGCGTCCGCGACGTGATAGTGGCGGTACAGGCGATTGTTGCGCCGACGCAGGCTGAAGCAGACGCGCTTGCGCAGAAGGTCGAGGTGTGGGGCGTTGAGCTGGCAAACGGCCAGCGCGTGACCGTCGCCAGCGAAGAACAGGCTTATGCCTTTGCACGTCAGGCGGGCAGCGAACCGGTACGTATTGCCCGTCGGGCCCAGTCTCTGCTGGCCGGTACGGCTGAATCAGTCCTAGAACAACTGAACGCCCTGCATGAACAGTGGGGCATTGACGAATTCATTATTGATACCCCGGTTGCGGATGGCGTTGCGCGCGTGCAGTCCCTGCGTCTGCTGGCCCAGGCGCGGCTTAACAAGGAGGTCACGGTATGAGCTTTGGCGAACAACTGATTGCCTGGCGGCGCGAGCTGCATCAGAACCCGGAATTGTCAGGTCAGGAAGTAGAAACCACCGCACGCCTGCACCAGTGGCTGACAAAGGCAGGCATAACGCCGTTGCCTTACGCGCTGCCAACCGGTCTGGTGGCGGAAATCGGGACCGGTGACAAGCTGATTGCGCTACGGGCAGATATAGACGCTTTGCCGATTGAAGAGCGCAGCGGGGTGCTGTTTAGCTCACAGCGTGCGGGCGTGATGCATGCCTGCGGGCATGATATCCACACCAGCGTGATCCTTGGGGCCGCGTTAAAACTGAAAGAGCGGGAATCCTTGCTCAACGGCCGGGTGCGAATCCTGTTTCAGCCTGCCGAAGAGAACTTCGGTGGTGCGAAAAGCCTGGTGCGGGCCGGCGCGTTGCGTGATGTCAGCGCGATTTTCGGCATGCATAACGAACCTTCGCTGTCGGTCGGCGAGTTCGCCACCCGTGGCGGGCCATTCTATGCCAACGTCGACAGATTTGTGATTCGCATAACCGGTAAAGGCGCGCATGCTGCCCGGCCACATGAAGGCAACGATGCGATTGTCCTGGCGAGTCAACTGGTGACCGCTCTGCAAAGCGTCGCCAGCCGTAACGTCAATACGCTGGATTCGGTGGTACTGAGCGTTACGCGTATTGCGGGTGGGAATACCTGGAACGTGTTGCCAGAAAGCGTCGAGCTGGAAGGCACACTGCGCACTCATCGTACGGAGGTGCAGCAGAATGTTAAAACCCGCGTGGAAGAAATCGCCGCCGGGTTTGCCAGCGCCTTCAGCGCACAGATTGATATTACCTGGTACGCCGGGCCCACCGCGCTGGTGAATGATGAACGTTGGGCAGATTTTGCCACCTCGGTCGCCCGGGAAGCGGGGTATGAGACCCGGCACGCCGAACTGCATATGGGAGGGGAAGATTTTGCCGTCTATTTGCAGCAGATCCCGGGGGCATTTGTCAGCATTGGCAGCAATAGTTCGTTTGGTTTACACCACCCGGCATTTAATCCGGATGAAGCCCTAATTGAGCCGGCTGCCCGCTATTTTGCACAGCTTGCGGAAAAAGCCCTGCAACACGTTTAATTCAGAAGAGGTAAATATGTCTGCAAACCGACAATTGCGGCTGGGGACCATTTTGCATGGTGCATCCGGGAATATGTCAGCCTGGCGCCACCCGGTGGCCACCGCTGATGCCAGTATTAATTTTGAATTTGTAAAAGCGACGGCATTAAAAGCGGAAGAGGGGAAACTCGATTTCTTATTCGTTGCCGATGGCCTTTATATCAACGAAAAATCGATCCCGCATTTTTTAAATCGTTTTGAACCGCTGACGGTATTGTCCGCGCTGGCAAGTATCACCTCACGTCTGGGGCTGGTGGGAACCTTATCCACCTTTTACAGCGAGCCCTTTACCACGGCGCGCCAGTTCGCCAGCCTTGACCACCTGAGCAACGGGCGTGCGGGCTGGAACGTGGTGACCTCGCCGCTGGAAGGTTCTGCGAAGAACTTTTCCCGCGAAAAGCACCCGGAACATACCCTGCGTTACCGGATTGCAGACGAGTATCTCGACGTGGTGAAAGGGCTCTGGGACTCCTGGGAAGGTGACGCCTTTGTACGCAATAAAGAGAGCGGTCAGTTTTTTGACCCGGCCAAACTGCATGCGCTGGATCACCACGGTGACTTCTTCCAGGTCGCCGGACCGCTGAATATTGGCCGTACACCACAAGGGCGTCCGATTGTCTTTCAGGCGGGCGCGTCGGATGACGGTAAAAGACTGGCGGCGAAACATGCCGACGCCATTTTTACCCATCACGATACGCTCGACGAGGCAAAAGCTTTTTACCGCGACGTGAAGCAGCAACTGGAAACTAACGGACGCCGCACGTCAGATCTGCATATTTTCCAGGGCGTCAGCGTGATTGTCGGAAAAGACGCCGATGATGTGGAAAACCAATATCAAACGACGGCGGCGCTGGTGTCGATTAATGATGCTTTGAACTACCTCGGGCGTTATTTCGAGCACCACGATTTCAGCCAGTATCCACTCGACGAACCGTTCCCGGATATCGGTGATTTAGGTAAAAACAGCTTCCGTAGTACTACCGATGAAATCAAACGTAATGCCCGGGAGCGCAACTTAACCCTGCGTCAGGTGGCGCTTGAGGCGGCTTCACCGCGCCCGCGTTTTTCCGGTACGCCGGAGCAGGTGGCGGACGGTCTGCAAGCCTGGTTTGAGGATTATGCGGCTGACGGATTCATCATTCAGGGCGGGACGCCGGACACCTTCCCGCGCTTTGTTGACCAGGTGGTGCCCGTTTTACAAGCCCGTGGCCTGTTCCGTACCGAATACCCGGGCACCACGCTGCGCGAAAGTCTGGGCTTAGACGAACCCCAAAACCAGTTCATAAAACAATAAAAGAGAATACCGCTATGCAGAAAAAAACGCTTATTCTGGCGCTTGCGCTGGCCTTTACCCCTGCCGTCTGGGCAGAGAATGTGAACATTAACGGTACTGGCGTCAGCATTGAGGCCAATAAAACGCCGATCAACACGACCAAAAACAGTGATGCAGTAGCAAAACTGCCTAAGGATTATCGGTTTGCCGTGCCGGGGAAATTTACCGTCGCGGTGGCAGGGCTGAATCAACCGCCGCTGACGGTGTTTTCAGATGACAACAAAACGCTGCTGGGCAGCGAGGTTGATGTCGCCCGTCTGGTGGCCGACAGCCTGGGCCTGGAGCTGAACGTGGTGCCCACCTCCTGGGAGGACTGGCCGCTGGGCGTGGCCTCCGGTAAATATGACGCGGCCATCAGCAATATCACGGTCACTAAAGCGCGCAAAGAGAAGTTTGATTTTGCCACCTACCGTAAGGATTCCCTCGGCTTCTACGTGAAATCGACCAGCCCGCTGAAGTCGATAGAGAAAGCAGAGGATATTGCCGGGCTGAAAATTATCGTCGGCTCAGGCACCAATCAGGAGGCCATCCTGCTGGCCTGGAATGACGAAAACCTCAAGAAAGGGCTCAAACCCTTTACCCCTGTCTACACCAAAGACGATGCGGCGCAAACGCTGGCACTCCAGTCAGGACGTGCGGATGCCTATTTTGGCCCGAACGTAATAGGCGCGTGGAAAGCGGCGTTAACCGGTAAAACCAAACTGGTGGGCAGCGTCGACGGTGGTTGGCCGAAGGCGGCGCACATTGCAGTGACGCTGAAAAAAGGCAGTGGCCTGGTCGAGCCGGTGCAAACCGCACTTAACGGCGTCATCAAAAACGGTGATTACGACAAAGTGCTGAACCGCTGGGGAGAAGGAGTGGAGCGTATCCCGCAATCTGAAGTAAACCCGGCGGGTCTGGGTGACTAAGGAGGGGCTATGAGCGAACAATTCCGGGATGTGTCACCAGAAGATGCGGATCTTCAACCTGTTATCGAGGGGCTGTTTGGAGAATATGCGGCCCGCTACGGTGACTACTTCTCTAAAGACGCTGAAGTGGAACTTACCGAGTGGTACTTAGCGCCGCAGGGGCTGTTCATTGTGCTGGAGCGCGATGGCGAGATTATTGCCACCGGCGCATACAAACCCTTTGACGAGCGTACCGCTGAAATTAAACGTATCTGGACAAATAAATCCCTGCGTCAGCAGGGACTTGCTGGCCGGGTAGTGGCGGAACTGGAGCGCAGGGCGGTGCTGGCCGGTTACAGCCAGATTTACCTCACCACCGGTTTTCGTCAGCCGGAGGCGGTCAGGCTCTATCTCAGCCAGGGGTACCAACCGCAGTTCGATCTCAACCGCAATCCGGAAGAGTACAGTCAGCCACCGTTTGACGGTCGGCTGCGTTTCACCAAAACGCTGGTACGCGAAGCGTTCAGTAAAACCGCATGAGGAACGACGATGAGCAACGTTGAAACCATTAAGGTGGTCCCGGCGCGTTATCCGCTGCGGGCCGTTGGTGCCGCGGTAGCGCTGTTTGTGCTGGCGGGCGTGATTCAGTCCGTAGCCTTTAACCCGCGCTGGGAGTGGGCAGTGTTCGCCCGCTGGTTCTTTGACCCGGTGATCCTTGAAGGTGTAGGGCAAACGCTTCTGCTGACGCTGATCGGCACCGCGCTGAGCGTGGTGATTGGCGGCATGCTGGCCCTGGCGAGACTTTCTTCATCCTGGCTGTTGAGCAGCCTGGCGTGGGGTTACATCTGGCTGTTTCGATCGTTACCGCTGATCGTGGTGCTGATCATCCTGTACAACTTTTCCTATCTCTACGACACACTCTCGCTCGGCGTGCCGTTCACCGGCATCACCTGGGGCAGCTTTGAAACCATCAACGTGCTGGGGCAGTTTTCCACTGCGGTAGTGGGGTTAACCCTCGTTCAGAGCGCCTATACCGCAGAGATTATTCGCGGCGGATTTCTCGGCGTTGACCACGGGCAATATGAAGCTGCCGCTGCGCTTGGTCTGCCTGCATGGCGACGCACGGTGCGCATCATTTTGCCCCAGGCACTGCGCACCATTCTGCCGTCGGGATTCAATGAAATCATCAGTCTCGCCAAAGGTACGGCGATGGTTTATGTCCTGGCGATGCCGGAACTGTTTTATACCATTCAGATGATCTACAACCGTACGCAGGAGGTGATCCCTCTGCTGATGGTGGGGGCTGCCTGGTATCTGGTGATTACCACCGTTTTGTCCGCTATACAGCATGTCGTTGAGCGCGGTCTTGCCCGCAGCGAACGCCGTTCTGCCGTTAATCAGAACCGTGCGGCCAGCCGTACCCGGTCTGTTACCACCTCGCCAGCACAGGAGCCCATCCATGCAAGCCTCTCCTGAAGGACACATTTCCATTACCGGAGTCAGTAAGTTTTTTGGCCGCCACAAAGCGCTCGACAACGTCACGCTTGAGATCCCTCCGGGATCGGTCACGGTGATCCTCGGGCCGTCCGGCTCGGGTAAATCGACCCTTTTACGCACCATTAACCATCTGGAGCGAGTCGACGAGGGTTTTATCCAGATCGACGGGGATTACATTGGCTACCGCCGTCAGGGAGACAAACTCTACGAGCTGAAGGAGAAAGAGATCCTCAAACAGCGTGTCAACGTGGGCTACGTGTTCCAGAACTTCAATCTCTTTCCGCATCTCACGGTGCTGGAAAATTTAATTGAGGCACCTGTCGCGCATAAGAAACTCAGCAAAAAAGAGGCGGTAGAGCACGCCTGGAGCCTGCTTGACGTCGTGGGTTTACGCGATAAAGCGGATGCCTGGTCGCGTCACCTCTCCGGCGGTCAGCAGCAGCGCATTGCCATTGCTCGTGCACTGGCGTTACGTCCTCGCGTGATGCTGTTTGATGAACCCACCTCGGCTCTCGACCCGGAGCTGGTGGGCGAAGTACTGGACGTGATCAAAAAACTGGCCCGATCCGGCACTACGCTGGTGGTGGTGACCCACGAGATTGGTTTTGCCCGGGAAGTGGCGGATCAGGTGGTGTTTATGGTCGACGGTAAAATTGTGGAGCAGGGCAGCAGTGACGAGGTTTTAAACCGTCCGTCGCACCCGCGAACGCGCCAGTTTCTGTCAAAAGTGCTGTAAGGAGCGCAGATGAAATATGGACTTCTGGTGGGGCTGATCTTTTCGGCTGCCAGCCACGCCAGCTTAGATTTAACAGCAAACGAGCGACCTCTGCCGGTAACGGTCGATCCCCAGGCGGTGGCAAAGATACCTGCGGATTATACGTTCGTTGAACCGGGAACACTGACGGTGGCCATTTCGGCGCTGAACTCTCCGCCGCTGGCGCTGCTTGCCAGCGATAATCGAACGCGGATTGGCAGCGATCCGGATATTGCTCGTCTGCTGGCGGGCAGTCTGGGGCTAAAACTGAAGCTGGTCCCCACGGCGTGGGAAGACTGGCCGCTGGGGATCACCTCCGGGCGCTATGATGTGGCGCTGGTGAATATTGCGGTAACCGAGCAGCGGAAAGAGAAATTTGATTTTGCGACCTATCGCGTCGATTCACTGGCCTTTTCGGTGAAATCCACGAGCGAGATTCAGTCAATCAAAAGTGCGGAAGATCTGGCAGGGAAAAAGGTGATCGTTGGCTCTGGCACGAATCAGGAACGTATTCTGCTGGGCTGGAACGAAGAGAACAAAAAGGCAGGGCGTGAACCTGCGCTACCGGTCTATCTGACCGACGATGCCTCGGGCAATCTCTATATTCAGTCCGGCAGGGCAGATGTCTTTTTTGGGCCGCAGTCGGTGTCGGCGTATAAAGCTGCACTGACCGGCAAAACCCGCGTGGTCGGTTTAGGGCCGAAAAAAGCCTGGGTCGCCACCACGACCAAAAAAGGGAATCAGCTGGTTTATGCTCTGCAAGCCGCACTGGACGGGGCAATTAAGCGGGGAGATTACCAGAAGGTGCTGGCGCGCTGGGGAGAGCAGGGCGAAGCAGTGGAGCGCTCCGAGGTCAACCCCCCTGGGATAACCTACTAACCTACTAAAGGTGCTCTACACTTAGGGTTTTTATCCCTGAGGGGGCAACATGATTAAACTCTATGGCGTACCCGGCTGGGGCTCGGCAATCAGTGAAGTGATGCTAACCCTGGCTGATATCCCTTATCAATTTATCAACGTGGACGGGTTTGACCAGCCCGGTCCGCAGCGTGAGCTGTTGCACAAGCTGAACCCGCTGTGCCAGGTGCCCACGCTGGAGCTGGAAAATGGGACCATCATGACAGAAACCGCGGCGATTGCTCTGATGGTACTCGATAAATGTCCCGAGCTTGCTCCACCTCCAGAACAGGCCGAACGCCAGCAGTTTCAGCGTTTACTGATCTGGTTTGTCGCCAATGTTTACCCCACCTTCACGTATGCCGATTACCCCGAGCGCTGGGCGCCAGATGCGCCGGAGCAGCTGCAGAAAAATTGCATTGAGTACCGTAAATCGCTCTATCAGTGGTTCGACGGTCAACTCAAGGCGAGCCCTTATGCGCTGGGTGAACGCCTGACGCTGCTTGATGTGTATATTGTGGTCACGCGCACCTGGGGGCCTCGTCATGAATGGTTTGCCGCGAATACCCCGAAGATAACAGCGATTGCGGACACGGTTACTCAGCTTCCGAAACTGCACAAGGTGTTAAAGGCAAACAATATTATCTGATAACGTGGAACCCTGGCTCATAACTGGAAACCTGCACATGCCACATGTAGATATCAAATGTTTTCCCCGCGATTTGAACGACGAACAAAAAACTGCGCTGGCGGCGGATATTGCCGACGTCATCATTCGCCATTTCAACAGCAAAGACAGTTCCGTGTCGGTTGCGCTGAACCAGGTAGCGCCGGAAGACTGGAAAGCCCAGGTCTGGGATACCGAGATAGGTCCGAAGCTGGATGAGCTGATTAAGAAGCCAGGGTATTCGATGTAAATCTTTTGCCGGGGAGCGGATAAGTCCTCCCCGGCTCAACTTCCCGTTTTTCGCAAAAAACGATAAAAATGCGTTTTGTCTTATCCGCTACACTTAACGTTTCTGACTGACTTATTATTAATCCTTAGGAAAGATCTCCAACAGAATCAATTAAGGACAGACACGTTAAAGGATAATTTTCTGATGACAAAATTACCCCGTTTTTCATTCGCCTTTCTTCATCCCCGTTACTGGCTAAGCTGGGCAGGCATTGCCGCGCTGTGGCTTATCATGCTGCTCCCTTATCCGCTTCTGTTCAGAATTGGTCATGGTCTTGGTCGACTGGCGATGCGCTTGCTTCCCCGCCGCGTCGAAATTGCCCGCCGCAACCTTGAGCTTTGTTTCCCGGAGATGAAAAAGGCGGAGCGAGAGTCATTGCTGCAGCGTAATTTTGAATCGGTAGGAATGGGGGTGATTGAAACCGGAATGGCATGGTTCTGGCCTGCGTGGCGGGTTAAGAAATGCTTTACCGTTAGGGGCTATGAGCACATGGAAATGGCGCGGGCGAAAGGTAATGGCGTGGTGCTGGTGGGAATGCATTTTCTCACACTTGAGCTGGGCGCGCGGATATTTGGCATGCTCAACCCCGGTATTGGCGTATATCGTCCTAATAATAATGCCCTGCTGGACTGGCTACAGACGCGAGGGCGTCTGCGTTCCAATAAATCTATGCTCGATCGTCATGATTTAAAAGGCATGATCCGCTCGCTGAAGCAGAATGAAATTTTGTGGTATGCCCCGGATCATGACTATGGCAAAACCAATAGCGTCTTTGTGCCGTTCTTTGCGGTTCCGGATGCCGCGACGACCGCTGGAAGCTATATGCTGGTCAAAAGCGCTAAGCCCGCCGTCATTCCCTTTGTGCCGCGACGCAGGGTGGATGGCAGCGGTTATGAACTGATTATTCTGGAGGATATCAGCGAGGCGTTGCAGGGGGGAGATAAAGAATCTGTTGCGACGCAAATGAACAGAGCGATCGAACAAGCGGTACGCATGGCACCAGAACAGTATATGTGGCTGCACCGGCGCTTCAAAACCCGCCCGGAGGGGGTGCCGGACCGATATGCGCGTGCAAAAGACGTGACGTCCTCCGTTAATATCTTATCCGCTGAAGAGATTTCTGAGCGGTCTGGCATACAGCACTGAGGCAAAAAACCATGCCCTCACTCTTGTGGTGAGGGCATAAATATCCCCTACAGGGCAGACCTGCGATAAGGTGCGTAATCTGCTTGCCACCAGGTCTGCTCGATGCGCGCCAGCAAGATTTCGTTGTCTATCGACGGGGCGACGCCCTGATCAATCGCCGCACGGGCAACGGCGAGGGCAATCTGGCGTGACACCGTTTCAATGCGATCGACCGGCGGCAACAAGCCCCCTTTCTCGGTGGTAACCAGTGGAGACTGCGCGGCCAGGCTGCGGCTTGCCGCCATCAACATCTCTTCCGTCACACGGCGGGCGTTGCTGGCCAGGATCCCTAGCCCCAGACCCGGGAAAATATAGGCGTTGTTACACTGGGCGATGTCGTACTGCTCGTTTTGCCAGAACACCGGGGCAAACGGGCTACCGGTGGCCACCAGTGCGGCACCCTGGGTCCACGCGATAAGATCCTGTGGCTGCGCCTCTGCCCGTGATGTCGGGTTCGAGAGCGGCATGATAATAGGGCGCGGGCAGTGCCGATGCATCTCTTTCACAATTTCTTCACTGAAGAGTCCTGGCTGGCCTGAAACGCCGATCATCACCGTCGGATGTGCATTTTTTACCACTTCCAGCAGGGAGATATTATTGGCTTCTACCTGCCAGTGGCTAATCGCATCACGCGCGGTGAGAAGGTTTTTCTGGAAGTCGAGCAGGTTGGTCATATCGTCGGTCAGCAAGCCAAAGCGGTCGACCATAAAGATCCGGCTGCGGGCTTCGGACTCTGTCAGGCCGTCATCAACCATCAGGGCCACAATTTTTTCTGCTATTCCGCATCCGGCGGAACCGCTGCCCAGGAAGACCACACGCTGATCGCGAATGCGTGTACCCGCTGCATGGGCTGCCGCAATCAGCGTACCTGCGGTGACGGCTGCCGTTCCCTGAATGTCATCATTGAAGCAGCACAGCTGGTCGCGGTATCGCTGGAGCAGTTTAGTGGCGTTTTTCTGCGCGAAGTCTTCAAACTGCAGAAGAACATTTGGCCAGCGTGCTTTGACGGTGCTGACAAACATATCCATAAATTCAGCATATTGATCGTCGCTGATGCGCGGATGGCGCCAGCCCATATACATCGGGTCGTCCAGGTGCTGCTGATTATTCGTCCCGACATCCAGCATAATGGGCAGGGTGGAAGCCGGATGGATCCCCCCGCAGGCGGTATACAGCGACAGCTTACCAATCGGGATACCCATTCCACCGATACCCTGATCGCCAAGCCCCAGAATACGTTCCCCGTCAGTCACTACAATCACTCGAATATCGTTGCGCGAGAAACTTTGCAGCATCTCATCAATACGATGGCGGTTTGGCCATGAAATAAACAACCCGCGTGCCCGACGGTAAATGGTGGAGAAATGCTCGCAGGCTTCACCTACCGTCGGAGTATAGATAATTGGCAATGTCTCTTTCAGGTGCGAGCGTAAGAGATTGTAAAACAGGGTCTCATTGGTATCCTGAATATTACGCAGATACACATGACGGGAAATATCGCTTTTAAAATGACAGAATTGTACCCACGCGCGTTCCGTCTGCTCTTCAATGGTTTCAACGTTGTGAGGCAATAAACCATGCAGGTTGAAATTATCACGTTCTTCTTTTATGAACGCGAGACCTTTATTTAATAATGGGTTTTCCAGCAATACGGCCCCGTTATAGGGAGTGTACAGAACTTCTTTGCGAGACATGGTTAACTCCTGAATTTTTTAAATAAAACAGATTAAGAGATTAAATAGATCATAATGCCTTCAGTCAGTACGCCGACGGCAGTGCCAATTAATATGGAGGATGAGGCAGTATCAATATAGGTGTCGCTGCGTATGGCAAACATACCTGCGGCGATAGCGGAAGGCGTCGCACCAATAATAACAACCTGCTGGAGTAAGGTATGGCTAAGACCAAATGCGATACCGGCTACGGCCATGATGGCGGGTTGAATGAGGTTTTTAATACTGATATTGGTAAATGTCTGCACATTCAATTTTGGACGTTCACCGTAAAATAACAGGCCGAGAGCAAACAGCGACAGTCCACCGGAGACTTTGCCAACCATCTCAATGGGCATACTGAGAATTGACGGGATCTGTACGCCAGCCAGGCTGAGCAATACACCGGAAACGGGTATCCAGACGATAGGATTACGTGCCGCTTTGATGAGGTTTTGTATCACCATCGCTCCAGGATGCAGCGATTCCAGACCATCATGACTGTTCTTATCTCCCATACGAATCAGGACGATAGTCAACGGGATCATGATAACGCTGGTGATGATATTGCCGATCAGTACGCCAATGAATCCTTCTGGCCCAATCAACACAGCAAGCACGGGTGCCCCAAAGTAGGCCATATCCGGAAAGGCACAAACCAGAGACTGAATGGCACTGGTTTTTATATCGTGACGAAAAACAAAACGTGAAATAAATAATGTCAATAAATACGAACCCATTAAACCGACAACCAGGACCGCCATAAACGTCAGGTTCTTAATTTTGCTCGGGTCGGTATGCAATGCGCCAATAAAAAGATGAAAGGGAAGTGCAAAACGAATCACCACTGTCGCCATAACGTTTGCATCTTCACGTCGGGAATACCCGAGTTTCCCGCTTAACCACCCAAGCAGCATTATAAAGACGAGCGGAAACAGCGACTGTAATAGTAATGAAGGCATAGTATTTCCTGTAGGGTATTTTATGTGTTTTGTTGCAGCGCTAATCTAGCGGTTAGATAGCACGGTAAGAGTGACAATGGTCACACTCTCTCTGGTTTTATTAATTTCAAAATGATTGCGTTAGTTGGATAAGTAATAGGGGTGGCAAAAATTGATTAGGCACAAGAAAACAGCAATGCCTGTCTAAAATAACTTTAGTTACTTAATGATGAATAAAGTTATTTAACGGGAAAGGGTTGTATTGTTCACACTTCTTTCAGGCCCCGCATGTTATTTTTTACACTGAGCCTGTTTTTAGAAAAGGCCACGTAAGTCTTTAATTGATATTAAATAACATTTATCCGTATTGGAATAATTCCGTGTTTATTCCTTTTCTTTGCATATCCGAACACAATTATCAGGTGATTATATGAAAGATAATCCTGTACCGACTTCTGAGTTGTCGTCCACGCGTTTTGCCTTTGGGCTTTACAATACCGAGGTTGGCGCAGTCCCGTTGATGCTATTCGTCGGGATCGCTGCCATTGTGGCGACCTCTGCCTGGGCAGGCTTGCTGCCGAAAAATATGATCGGCGGACTCGCAGTCATCATGACCCTTGGTTTTGCGTTTGCGAAAGTGGGGCGGCAAATCCCGTTGCTGAAAGACATCGGCGGCCCGGCAATCCTGTGTCTGATGGTCCCCTCCGTACTGGTCTATTTTGGTGTCTTCGAAAAACACACGCTGGATACGGTGCATCTGTTGATGAAAGAGGCAAATCTGCTCTATTTCGTCATCGCCTGTCTGGTGGTAGGGAGCATTCTGGGAATGAACCGGATACTGCTTATCCAGGGGATGATGCGCATGTTTATCCCGCTGGTGGCCGGGACTTTCATGGCGGTACTGAGCGGGCTCATCGTGGGTTCACTGTTTGGCTATACCCCGTACCACACGTTCTTTTTTATCATCGTGCCGATCATTGGTGGCGGGATTGGTGAGGGGATTTTGCCGTTGTCCCTGGCCTATTCGGCAATCCTTGGTCATACGCCGGACGTCTATGTTGCTCAACTGGCGCCTGCCGCGGTGGTGGGGAATATCTTCGCCATTATTTGTGCAGGCTCGCTGGCGCGTCTGGGAATGAAACGTCCTGCATTGTCGGGTAATGGCATGTTAACCCGTAGCAAAGAAGACAGCAGCCTCTTTGCGGGCGCGGACAGTGCTCAGCAGACAGATTTCCATCTGATGGGAGGCGGGTTACTGATGGTGTGCGCATTTTTCATCGTCGGAGGGTTGTTTGAAAAACTGGTACACATTCCCGGTCCGGTGCTGATGATCCTGATAGCCGTACTGTGTAAATACTTTAAGGTGATCCCGGCCTCAATGGAGCAGGGCGCACACAGTTGCTATAAATTCGTCTCGGCTGCGCTCGTCTGGCCACTGATGATTGGTCTGGGAATGTTATACGTGCCGCTTGAAAGCGTAGTGTCTGTCTTCTCAGTAGGCTACGTGGTGGTATGTGGTTCGGTGGTGATTGCGATGGCGCTGAGTGGCTATTTTATTGCCTCGCGTCTGAATATGTATCCTGTGGAAGCGGCCATTGTCACCTGCTGCCACAGTGGTCTGGGCGGGACAGGGGATGTGGCTATTTTGTCTGCCTCTAACCGAATGTCGCTCATGCCGTTTGCACAGATTGCCACCCGTATCGGCGGCGCATCGACGGTGATCATCGCCACGCTGCTGATGGGCTGGATTATGTAACGTAGCAGGGGTAAGCCGGGTAACACACCCGGGCTTACCCCTTTGTTGTCGGCACAATCTGAACATGGTTTTGTTTCACCTCATGACCCTGCGCATTCACATAACCAATATGCACCGGATCGCCGCTTTCTTTATCCACCAGGGTTAAATGCGGTGCGGTGTGTAAAACATGTTTGTGTCCCCATTCCATCAAAGATAAAAGCACCGGGGCAAGGGTGCGGCTTTTGTCGGTAAGCTGGTACTCATACCGTTCCCGTGCTCCCTCTTCCCGGTAAGGTATACGGGAAAGCAACCCCAGTTCTGTCATCAACTTTAAACGTGTCGCTAACGTCTGTTTCGCTATTCCGGTATGTATTCGCATGGTTTCGAAACGCGTCACACCGTAAAACGCCTCTCTCAGAATCAACAAAATCCATTGATCGCCCACGATTTTTGCCCCTTCAGCCAGACCGCACAGTTCTGGCGAGAGGTAAGGCAACAATTTATCTTTTGACACAGGATGTTTTCCTTTTTAATCTAAGTATGATTTTTAGACCTTGCTTATAGGGAGAATACAATGCCTTTTGTAAATGTACAAACGATTAAAGGGATCATGAATGCCGAGCAGAAGAGCGAGCTGTTGCGCCGTATGACGGACTTAATGGTGGAAATCGAAGGGAAAGGGGATCCGGAGTTCCGGCGCTCGGTCTGGATCCGTATTGATGAGCATGACCCGGAGCAATGGAGCCTGGGGGGATTACAGCCTACCGCTGAAATGATTGCGAAGAAATTCGCGTCGACGCAGGCGTCCTGATAAGAGGCCGGGAGGGACACAGTATCTCCCGGTGAAACCTTGTTTGCAGCCGGGTTCGCCCGCAATGAGTATCGACCGATGAACAGTCGACAGCTTCAAACAAGACGGAAAATTGCGGCCAGTTTTTTGACTGCGTCTTCTATTTCCCTCTCCGTATAAGCGGCAAAACCCATCAAAAAACCGCTGGTCAGGGGTTTGTCTGCATATAAACTGGTAAGCCCTAATATATCAACATTTGCGCGACGGGCGGCGGCGGCAATCTCCTTCTCGGAGATCCCGTGCCTGAGGTGACAAGGCATCTGCATTCCACCTGTTGGTATTACGCACTCAACATAATCAGAAAGATACTCATCCATCAGCCTGGCCAGTTTGTTGCGGCGAGTAACATAAACGCTCCGCATCTTGCGAATATAGGCACCAAAATGCCCTCCCTCCAAAAATTTCGCCAGCGTCAGTTGGGATATTGAGGCGGTATGGCCGTCCATTAATGTCCTGGCCATGGTCATCGACTCTACCAGTTCTGAGGGAACAATCATGTACGCAATACGTAGCCCGGGGAACAGGGACTTGGTGAAAGTCCCGATATAAATTGTCCGGTTGTAAGCATCAAGCCCCTGAAGACAGGCCATAGGCTTTCCTTCATAGTGAAACTCACTATCGTAGTCGTCCTCAATGATCCAGGCGGAGTGACGATTTGCCCAGTCAATGACAGCCAGGCGTCGGTCAAGAGAGAGCGTCACCCCGGTAGGATATTGATGAGAAGGGGTAAGGTAGATAGCCCTGGCAGGACTGGTCAGAGCATTCAGCGCGTCAATTGAGATGCCTTTATCGTCAAGAGGAACCGGAAGACAGTGCAGTCCGGCAGATTTAAACGCTTTGTATGCTCCTTGATAGCAGGGATCTTCAATGGCAATGCCATCCTCTGCGTCCATCAGCACGTGGGAACAGAGAGCAAGCGCCTGCTGAGAACTGGTCAGAATGATGATCTGTTCAGCCCTCGCACGCGTCCCGCGCTCAAGATTGACATATTCCGCGATTGCCCGCCGTAGGCGTTCCATGCCCTGCGGAGGGCTTTGCTCTAATATCTGGTGTTGATATTCCTTAAGAACCTGCCGCTGAAGTCGCTCCCAGGTTGGAATGGGAAACATGCGCGTCTCGGGGATACCCGGTGCCAGTGGGCGGGGCGAGGAAAATTCGCGGATCCCGCCACTTTCATAGATGATCTTTCCACGAGCGCTGAGTTTTGCCTTTCGTCTATCAGCGGCAGGATGCTGCTGCCGGGAATGCGGTTTTAAAAACCGTGCGCTGGAAGAGACAAAGCTTCCTCTGCCTGTTTGCCGCTCAATAAAACCTTCTGCATGCAGGCTGGAATAAGCTGCTTCAATCGTATCCCGGGAAACACTCAGTGAACTCGCCAGCGCGCGTGAAGCGGGAAGGGCCTTACCGTGAGATAAGATCCCTTCCAGTATCAGTGACCGTATTGCTCTCTGGATCCTTTCATGCAGGGGCAGCGATCCGTTGGAAGGATCAATAATCCATGCCTTAACCGTTTCAAGTTGTGCGTGCTTAAACATCTTTACCCACTCTCCCTCGTGTGGCCTCCATTATAAAACAACACGGCAAAATTGGTCTGCTTCACTTGCGAAAATTGGCGGGGCTAAACGTGCCATTTAGCGCATACACTCATCCCGAAACCGTGAATGAATAAACAAAGAGGTTGTTATGAATAATACGATTGTGACCATTGAGGCTGTTCAGGAAAGTGATTACGAGAGCTGGATGCCATTGTGGGGTAAATATCAAGAATTTTATAACGTTGATCTCTCCGGGGCAGTCACTCAGCGCACCTGGCAACGATTTTTCAGCCCCATTGAGCCACTATTTTGCTTAGTGGCAAGATATAACGGAGAGGTGGTGGGTTTTGCGCATTATCTTTTCCACCGTTCAACCTGGGCGGAGAGCGATTACTGTTATCTTGAAGATTTATATGTTTGCGATGCCGTCAGGGGCAAACACATTGGTAAACAGTTAATAGAATATGTTCAGCGAGAAGCGAGAAAACATCATGCGCGTCATCTTTACTGGCATACACATGAAACCAACTACCGCGGGCAACGATTGTATGACTGGGTCGCGAAAAAAAGCGGCATGATTGAATATCGTATGCACGTAAGATAAATCCCTTCGCTGACGTGATGCCCCCTCAAATGTTGACGGGGCGTTTCAAGCTATTATTTAGCCTGTAACAGTATGTCCATCAGTCCCGGGAAACGGGCATCGAGATCGTCTCTACGCAAAGAAATCATATTCTCTCGTCCCTGCTGACGTTGCCAGATCACTCCGCTGTCACGCAATACGCGCCAGTGATGTGTCATTGTGGACTTCACCACATCTTCCGGGCGTAGTGCGTTACAGCTTAGCTCGCAACCATCGGCCAGCCTGCGGATAATCGACAGCCTGAGCGGGTTGCCGAGGGCAAACAACACATTTTCCAGCAGTATCTGTTCTGTTTCGGGGTGGTTTTGGATCATCGTTTTCCTGCGTCTGGTGTCAGATTGAGCTATATCAACAATAGGTCAATCGTTAAAAAATAGTTCGATAATACTCGTACAATGGGACTATTATAGCAAACGAACGAATACACGACCATCCTGGTCGTCACAACCTGTCTTACTGACTAAGGAAATATTATGCCCCGACCCATCCCCCTCGAACGTTATCGCAACATCGGTATCTCCGCGCATATCGATGCCGGTAAAACGACCACCACCGAGCGCATCCTTTTTTACACCGGGATGAGCCACAAACTGGGTGAAGTACACGATGGCGCGGCAACAACTGACTGGATGGCGCAGGAGCAAGAGCGCGGGATCACCATTACGTCCGCGGCCGTGAGTTGCTTCTGGCCGGGTATGGACAGAGGGTTTGAACCGCACCGGATCAACATCATCGACACCCCGGGGCACGTGGATTTCACCATTGAGGTGGAACGTTCCATGCGTGTACTCGACGGTGCCGTGATGGTGTATGACTCCGTTGGCGGCGTTCAGCCGCAGTCCGAAACCGTCTGGCGTCAGGCGAATAAATATCACGTGCCGCGGCTGGCCTTCGTTAACAAAATGGACCGTCCGGGTGCCGATTTCTTCCGCGTCGTACGCATGATGCAGGAACGTCTGAAAGCGAACCCGGTACCGATTGTTATTCCGGTTGGCGCGGAGGAACACTTCACCGGCGTGGTGGATCTTATCAAAATGCGTACCATTTTGTGGGACGATGCCACCCAGGGCATGGTGTTCACCTATGCGCCCGTGCCGGATGATTTACTGAGTACCGCGAAGGAATGGCGGGAAAAAATGGTCTCTGCGGCGGCGGAAGCCAGCGATGAGCTCATGGATAAATATCTGGAAACCGGCGATCTGGACGAGGCGGAAATCATCAGAGGTCTGCGTATTCGCACTATCTCGGGTGAAATCCAGCCTATGCTGTGCGGCAGCGCGTTCAAAAACAAAGGTGTGCAGCGCATGCTCGATGCGGTCATTGAGTTGATGCCGTCACCACTGGATGTGCCAGCCATTGATGGCGTGGATGAAAAAGGCCAGCACGCTGAGCGTCATCCCAGTGATGATGAGCCGTTCTCCGCGCTGGCATTCAAACTGATGAGCGATCCGTACGTCGGGCAACTGACCTTTATCCGCGTTTACTCTGGCGTGCTGCGCAAAGGCGACGCGGTGTATAACCCGGTGAAAGGGAAGAAAGAGCGCATTGGGCGTATTGTGCTGATGCATGCCAACGATCGCCACGAGGTGGATGAACTGCGCGCCGGTGATATCGCGGCCTGCGTTGGGTTGAAAGATGTGACAACCGGTGACACGCTCACCGATCCGAATGCCGTCATCACGCTTGAACGCATGGAGTTTCCGGATCCGGTTATCTCCCTTGCTATCGAGCCGAAAACCAAAGGCGATCAGGAGAAAATGGGGATCGCGCTGCAGCGTCTGGCGGCGGAAGACCCCTCTTTCCGCCTGCATACTGACGAAGAGTCCGGCCAGACGATTATCTCCGGGATGGGTGAGTTACACCTTGAGATTATCGTCGACCGCATGAAGCGTGAGTTTGGCGTCGAGGCGAACATCGGTCGTCCACAGGTGACCTACCGGGAAACCTTGCGTAAAGCGGTGAAGGATATCGAAGGTAAGTTTGTCCGTCAGTCCGGCGGTAAAGGACAGTACGGTCATGTGGTACTGAGCCTTGAGCCGACTGAACCGGGCAGCGGATTTACGTTTGAAGATGCCACCAAGGGCGGCGTGGTGCCGCGCGAGTATATCCCGTCCGTTGAAAAAGGGCTTCGGGAAGCGATGAACAGCGGCGTGCTGGCGGGGTATCCGGTGGTCGATGTCAAAGCGACGCTGACGTTTGGTTCGTATCACGATGTCGACTCCTCGGAGATGGCGTTCCGCATGGCGGCGATCCTCGGATTTAAAGAGGGCGCTCGCAGGGCGGATCCGGTGATTCTTGAGCCGATCATGCATGTCGAGGTGGAAACACCGGAAGAGTACGCCGGCAACATTATGGGCGATCTCTCTTCTCGCCGTGGCATGGTGCAGGGGATGGAAGAGCAGTACGGAAGCCAGATTATTCGCGCTGACGTGCCGCTGGCAGAGATGTTTGGTTATGCCACCACGCTGCGCTCGATGTCACAGGGGCGTGCGACGTATACGATGGAGTTCCATCATTTTGCGGAAGCACCGCGAAATGTTGCGGATGAGATTATTTCACGACGTGCTAAGAGTTAATTAATTGCACATGGTAGTCGTTGGGCTACCATGTGTTTTTGCCTCTGCGGCAGGGGACATTTCCTTTCATACCACATTGTTACTTAATCAGCGTGGCGGAACGAACTTTCCATTTCCCTTTTTCCTGGACGAGACAATCAGCTACAACGTGATCTTGTTTCTTACCAAACGCGATATAGACGTTTGTGCAAACGGCATCAAAATCAGAATGTAAGACGGTTATCTGATCCCAGTCCTCATTCCAGTCCTGCGCTTTGATGAACATATCAGCATCTGGCATGTCTTTTTCGTTACTGTCGCCTGAGTACATTTCTTTAATTGCCGCAATTGTTTCTGATGCAACGTAATCATTCATGATGTCTGGATTGAGGACTGGTGCTTTGTCCTGATTCAACTGAGCGATATACCATTGATTGAATTTAAGCGCCGCCAGCCCTGGGGCATCGGTGCTATCAGCGACCGCGAACGGAGACACGGCAAAAAGAAAAAAGCAGAGTGTTTTCATTAGTCATGCCTGAAGAGTTCGTAATGGGGTTGTATGTTTCGGTAAGCCTGTCCTGGGTACATGGTGCGTTGTACAAAATCGCTGATCCACTGCTGACCATCGTAGATGCACACGTGTCCGCTATCGTGACCCACAATGTTTTGGATAACGGCTACGTCACCAGCATGAGGTTGATCATATATCAGGCGGAAGCCAGCGTTGACTAATGTCAGCCCCATGTCTTTTGCAAGACGCGTATTAAGGATTTTTAATCTTCCTCCGGATCTGATTGCTTCGGTGACGTAGTGAGCACAATTACCTGTGCTCTTCGGTTGGGCTGACCTGCCCCCACGATTAGATACAACACTCAGTTAGTAACGTCGGAATCTTCATTCTCAGAATGACCCTTTCTCCAGCCCGCTGCAAATTCAGACGGTGTCTGATAATTCAGCGTGGAGTGCGGGCGGCATTCGTTATAATCCTGCCGCCAGTCATTAATAATTTTCCTGGCATGAACGATATCGCTGAACCAGTGCTCATTCAAACATTCATCGCGAAATCGTCCGTTAAAGCTCTCAATAAATCCGTTCTGCGTTGGCTTGCCCGGCTGGATTAAGCGCAACTCAACACCATGCTCAAAGGCCCATTGATCCAGTGCACGGCAAGTGAACTCCGGCCCCTGGTCAGTTCTTATCGTCGCCGGATAGCCTCGAAACAGTGCAATGCTGTCCAGAATACGCGTGACCTGAACGCCTGAAATCCCAAAGGCAACAGTGACCGTCAGGCATTCCTTTGTGAAATCATCGACGCAGGTAAGACACTTGATCCTGCGACCGGTGGAAAGTGCGTCCATGACGAAATCCATCGACCAGGTCAGATTGGGCGCCGCCGGACGGAGCAGCGGCAGACGTTCTGTTGCCAGCCCTTTACGACGTCTTCTGCGTTTTACGCCCAGGCCACTGAGGTGATAAAGCCGGTACACGCGCTTATGATTAACATGAAGCCCTTCACGGCGCAGCAACTGCCAAATACGACGGTAGCCAAAACGCCTGCGCTCCAGTGCCAGCTCAGTGATGCGCCCTGATAAATGCGCATCAGCAGCCGGACGGTGAGCCTCATAGCGGCAGGTCGACAGGGATAAACCTGTAAGCCTGCAGGCACGACGTTGCGACAGACCGGTCGCATCACACATCAACATCACGGCTTCCCGCTTCTGGTCTGTCGTCAGTACTTTCGCCCAAGAGCCACCTGAAGCGCCTCTTTATCCAGCATGGCTTCGGCAAGCAGCTTCTTGAGTCTGGCGTTCTCTTCCTCAAGCGACTTCAGGCGCTTAACTTCAGGCACCGCCATACCGCCATACTTCTTACGCCAGGTGTAAAACGTGGCATCGGAAATGGCATGCTTGCGGCAGAGTTCACGGGCGGGTACCCCAGCTTCGGCTTCGCGGAGAATACTGATGATCTGTTCGTCGGAAAAACGCTTCTTCATGGGGATGTCCTCATGTGGCTTATGAAGACATTACTAACATCGGGGTGTACTAATCAACGGGGAGCAGGTCAGGGCGTGTGATCGGGCATATGAGATTGCGCCATATTTATTCCATGACATTGATATTTCCTTATTGAGAGATCGCTAATGCAACAGCCCTGGAAATATCCTCCGTTTTACCACGTCATGGTAAACTTAAAATGCCATAAAAATTTAATATAATTCAGCAGGATATAATTAATTAAATCAATCCAGCGCCTTCACTATCTTCCCGCTAGCCACAAACGTCCCCGCACCAAGATGATGCAGCGTATTCAGCTTATCTCCGTCAAACTGCCAGCGTCCGGCGAAGAACGCGCGTTCATCGGCTGCGGCAGAAACCACTTCACCAAACAGCGTGTCATATTTTTCAGCCGCTGCGGTCACCGGGAGTAAACGACACTCCATCCAGGCCAGACATTTTTCTTCAATGACGGGCAAACCGAGTTCCGGACCGTTCACTACCGGGATCCCGTAGCAGTTAAATTTGTCTTCATCGCGCCCACTAACGCTACCGACCGCCCAGGTCCAGTTGGCAGCCGCCACGCCGGGGATAACGATGCCGAACATCCCACTGCGTTCAATCAGCTCACGTGACCAGGTACTTTTATCCACGACGATCGCGATACGCGGCGGTTCAAACTCAACGGGCATTGACCATGCGGCGGCCATAACGTTGCGTCTGTCGAGGCTTTCATCCCGACTGGTGATAAGCACAGTAGGGCCGTGGTTCAGCAGACGGCTGGCATGATGTAATTCAACGGGGCGAAAGTAGCTCATAGGGTCTCCTCATGTACAACGATGAGTATGACGAAAAAGCACGTAAATCAAAGTGGGCGCGTAGAATTAGTTTATAAACAAAACATCACTATCAAAGGAAACTGATGCATGTCCCCATTTCTGACTGCCTATTTCGCCCGTATCGGCTGGAATCAACCGACCGGGGTTAATATCGACACTCTGCGCGCGCTGCATTTACACCACAACTGTGCGATCCCTTTCGAGAATATTGATGTCGTCCTGCCGCGTGAAATCCATCTTGACGATCGGTGTCTGGTCGACAAACTGCTAACAGCGCGACGTGGGGGATATTGTTTTGAGCAAAATGGCTTATTCGAACGGGTGCTGCGCGAAGTCGGTTTTACGGTACGCAGTGTGCTCGGGCGCGTGGTATTAGCGAATCCACCACAAATGCCGCCGCGAACACACCGCCTGCTGCTGGTTGAGCTTAACGGTGAGCGCTGGATTGCGGACGTAGGCTTTGGCGGACAGACGCTGACGGCGCCGATTCGGTTGCTCGCTAACGAAGAACAGACAACGCCGCACGGGGCGTATCGTTTGCTGAGCGAGGGCAATGACTGGGTATTGCAGTTCCGGCACCACGAGCACTGGCAGTCGATGTACCATTTTGATCTGACGACGCAATATTTCAGTGATTATGTCATGGGCAACTTCTGGTCAGCACACTGGCCGCAGTCGCATTTCCGTCATCATTTGCTGATGTGCCGCCACTTGCCGGACGGTGGCAAGCTGACGCTGACCAACTTCAACTTTACCCACTGGCAGAATGGCCATGTGGAGGAGCAGATCCATCTTCCTGATGCTGCGGCGCTGTATCAACTGATGCAGACGCGTTTTGGGTTGGGTATTGATGATCCTAAGCACGGCTTTTCACTGGCGGAACTGACAGCGGTGATGGCAGGGTTTGAAACACATCCACAGGCAGGGAAATAAGGTGAAAAGGGGCTAACGCCCCTTTGCCGCATAAGGCTTACAGCTGGGTAAACTTGCTGATCCACGGGCTGTTTTTTTCTCCAGACCACAGTTGAACAAGCATGTCTCTGAATTTTTCCGCCGCCGGGCTGAGAGGCGTTTCCCTGCGCTGTACAAGGCCTAACGTGCGCCGTATGACGGGTTCAATCAGCGGCCGGCTGACCAGAATATGATGCTCATCGGCCGGCATAGCCAGGCTGGGAACGACAGAGACCCCGAGACCCGCTTCCACCATCCCCAGTGACGTTGAAAGATGTCGAACCTCATAAAACCAGTTAGGCTTCCACGCCATTTTCTCAAACGCCTGATCGATAAGGGAACGGTTTCCGCTCGAACGCCTAACCCCAATCAGCTTCATTCCTGCCAGATCGTCCCATGTTACCAGCGGCTTTTTTGCCAGTTCATTGTCGCGGCGACATGCCAGAACAAAGGGTTCATTCACCAACGGCGCAAAATCGATATTTGGATGTGTGATGTTTATCATATTTATACCGAAATCTGCGTCGCCATTTAAAACGGCTTCGAGACAATCGCTGGCACTGTGCTCAAGTATGCGAATACGGATGTTTGGATAGGCATTGTTATAATCTCGTATCACTGAAGGCAGAAAATAGAACGCGGCAGTAGGGATACAGGAAACGGTAATAACACCTGCCTGATGTGTTGCCATCTCTTTAATACTCATGACTGAGCTTTCATAAAAATCTATTAAATTCTTTGCCTTAGGTAAAAACTCTCTGCCCACCGTCGTCAGCTTGACGCTGCGAGTGGAACGTTCAAACAGCGTGGTCCCCAGGCTCTCTTCCAGTTTCTGAATTCTGCGTGTTAAAGCAGGTTGTGAGATGTGAAGAAATTGCGATGCTTTTGTAAAACATCCAATTTCTGCAATTTTTACAAATGCTTGTATTCCCTGTAATTCATGCTGCATATCTGCACACCATTCTCGCTTTACCTTAACCATGCTAACGCAGGGGGTATTAATGTGCAAAGCGTATTAATCCTTCTTTTTTTGACATTAGAGTTATCAACTGGAGTGTGAAAACCTTATTGCGTTCCTGATAAAAACGAAATAAGAAAAAGACATGTTAAAGATCCCTTGCGTATTAATGCGTGGCGGTACGTCAAAAGGTCCCGTCATTCTGGCCAGCGACCTGCCGGCGGAAACCGAAGCGCGTGACGCGGTATTACTCAGCCTAATGGGCGCAGGCCATGAACTCGAAATTGACGGCATTGGTGGCGGAAGCCTACAAACCAGTAAGGTGGCGATCGTCAGTCCGTCCAACAGTCCGGACGCGGATGTAGATTACTTATTCGCACAGGTGATGGTGAACGAACGTCGTGTCGATACCACACCAAATTGCGGGAATATGCTCTGCGCCGTGGGGCCTTTTGCCATTGAAAAAGGGCTGGTGAAGGCGCAAAGCCCGGTGACGACGGTGCGTATCCGCAATCTCAACACTGGTACTCTGGTTGATGCTGAAGTTCAGACGCCAGACTATTGGGTTGAGTATGAAGGCGATACCCAAATCGACGGTGTGCCGGGTACAGCGGCACCGATTGGCTTAACGTTCCTGAATTCTGCGGGGTCTAAAACAGGGAAACTGCTGCCGACCGACAGCGTGACGGATGTATTCGATGGTATCGAAGTCACCTGTATTGATATGGCGATGCCGATGGTGCTGATTGAGGCATCAGCACTAGGGAAAACAGGAGGGGAGTCACCGGCAGAGTTAGATGCCGATCGTGAGTTTAAAGAAAGGCTGGAGAGGGTGCGGCGCCAGGCTGGCACGGCGATGGGATTAGGGGATGTATCGAACAAAGTGATCCCTAAACCGGTTCTCCTCAGTCGGGCATGTAAAGGCGGAACGCTCCAGGTTCGTTATTTCATGCCACATACATGCCATAAGTCGCTGGCCATTACCGGTTCGATCGGCATATCGACCGCGACGCTGATTGAGGGCTCAGTGGCCTTTAAAATCATCGCCGACCGTCCAAAGGGGTTATTTACCAATATTATTGATATTGAACACCCCTGCGGAAAAATATCCGTTTCATTATTGAGGGAGGGTGACAAAATCGAAAACACCCGTGCGGCTGTTATTCGTACTTCACGCAAGTTATTTGAAGGTGTTGTTTGTGTGCCTGAAAATATATTATCTGAAGTTGATTGATGAAAATATTAATCAAATAAACAACCAGCATTAAAAAAATTACATTCTGTACCTTAACTATAATACTGAGGTTATTATGGCGTTAACTCATGCTAACAATACCCAGAGGGCTCCTGATCCTGTAAAAGCCAGTGCGCATATTCGCGTGATTCTGGCCCTGGCATTATCAGGGCTTGCTGAGCTTGCTTCTCTTTTCTTTATTCAGCCACTGCTCCCGACTGCACGTTTTTAGTTCACATGTTCCTCGGCATTCCCTGGTGGGGTTTCCTGATGCAGCATGGCATGCTGCAGTCTTAATTGTCCGATGGCGGCTACGCCTTACCGGATCTGGAACGGATAAAACAGTAGGCCGGGTAAGGCGTAGCCGCCACCCGGCACCTGTCACAATTTCCGGCTAGCGTATCAGGATTGTTTTTCCTTCGCCGTCAACCGATCGGGTTGGAATAACATAGCGATCAATGCCAATCAGTGTGCAAAACAGATCTCGGGTAAATACTTTATTTCCGAAATACCACGAATGTGATGGCATTCCTTTGATCCCTGCGGGTTCATCCTGTACGAGAATAGCAGAGTCACTTTCTAGTTTTTCGTAATACTTTGTACAGTCTACATTTATTGCATTTGAAGGTGCGTTCTCAGGAAGACCCACACGCCCAACCCGAGGAGCAACGCCGACACGTTTCACATTCGATATATCCAGAGCCTGGTCACGACGGCTGGAATAATTAGTTAGACGAATACCATGACGGTAAATAGAATCACTTCGCGGGTCAGGGTTTGACATTACGCTGCTCGATACATCGCCTGCGACGAAAATGATCTGGCTCACTTTCCAGGCACTATTTGGCAGGTTGGTATCATCCGCATCATCAAATGCTTCAGTGAGCACATAAGCCCCAGTAGAATGACCCAAAACATGAATATTAATCGGACAGTCGGGTTTTTGTTTTTCTGATACGTAGGAAATTCCTTCTGTCATAAGGCGCATTGCGGTAAGTTTTGCCTTGTGACGGTCAGGTAAATAGGCCAGCGCCTTGTCATCACTTGGCCAGTCAAAGGAAACCACTATTCCTTTAAAACCAATATCAGACAATCCGTTTGCCAAAAGTCTGTGTCGCTCGATCACTTCGCTCTCGCTCATGTTGTAACCATGCACAGAAAAAAGTAAATCCCCTCGCTTTTCGCCTTTCTCGTTTTTCCACTGTGCACCTTGTATAACTTGATCAAACCATTTTTGTTCAGGAATGGCATGGTCGGGACTGGGGTCCTCTCCATCAGGAACAACCAAATAGCTTGTTCCACCAATATCGGAGGTAAATTTACCTCTTGATGCTTTCCGAACAGACATAACATATGAAGGCATGATTTAATCCCACGTTGAGTAAAAAGTTATCTTTGTTTGTAATGTAGGAAATCTATTCTAAAATTGTCTGATTCACTTTGCGGTTAAATTTTCCTTTTTATTGGAAGGGCAGTATGAAGTGTATATGAGAACGCAAGTGATTTAGTGCAATATGTTTCTTTTGTTAAGGAATTTGAGGTGGCTCGCATTATTTCTGATTTTGTGTTAAATATTCATGGCTTGAATGTGTGTGAAAGGGTGTCTGCGCAGATTAAGAACCTGTACTCTACAGCAGGCTCTTAATGTATGGGTTAAATAACGTCTAACGATGATTAATTCAATTCAAGGTCGATCAATTTATCGAGATGCCTATTAAACGCGGCTTCGTCCATTTCATGCATGTTTAAGATATACATCCCGTCCAGACCGCACACCAGACCAATCAAGCGCCAGGCGATATTTTCCGCTCTATCGCCAGGACGAAATACCCCGGCCTCCGTTCCCGCTTTGATTAGCGCCACCGTTTCCTGGTGCCACATTTCCATGGTCATAATATAGGCACCCTTAATGTCAGCATCGCGGTTGGCCAGGATCTGTGCTTCACGCCACAGGCGAATGTAAGGTTCAAACATGCCATCATCGCTCCCGAGCATGGCATGAAGCTGCTCCCGCCAGCCAGCCTGTTTGCCGACGACATCTGCATCCAGCAGTTCACGGATCAAGCGAACAAAAGCCAGCGATTTTAGCTCCCCGCCGGAGGTAAAATGATGGTGAACCTGTCCGGTCGCGACCCCAGCTTCAGCTGCAATGCGGCGTACCGTCATTGCCGCCAGTCCTTCGGACAGCGCCACGCGCATGGCGGCCTGTAAGATGTCTTCCCGCCGTTCATCCTTGCTCAGATATTGCATTTCGACTCACTCTCAATAGGAATGAAACGAGTGTAACAAAAAGCTGGACACGCGTTCAACTTTACGTAGGATCGCATTCTGGACATGTGTCCATGATTTAATTAAAAGGAAATTTATGTTTCGTCAGTGGTTAGCGTTAGTGATTATCGTGCTGGTGTATATCCCGGTAGCGATCGACGCAACGGTGCTGCACGTGGCGGCGCCGACATTGAGTATGACGCTGGGGGCCAGCGGCAATGAATTGCTTTGGATCATCGATATTTACTCGCTGGTGATGGCGGGGATGGTGCTGCCGATGGGCGCACTGGGCGATCGTATTGGTTTCAAACGGCTGTTAATGATCGGCAGTACGTTGTTTGGTTTGTCATCGCTGGCGGCCGCGTTTGCCCCGTCTGCTGGATGGCTGATTGCGGCGCGCGCCTCGCTGGCGATTGGTGCGGCGATGATTATTCCGGCTACGCTCGCGGGTATCCGCACGCTGTTTACTGAAGCGCGGGATCGTAATATCGCGCTTGGTGTCTGGGCGGCTGTGGGGTCCGGTGGCGCAGCATTTGGTCCGCTGATTGGCGGTATGCTGCTCGAACATTTTTACTGGGGATCGGTATTTTTAATCAACGTACCCATTGTATTGGTCGTGGTTTCGCTGGCCGCACGTTTTGTGCCGCGTCAGCAGGGTCGCCCGGAACAACCGCTTAATATTAGCCATGCCATCATGCTAATCGCGGCGATTTTACTGCTGGTCTACAGTGCGAAGACCGCGCTAAAAGGCGTCCTGGCACCAGGCGTCGTCGTGTCCGCGCTGGTTACCGGCTCGGTGCTGCTGTTTATCTTCGTGCGTATTCAGCTTCGTGCTCGCGTGCCGATGATCGACATGCGTCTGTTCTGCCACCGCATCATTTTGAGTGGCGTGGTAATGGCGATGACTGCGATGATTGCGCTGGTCGGGTTTGAGCTGCTGATGGCTCAGGAGCTGCAGTTTGTTCACGGCTTTACGCCGTTTGAAGCGGGGATGTTTATGCTGCCTCTGATGGTTGCCAGCGGCTTCAGTGGGCCGATCGCCGGTGTACTGGTTGGACATCTGGGGTTACGCATCGTCGCCGCTGGCGGAATGGGGCTGAGTGCCGTCAGTTTTATTGGTCTGTCGCTGCTCGACTTCAGCACCCAGCAGTGGCAGGCGTGGTGCCTGATGGTGCTGCTGGGCTTCAGTGCTGCCAGCGCGCTGTTGGCTTCAACCTCAGCGATCATGGCTGCTGCGCCTAAAGAGAAAGCCGCTGCAGCAGGAGCGATTGAAACCATGTCGTATGAACTGGGTGCCGGTCTGGGGATCGCCATTTTTGGTCTGCTGTTGACCCGCAGCTTCACGGCGTCGATCGAATTGCCACAGGGGCTGAATGCTTCTCTCGTCGACAAAGCGTCGTCATCCATTGGTGAAGCGATGAAGGTGGCGCAGGATCTGACACCCACGATGGCGGAAACACTGATTGAAGCAGCGAAAAGCGCGTTTATCACTTCGCATAGCGTAGCGTTGGGGAGTGCTGGGGGAATGCTGCTGTTGCTGGCCGTTGGCGTTTGGTTTAGCCTGGCTAAGGTCAACCCGCGGTAAATAGATCCGGAAAACCAGGTTTATGGTTGGCGTCAGTGGGGCAGATGCACTATGTTTTTTAAAGGATTATCTGACTCTTGCTGGAAAATATGAGCCTGCTCCACCGCAGTGAATCGCGCCAACCGTTCTCCCGGTTAACCCTGCTTGCCGGTGGTGCGCTGGGTGTCGTTTTTGGTGATATTGGCACCAGTCCGCTCTATACCTTCAGGACCGTGTTGTCGCTCTCTGAGCATGATCCTACGCCCGCAGTGGTTCTGGGACTGCTCTCGCTGATTACCTGGACACTCATCCTGGTGACATCCATAAAATATGCTGCATTCGCCATGCGAATTGATAATCATGGCGAGGGCGGCATCATGGCATTGATGTCGCTTCTGGTGGAAAAAGGGAAAGGCGGGCGCTGGGTCATTTTTTCCGCACTTATCGGCGCTGCGTTGATTTACGGTGATGGCGCGATAACCCCGGCAATCTCCGTACTTTCCGCTCTGGAAGGGCTGGAAATTGTTTTTCCTGAATCGCAGCCGTATATATTGCCGCTCACGGTCATGGTTTTACTGGCACTTTTTCTGATCCAACCTTTTGGTACCGCTCGTATAGGAAAGATATTTGGTCCGATCATGGCGCTGTGGTTTTTTGCAATTGCAGCGTTGGGCGTATGGGGGATCATTCAGCACCCATCGGTATTGCTGGCGCTGAATCCTGCGTATGGCATCGCGTTTTTGTTTTCGAACGGGTACACCAGTTTTCTGGTCCTGGGGGGCGTTTTTCTCTGTGTGACTGGTGCTGAAGCGCTGTACGCCGATATGGGGCATTTCGGTAAAAAACCCATCTGGCTTGCCTGGTACGGTGTCGTATTTCCCGCATTGCTGCTCAATTATGCGGGGCAATCCGCGCTGATCCTGGCCGGAGCCGACAGTAAACAAAACCTTTTCTTTATGCTGTGTCCGCCTGTGATGCAGTTTCCGCTCATTATTCTTGCCGCACTGGCGACGATAATCGCCAGTCAGGCGATAATTACGGGCGCTTTTTCCATGACGCGGCAGGCTATTCAGCTCGGCTGGTTACCCCGTTTACGGATCAAACAGACGGCGGCAGAAAGCTACGGTCAAATCTATATAGGCACAATCAATTGGCTGCTTATGGTGGTAACGATTGGGCTGGTGGTGTTTTTCAAATCTTCCGACAAGCTTGCTGCTGCATACGGTATTGCCGTGTCATTAACCATGCTGATGACGACGGGCCTGCTATTTGTGGCAATGCGGGAAGTGTGGCACTGGAGCCGGGTCAGCAGCGCGGTTATTGCCCTCTGTTTCCTGGTGATTGATGCCACCTTCTTGTTTGCCAATCTGATTAAGGTCCTGGAAGGCGGCTATATTCCGCTGCTGATGGCCGCAGCGATTTGTACGGTGATGCTGATCTGGCACCGCGGCGTTAAGGCGGTATCCGCATCGGTGGGCGAGAAGGGCATCAGCGTGGATGCGTTCTTTAACCAGCTTCAGCAAAAGACGGTACCCAGAGTTGCAGGTTCCGCCGTTTTTTTGACCCGTACACAGAACAATATCCCGCCGGTCATGCGCTGGCATGTTGCGCGCAACAAGGTGCTACAGCGAGATGTGTTATCGCTGACTATTGATATCCTGAATGTGCCCTATGTTGGGGAAGAACAACGGATCAGGGTAGAGCAGCGCGCGCCAGGTTACTGGCACGGCGTGGCACAATACGGTTTTATGGAGCACCCGGATATCCCGCATTTGTTGCAGGGTGTCAGTGAAATCAACGTGCTGTTCGCGAATGATGATGCCACCTGGTATGTTGGACATGAAACTATCGTAGCCGGTGATGGAACCGCGGGTATGGCAGCATGGCAACGGCATATTTTTGCTTTCATGAAGCGCAACTGCACGCACGTCATCAACCACTATCACCTTCCCAGCGACAGAGTTGTCGAAATCAGCCGACGCGTTGCCGTGTAGACTCTGGCGAAAGCAGAGGTCCTCTGCTTTCGCACCATTCTATTTCTCAAGCGCCGCAGACAGGACACTATGCAATAACACATTCGCCCCTTTCTCCGACCATTCTGGCAGGATCCTTTCCGCTTCGTTATGGCTAATGCCTTTCACGCAGGGGATAAAGATCATGCTGGCGGGCGCAATTTTGCTGACATAGCAGGTGTCGTGACCCGCGCCGGAGACCATCGGTTTCGACGAATAGCCCAGTTTCGCCACGGCCTTCTCCGTACGAGCCAGGCATTCGGCATCAAACGCGATGGGCGCGTAGTCAAAAATACGTTCAACGAGAGCCGACACGCCGCGCAGGCTCAGGCTTTCAGCCACCTTATGCAGCGCCGCCTCCATGGTTTCCAGCGCCTGCTGCTCCGGGTGGCGAAACTCAACGCTGCATTCCACGCGAGACGGCACGACGTTGCGCGAGTTTGGCGTAACCTGCGCCATACCGATCGTCGCGCGTCCGTCTGGGGCATGCCGATAGCCAATCTCTTCCACCTTCAGCGCCAGCTCTGCGAAGGCGGTCAGCGCGTCGCGGCGGCTGTGCATCGGCGTGGTGCCTGCGTGGGCGGCAAATCCGTCCAGCGTCAGGGTAAACCAGCGCTGGCCCATTGCCGCGCGGACTAAGCCGATATCGATGGCTTCATCTTCCAGGATCGGTCCCTGCTCGATGTGCAGTTCGTAGCAGGCGTGAACAGGAAACGCGCGAGCAGGGATTTCACCCCGGTAGCCAATGCTATCCAGCGCTTCGCCCACGGTGATGCCATCGTTATCCGCACGGGCATGCGCGTACGCTTCGCTAAATTGCTCCGTCCAGACCCCTGAAGAGAGCATGGCTGGCGCAAAGCGCGCACCTTCTTCGTTAGTCCAGTTCACCAGCACAACGTCACGTTCAGTCTCAACGTGATGATCGTTAAGGGTTCGCAGCAGCTCCAGCCCTGCCAGCACGCCGTAAACACCGTCGTAGTTACCGCCCTGCGGCTGGGTATCCACATGTGAACCCGTCATGACCGGGGCAAGCTGCGGGTTTTTCCCCGGGCGACGGATAAACATATTGCCCATGCTGTCGACGTCGCAGGTGAAACCCGCGTCCAGCGCCCAGCCGCGCAGCAGGTTTCGCGCAATACGATCTTCCTCGCTCAGTGCCAGACGGGTGACGCCACCGGCAGGCGTGCCGCCGATCTGCGCCATCATCTCAAGCGTTGACCACAGTCGTTCGGCGTTGACGCGGATCATGTCTTGTCCTTACTGCTGCGGTAGCGGAAATCACAGCATGAACCGCCCTGCATGATGGTGGTGGTGCGGGTCAGTTCCACGTCCGGTGCATAGCCAACGATGAATTTTTCATCGCGCGCGCAGGAGAGCAGATGACCAATCTCGCCCAGCCCCATTTCGTGATACATCTCCGCGTAGCGGCAACGGGTCACGTTGTAGTTGTACTGCTGGTCGTCGGCGTCAATCACCTTCACCTCAAGCGCGTTATCTTTCTCCCACAGATATTGCAGTGCGATAAAACTCTTTACGTCCGCGCCGTTGGGTTCTTTGCTGGCAAACGCTTTGCCTGCGTCAATCGCGGCCTGCTCAATGGCCTCACCAATGACCGCCTGGGCGCGGGTTTTCCCTATCTCGCGCACCAGGATTTCATAAATTGGCTTAATAATTTCTGCTTCAATTTTGCGGCGGGCGAGAATGCCCAGCTCGTTATTATCACTCATCACATTGCCCTCACTGCGTTACTTCGCTTTTGTGCCACCCAGCACGGTTTGCGGCTGCCATTTGCCGTCGACAACTTTGTAAACGGTGAAAGACGGCGATTTCAGGTTACCTTCTTTATCAAACGCTATCTGGCCGGTGACGCCGGAGTAGCTGATGGCGCGCAGGGCGGGCAGATATTCGGACGGCTCAACGGAATCTGCTTTTTCCATCGCCGCAACCAGCACGCGGGTGGCGTCATAGGCGAACGGGGCGTGCAGTTCGATATGGGTGTGGTAGCGGGCCTGATAGGCCTGTTCGAATGCCTTTCCACCCGGCATCTGGTCAACGGGCAGACCCGGCTCCAGCGCGACCACGCCTTCGCCTTCTTTCTGCGCCAGCTGCAGGAACGTCTGGCTGACAAATCCGCCTGCGCCCATCAGCGTGGCGTTCATGCCCAGCTGTTTGATACGACGCGCCAGCGGTGCGGCCTGGCTGTCGACGCCGCCGAAGAAGATCAGATCGGCGTTTTTACTCCGGATGGCGGTCAGTACGGCGCTGAAGTCCACCGTTTTGTCATCAACGTACTGACGATCGACAACCTTCACGCCCTGTGCTTCCAGCGATTTAATGAACTGGTCCGCCAGCCCCTGACCAAACGCGGTACGGTCGTCAATCACCGCAATGCGTTTCGCTTTCAGGGTATTTACCGCGTACTGTCCGGCCAACTGGCCGCCGTCATCGTCGTGGCCCATCACGCGGAAGCTGGTATCGAAACCCTGTTTGGTATAGGCGTGACCGGTCGCTACGGGCGCAACCTGAGCGATACCGGCATCGTGATACACACGCGCAGCCGGAATACTGGTACCGGTGTTCCAGTGACCGACAACGCCCGCCACGCCGCTATCCACCAGACGTTGCGCCACGGCCACGGCGGTGCGCGGGTCAGACTGATCGTCTTCGGACTGCAGTTTGAATGTCACCGCTTTGCCGCCGATGGTCGGGTGCTGCTTGTTGATGTCATCAATCGCCAGCTGTGCGCCATTCTCCAGATCTTTACCGATACGGGCCGATGGTCCAGTGAGCGGGCCCGCCAGACCGATAACCACGGTTTCACTGTCGGCGGCCCATGCGCCCGTTGAGGCAAAACCACCGAGCAGAATAGCGGCGCTGAGCGCGCTGATTTTTACTGTTTTCATTGTATTTCCCTGATGCTGGTTAGTGTTGTTAAGCGGGCATTTCGCCCAAATAAATCTGTGCAATCTGGTCGTCATTGAGCAGCGCTTTCGATTCGCCGTGATGAACAATGCTGCCACTGTCCATCACCCACGCGCTGTCGGTGACTTCCAGCGCCAGGCGGGCGTTTTGTTCGATGAGCAGCAGGGCAACGCCGCGCTCGCGCAGGCCGGCTATGACGGCAAAAATGTTTTCTACCATCTTCGGTGCAAGTCCCATTGAGGGTTCGTCGAGGATCAAAAGTCGCGGGCGACTGAGCAGGGCGCGGTTAAGGGCCAGCAGCTGTTGCTCTCCGCCGGACAGCAACCCGGCAAGTTGATGCTGGCGCTCGCCCAGACGCGGGAAGCGCTCGAAAATCTCGTTCATCTCGCGCTTTACGGTGACAGTGTCACGCCTGAGCCAGGCGCCCATCTGCAGGTTTTCCAGCACCGTCATTCGGGAGAAGATTCCCCGGCCTTCCGGGACCATCACCAGTCCGTCACGGAGCAGGGTTTCGGGCTTGTGCTTACGCACCGCTTTACCGTTGAATTCAATACGACCGCTAAAGTTTTCCAGCCCGGTAATGGCGCGCACGGTGGAGCTTTTACCCGCACCGTTAGCGCCGATCAGCGTGGCCTGCTCGCCCTCGTGCAGGGTAAAAGAGACATCGCGTACGGCCTGAATACCGCCGTAATGCACGTCCACGCGTTCCACTTTCAGTAATTCAGACATGGGCGTTGCCTCCAAGCCAGGCGGCGATCACTGCCGGGTCGCGACGAACGCTCTCGGGCGTGCCGCTGGCGAGCGTTTTGCCGTAATCCAGCACCGTCAGGCGATCGCAGATGCCCATCACGAGCTTGACGTCATGTTCAATCATCAGCAGGGTTTTACCGTCATCACGTAGTCGGATGAGTAACTCGCCAAGCGCTACTTTTTCTGCTGCATTCATCCCGGCGGCGGGTTCGTCCAGTGCCAGCAGCAGAGGGTCGGTTGCCAGCGCTCGGGCGATTTCAAGTCGACGCTGATGGCCGTAGGCCAGATCGCAGGCACGGTAGTGGGCGAACTTCGCAATGCCGGTGTATTCCAGCCAGTGCCAGGCCAGCTCACGGGTTTGCATTTCTTCTGCGCGGGCGCGTTTGTGGCGGCTCAGCGCTTCCCAAAGACCGTTACGGGTGCGCACGTGGCGACCCACCATTACGTTTTCCAGCACCGACATGTCGTTAAAGAGGCGCACGTTCTGGAAGGTTCGCGCAATCCCGGCGGCGGTGACCTTCTCAATGTGTCTGGGGAAATAGGGCTTATCGGCGATTGAAAATTCACCGCTGTCCGCCGGATAAAGCCCGGTGATCAGGTTAAAGCAGGTGGTTTTTCCCGCCCCGTTAGGACCTATCAGTCCGTAGATTTCACCCTTGTTCACGGCGATCGAAACGTCATCCACGGCGGTAAGCCCACCGAAACGTTTGGACATGTTGCGTACGGTTAACAGACTCATGTATTCACCTCCTTGTGGCGTACCGGCCAGATCCCGGCAGGACGAACCAGCATGACCAGCACCAGCGCCAGGCCGTAGAACAGCTGACGCAACACTTCGGGGTCAATCAGCACCGTACCGAACAGCGCCTGCTGAACCGGGGCTGCCTGACTGCGCAGCAGTTCCGGCAGGGCGGTAAGCAGTATCGCGCCGAGGATCACGCCCGGAATATGCCCCATACCGCCCAGCACCACCATCGCCAGCACGGCAATGGATTCCTGTAACGTGAAGGATTCCGGGGAGACAAAGCCCTGAAACGCGCCGAACAAGGCACCCGCCACGCCGCCAAATGAGGCACCCATCGCAAAGGCCAGTAGCTTATAGTTACGGACGTTGATGCCCATCGCGCGGGCCACATCCTCATCTTCACGAATGGCATGCCAGGCGCGACCAATACGCGAGTGTTGCAGGCGCAGGCAAACAAAAATAATGGCCACAATCACCAGCATCAGTAGGTAGTACCACAGCCATAGGGCAGGCACTTTAAAACCGAACCAGTGATACACACCGCTGAATTTCAGGCCGAAAAGATTCAGGGTATCGACGCCGGTAATACCTTTCGCACCGTTCGTGATATTCACCGGACGGTCGAGGTTACGCATCAGGATGCGGATGATCTCCCCAAACCCCAGCGTCACGATCGCCAGATAATCCCCACGAAGCTTTAACGTTGGCGCACCGAGCACGATGCCGCACACCGCTGCAACCAGTGCCGCTATGGGAATAATCAACAGATAAGACGTGTGCAGCCCGTCCGGGAACCAGACCGCGAGGATCGGGAACACTTCAAGCAGGTGCGGTGAAGCCAGCAGGGCGGCCAGATAGGCACCCACTGCGTAAAAGGCGATAAAGCCCATGTCCAGCAGGCCGGTGTAACCGACCACAATGTTCAGCCCCAGCGCCAGCATGATGTAGAGCAGGGCGAAGTCGATGACGCGCACCCAGTAATTTCCGCCGAGCTGGCTGGCAACCACTGGCGCAATCAGCAGCGCGAGGCAGAACAAACTCATACCGGACCAGAATTTGCGCGTAGCGGTCGGCGTTTGTAGTTGTACGGTTGTCATAGTATCCCTTACGCTCGGTTTGCCACACGCTCACCCAGCAGACCTGCCGGACGGAAGACCAGTACCAGAATCAGCACGATGAAGGCAAAGACGTCCTGATAGTTGCTGCCAAAGACGCCGTGGGTCAGTTCACCCAGGTAACCTGCGCCCAGCGCTTCGATGATGCCGAGCAGGATCCCGCCAATCATGGCGCCACGAATGTTACCAATGCCTCCCAGCACGGCGGCGGTAAAGGCTTTGATCCCGGGCAAAAAGCCCATCGAGAAGCTGGCGTTGCCGTAGTTGCTGGCCATCATGACGCCTGCCAGCGCGGCAAAGATGCCGCCAATGGCGAACGTCAGGGTAATAATGGCATTGGGGTTAACCCCCATCAGCGTAGCCACGCGCGGGTTTTCCGCCACGGCGCGCATGCCGCGCCCCAGGCGGGTGTATTCCACCAGCAGCCATAGCCCTGTCATCACTGTAAGCGCCAGCACCACGGTAACAATGCCGGTGACGGTCACAATGGCAGGGGGATGCAGTTCACTTCCTGACGTCACGGCAATCGGTTCCATGGGCAGGATCTGAGGGAACATCAGAGGGTTGCGCGTCCAGACGATCATCGCCACGGTTTGCAGCAGCACCGAGACGCCAATCCCGGAGATCAGCGGTGCCAGACGCGGCGCGTTACGCAGGCGTCGGTAGGCAAAGCGCTCCACGGCCATCGCCAGCAGGGCACAAACGGCCATGGCGATCAGCAAGGCAAAACCGAGCTGAATCAGAAGCGGCAGGTGCGGGAAAGTATTGTTGAGGATGTTCATGGCAGAAAGTGTGGTTAATGCACCCACCATCAGAATATCGCCATGGGCAAAGTTAATAATGCGCAAAATGCCATACACCATGGTATAGCCCAGCGCGATCAACGCGTAGATGCTTCCCAGCATCACACCGTTGATCAGTTGTTGTATGAATGTATCCAACGTAGGTTCCTGCAAAGTGCTCTTTCTGCGGCTACCATCCAACAAATGAAATAAATTGTAAAATACACATATATTATTTCTTATGATAAACAGATATTGTTTTATCTTTATGATTTATATGAAAATATAAAAATTCCGTTTTCGGATATAAAGCCTAAAGAAATCAACATATGAATAAAACAGAACAGTCACCTGGCCTACCCATTTATGGAGAAAGTCGACTGGCCAATGATCCGCCGCTACGGGCTGTACGTGCTTTTGAAGCTATCGCCCGGTTGGGCAGTGTTACGCTGGCGGCACAGGAGCTGGATATTTCACCGTCTGCTGTCAGTCACCAGCTCAAGGTGCTCGAAGGGTTCCTGCAAATGCCGCTGACGGAACGCCAGGGGCGCAGGCTAGTGCTGAGCCAGCAAGGACGTGAATATTACCGCTCCATCCGTGCGGCTTTTAACGTGTTGCGCCAGGCAACGGAGCATCTGGCTGAACAGGCGCAAACGCGTCAGGTCACCATCAGCCTGATCCCGCTTTTTGGCATGGGGTGGTTTATCCCGCGTCTGCCTGCTTTTATGCGTGCCAATCCGCAAACCGAGATCAACGTAGTGTATGCCAATCATCGTAACTATCTGAGCGATGCGTCGGATATGTCGATTCGCTTCGGCAACGGTCAGTGGGCGGGATATCAGAGTGAAAAATTGATCTCCGGTCAGATGGTGCCTGTATGCAGCCGTGCATTTTTGCGCATTCATGGCCATATCGACACGCCAGAGCAACTGCTGCAAATGCCGTTGCTGCACGATGAGGAGCGCATCACATGGTCACAGTGGTTCCTGTTACAGGGAGTGAAACGCCCTCTGCGGCGCAGTGGCCCCCTGTTTGAGGACGGACTTTTGACGCTGGCGGGAGTACAGGCCGGGCTGGGCTGCGCGTTGATGCGTGAGCCGCTGATCGCGCCTTATCTTGAGAGTGGTGAGCTGGTGAAGATATTTGACTTACCCATTGATGACGGGCGCGACTACTACCTCTGTGTTCGTTCGGATTCGGAGATGACCGAGGACGGTAAGCTACTGCAAAACTGGCTTCGTCGGGCCGCGGGGGAGAATCTCCTATGAGGTAAGCAAACAGTGCTTATCCATGGCTTCAATTTCTGAACCGCTGTAGCGCGCATATTGTCCGGTCAGACCAAAGAATGCGGGCTGGGTTTCGGTATAGATTTCAGCGGCGAGCACCAGCCGACGTCGTTCATCTTCGCTCATCTCAAGTAATGTCCATGGAATAAAATAGCGTGCTGTTGAGGTCAGCTTGAACCACAGAGGACAACCACACCCCGGACAGAACCAGCGTTCTCCTCGCGCAGAGGACGAGAAGTGAGAAGGGGCAATCGAGTCTTGCTCCACAAGCGGTTTACCCGCGGCTTCCAGATACATGGCAATTCCGCCTGACCACTTCTGACATTGCGTGCAGTGGCAGGCATAGACGTCGAAATTGTTGAGGGAAACGCTGAATTGGCTCATCCCGCATAGACAGCGTCCTTTGAATATGTGCATGGCGTGCTCCTTTATTACGCCAGTCAAACGGTATAAAAAAAGCCAGCCACGAAGGCTGGCCTTTTTATACTGACAAATCTTAGAACTGGTAAGTCAGACCCAGAGCAACGATGTTGTCGGTAGCAATACCCGCAGCTTTGGTGAACTTGTTGTCGTCCAGCAGGTTGATTTTGTAATCAACGTAGGTAGACATGTTCTTGTTGAAGTAGTAAGTCGCGCCAACATCAACGTATTCAACCAGATCCTGGTCGCCATAAGTACCGATGTCTTTACCTTTGGATTTCAGGTAAGCAACGGATGGACGCAGACCGAAATCGAACTGGTACTGAGCAACAACTTCAAAGTTCTGAGCTTTGTTCGCGATATAACCTTTACCGAAGTTGGTCATATTGCGGGTTTCAGAGTAGGTGCTTGCCAGGTAGATGTTGTTTGCATCGTATTTCAGGCCAGCGGCCCAAACTTCTGCGTTGTCACCGCCAGCGTTCATGGTATTAGCCACTTCACCAGCACGAACCTGATTGTTGGTACGGTCAGATTTCGCATAGGTTGCACCCACGCCGAAACCGTCCATTTCATAGGTAGAAGACAAGCCCCAACCGTCACCGTTCGCTTCGGTGATGTCGCGCTTGTTGTTTTTACCCTGGTACTGAGCGGCAAAGTTCAGACCGTCAACCAGACCGAAGAAGTCGGTGTTACGGTAGGTTGCAACGCCAGTGGCACGCTGAGTCATGAAGCCATCAGTCTGCGTCCAGGTATCACCACCGAACTCTGGCAGAACGTCAGTCCATGCGCCGATGTCGTAAGCAACACCGTAGTTACGACCGTAGTCGAAAGAACCGAATTCGTTGAATTTCAGACCAGCGAAAGCCAGACGCGTTTTGTTGCCTTTGTCGCCGTTGCTTTCATCGTTGTTGCCTTTGAATTCATATTCCCACTGACCGTAACCGGACATCTGGTCGTTGATCTGAGTTTCACCTTTGAAGCCCAGACGTACGTAGGTTTTGTCGCCGTCGTTGCTGGTGTCATCAGAGAAATAGTGCAGACCTGTTACTTTACCGTACAGATCCAGCTTGTTACCGTCTTTGTTATAAATTTCAGCAGCGTTAACAACGCCTGCTGCCAACATGGAAGTCACTGCCACTGCAACTAATTTAAGTTTCATCTTAAATATTCCTTATAATTTTCTTAAGTATTTCCTGAGCCACTTCGAACGATTTCTAAACGAGGCTGTTCGTCAATGGCATGCTATTTTTAAAAATGTTGTAGTTGCCTTTCAATAATAAGTTTCAAATTATTGCTAATAATTTCCTTTAGTGTGATCGAGATCGGATAAATGGTCGCTAAACAGAATGAAATGAAGAGTGTTTAACCGGGTTTTGTATATTTTCTTATCAGATCTATTATCCGCAATATAGTTTTTTAATGGTTTAATTTAGTTATGTTACTATCAATTTTATCGGTGCATTTTGTAGAATTAAGCTTAGCTGTTTACCGTAAATCATTGTGTTAGGTTATTGAATGCACGTAATTACCGTGTTTTTTGCTGAAATACACAGAAATACACAGAAACACACAGAAACACACTATTGCACTTTGTGCTATTAAGGTTGTTAATATTCGCAGGAGAGTAATTGCGCTACGGTGTCAGTTTATGTCAAGAAGAGAGGAGGGGGGAATGCGAAACAACGATAATATAAACAGAATTTAAACACATTCTCTAATGAGCTTATGAATATTTTGACGTGCGATCACATATTAAATTTATGTTAATTTTCTGCCGGGTTACAGGCCTCCCGGCAGAGCGACGGACCCTTATTTTCGTGTCGCGAACCAGCAAAGCAGCGACCCGGCGCAGACCATCAGCGCACCTTGCCAGAACGAGAAAGAGAGTGGAGAGCTCAGCAGGGCGGCAGCCAGAGCGGCAGAAAGTACAGGGGTAAAATAGGATACGGCGGCAAGTACCGTGACGTTGCCATGGAGAATACCGATATTCCATGAGGCATAGCCAAAACCCAGAGCAACACCGCACATTAATAGCTTCACGACAACCGGGACACTGAATACCATTTCTGGCTGCTCGCTAAGGGCATATTTCACCCAAAGACTCAACGCAGTCAGCAAAACAAAAAGGGTAATACCGTTTTGCCCTTTGGCAAATTTGCTGGTTACGGTGCAGTAGGCCGCCCAGATAAATGCCCCGGCAAACGCCAGCGCATAACTCAGTGGACTGGAAACGATATTGCGGGTGATCTCCTCAAGATGTAATCCCTGTTCACCGCCTAATACCCAGCAGACGCCCAGTAATGAGATGGCTAAGCCGGGGATCACCCACAGAGTTGATTTTTGCCCGTTGAACAAAATGGCAAATACAATCGTCAGGCTCGGCCACAGATAATTGACCATGCCGACCTCAATGGCCTGCGATCGCGTTGCGGCATAGCCCAACGAGAGTGCCAGGCAAATTTCATAGCTGACAAACAGCACGCTGCCTGCAATAAGATAGCGTGGCGAGAATTTGCGGATATCAGGAAATCCCACCGTCACCAGACACAATAATCCACTGACGGTGTAGATCATTGCCGCACCGCCTACTGGCCCTAACCCCTCGCTCACGCTGCGAATGAGCCCAACCATCGTGCTCCATAACAGTATTGCCGCCAGCCCAATAAGCGTTGCTTTTTTTCTGTCCATTACTTCGCCATTGCAATAAAAATCAAAGGAAAAATGTATCGCATTCATCCTGACGCTGTCGCCAATTATTCTCTTAAACCGTTAATCAAAAAGGGGTATTTAAATGTACCGGTGGTGACTATTAAGGGGGTGAAGACAGATGACCTTGATTTGACGCAAAAAAATCAGGGGAGTTACTGCTAGTTTGCGGCGCGAAGTCTTATATGAAAACGAGGACAACAATGGACGTCAGCCGCAGACAATTTTTTAAAATCTGCGCGGGCGGTATGGCCGGAACAACGGCAGCCATGTTGGGATTTGCTCCCAAAATGGCGCTGGCTCAGGCACGCAACTATAAGCTGCTGCGCGCAAAAGAGATCCGTAACACCTGCACATACTGCTCCGTGGGTTGTGGGCTTTTAATGTATAGCCTGGGCGATGGCGCGAAGAACGCCAGAGAAGCGATTTACCATATTGAAGGGGATCCGGATCATCCGGTGAGCCGCGGAGCGCTTTGCCCGAAAGGGGCGGGGCTGCTGGACTACGTTCACAGCGAAAACCGCCTGCGCTACCCGGAATACCGCGCGCCGGGTTCCGACAAGTGGCAGCGTATCTCCTGGGACGAGGCCTTCTCCCGCATCGCCAAATTAATGAAATCCGACCGCGATACCAACTTTATTGAAAAGAATACTCAGGGCGTAACGGTTAACCGCTGGCTTTCCACCGGGATGCTGTGCGCGTCTGCGGCGAGTAATGAAACCGGCATGCTGACGCAAAAATTTGTGCGCTCTCTCGGCATGCTGGCGGTAGACAACCAGGCGCGCGTCTGACACGGACCAACGGTAGCAAGTCTTGCTCCAACATTTGGTCGCGGTGCGATGACCAACCACTGGGTTGATATCAAAAACGCTAACGTCGTGGTGGTGATGGGCGGTAACGCCGCTGAAGCTCATCCGGTGGGGTTCCGCTGGGCGATGGAAGCGAAAAATAACAATGATGCGATGCTTATCGTCGTCGATCCGCGCTTTACGCGTACGGCATCGGTGGCCGATATCTATGCGCCGATCCGCTCCGGTACGGACATTACGTTCCTGTCCGGCGTGCTGCTGTACCTGATCGAAAACAACAAAATTAACGCGGAATACGTTAAGCACTACACCAACGCGAACCTGCTGGTGCGGGATGATTTTGCCTTCGATAACGGGTTGTTTAGCGGCTATGACGCTGAAAAACGCCAGTACGATAAAACGACCTGGAACTATCAGTTCGATGAAAACGGCTATGCGCTGCGGGATGAAACCCTGACGCACCCGCGCTGCGTGTGGAACCTGCTGAAGCAGCACGTCTCCCGCTATACGCCGGAGGTGGTGGAAAACATCTGCGGCACGCCGAAAGCGGACTTCCTGAAAGTCTGCGAGGTGCTGGCCTCAACCAGTGCCGCCGACAGAACCACCACGTTCCTGTATGCGCTGGGCTGGACGCAGCATACCGTTGGTGCGCAAAACATCCGTACCATGGCGATGATCCAGCTGCTGCTCGGCAATATGGGGATGGCCGGTGGTGGTGTTAACGCCCTGCGTGGTCACTCCAATATTCAGGGCTTAACGGATCTTGGTTTACTGTCGACCAGCCTGCCGGGCTACCTGACGCTGCCGTCTGAAAAGCAGGCGGATCTGCAAACGTATCTTGAGGCCAATACGCCAAAAACGACGCTGCCGGATCAGGTGAACTACTGGAGCAACTATCCGAAGTTCTACGTCAGCCTGATGAAATCCTTCTACGGCGACGCGGCGCAAAAAGAGAACGACTGGGGCTTCGATTGGCTACCAAAATGGGATCAGGCGTACGACGTCATCAAGTATTTCAACATGATGGATAAAGGCAACGTCACGGGTTACATCTGCCAGGGCTTCAACCCGGTGGCCTCGTTCCCGGATAAAAACAAGGTTGTGCGCAGCCTGAGCAAGCTCAAGTACATGGTGGTTATCGACCCGCTGGTCACTGAGACCTCTAACTTCTGGCAGAACCACGGCGAGATGAACGATGTCGATACCGTATCCATTCAGACCGAAGTGTTCCGCCTGCCGTCCACCTGCTTTGCGGAAGAAGACGGGTCTATTGCTAACTCTGGCCGCTGGCTGCAGTGGCACTGGAAAGGCCAGGACGCTCCGGGCGAAGCGCGTAACGACGGCGAGATCCTGGCCGGGATTTACCATCGCCTGCGCGAAATGTACCGCACCGAAGGCGGCAAAGGCGCTGAGCCGCTGCTGATGATGAGCTGGAACTACAAGCAGCCTGACCATCCTGAGTCAGAGGAAGTCGCCAAAGAGAACAATGGCGTTGCGCTGGCGGATCTCTATGACGCTAAGGGCAACCTGGTGGCGAAGAAAGGCCAACTGCTGAACAGCTTCGCGCTGCTGCGCGACGACGGCACGACGGCGTCTTCCTGCTGGATCTACGCCGGTAGCTGGACGGAGCAGGGTAACCAGATGGCTAACCGTGATAACGCTGACCCGTCCGGGCTGGGCAATACGTTGGGCTGGGCATGGGCATGGCCACTGAACCGTCGTGTGCTTTACAACCGTGCCTCGGCGGATATCGACGGTAAAGCGTGGGATCCGAAACGGATGCTGATTCAGTGGAACGGGACAAAATGGACGGGGAACGATATCCCGGACTACAACACCGCCGCGCCGGGCAGCAACACCGGGCCGTTTATCATGCAGCCGGAAGGGCTGGGACGCCTGTTTGCCCTCAACAAGCTGGCGGAAGGGCCGTTCCCGGAACACTACGAGCCGATGGAAACGCCGCTCGGCACCAACCCGCTGCATCCAAACGTGGTCTCCAGCCCGGTGGTGCGTATCTATGAGGACGATGTGCTGCGTTTAGGTAAGAAGGATAAGTTCCCGTACGTGGGGACCACCTATCGCCTGACCGAGCACTTCCACACCTGGACCAAGCATGCGCGGCTTAATGCCATCGCCCAGCCGGAACAGTTTGTGGAGATAAGCGAAACCCTGGCAAAAGCGAAGGGCATTGCCAACGGCGACCGCGTGAAGGTGAGCAGCAAGCGCGGCTTTATTCGCGCAGTGGCGGTAGTCACTCGCCGCTTGCAATCTCTGAACGTGAACGGGCAGCAGGTGGAAACCGTCGGTATTCCGCTGCACTGGGGCTTTGAGGGCGTGGCGCAGAAAGGCTACATCGCCAATACCCTGACGCCAAACGTTGGCGATTCCAACTCGCAAACGCCGGAGTACAAGGCGTTTCTGGTTAACATCGAGAAAGCGTAAGGAGCGATTACATGGCGATGGAAACACAAGACGTTATCAAACGCTCCGCGACTAACCCGATAACTCCCGCGCCCCGCGCGCGGGACTACAAGGCAGAGGTCGCCAAGCTTATCGATGTCTCCTCCTGCGTGGGCTGCAAGGCCTGCCAGGTGGCGTGCTCGGAGTGGAACGATATCCGCGACAACATTGGGCACTGCGTAGGGGTTTACGATAACCCGGCGGATCTGAGCGCCAAATCCTGGACAGTAATGCGCTTTAGCGAAACCGAGCAGAACGGCAGGCTGGAGTGGCTGATCCGCAAAGATGGCTGCATGCACTGTGAAGATCCGGGCTGCCTGAAGGCGTGCCCGTCTGCCGGCGCGATTATTCAGTACGCCAACGGGATCGTCGACTTCCAGCAGGATAACTGCATCGGCTGCGGGTACTGCATTGCGGGTTGTCCGTTTAATATCCCGCGCCTCAATAAAGAGGATAACCGGGTATACAAATGCACCTTGTGCGTGGACCGCGTCAGCGTCGGGCAGGAGCCAGCCTGTGTGAAGACCTGCCCGACCGGCGCTATCCACTTCGGCACCAAAAAAGAGATGCTGGACGTGGCGCAGGCGCGGGTAGACAAGCTGAAAGCACGCGGTTACGACAAGGCCGGTATTTATAATCCGCAGGGTGTGGGCGGCACGCACGTAATGTATGTGCTGCACCATAACGACCAGCCGGAGCTGTACCACAACTTACCGAAGGATCCGGCGATCGATACGTCCATCAATCTGTGGAAAGGGGCGCTTAAACCGCTCTCAGCGGCGGGCTTTATCGCCACCTTTGCCGGGCTGATTTATCACTACATTGGGATTGGGCCAAACAAAGAGGTAGACGACGAGGAGGATCATCATGAGTAAGTCGAAAATGATCGTGCGCACGAAGTTTGTCGACCGCGCCTGTCACTGGACGGTGGTGATCTGCTTCTTCCTGGTGGCGGTGTCGGGGATTTCGTTCTTCTTCCCGACGCTGCAGTGGCTGACCGAAACCTTCGGTACTCCGCAAATGGGGCGTATTCTGCACCCGTTTTTCGGCGTGCTGATTTTCGGGGTGCTGATGTTGATGTTCGTGCGCTTTGTCCATCACAACATCCCGGACAAGCAGGATATCCCATGGGTGAAAGGGATCGTCGAAGTCCTGAAGGGTAACGAGCATAAAGTCGCGAAAGTGGGCAAATACAACGCAGGGCAGAAGATGATGTTCTGGACCATCATGAGCATGATTTTTGTGCTGCTGGTGACCGGCGTGATTATCTGGCGTCCGTATTTTGCACACTACTTCCCTATTCAGGCGGTGCGCTACGCGCTGCTGATCCACGCGACGTCGGCCATCATTCTGATCCACGCCATCCTGATCCATATGTATATGGCATTCTGGGTTAAAGGGTCGATTAAAGGCATGATTGAAGGGAAGGTGAGCCGCCGCTGGGCGCAAAAACACCACCCGCGCTGGTATCGTGATGTGGAACGTCTGGAAGCGAAACAGGAAAGTACGGAAGGCATGAAGTAAGACCTGCGCCGTCGGCTTTGCCCGGCGGCGCTGCACTTGCGCGGGCCTACGTTATGTATTGGTCACTAACGCATCTATCGCTGCAATCACAGTACTCCTCGCGCTGCGAAGATTGCATACATAATTTTTATTATTTAGTTTCTTTTTCTCCACGTGTGTTATGCCAGCGGTGTTAAGAAAATATCGCTCAAAATCAATATTCACTAAGGGCGCCGCGGCGTTGATATGTCCACATAAATAATTGTGGTAACTTAATGGAATAATCAGTCTTGTTGATAAATCATCATAATAGTCATGTTGAATTATCATAAAATAAGGTTGATAGTCCCGGGTTCTCTCTGAAGGGTTACGGTAAACGTCAAACTGAAAGCACATTAAATCCCTCCAAAGAAAGGATCGTCTGATAATAATCCCGCTTTAGCCGTAAATTCATTCATGGCTCTTATGAACTCTTTATCTTGCTGATGCTGTCGTCTTTGCGCCTCTTGTGTCTGGGCTTCACGGGAGACTCCACTCGCCACGCTCTCCCTTTTACCATAGTCTTTGCTTCGGTTTGGTTTCATTTTAAGCTCCTTTGTTGGTGCGGTTATTATCAACCGCAGCCAACAAAAAACAATACTTTACCCCCTGGTAATCTACATTCTGCGAGGCGTATTCCAGTAATTTCAGAACCGCTCTTCAACATACCGGAACGGGTATTTGGTGGGTTTCACTTTGCCGATTTTACGTTTCGGTAAATCCACCTTGTCGACATGAATTTCTTTATACGGGATTTGCGTAAGCAGGTGCGAAATAATATTCAGGCGCACGCGTTTTTTATCTTCTGAACGCGCCACAAACCACGGCGCCCAGGCGGTATCGGTGGCTTCAAACATTGCGTCGCGCGCAAGGGTATACTCGTCCCACAGGTTAAAGGATTTAATATCCATCGGTGACAGCTTCCAGATTTTACGACCATCGTTAATGCGGTCACGCAGACGGCGCTCCTGCTCTTTCGGCGTCACCTCCAGCCAGTACTTCAGCAGGATGATCCCTGCATCCACCATCGCTTTTTCCATCACTGGCGTGCCGTCAAGGAACTTCTCAACTTGCTCAGGGGTGCAAAATCCCATTACCCGCTCGACACCCGCGCGGTTGTACCAGCTTCTGTCAAATATGACGATCTCCCCGGCGGCAGGCAAATGGGGAACATAACGTTGAAAATAGAGCTGGGTTTTCTCTTTCTCGGTTGGCGCGGGAAGGGCAACCACGCGGAACACGCGTGGACTGACGCGCTCGGTGATCGCTTTAATGGTACCGCCTTTGCCGGCGCCGTCCCGTCCTTCAAAAACAATACACACTTTGAGTCCTTTGGCGACAACCCATTGCTGGAGCTTAACCAGTTCAACGTGCAGGCGACGAAGCTCTTGCTCATACTCTTTGGTTTTTAGCGGTGCATTTTTTACGACATCAACAGTGGCACTGGTTTTCTTTTTGCTTCCCATGATTGTCATCCTCAGGTTATCCGGCGCGGGAAAAAAGCGAGGCCGCACTATGAAGTGTAATAGATCGTCGCGGACGCAACAAAATCAGCACTTTTAATACCGCTCACATTGTGTGGTTAATGGGATAATTTCATTCTTATTTACTTAAAGGAACTAAGAATGAGTTGGAATAAAGAAGCTGCAGTTTCGTATCTCCGTTCACACGCTCTGGGGCACTCTCATAGTGAATGTGCTAAATTTACCCGCCTGGCCATGCTGGCTGGAGGTGTTAAGGTACCGAACACAGATTATGCAAAAGATTGTGGGGCGGAATTCAGGGCCGGGGTATCGCAAAATGCAACCAACCTTTAAAATTTACAGGATGCATTGATGAAAAGGATATTTATATTACTCGGTATGTTGTTAGTGGGATGTAGTTCGACAGCCAATCATGATCAGAGTGCGCAAGACACTACCAAATCATTTTATAAATCCTATCTTTCCGCATTCGGCAGTGATGAAGCCAGGCCTTACCCTGCCGACGAACTGCGTAAATATGTTTCTGCTGATACTATTGTTCGCATTGGTGCCATTCAGGAAATCTCTGAACAAGAGTTAATAGAGTCCGACTATTTTACATATACTCAGGATTACTCTCGCGAATGGATACCTGCGTTACGAGTGGAAAACGCAAGACCATTTTTAAACGGTGAAGTAGTCCAGGTCATTGAGGGGGCGGGTGGCGGGAGAAGCATACACCTTGAAGTATTTCTTCGTCGTGAAGGTGATGCATGGAAAATCTACCGCGTTCGTGACATAACGAACAATCACGAGCATCCAATTTTCAATACTGGCGCTATTACACGCGCTAAAGCAGCGGCAGAAAGCGCATTGTAAAAACTACACCTCAAACCCTCTCACCAGATTTAAAAAAATATTGGATAAAGCATCTGAATTAATGGATTAACGTGTCAGCCAGTTCATTTGAACTGGCTCACCATACAAGATTATTCAATAATGCCCGTCGCGAGTGATTAACCAGTGGTTGAAGTATGAAAAAGACAATTTTTTCGTTGGCGCTGAGCACCTTTGGTCTGGGAATGGCTGAATTTGGCATTTTGGGAGTGTTAACCGAGCTGGCCCATGACACCGGGATTTCAATTCCCTCTGCCGGGAATATGATCTCGTTTTATGCCTTCGGGGTGGTGATTGGCGCGCCGATTATGGCGCTGTTTTCGGGCAAGCTCTCTTTAAAGACTACGCTGCTGTTTCTGGTGGCGATATCCGCCGTCGGAAACGCCCTGTTTACCTTTTCAACGTCATATTTCTGGCTGGCGACGGGACGCTTAATTTCAGGATTCCCTCACGGCGCGATTTTCGGCGTCGGGGCGATTATCCTCTCCAAAATTGCGCCACCGGGGAAGGTGACGGTCGCGGTGGCCGGAATGATCGCCGGCATGACGGTGGCTAACCTGGTGGGCGTTCCGCTGGGCACCTGGCTGGGGCACGAATTCAGCTGGCGCTATACCTTTTTCCTGATTGCAGTGTTCGATGCGCTGGTGATCCTCTCGGTTCTGCTCTGGGTACCGGATATCCACGACACATCAGAAATCAAATTGACCGAGCAGTTCCACTTCCTTAAAAAACCAGAACCCTGGCTGATTTTTGCTGCCACCATGTTTGGCAACGCCGGGGTTTTTGCCTGGTTCAGTTTCGTTAAACCATTTATGGTCAACGTCTCCGGCTTCACCGAAGGGGTGATGACAGCCATCATGATGTTGATGGGACTTGGTATGGTGTTGGGCAATCTGTTGAGTGGCAAACTCTCGGGTCGCTTTAGCCCGCTGCGCATTGCGGCCACCACCGACATGGTGATTGTGACTTCTCTGCTGCTGCTTTTTGCCTTTGGTGAACTGAAAACGGCCTCGTTGGTCATGGGGTTTATCTGCTGTGCCGGGCTGTTCGCGCTCTCTGCGCCGCTGCAAATTCTGCTCCTGCAGAATGCGAAGGGCGGTGAGATGCTGGGTGCCGCAGGCGGTCAGATGGCATTTAATCTCGGCAGTGCGGTTGGCGCATTTTTCGGCGGCATGATGATTACGCTTGGCTTTAGCTGGAGTTATGTCACGCTGCCTGCCGCACTCCTTTCGTTTTCGGCCATGAGTTCGCTGCTGATCTACGGCCATCTGCGGGCCAGACAGGCTCAGGCTAACGCTCGCGCGCTAGCCTGATGGAGTCATGCTAGCCAGGGCTCTCCCAGCGTCAGCATCAGGCGGTTGGCCCAGGCGAAGAACGCGGCGGACTGCACCAGATCAAGCTGCGCCAGGGTATCCAGCCCCTCTTTTTCCAGCGCGGCAAGGTGCAGCGGCGTGGCGGCAGGCGGCGTAACCGACAGCGCCGCTGCAAAATTGATCTCCGCCTGCCAGCGCGCAGACTGCCCGTCGCTCAGGGATTGCCCGGGACGCACCGCCAGAAGCGCCTCTACCGCAGCGTCATCCTTTGACAGCTGGCTGGCTTTACGCGCATGGACAGATGCGCAGTAAATGCAGCCGTTGATTTTACTGGCGACCGTTGCGGCCAGCTCGCGCTCGGCGCGCGGTAATCCCCCCGATGTATAAAAAATTCCTTTATCGGTCAGCGTGCGCTGTTCAAGCACCGGCAGGTTGCTCCCCAGCAGGCGGAAGTAGTCAGAATCGGTATGGCCAAATTTCGCCAGAATGGCAACCTCATCGTCACGGAAATCCGCCAGCGGTTTGGCCGCTATCCACGGTTCCCATCCCAGCTCCTGCTGGGTAAACGCGACGGGTGCCGCCTTTCCGGTGACCGTTGTTGCGGTCGTGTGCCAGATGCCTGCCGTCACCGGCGCATCGCTTTTGGCGACGGGCCTGTCGTTCAGCAGCCGCAGTCCGGTGATGAGTCGACTCTGGAAGCTCACAAATGCGACGAGCTGCGCTAGGGTAACAATGCCTTCCTTGCTCCATCCCGCCTGGGTCAGCGCCTTTAACGCTGCAGGCGTCGCTTCGACGGGTGAGAACGTCAGCAGACGCGCGAAGCTCAGCGCCGGGGTCAGCCGTTCCGTGGTCGGATCGGCCAGGCCAAACCCTGCGTAGTGCGCGGCCAGCGCCTCTGCGTTGTGCCATCTGGCAACTTTTGCTGCCACAGTGAAGCGTTCATCGAGTGGGAAATCGGTGTCCTGCTGGCTGAAGAGAATTTCGTAGCTGCCCTGCGCGTGTCGTGTGGCGGCATCACGCGTGGCGCGCGCCTCTGCCAGAGGGGAACCGGGTTTAATTTCCGCCAGCTCGGCGAGAATGTCCTGACTTAATGACATAGGTGTCTCCTCAAAGGATGTGGGGGGCAATATGTTCGGCGATCAGTCCGATGGAGCGCAGCGTGTCTCGATGGGTGGGCTCGACCGAATGGACCTGGAATGAGATATCCGTGGCGCGCCTGAGAATGGAATCCGCATTAAGTGAACGCAGCACCGTATCAGGCGAACCGATATGGGCATCGAACTGACGACGATAATCAGTGACGTTGTCACCTTTGACCGTGTATCCGGCAGCGCGATGCTGCTGAGCTTGTTTCGCGAGACCCGGCGTTGCGACTCTGAGCGCATAGTCATCGCTGTCAGCGACGAAGGCTGTACGGGAGGCCAGAATACGCGGGGCGATGCCTGATGGCAGCGCATCGAGGTAGGCATCCACAATCGGGTTCTGGATCGCGTCGAGCGTTAAATCCAGCCGATCTGCCGGGCGCGGCTGCGTGCGGGAGAGCATTAAACCGTGTCCGGCCTGCGCGGCGCGAACGGCACCGTCAACTGAGAAGGTGGCTATCCAGATACGGTCAGCCAGCTGTGGCGCTGGCGGGTACAGGTGGTTATCCGGATGGGTGAGCGAATCCCCGTGCCAGGCGCTTTGGATCACATGCAGGTTCTCGGCAAACGCGGTCGCACGTTCTTCAAACGTCAGGCCGAACGGCAGAAAAGAGGTCGGCGTGCCGCCTGAGCCAAAGCCTACTTCCAGGCGTCCGTCTGCAAGCAGATCCAGCACGGCGGCATCTTCCGCCACACGCAGCGGGTTTTCCATCGGCAGGGTAATGATGGCCGTGCCCAGGCGAATGGTTTCCGTATGCGCGGCGACGTGTGCCAGAAACAGCAGCGGCGACGGCAGGCCACCTTCGCTTTCGTGGAAGTGGTGCTGTGCAATCCAGGCGCTGTCAAAACCGTGGCGTTCGGCGTGGCGGATCTGTTCAGTTGCCAGGCGATAGCGCTCCTTCGGCGTAGCGTCGTCAAGCAGGCGGGTGAAAAATCCCAGGCGTTTTCGCGTCATGCGAACTCCTCTGTAGCGGGTGAAAAATGGGGAATGGCGGCAATCAGCTCGCGGGTATAGTCGTTCTGTGGCGACGTGAATAAGGTTCCGACGTCGCCCTGTTCGACCACCTGACCGCTGCGCAGCACCGTGACGCTGTGGGCGATTCGGCGAACCGTGGACAGATCGTGCGTAATAAAGAGATAGGTCAACCCCAGTTGCTGCTGCAGCTGCTGAAGCAGAGCCAGGATCTGCGCCTGCACGGTGACGTCCAGCGCGGAGGTGGCTTCGTCCAGCACCAGAATGGTCGGCTCCAGGATCAGCGCCCGCGCGATAGCCACGCGCTGGCGCTGCCCGCCTGAAAGCTCACGGGCAGTGCGGCTCAGAATATCGACGGGCAGGGCAACCCGCTGCGCCACGGTCTCCACCCGGACCTTTCGCTCCGCCTTACTGAGGCGAGAAAAGTTCTTCAGAGGTTCTTCGATGATCTCAAACAGCGTCTGACGCGGGTCGAGAGAGGCAAACGGGTTCTGGTAGACAAACTGGATCTTCTGGCGCAGCTGGCGACGGGCCTCGCGGCTAAGCGTAGTGGCATCAATATCATCAATAATGACCTGTCCGCTGTCGGCCTGTTCAAAACCCAGCAAAATACGGGCGAGGGTGGTTTTTCCGGAGCCGGACTCACCCACCAGCGCATGCGTGCTGCCGCGCCTGACGTCAAACGTTACCCGATCCAGCGCCTGAAGCTGATGGCCTTTGCCCAGGGAGAATTGTTTGCTGATGGCGCGGGCGCGAATGGTCGGTGACGCGAGCGGCAGACCTGCCACCGGGGCAATGGTCAGGCGCTGGCCCTGGAGATCGCTTAACAGCTGACGGGTGTAGGCGTGCTGCGGCGTGCGCACGATATCGGCGGTGTTTCCCTGCTCCTGAACCTCGCCATCGCGAAAAACCAGCAGCCTGTCCGCGCGCTCAGCGGCAAGCGCGAGATCGTGGGTGACAAACAGAACGGCGGTACCCGATTCCCGGCGCAGGATATCCAGCAGGTCGAGAATGCGTTTTTGCACCGTCACGTCCAGCGCGCTGGTAGGCTCATCGGCAATGATGACGTCCGGGCGCAGCGCTATTGCGATGGCAATCAGCACGCGCTGTTTCATCCCGCCGGAGAGCTGGTGCGGATACTGGTTCATGCGCTGTTCGGGATGGCTCAGGCCGACCTTTGTCAGCAGGGCGAGCACCTGCTCGTCGCGCTGAGCGCGAGTCACTTTCTGGTGTAGCTGAATAATCTCTCCAACCTGCGCACCGATGGTCTTCACCGGGTTGAGCGAATTACCCGGGTCCTGCGGAACCAGGCTAACTCGCGCACCGCGAAGGGTATCGAGACGCTTAGCGGACCACTGGCTTATCTCCTCGCCGTTGAGAATGATTTTTCCCGCATCGCGCCGGGCGTTATCGGCCAGCAGACCGATGATCGCCTGCGCCGTGGTCGTTTTGCCGGAGCCGGACTCGCCGACAAAGGCCAGCATTTCTCCTCGCCCGAGCGTGAAGCTGACGTTATGCACCACCTCGCGCCACTGGCGCGCGGTACGGTAGCTGATGGTCAGGTTTTCTACCGAGAGTACGCTCATTTCAGGCCTCCGCTGAACTGTTGACTGATACGGTTGGTGGCCAGCACCACGGCGATGACGACCACGCCGGGGAAGGTGGTGAGCCACCAGGCGGTAGAGAGATAGTTACGGCCTTCTGCAATCAATAAGCCCCACTCCGGCACCGGCGGCGGGGTGCCGTAACCGAGGAAGCTCAGCGTGGAGAGCGCCAGGATGGCCTGACCAAACTGCAGCGTGGCAAAGGCGATGACGGCAGTTAAGGCATTGGGCAGGATGTGTCGCCACAGCACGGCGAAAAACGTCCCGCCGCAGCCAAACGCCGCTTCGACATAATCCGTGTGGCGGATGCGCACGACTTCACCGCGCGCGAGGCGGGCGAAGCTGGCTATTGAAGCCACGCCTACGGCAATCGCGGCGTTAACGGTGCCAAACCCGAGCAGAATAATCACCGTCAGCGAGAGCAGCAGAGATGGGATGGACAGCAGCACGTCGACGAAGCGCATCAGCAGAGACTCGACGCGTCCGGCGAACGCCCCGGCAACCACCCCTAAGCCGGTGCCTGCCAGCAGACCCATCGTCACGGCGGCCAGCGCCGCGCTCAGGGAGTGGGACGCACCATAAACAATACGGGTATAAACATCGCGACCAAGCTGATCGGTGCCGAGCCAGTGTCCCGCCTGCGGCGTCAGGCGCTGTGCACCGGCGATGCCCTCAATCGGGCTGTAGTGGGTTAACAGGCCGGGCGCCACGGCGGCAAAAAGCGCAATGATAATTACTGCCCATGCCAGCCACAGTCCTGGTTGCCACGCGACGCCCTGCCAGGCGGGAACGCGTTTTCGCGCGGCGGCAGCGTAATCGACCAGGCTCATGATGCACCTCCGGTAACGGTTTGCAGACGGGGATCCAGCAGCGGCATCAGCAGGTCCACCAGCAGATTGATCAGGACAAAACCGAGGGCGGAAATCATCACCACCGCCTGAAGTACGGCAATATCCTGGTTATTCACCGCCTGCTGGGTCAGTTGCCCGAGACCGCTGCGGCCAAAAACGGTTTCCGTGATCAGCGCCCCGGCAATCAGCTCGCCGAGCAGCAGCCCGGCAATATTTAGCACTGGCAGCAGGGCGTTGCCGGTCACGTGACGCCACAGGACAGCGGTTTCACTCAGCCCTTTGGCACGGGCGACGGCGACAAACGGCTGCGTCGCCACCTGGTCCAGACTGCGCATCAGAATTTGTGCCAGCGGGGCGGAGATTGGGATCGCGACGGTTACGATTGGCAGGATCAGCCCCTGCAGCGGCGTCGGGTTAATCACCGGGATCAGCCGCAGCTGGAAAGAAAAGAGCTGGATAAGGGCAATCCCCAGCCAGAACGTCGGTAAAGAGATAAACAGGACTGGCAGAGACTGGAGGGTATTACTCAGCCAGCGCAGACCCGGCAGGCGCGACGCAAAGGCCAGCGCAAATGCCAGCAGGACCGCGAGTAAAAAGGCAGGCAGGGCGAGGCTCAGGGTATCCGGCAGATTGCTGGCAATCAGCTCGCTGACCGGCACCCCGGCCTGAAGCGAATAGCCGAAATCCCCGCGCAGCATCGCCAGCAGCGTATGACCGTATTGCTGCCACAGCGGGCTGTCCGCGCCGTAGGCCACGCGCATCTCCTCGATTTGCGCCGGGCTTAAGCCCAGGTCCGGGTTCTGAAATTTAATCAGCACCGCGTCGCCCGGCAGCACCTGGAGCAACACGAACGAGAGGGTAAAGGCGGCCCACAGTACCAGCAGCCCGTGCCCAAAGCGTTGAAGAAGTGCGTGGCGCATCGTCGGCTCCTCAGTGTTTCTCAATCCACGCGCCGTAGAACGACGGGCGGCCTACCGCTTCAAAATTGACGCCTTTCAGCCACGGCGCACCGGCAAAGACCTGCGGCTCCTCGAAAATCGGAATAACGTAGGCGTTATCCAGCAGGTAGCGCTGGGCGTCCCCCGTCAGCTGCAGGCGTTTTTGCGGATCGACTTCAGCAGAAATGTTCACCAGCAGTTCATTCAGCTTGTCGTCACGGAAGTTTTTGACCTTGTCGCTGGACCCGCCTTTTTGCAGCAGCGCGTCGCGGTTAGCCGGGTAGAACATGCTTTTCACCACGTCAGGATCGGCGCGGCCCACTTCGGAGACGGTTAACGGGGTTTTCAGCGGGTCAAGGTTATCCAGCGTGCGGCTGCCTGCGTCACCGGCTTTGACGCTCAACGCCACGCCCACCTGTCGCCACTGCTGGGCAACCAGCTGCAGCACCTCTTTGTTTTGCGGCTGCGGCAAGGATTCATACACCGTCAGTGCCAGACGTTGGCCGTCTTTGGCGCGGATCCCGTCGCTGCCTGCTTTCCAGCCCGCGTCATCCAGCAGCTGGTTGGCTTTAGCCGGGTCAAAGGCCAATTTGTCGCTGAGATCGACAAAACCTGCGGCGGAATCGGCAATCACTGACTTCGCCTGCGGATAGTTGGCCGAGAAGAGGGTCTCAACCACCTGTTTTGCGTTGGTGGCATGCAGCAGCGCCTGGCGCACGCGAATATCGGAGACCAGCGGGTTATCCGGACGGAAGCTGATGCTGTCGTTCACCCCGCGCGTCGGGGCAGCATAGATCTTATAGCCCTGATCTGTAGCCTGCTTTTCGTCATATGCCTGCACCTGGCGAATAAAATCAGTCTGACCGGCCAGCAGGGCGCCCACGCGTACGCTGTCTTCCTGAGTCACGATAAACTTGATGCCATCAAGATTGGCTGGCCCCTGTTGCGCCAGATTTTTGGGACCCCACTGGTAGTCCTTACGCGCTTCCAGCGTTACTTCGCGACCCAGCTTCTCGTCCTTTACCACAAACGGGCCAGAGCCAATGATATGACGGGCATCCCCCAGCTCTTCAAAGTTGCGTTTCAGCGTGCTGAGCGAGACCAGACCCGAGCCAATGGTGGCGGTACCTTGCAGAAACCCCGGCGACGGTTTTTTGAAGTAGAACTTCACGGTCAGCGGGTCGATGACTTCGCTGCGATCGTAGTTATTGATCACTTCTGACACCGGCAGGCGCTGCGCCTTATTGCCTAAACCGTAGGTATCAAAATTTTTCGCTACGGCGTTCGCGTCCAGCGGCGTGCCGTCAGAGAAGGTGATGCCTGGGCGAATTTTAAAGGTGTATTCGGTTTTATCGGCGTTGGTGGTCCAGCTTTCTGCCACCCAGGGCTCCACCTGCAGCGTCCTGGGGTTCTGCCACGTCAGTTTGTCGGTGATCTGGTTCAGAATGCCGCCGTTCGGGTAAAAGCCACCGGCGGGCGGATAGAGGTTGGTGTGCGCCTGTTGCTCCAGATAAATCAGCGTGCCGCCTTTAACAGGCGCATCGGCGGACCAGGCTGCGGTGGTCGTCAGAATCAGCGCCGTCAGCAGCGGCAGACGAAACGGGGTTTGCATGGTGAATTCCTTTGTTATCTTCTTGTTAGCGTCGGATTCATCATCGGGCGCGGGGGAAAACAAGGGAACAAAGGAATTAAGATAAGGATTGCCGGAAAATGGCTATAAAAAAAACCGCCCCTGTCAGGAGCGGTACTTGAACGGTGGGTGATTATGAACGCAGGTCAATCACCATACGGCCACGGATCTGACCCTGTTCCATCTCTTTAAAGATGGCGTTGATGTCTTCCAGCGGACGCATCGTGACTTTCGGCACGACCTTGCCTTCTGCTGCAAACTGGAACGCTTCCTGCAGATCCTGACGGGTACCGACCAGCGAACCGACAACCTGAATACCGTCCAGCACCAGACGCGGAATATCGAGGCTCATTGCTTCCGGTGGCAGGCCAACCGCGACCACGCGGCCACCGGCACGCACGGCATCAACCGCTGAGTTGAATGCTGCTTTTGCGACGGCAGTGACGACTGCGGCATGCGCGCCGCCGGTTTTTTCCTGCACAATTTTAGCGGCATCTTCGCTGCGTGAGTTGATAGTTAAATCCGCACCCATGCTTGCCGCCAGCTTCAGCTGTTCATCGTTAACGTCAAGAGCGATGACTTTGGCGTTAAAGACGTTTTTAGCGTACTGCAGTGCGAGGTTACCCAGCCCGCCAAGACCATAAATTGCAATCCACTGGCCCGGTTTAATACCAGACACTTTTACCGCTTTGTAGGTGGTCACGCCGGCGCAGGTGATGCTGCTGGCAGCAGCCGAATCCAGACCGTCCGGCACTTTTACCGCATAATCTGCGGTGACAATGCACTCTTCCGCCATGCCGCCATCCACGGAGTAACCGGCATTTTTTACATCGCGACACAGGGTTTCGTTGCCGGTATTACAGTATTCGCAGTGACCACAGCCTTCAAAAAACCATGCCACGCTTGCGCGATCGCCGACTTTAAGCGATTTCACGCCAGGACCAACTTCTTTTACGATACCAATCCCTTCATGGCCCAGGATAACCCCGGTTTTATCGCCGAAATCACCGTTCTTCACGTGGAGATCGGTATGGCATACGCCACAGCACTCCATCTTAAGCAGGGCTTCTCCATGCTTTAACGGTCTTAACGTTTTTTCGGTGATATTGACCTGGTGATCCTGAGTGACAACAGCAGCCTTCATGTGTATCTCCTTGTTCATGATTAGAATTTGCATAGCAGGTGTAATACCCCTTAAGGATTGATACATTAGCCTGGTAATGCAAGGCTACGGCAACATAATGTCATCATTTGATTCGATTTAAGATTAAGAATACGGCGATCCCTCTAATTATTAAGGGGGAAAAGACTGGCCCGGCGAGCAACTCGCCGGGCGCAGTTTTACAGCTGTGCTTCTATCTCCTTAATCTCTTTACGCCATTGCGCCTGAAGCTGCGGCTTCTGATGCTTCGGCTTCCGTGCCAGATCGTCTTCCAGCAGCGTTTCCAGAGCGACCAGCCGTTCAAGCAGATCGTCATACGGCGAGGGTTGAACCGTCGCGGCAGCAGCGGGCGCCGCGGATGTCACTAGCCCTGCGCTTTCACGCAGACGCTCAAACACCGCTTCTGCATCGTGCCACTCGCTCAGCTTTCCTTCTTCAATCAGCCAGAAACGGTTGCAGCTTTCGCTAATTAACTGGCGGTCATGGCTGACCAGCAGAACACCACCTTCGAACTGCTGAAGGGTTTGCGCCAGCGCCTCTTTGCCTTCCATGTCCAGGTGGTTGGTGGGTTCATCCAGCATCAGCAGGCTATAGCGAGCAAGCGTCAGGCCCACGAACAACAGGCGTGAACGCTCGCCACCGCTGAGCGTGCTGACCGTTTGCACGTGACGCGCCCACGGGAAACCCGCGCTTATCAGCGCCATTTTGCGGTTCTGCGGATCCGGCGCGAAAGGCTCCAGCGCGTCGAGCAGCGTGGCGTTGTCCGGTAGCTGATTCAGCGTCTGGTCGTAATAGCCTGGCGACACGCGGGGGTGGATTTTCAGCCCGCTGTCTGCGGACTCATCGGCGAACTGTTGCCAGATAAGCCTCATTAGCGACGATTTGCCGCAGCCGTTGCGTCCGACAATCGCCACGCGATCGCCGCTTTTCAGCCGCGCCATGTCGATGTTAAACAGCTGCGGTAGCCCGGGCGCAGGCGGGACGCTGAGGTTTTCCATCTCCAGCAGACGGTCTGCCCGCAGCGCGTCGCCGCGCAGGGTTAACGTCCACTGGCTGCCTGCCGTGAGTGCCGTCTGGCTCTCCTTCAGCCGTTCGACCTGTTTTTCCATCTGTTTGGCTTTGCGGGCCAGGTCTTCGTTGTCGTAAACCTTGCCCCAGGTCGCCAGCCGCTTCGCGCTGGCGGTCACACGGTCGATCTCCTTTTGCTCCGCCTTGTGGCGCTGCGCGTCGCTTTCATCCTTTGCTTCAAGCGCCTTGCGGGCGGCCGTGCAGGGAAGGGCGAAGTAGTGCAGCGTTTTATCGCGCAGGATCCAGCTACCGTTGGTGACGGCATCCAGCAACTGTCTGTCATGCGAGACCAGCACAAAGCTGCCTGACCAGTTCTGCAAAAATTGCTCAAGCCAAAGCATGGTGGGTAAATCGAGATGGTTACTCGGTTCATCCAGCAAAAGCAGATCCGGCTCGTGAATCAATGCCCGCGCCAGCAGCAGGCGAGTGTGCTGCCCGCCGCTCAGCGTGGCGGATTGCAGCGCCATATCCTGCGGCGTGAAGCCCATGCTTGCCAGCAGCGTTTCGGCTTTCCAGCGCAGGCTGTCACGTTCAGCAGAAGGTAACTGTGCCAGCACGGCATCCAGCATGGTCAGCGGAAAAATAGCGTCCGGGAGGTGTTGTTCTACCCGTGCCATCAGGCACTGCCCGGCCAGCGAAACCGTTCCTGCGGCAGGAGCGTCAGTGCCGTCCAGTACCTTCAGCAGCGTACTTTTGCCGCAGCCGTTATCGCCCAGCAGGCCAATGCGATCGCCTTTTTTCAGCGTAAAGGATAGCGAGTCGAAGAGCGTGCCAAACGCCGTATCAACGCGTAAAGATTGTGCAGTGAGTAAAGTGCTCATTGTTGCTTACCCAAGAGTTACAGGCATGTTTATGCCTCGTCAAACATCGCTGACGATAACTCAGTAAGCCCGAGAGAAGGGATTTCAGGGGTTGGTGTCTTCGCTCAAGCAGAAGTTATCGCAGCACGATACCGATAACGCTTGAGCTGGTGCGATCACCAAATGTATGTGAAACATTGAAAATTTCACAGTACAGCATAATTGGCCTCCTTATATGTTATGAGTTTGTAATGAACTACCACTATACAACGTTTTCGAGTGTATACCAAGTAGAGGGGCAGCATTGCTGCCCTGTATTATCTTTTCCGTATAAGCAAATACAGGGCTAGTGTAAGAGCTGAGGCAATGAATGCGGCTATACTGAAAAAAGGTACAGCACAAAATCCATAATCAATTCGTCGCCATAGATTTCAAAATGCTCCGCAAAAGAGTACTGCGCATCTGGTGGAATAACTTTATATAATGTGATTAATGACAGAAATACTACGGTACACCATAGAATTACAAGGAGTACCACCTTCACTAATGGACAATCATATAGTTTCATTCTCACCACTTGTCGTTGCTCTGCGGTTAAATTAAACATTTTCTCTCTTAGTTAGAGGCGAAGCATCCTTTGCTTTCTTCGTCATCATGCACAACAACGATCGTTCCATGAATCACGATAGATAATATTACCCTCTGTATACTTCCAGGTAATCGCTTCATAACGTAATTCGAGCGTTTCAAGGTGCGTACTGCTTATACCGTTAGGAGACAGGTAGGGTGCAACTGTTGTAAACTTGACGTTTTCCAGAATGATATTGAAATACTCGGCCTCAATACCTGATTCCAGAATACGGTACATTTTAATTGTGGCCTTCTTCATGGTTCGGCCTTCACAGACAGCACGGTACAAAAGTGGTGTTGTTTGATCAAATTCCTTCACTATTGTGATAGGGCGATGGACACGCGTTCCTGTTAGTTTTCCCCAGCTTGGATCGACCGGGATAGTGACACCGTGAGAGAAGGATTTTAACTCGATAGACCCCAGACGAAGTGGCATAAGGCAACTGCCAACGATCGGTGAACCATTTTCATCTTCAAGCCATAAGTGTGCGGGTATAGACATAATATATCCTTATGCATAAATTTACGATAATGCTAACGTTTGAATCTTGCAATTTCATATATTGATAAAACAACCATCACAAACACAAAGAATAAGGGGATCAGCCAGATTGGGGCGTCAGGAAATAATGAGCCCTGAATCAAGGCGAATACTACTGTCAGCGCTGATGGGCCATAATACGAAACTAACGACCTGAACATTCGCCTGAAAAATCTTTTAATAAGATTCATCATGGTTATCGAACCATCCTGGTTATGATATCCGCAATTTCATCATCCGATGCCCATTGTGCTGTAAGCGCCTTAGCCCGCTCAAACACTGGCTCTATCAGGAAATACATCATTTCCAACTCTTGAACGTATAGCGCTGAGTAGTAAGCGGGATAAGTAATGTGAAGACGATGCGCGCTGTCTGCTGCTTTTTGGACAATGCCGTATATGCCAATAATCCCAACAACCTGTCCCGCTCTTCGCCCTGCCAGGGCACTGATTTCAAGGTTTAGATTCATGCCTGCTGCGACAAATGATGCCGTTGCTAAAGCAAACCCCACGTTTGTGAGTGAGCTTGCGGCAATATGGATATTAACAGCCATAAGCATTTGTTTGATACGTTCAAGCTGTTCTGTGGTTTTATCTTTAAATATTTCTTCGAAATAAATTTTGAACATGTCATACGCAACATTGTTATGTCGAAGAAGATAAATAACACCGTTTCTAAATCGAATGTCTTCAGCTTTTTGTTTCTTGCATACGTCCTGATATTCATCAGTAAAGCAGGACGTATAATACAGTGCGCGCGTTGCACCTGCGCCGATCGTTTCAATCTGATTTGATACGGCTTTTCCTACACCCGTTAATGCGTGGTCGAGTTTTAACGCAAGAATTTTATTCGCCTGCAAGTAACTTATCACTTCATCTCTGTAGCACATGACCGCTCCTTGCTTCCCTCGCGATCTTGTACATCAACAGCGTCTTTGATATCTGCACCGCCGTCATCTTTAAGCCAAAGATATGCCGGAATTGCCATTTTAATACCCTTTTTAAATTAATGAGTTTAGTGATGTGGAACGTTACTAAACCCTTAAAAGAATTTGTTTATTAGGCAAAAAGTGTTATGTGAAAATTTTATATTTCAACGAGATATGAATTATCGTTGAATTATTGATTTTTTAAATAAGGGGTAGGGGAACGCCGTTGTAGCGGCTAAGAAAATAAAGAGAGGAGGGTGTTCACGTTCCCTCTCCCTTTTGAGGAGAGGGAACGGTTGGAACGCAGAGTTAAATCGACGTCCGGCGATAACTCCGGTATTCAGGCTTCCAGAAGTTGTCGTCGATGGCCTGTTGCAGCGCGTCGGCTGAAGTTTTCACCGCCACGCCTTGCTGCTGCGCCATTTTACCTACCGCGAACGCGATAGCGCGCGACACCTTGTGAATGTCTTTCAGCTCTGGCAGCACCAGACCTTCACCGTTGTTGACCAGCGGCGAGTAGCCTGCGAGGGTTTCGCTCGCCGACATCAGCATTTCATCGGTGATGCGAGACGCGCCGGAGGCGATTACGCCCAGACCAATGCCCGGGAAGATGTAAGAGTTGTTGCACTGGGCGATCGGATAGGTTTTATCCTTCCACACCACTGGATCGAACGGGCTGCCGGTGGCAACCAGGGCGTTACCTTCAGTCCAGGCGATGATGTCCTGCGGCGTCGCTTCCACGCGGGAGGTTGGGTTAGAGAGCGGCATCACGATAGGGCGCTCGCAGTGCTTGTGCATCTCGCGAATGATCTCTTCGGTGAAGAGGCCGGTTTGCCCGGAAACGCCGATCAAAATATCCGGCTTCACGTTGCGCACCACGTCCAGCAGGGAGAGCACTTCGTTGTCGGTATCCCAGTTTTTCAGGTTTTCGCGCTTCTGCACCAGTTTGGTCTGGAACGGCAGCAGGTTTGGCATACCGTCGGTCAGCAGGCCGAAACGGTCAACCATAAAGACGCGAGAGCGCGCCAGCTCTTCGCTTAACCCTTCACGCTGCGTCTGCGCGATAATCTGCTCGGCAATACCGCAGCCGGCAGAGCCTGCGCCGAGGAAGACAATTTTCTGATAGCTCAGCTGGCTGCCTGCCGCGCGGCTGGCGGCGATCAGCGTACCCACGGTGACCGCTGCGGTACCCTGGATGTCGTCGTTGAACGAGCAGATCTCGTCGCGATAGCGGTTCAGCAGCGGCATGGCGTTTTTCTGCGCGAAGTCCTCAAACTGCAGCAGCACGTCCGGCCAGCGGTGCTTCACGGCCTGGATGAAATCATCAACAAACTGATAGTACTCATCGTCGGTGATTCGCGGATGACGCCAGCCCATATAAAGTGGATCGTTGAGCAACTGCTGGTTGTTAGTGCCGACGTCCAGTACCACCGGCAGGGTATACGCCGGGCTGATACCACCACAGGCGGTATACAGGGAGAGTTTACCGATGGGGATCCCCATCCCGCCAATGCCCTGGTCACCGAGGCCGAGAATACGCTCGCCGTCGGTCACCACAATCACTTTGATATTGTGGTTAGGCACGTTTTGCAGAATGTCGTCCATGTTGTGACGGTTCTGATAAGAGATGAAAACGCCGCGAGAGCGACGATAGATCTCTGAGAAGCGCTCGCAAGCCGCACCCACCGTCGGGGTGTAGATCACCGGCATCATCTCTTCGAGATGGTTCTGTACCAGGCGATAGAAGAGGGTTTCGTTGGTGTCCTGAATGTTACGCAGGTAGATGTGTTTGTCGATTTCAGTTTTGAAACCCTGATACTGGATCCACGCGCGCTCTGCCTGTTCTTCAATGGTCTCAACCACTTCAGGCAGTAAACCCAGCAGGTTAAAGCTGCTGCGCTCTTCTATGCTGAAGGCGCTGCCTTTGTTAAGCAGGGGGAATTCGAGTAAAACCGGTCCGGCATAAGGGATATATAAGGAACGATGTTTTTTCAGTTTGTTGTCCATGTCACTCACTCTTTTTATGAAGATCCGTCCCTGACACTGCTGTTTGTCATCTTTCTGGCCTGTGCTACGGGATTCGGTCAGCGGTATTATAAAGGAGCTAAATATGAATTACCGCAACACATAAACAAAAACACCATCGGAAGACCGATGGTGTTGAGGTTCTGTTTCTGGAACTTACTTGCCCGCGTGGCGTTTTCTGCCGGTGGCGTGAGTGACTTGCGTTTCATGGTCGCCTTCAATCACCACTTTACGTTGGTTTGAAAGCTTGTAGTTCAGTCCCAGAATGTGGCGTGCCTGACGGTTCGATTTCATGTTAACTCCTCAATCCTGTTGATAGTTTTAAGGACCAGTTTGCTCACGCAAACGAAATGTAACCCCTTAGGTTGCACATCCAGCATAGCAGGTTTTTACATTACCACTTCATTTCGCCGGTATTCACTTTGGCGCTCAGTTCCAGTGAGCTGGCTTCTGCAAGGTTCGGCCACTGTTTTTTCATCGTGTCGATTACGCTGGCTGAGTTTTTATGTTGACCTAACGCCAGTTCGAACTGCTGAAGGTACTGACGGGTAAAGTCGATAGCCCCGGTTCCGGCTGGCGGCGTGCCGAGATAATGCCCCGGAATGACGCGCTCGGGCTTATGTGCGGCCATATCATCCAGCGTTTCTTGCCACTGCTTACGGCTCGCTGGTGTCTGGGTGTCTGCTGTCCAGACGTGAATGCCCCAGGAAACCCCGGTACCGCCAAGAATGGTTTTCGCTGACGGGATCCAGACATAAGCCGCGTAGCTGTCTGGTTGCTCAATATCAATCTTTTCCCCGTCAACCATAAACGTGGTGGAGGTAAGCACCTGCGGCACAACCAGCTCGGTTGGCGCGCCGTCTTTCATCTGTGGACCCCAGAAGGCGAGCTTGGCGTCTTTGGTGGCTTTAATATGGTCAACGACATGCTGGGTGGCTACCACTTTGGCATTCGGGAAGGCTTTTACCAGCGGCTGCAGACCGAAGTAAAAATCGGGGTCGCCAGACGTGATCACAATCTTATTCAGCGTTTTACCGCTGTGGCGAATTTTCTCTACCAGCGCTTCGCCATCTTTCACGCTGAACTGCGCATCAAACAGAACCGCTTCTTTCGGGCCGGAGACCAGCGTTGATGAGACCGCGAAAACCCTTTTTCTTGCGGGTTATAGGTATCAATGGTCAACGGTGCAGCAAAAACAGCCGGAGTGAAAAGGGTGGAAAGCAAAGCAAGGTGAGTGAGTTTCATACTGTTGTCTCTGTTGTGCAGGAAAGTCTCTATTGTACGGATATTCGCATTTGCCAGAATTCCTGAAACAAGACATGCTTAGTTTCATAAATCGAGCAAATGGAGTTTCTATGGATCGCGTTATTGCCGCTCAGGTCTACAACCGGATATGCGAGCTGGGAAGTTTGAGCGCGGCGGCCCGCGCGCTGGGGATTTCCCGACCGATGGTGAGCCGCTATCTTGAACAAATGGAGAAGTGGGCGGGAACACGGCTGGTTAACCGCTCAACGCGCAAGTTAACCCTGACCGCGGCAGGGGAAAAGGTGCTGCAAAAAACACGGACACTCTCGCAGATCTCGCAGGAAATCGAAGGTCAGTCAGAGAAAGATCTGCCGTCCGGCACGCTGCGGGTGGCCTGCGCCCATTTCACCGCTATGCACCTGATTGCGCCGGTGTTGCCCGGTCTGCTTTCGCGCTATCCGCAACTGCGCATCGAGCTGGATGTGAACAACCACCCGGTCAGCCTGGTGGGAGAGCGCATTGATGTCGCCGTGCGCATTACGGATAACCCTGAACCCGGCATGATTGCCCGTCGGCTGGGAGAATGTCGCTCGGTTCTCTGTGCCTCACCCGATTATCTTGCACTGCACGGGACGCCCGTCAGCCCCGAAGAATTAGCACAGCATAACTGCCTGCACTACAGCTTTTTCGCCGGGCAGTCCTGGCACTTTCTGACCCCGGAAGGCGAAAACCTGAGCGTGGCCGTCAGCGGCAACCTGAGCGCCAGCATCTCTTCGCTGTTGATGGATGCGGCGATAAAGCATTGTGGTATTGCGATGCTGCCGGAGCGTGAAGCGTCTGCCGCGCTGGACCAGGGCTTACTGGTGCCGGTGCTGAGCGCGCTGGAGCCGAAACCGCTTGCCATCCATGGCATTTATCAGTCCCGGGAATATCAGCCAGCTGCACTGCGCGTGTTTCTCGATGAACTGGCCGGTTATCTGGCATGATAGCCGCGAACGCTCTTGATTACTTTGCCTTTAGCCAGGGCGTGGCGGTGCTCCAGAAAATAATATCGGCCCCGAGGTACTGTTCTGCGAACTGGTCAAACTCGGCTTTGATAAAGGGCTTACCGGTCTGCGGATTTTTATAGGTCAGGGTCGGCTCCTGAACCGCCATGGCGATGAGCGGCAGCGTGTGTTTATTTTTATGGAAGAAGGGATAGGCGTTCTTCATGTGGGCCTTGCGGTTGGGAACAATGTCCGGTCCACCCAGGCCGATATTGTTAGCGCTGGCATACGCAAACAGACGCCCCATGTAGTTGTGGTCATTATCCCACTCGCACGGCCAGAAGTTCACGTATTGCACAACGTGTGATTTCTGAAAAGCCTTTCGCGCAAAGGCGAGGTTTTCCATTTCACCCGCGAAATAGCTGTCGCAGGTAAATCCGGCCGGCGGATTTTTTTCGTCGATATCAATGGCGGTTTCCGGCAGGTTTACCCCGTATACCTCGCCATCAAAGCGTTTCGCCAGGGCGGCCAGCAGCGCCTGGTAGCGCTGGCGCACGGCAGGATCCCACTGACGCGCCACCCATCCTGAACCGACTGGCTTTCCTTCGCCGGGGTTATCGAACTGCGGTGCAATCCCGCCACCATATTGCTTATCGTGCATCAGATAATCCGGCACGTAGCGGGCATTAGGCTCAAAGAAACGATCCTGAATCTGGATGAAGAGCTTTTTCCTGGCAGTCTTAAGACGCGCCAGATCCTGCTCAATGCGCGAGAAGTCATACTTGTTCTTCTCGGGTTCAAGCAAGCGCCAGTTGTAAACAATCTGCACGCCGCCGATGTCGCTTCGCGCAACAAGCGGAAACGCCGCATCGAGATCGCCGGAGCTGGTATAGATAAAGTTCTCCGGCGTTTTCGCCAGTGCAGACAGCGATAGAGCCAGTGTAGTTACGGCAACGGCCATCCTGATTTTTAGCGCCACATCATTATCCTTTTTGTTGGTGCAGCAGGTGAAAGTCCTGGAAAAGTCTGTGTTCCAGGGTGGGTCAGATGCGTAGTCTATACTTAACCCTTTGTAAGCCAAAAGGAGAGCAAGAATGACTATTCATAAGCACGGTTCGGCACACTGGTCTGGCGACATTAAGCGCGGAAAAGGAACGGTTTCCACCGAGAGCGGCGTTCTCAATCAACAGCCTTATGGTTTCAATACCCGCTTTGAGGGCGAAAAGGGGACCAACCCCGAAGAGCTGATTGGCGCAGCACATGCGACCTGTTTTTCGATGGCACTGTCGCTGATGCTTGGCGAAGCGGGCTATATCGCCGATTCCATTGATACCACCGCGGACGTCTCTCTGGATAAAACCGACGGCGGCTTTGCTATCACGAAGGTTGCCCTGAAAAGTAAGGTGACCGTCCCAGGCATCGCCCCTCAGCAGTTCGATGGCATTATTCAGAAAGCGAAAGCGGGCTGCCCGGTATCGCAGCTCCTGAAAGCCGAGATTACGCTCGACTATAAGCTTAACTAAGTCCCAGTCGGGTTCGCGCCCGGCTCTTCCTCTCGCGCGTTCCTGGCGCTGGATTTACAGGGACGGGGGATCCGCAAATCTAATCCAGATTCCGCCAGCAGCGAACGTTCCGGCCCTCATGTGAGGGCTGTAACGGTTGCGGATGTTCACATCCCTCCATTGCCATCGGGCAGCGATCACGGAAAAAACAGCCAACCGGCAAATGACGGTTTCCGGGAAGTTCAGTCTTACGCAGCGCCAGCCCCTCATCCAGCGGTTGACCTGTTCTGGGAACGGAGTCAAGCAGCAGCCGGGTGTAAGGATGGCGCGGCTCCCCCAACACCTGTGCGGCACTACCCAGTTCAACAATCTGACCCAGATACATTACTGCCACGCGGTCGCTCATATGCCTGACCACCGAAACGTTATGGGAGATCAAAACAAAGGTCAGATTACGCTGCTGTTGCAGTTTTACCAGCAGGTTGAGGATTTGCGCCTGCACCGAGATATCCAGCGCGCTGGTGGGTTCATCGAGCACTATAATATCGGGATCGGACGATAGCGCCCGGGCGATGGCAATGCGCTGACGTTGTCCACCGGAAAAGGCGTGCGGGAGTCGGTCGAGATACTCCGGGCGAATACCTACCAGCAGTGCCAGGTTTTCAGCCAGCTGGCGGCGCTCGCGCTCGCTGCTGCGTTTTTGCACCCACACCGGCTCGGTGATAATGCGCCAGACCGGTAGACGCGGGTCGAGTGAGGAGAGCGGGTCCTGGAAAACCATCTGCATGCCGCCCGCGTGCTGTGTCCGCTGGCAGGCGCCGGTGCTGGGTTTAAGCATGCCCATCAACAGTTGTGCCAGCGTGCTTTTCCCACAGCCGGACTCACCGACTATACCCAGTGTTTCTCCCCGGCGGATCTGTAAATCAAGCCCGTTGAGGGCATGTACCTGTTCCGTTACGCGGCCAAGCCAGTTTTTGCGTGCCGGAAAATTCACGTACACGCTATCCAGTTCCAGCAGTACATCAGACATGGTGTTGCTCCCGTTGTGGATACCAGCAGGCAGCCTGTTGGCCTTCTGCTCCATTGGGTTGTAAGCGCGGTGTTTCACTGCATTTCGCCCCGGCGGCAAAGCAACGCTCGCGGAAAGCGCATCCTTGCGGAAGCTGGCTGAGGTTGGGTACTGTGCCGGGGATCGCCGGAAGCATGTCGCGCGGCTGACCATTTTCCGGTGCACACTGCAACAGACCAATAGAATAAGGGTGTACGGGATGGTGGATCAGCGTTTGCGTGGATCCGCTTTCTATCACGCTACCCGCGTACATCACATACATGCGATCGCAGAGTTGCGACACCACGGCCATATCGTGGCTAATAAACAGCACCGAGGTGCCGCTGGCGCGTGCTTTGTGTTTCAGTAGCCGGAGCACCTGTAACTGAACGGTGACATCCAGTGCCGTGGTGGGTTCGTCGGCGATGATAAGTTCAGGCTCGCAGGAGAAGGCAAGGGCGATCATCACCCGCTGGCGCATGCCGCCTGATAGCTCGAACGGATAGCGTTCCATGACCTGTTTCGCGTCCGGGATTTGCATCTCCTCCAGCAGAGTAATCGCCTTCTGCTGCGCCTCACCCCGCGAAAGCGGCTGGTGCTGGCGGATAACCTCCACCATCTGTTTGCCAATCCGCCGCGTCGGGTTGAGTGCAGTCATCGGCTCCTGAAAAATCATCGCCACTTTAGCGCCTCGCCACTGGCGAAGCTGTTGCTCGGATGCCGTCAGGACATTTTCACCCAATAGCCTCACCTGACCGTGATGAATATGGTAGCTGCCTTCCGGCAGCAGGCGCATAGCCAGCATGGCGGTAACCGATTTTCCCGAACCCGACTCACCAACAACGCCAACGATTTCACCTCGTTTGATCTCCAGCGAGACGTTGTTGAGGGCATGGACCTCACCGCGAAAAATCGGGAAGCTCAGATGTAAATCTTCAATGGTTAATACCGATTCGGTCATGACTGTTTCCCTCCCGATTTCGGATCCAGCAGATCGCGGATACCGTCACCAAACAGATTAAAGCCCACGGCAGTAATCAAAATGGCTGCACCAGGAAAGGCACAGTACCACCACTGGTCGAGGACGTAGTTACGGCCAACGGCCACCATTGCGCCCCATTCGGCGGTCGGTTGCTGAGCACCCAAACCAATAAAGCCCAGCGTGGCGGCCATCAGAATGGCGCTACCGATATCCAGTGAGGCCTGCACAATCAGCGGTGGCAGGGCATTGCGCAGGATATGCCAGCGGATTAAATGCCAGCGCGATGCGCCAAACGTGCGGGCGGCCTGGACATAGGTAAACTGGCGCACCACCAGCGTTTGTCCGCGCGCCAGGCGGACGTAAAACGGAATGCGGACAATCGCAATCGCCAGCATGGCGTTAAATAGGCTCGGGCCCAGTGCGGCTGCCAGTGCCATGGTGAGTACCAGGGAGGGAATAGAGAGCATAATGTCCATCACCCGCATGATGATGGCGTCGCCGCGCCCGCCCAGAACACCGGACAAACAGCCCAGCAGCGAGCCAATCCCTCCTGCAATAACCACAACGGCCAGCCCGGCGGTAATGGATTGCTGACTGCCCGTCAGTACGCGGCTGAACAGATCGCGGCCCACTTCGTCAGTGCCAAACCAGTGTTGCGCCGACGGTGCCTGCAGGCGGGCGGTCAGATCCAGCGCGTTCGGGTCGTGCGGCACTATCCACGGTGAGGTCACCATCAGAAGCAGCATGGCTATCATAATGACGCCACCGACGATCGTGAGCGGGCTTTGACGCAGCATCCAGAAGAGCTTTGCCCAGTTGATGCGTTGTCTCACGGTTTTAACCGGTACGGGCGTTTCCTGCGTTAACATCATTCGGCACCTCCGCGCCCGATTCGCGGGTCGATCCACAGGTAAAGCAGATCGACCACCAGATTAACCAGCACGTAGGCCAGCGAGACGACGACCGCGAAGCCCATCACCGCCGGGAAATCCAGCGCCTGGATGGACGTCACCACCCAGGCCCCCATTCCGGGCCAGGCGAAGACGGTCTCGGTGAGCACGGCACCGTAAAGCAGATCGCCCAGCGCCAGCCCGAGTACGGTAATTGACGGGATCATGGCGTTTGGTAAGGCATAGCGCAGCACGATGTACCAGCCTGGCAACCCGCTGGCGCGGGCGGTACGAATGTAATCCTCGCTCAACTGCTCAAGCATGGCCGAGCGTACCTGCCGCGCCACAATGCCCAGATGCACAAACGCCAGCGTCAGTGAGGGTAAAATCAGATGCTGCAGGGTGTTCAAAAACACCTCTGCGTTGCCTTCAAGCAGGGAATCGATCAGATAAAACCCGGTGACATGAGCTGGCGGGTCAAGCCAGTCGTCCAGCCGACCGCCACCGGGAAGAATTTGCAGATGACCATAGAACAGCACAATGACGCCCAGCCCGAGCCAGAATGCGGGGGTGGAGATCCCGGTCATTGCCATCAACCGCACCAGATGATCCAGCCAGCGGTTACGATACACCGCCGATAAAATCCCCAGCGGCACCCCAATCACCAGGGCCAGCAGCAGGGAACAAAAAGCCAGTTCCAGCGTAGCGGGGAAAAAGGCTTTTAAATCTTCCGCAACCGGACGCCCGGTGCGAATCGACGTCCCTAAATCACCATGGGCGAGAGCCTCCACGTAGCGGCCAAACTGGATATACAGCGGTTGGTCCAGTCCCAGCTGCTGGCGAATGCCCTGTACAATTTCGTCGCTGGCGCGGTCACCGGCCAGCAGACGGGCCGGATCGCCGGGGATCATGTGTGAAATAATAAAAGTAATAATACAGACACCGGCCACCACCAGGAGTAACCCCCAGCAGCGCTGGCGCACAATGCTCCAGAACGTCATACACTTTCCCCCGGCGAGAACCGTTACTTACTCATGGTGGCGATGTTGAACACCTGCTCGAGCATCGGATTAAAGGTGAAGCCTTTAACGTCTTTGTTCATCGCCAGCTGGTAATTCTTCTGGAACAGATACACGTAGGCGGCTTCGTCGATCACCACTTTTTGCGCCTGCTGGTAGTCTTTGGTGCGCTCCGCCTGATCGGTGGTTTTCAGCGCGGCCTGCAGGAGCGAATCCACCTCTTTGTTCTCATAGAACGAACGGTTGCCTGGCAGCCCTTTTTTGTCCGATTCGAACCAGTAGTTCATGAACATATACGGGTCGGCAAAGTCCGGGCTCCAGTTGCCGATGGCAATGTCATAATCACCTTTACCGACACGGTCGCGCATGGTGGCGTTTGCCAGTTTTTCCAGCTTGACGTTAATGCCGAGTTTGCCGAGGCTGGCCTGGGTAGAGAGTGCGATAGGCTCCCAGTTCGGGTCGTTGTCCGAGTAGAGGAAGGTCAGGCTGGCCGGTTTGTCTTTCACCTTCTCCAGCGCGGTTTTGGCTTTGGCCTCGTCAAAACTGTACTGCATGGCCGTCGCGTCAAAGCCCCACATGCCGTCCGGGATCGGGCCACGCATCTGCTTGCCATTTCCGCTCAGAATGCCTTTCACCATTCCCTGATAATCCGTCGCCCAGGAGACGGCACGGCGTAAATCCACCTGATTAAGCGGTGCCTTACTGTTGTTAAGATACAGGTAGGTCACGCGCAAAGAGGGGTATTCTGCGACGGCCACTTTGCCTTCCTGTTTCAGTGCGGCCAGCTGGTCAACCGGCAGAGAGTCAGCAATATCCAGATCGCCACGGGAAAGCTGCAGTCGGCGGGAGGCGCTCTCACCGATTATTTTCACGGACACGCGTTTAAAGTGCGGTTTATCACCCTGCCAGTGGGGATTTGGCACCAGCACCAGTTGCTGACCTTTCTGCCAGCTTTTCAGCATAAACGGGCCTGATCCAGCGGTGTTTTGCGCCAGAAAACCGCGCGCATCGTCCGCCGCATTGGCTTTCAACACCGCCGGGTTAATGATGGAGGCACCGTCGTTCGCCAGCGTGTAGAGGAACGGGGCAAACGGCTGACTGAGCGTGAATTTCACCGTATGGTCATCAACGGCATCAATTTTCAGGTCTTTCGGGAAGGCTTCAGACGGCCCCTGGCTGAGTTTCAGCAGGCGTTCGAACGAGAGCTTGACCGCTTCGGCGGTGACCGGCGTGCCGTCGGAGAATTTCGCGTTGTCCGTCAGGGTAAAGGTCCACTCTTTTTGGTCGTCGGAGGCTTTCCATACTGTTGACAGATCGCCTTCCACTTCGGTTGTACCGGGCTTGTATTTCACCAGTCGTTGATAGGACGGATAGGTGACGGTCCAGTCGTTGTTATCAATCGTTACGGCAGGATCGAGCGTTTGCGGGTCAGCTGCTTTACCGATCACCAGCATGTCTTTCGGGACGGAAGCCAGCGCCAGCGGGGCGCTCAGTGCCAGCGTGGCGGCAATTACGGTCGTGAGAAGCGTTGTTTTCATGGCAGTGCTCCAGGTTCAAAGAGGGGGGTGCGTCAATGGAAAACAGGCAAAACGGTCGTCAAGCAGCGGATAGCTGGCGGCATTCGGCAGTTCGAAATGCCACCATTCGCTGCTGATCCCCACAAAACCGCCGCCGAACATGATGGCGTTCAGCAGCAGACGGTTGCGCTGTGCGTGCGGTGGCACGGAGGGATGATACGGATGCGAGCGGTCATGCATTTCGTCAAAACCGGCACCCATATCCAGCACGGTGTTATGTTCATCCATCAGCGTGACGTCGATAGCCGTACCGCGGCTGTGATTGGAGCCAATCGCCACATCCACCACATATTCCGGGTTTGGGCAGGCATCCCACAGCTGGGCCTGCGCCTGTTGCGGTCGATAGGCGTCGTACACCACCAGTTTCAACCCGGCCAGCGTGGCAATACCGATGGCTTTCGCCAGTGCGGTGGCCGCGTCGGTATGCAGCAGGCACTGTGCTTCCTGATAGATCGGGCGACCAGTGATGTTGTCGGCGGTGGCGTACTTCAGATCGATGTGCAGCGTGGGAAACGCTTTCGCCACATCAATCAGTTCACTCTCTTCGGGCATAGCTCCGCTCCTTTAGCGTTCGAATTGGCCAAACTCTTGTTGTAATTGTCGGTTTACGGCCAGGCGCGCCGGAAGCGCGTCACCTAACGCTTCCACCACGCCCGACAGCAGCAGGTTGAACAGACAGCTCACGGGGGCAAGTGAATCCCAGAAATGGCCGGTATCGGTTTTCACTTGCAGTAAATCAATCTGATAATCGCGTGCCCACGGACACCAGATATCAGTGATCAAGGCCAGGGGGATCTGTTTCTCACTTGCAACACGGCAGTACTGCCGAGCGACAGCGGAGTAGGTACGGGTATCTGTCAGCACCACATAGGGATGAGAAAACCCTGAGTTCAGAGATTCAACCCAGCTCCCGGATGCCCCCTCGGAATAGCTGACGCCCGGGCGGAGATACTCGAGGTGGCTGAAGAAAGCGTTGGCTATCCCGCGGGTCGACTGAATTCCCAGCACAAAAACGGCCTCCGCGTGAGCCAACTGATGCACCACCTGGCGGAAGGTGTCCGTTTGCGCCAACTGATACACCTGCGTGATGGCATCCACTTCCAGCGACAAAGCGTGCTGAAGGCGATTGGGCAGGGGGCGCTGCTGCTGCCAGGAGTCCAGACGCTCATTCATGCCCCAGGGCTGGTAAGGGTCGCGCAGGCTTTTCTTGGCGTCTTCCAGGTTACGATACCCCAGCTTGCGCAGGAAGCGTCCGACGGTGATGCCGCTGGTACCGGTCGCCAGACCGACGCTCTCTGCCGTTTCAAACGGAATTTGCGCGGTGTGCGCCAGTAGCCAGCTGCCAACCCGTTTTTCGCTGGGCGTCAGTTGGCTGAAGGTCGCTTCGATACGGCTCAACATCTCGGGTTTTGTCGTCATAGCGCCTCGCTGTTAACAGGCTGTCAGTCGCCAGAATTGTGTTACCTGATTAACAATGCATGACGCGTGCCAGAGTCACAGGGCAGTGAGAACCTGCTGCGACACAAACTTCATGCAATATTTAATTAACCAATGATCAACATTTGTGCAGCCTAGTTCACTTTTGGTGCACTGGCTGAGCGGGCAGGTATGAATTTGTTGAATACGTCAGCTTCTTCACATTTTTGATAAGATATAAACACAGTGAAAATAAAAGGGATCCCGGCATGGCGAATTTGTCCTGGCGTGTCAGCGTGCGCCTGATGTCTCTCGCAAAAAAAATAGCGATGGTAGCGGGGATCGTCCTGGTCGTGCTGCTTGCTGTGCGGGCGTATCTGTCTCAGCAGGGGCCGGAACTGCACCCCTGGCATACCTGGCGGGCAGATGAGATGTCCGTGCGCGAGCTGGACAAAGCCGATTTTTCCGGGTATCAGGCCCGGGAAAAGGCGATTTTCACCGATCTGGATAACGCGGTGACGGCGAAAACAGCGGGCGAGGAACAAACCCCGTTAAACCGTTATTACCGCCAGAGCCTGGTGTGGCCCGGTCAGTTTTCACCAGATGCCAACCGTTCATTTGTGCTGATGCCTGCCGGAAAGCCGCGCGGTGCGGTGGTGTTGCTGCACGGATTGACGGACTCACCTTACAGTGTAAGACACCTGGCTTTGCATTATCAGCAGCACGGGTTTGTGGCAGTGGTACCGCGGCTACCCGGACACGGCACCGCGCCCGGCGCGCTGACGGACGTTGACTGGGAGATGTGGCTGGCGGCAACGCGCCTTGCTGTGCGGGAAGCCACGCGTCTGGCGGGAGAGAGTGCGCCACTCCATCTGGTGGGGTACTCCAACGGCGGGGCGCTGGCGATGAAATATACCCTTGATGCGCTGGATTCCACTTCACTTCATCGACCGCAGCAGGTGGTACTGCTTTCACCGATGATTGGCGTGACGGCCTTTGCGCGGTTTGCCGGTTTCGCCGGGTTACCGGCGCTGCTGCCGGCGTTTGCCAAAGCGGCGTGGCTGAATATCTCGCCGGAATATAATCCGTATAAATACAACTCGTTCCCGGTAAATGCTGCCCGCCAGTCGTGGCTGTTGACGAAGACCCTTCAGGAGCAGATTGGCCGCGCGGCGCGGGAACACAAACTGGGGCAGTTGCCGCCGGTTCTGGCGTTTCAGTCAGTGATGGATTCCACGGTCAGTACCCGCGCGGTGGTAACCGGGTTATTTGATCAGCTTCCGGAGAACGGCAGTGAACTGGTTATGTTTGATATCAACCAGGCGGCAAGTTTCCGTCCTTTGTTTAAGCCGTCATCCTGGACGGCGGCCTCGTCGCTGCTGCCCGTCGAACAGAGGCGTTACAGTGTCACGATTATCACCAATGCCAGCGAGCACAGTTTCTCGACGGTGGCGAAAATAACCCCGGCAGGCAGCACCCATGAGACAGTCGTACCGCTTGCACAGTCCTGGCCGCAGGATGTCTACTCCCTGTCGCATATTGCCGTGCCGTTCCCGCCGGATGACGATCTGTATGGCCGCGAACCTGGCGTGAAAAACCACTATGGCATTAGCCTGGGGACGATTGCGCTCTGGGGAGAAACGTCCGTGTTGAGCGTCGGAAAAGAGGCGCTCATGCGAGTCACCTCGAACCCGTTCTACGACTACATGCTGGAGAGGATCGGCGGCCGGATCGGGGATCAATAACCGTAAAGAACCCTTGTGGCGTGAATATGTTAGGTCGCACTGATTAATTATGATAAACAGTAGGTTCAAGGCACCTTTCTCTCTCATTGGAACCCGCTCTTGTGCTGACAACGCTCATTTACCGAAGCCAGTTGAATTTATCCCACCCGTCCACCGAACTGCGGGAGCTGGTGGAGCGGGCCAGGGGCCGCAACACAAAACTGGATATTACCGGCGTCCTCCTGGCTAAAGGGAGTGATGTTATGCAAATCCTAGAAGGGTCGGAAGAGAGTGTGGTCAAATTGTTCCACACCATCCGTGAGGATAAACGGCACAGTGGTGTGGTTGAACTGATGCGGGACTACGGCCCGCGCAGACGGTTCGAAAATGTCGGTATGCTGCTCTTCGACCTGCAGATCCAGTCGGCGAAAGACGTGCTACAGTCGGTACTGCGTTACAGCAAGCTGGACAGCTATCTCGCCTCTGATGATCGGGTATTCAAATTTATCCAGAGGTTTATTACAGATCAGCGACCGTCCTCGTCTGGGGAACGTTACGACCCGACAAAATGGACGCTCTCACCGGAGACATTACCGTTTGGTGATAGCCTGGGCCTGCTGGCTAACCAATCTTGCCAGTTTGCGCTCCAGCCCATTGTTGAGCCCTCCGAAGGGAAGATTAGTTCACTTGAAGCCCTCATTCGCGGTAATGATGGCGGCAGTCCGGAGCATTTTTTCAGCTCCCTCGACCCGGACAAAATCTACGAAATTGACCTTCAGACGAAAGTCTATGCCTTTGCGCTGGCTGAAAAGCTCGGTATTGGTAACCATAAAATTGCGGTAAATCTGTTACCGATGTCGCTGGTCAATGTTCCTGGCGCCGTGGCATTTCTGGCGGATCAAATTAAAAAACACGGGCTTAAACCGGAGCAGGTTGTCATTGAAGTCACTGAAAACGAGATGATTTCCGGCTTCAACCAGTTTAATAGCGCCATTAAACAACTTCGTGCTGAAGGCATTGGCCTGGCGATTGACGATTTTGGTTCCGGCTATGCGGGGCTTTCGCTGCTGACCCGGTTCCAGCCGGATAAAATTAAAATTGACCGGGAAATTGTCAGCAATATTCATCTTAGCGGCCCGAAACAGGCGATCGTGCGCTCGATTGTCAGCTGTTGCTCCGACCTCGAAATCACCCTGGTGGCGGAAGGGATCGAGAAAATGGAGGAGTGGTGCTGGCTTGAATCAGCCGGGATCCGCCGTTTCCAGGGCTTTCTGTTTGCCCGTCCACAGCTTAATGGCGTAGGCGATATTCACTGGCCGCATCTGGTGCGTTAAGCCAATTTTCCACCCTCGTTATTTCCCCTTTTCCTGACCTGTGCTTAAATAGCTAAAACGGTTTAACAATGTTTAGCTAAGAGGATCACATGAAAAAAATCTGGGTACTTGGCGATGCGGTAGTGGATTTGCTGCCTGACGGCGAAGGCAGATTACTGCAGTGTCCCGGCGGTGCACCGGCAAACGTCGCCGTCGGTATAGCCCGGCTGGGCGGTCGAAGCGCCTTTATCGGCAGAGTTGGCGATGACCCGTTCGGGCGTTTTATGTCTAAGACATTAGCCGACGAGCGAGTCGACGTGAAGTATATGCGCCTGGACCCGGCGCATCGTACCTCTACGGTGGTAGTGGATCTGGATGACCACGGCGAACGCTCGTTTACCTTCATGGTGCGCCCGAGCGCCGATCTGTTTCTGGAAACGGCCGATCTCCCGAGCTTCAGCGCCGGGGAGTGGCTGCATGTCTGTTCCATCGCGTTGAGCGCAGAGCCAAGCCGTTCTGCGACCTTCAGGGCGATGGCCTCCATCCGGGAAGCGGGTGGTTACGTCAGTTTCGATCCCAATATTCGCCCGGACCTCTGGCAGGATGAGAACGAGCTTCGCCGCTGTCTCGAACGCGCTCTGCAGGGTGCAGACGTGGTGAAACTTTCTCTCGAAGAGCTGGCCTTTTTCACTGGCGAAACGCAGGTGGAGACCGGTCTGGATAAGCTCATGAATCGCTGCCCGGCACATCTGGTGCTGGTTACACAGGGTAAAGAGGGCGTCATCGCATGGCATGAGGGCACCGTGAAACACTATCCGGCCACGCCTGTGAAATGTGTCGATACGACCGGCGCAGGCGATGCCTTTGTGGCGGGGCTGCTTTACGGGCTGGCCGCCGGTCAGCCGTTGACGTCCGTTATCGCTTTAGCTCAACGCTGCGGTGCGTTAGCCACCACGGCAAAAGGCGCCATGACGGCTCTGCCATATCAGCACGCCCTGTAATTCCTCCCATTGCTGGCCGCCATCCGGCGGCCTGAATTGTCGCCTCGATCACACTTACTAAAACGGTTTAGCAAAAAAGATTGCCGATCCAAAATTCAGAGGTTTAGTATCAGCAACCTAAACCGGTTTAGCAATTTAGCACGTTTAATGACTTCTTTTAGGGATGCGACAAAATGTATAAAAAACGCAGACTTGCCGTGATGATAGGCATGCTGGCCGGAAGTACCTCTGTTTTTGCCCAAACGGATATGACAAGCATCGAAGCGCGACTTGCGGCGATGGAACAACGTCTTCAGGACGCGGAGACGCGCGCACAGGTTGCTGAGAAACGCGCGACGGATGCAGAACAAAAAACGCAGCAACTGGTTGCGGCTCAGCAGCAGGCGCAAACGACAACTCAGGAAGTGGCTCAACGCACCGCCGCACTGGAGAAAAAAGCGGACCAAAGCGGTGGGTTTGAGTTCCACGGCTATGCCCGTTCTGGTCTGCTGATGAACGATGCGGCCTCCAGCAGCAAAAGCGGCCCTTATCTGACACCCGCCGGGGAAACGGGCGGAGCAGTAGGGCGTCTGGGTAACGAAGCCGATACCTACGTTGAGCTGAACCTGGAGCATAAACAAACCCTGGATAACGGGGCGACCACGCGCTTCAAAGCGATGCTGGCCGACGGTCAGAGGACTTATAACGACTGGTCAGCCGATACCAGCGATCTCAATATTCGTCAGGCCTTTGCGGAGCTGGGCAACTTGCCTGATTTCACCGGTGCGCTGAAGGGCAGTACCTTCTGGGCGGGTAAACGCTTTGACCGCGACAACTTTGATATTCACTGGCTGGATTCCGACGTCGTGTTCCTTGCCGGTACCGGTGGCGGTGTGTATGACGTGAGATGGAACGATTCGCTGCGCAGTAACTTCTCAATTTACGGCCGCAACTTTGGCAGCGTGGAGCAGACCGACAATAACGTTCAGAACTATATCCTCAGCATGAACCACTTCGCCGGACCGTTCCAGCTGATGGTAAGCGGCCTGCGGGCAAAAGATAACGACGACCGTAAAGACACCAACGGCGATCTCATCAAAACTGACGCCGCCAATACCGGCGTTCATGCTCTGGTCGGGTTGCACAATGAGAGTTTCTACGGCCTGCGGGAAGGGACAGCCAAAACGGCGCTGCTGTACGGTCACGGGCTGGGTGCGGAAGTGAAAAGCATCGGTTCCGATGGCGCACTGCTGTCCGAGGCGAATACCTGGCGCTTTGCAAGTTACGGTGTCACGCCGATTGGCGGGGGCTGGAGCGTTGCGCCTGCTGTCCTGGCGCAAAGCAGTAAAGATCGTTACGTCAAGGGCGATAGCTATGAGTGGGTGACGCTCAACACCCGCCTGATTAAAGAGGTGACGCAGAACTTCGCCCTGGCGTTTGAGGGAAGCTATCAGTACATGGATTTAAACCCGGAAGGCTATAAGGACCGCAACGCCGTCAACGGCAGCTTCTACAAGCTGACCTTTGCCCCAACGTTAAAAGCGAGCAAAATCGGCGATTTCTTCAGCCGTCCGGAGCTGCGCCTGTTTGCCACCTGGATGGACTGGAGCAGCAAACTGGATCATTACGCCAGCGATGATGCCTTTGGCAGCAGCGGGTTCAACGCAGGCGGGGAATGGAACTTTGGGGTCCAGATGGAAACCTGGTTTTAACCCATCACGCTCCCGCCTGGCGGGGGCGTTTCGCACATCATAAAAAGAAGTCAGGCAGAGGTATCTATGGATTTTAATCAAATCGCCCGCGAGCTTATTCCGCTGCTCGGTGGCAAGGAAAATATCGCCAGCGCGGCGCATTGCGCAACGCGTCTTCGTCTGGTGCTGGTCGATGACGCGCTGGCAGATCAGCAGGCTATCGGCAAGGTCGAGGGCGTGAAGGGCTGTTTCCGTAACGCCGGGCAGATGCAGGTGATTTTTGGCACGGGCGTGGTCAACAAGGTTTATGCCGCGTTTATTCAGGCTGCGGGGATTAGCGAATCCAGTAAATCCGAAGCCGCGGATCTGGCGGCGCGCAAGCTGAACCCGTTCCAGCGCATTGCCCGTCTGCTCTCCAACATCTTTGTGCCGATCATTCCCGCGATTGTGGCGTCCGGCCTGCTGATGGGCCTGCTCGGTATGGTGAAAACCTACGGCTGGGTCAATGCGGATAACGCCATCTACATCATGCTGGACATGTGCAGCTCGGCGGCGTTTATCATTCTGCCTATTCTGATTGGTTTTACCGCCGCGCGGGAATTTGGCGGCAACCCGTATCTCGGCGCGACGCTGGGCGGCATTCTGACGCACCCGGCGCTGACCAACGCCTGGGGCGTGGCGTCCGGTTTCCACACCATGAATTTCTTCGGCCTTGAGATCGCAATGATTGGTTACCAGGGCACGGTTTTCCCGGTGCTGCTGGCCGTCTGGTTCATGAGCATCGTGGAGAAAAACCTGCGCCGCGCGATCCCGGATGCGTTAGACCTGATCCTGACACCGTTCCTCACCGTCGTTATCTCCGGATTTATCGCCTTGCTGATTATCGGCCCGGCGGGGCGCGCCCTGGGCGACGGTATCTCCTTTATTCTGAGCACGCTGATCGCCCACACGGGCTGGCTCGCCGGGCTGCTGTTCGGCGGACTGTATTCGGTGATTGTGATCACCGGTATTCACCACAGTTTCCACGCGATTGAAGCAGGTCTGCTGGGTAACCCGTCGATTGGCGTTAACTTCCTGCTGCCGATCTGGGCGATGGCGAACGTAGCACAGGGCGGCGCCTGTCTGGCGGTGTGGTTCAAAACCAAAGATGCCAAAATCAAAGCCATTACCTTACCTTCGGCGTTCTCTGCCATGCTCGGTATTACTGAAGCGGCCATTTTTGGTATCAACCTGCGTTTCGTAAAACCGTTTATTGCCGCGTTGATTGGCGGTGCGGTGGGCGGGGCCTGGGTGGTCTCAGTGCATGTTTATATGACTGCCGTTGGGTTGACCGCTATTCCAGGTATGGCCATTGTGCAGGCAAGCTCTCTGCTCAACTATATTATCGGCATGGTGATTGCCTTCGGCGTGGCGTTTACCGTCTCGCTGCTGCTGAAATATAAAACGGACTCAGAATAATGACGTTACCTTCACGCTGGCCTGCGATCCTGCAGGCCGTTATGAAAGGCCAGCCGCGCGCGCTCGCAGACAGCCATTATCCGCAATGGCACGCCGCGCCGGTGACGGGGCTGATGAACGATCCCAACGGGTTTATCTGGCTTGCCGGGCGTTATCATCTGTTTTATCAGTGGAACCCGCTGGACTGCGAGCATCGGTTTAAATGCTGGGGGCACTGGAGTTCTGCGGATCTGGTGCACTGGCAGCATGAGCCGCTGGCGCTGATGCCCGACGAAGAGTATGACCGCAACGGCTGCTACTCTGGTAGCGCCGTGGATAACGAGGGCGTTTTGACCCTGTGTTACACCGGCAACGTCAAATTCGATGACGGCAACCGCACCGCCTGGCAGTGTCTGGCCGTGGAACAACCGGACGGCAGCTTTAAGAAACTCGGACCTGTGCTTGCGCTACCGGAAGGTTACACCGGCCACGTGCGTGACCCGAAGGTGTGGCAGCACAATGGGGAGTGGTACATGGTGCTGGGCGCGCAGGATCTGCAAAAACGCGGCAAAGTGCTGCTGTTCAAATCCGCTGATTTGCACACCTGGGCGTCCTGCGGTGAGATCGCCGGTCACGGCGTTAACGGCCTGATGGACGCAGGGTATATGTGGGAGTGCCCCGATCTGTTTGCCCTCGACGGGACGCATGTTCTGATCTGCTGTCCGCAGGGGCTGGCGCGCGAGCCACATCGCTACCTCAACACCTATCCAGCCGCATGGATGAGCGGGGCGTTTGACTATGCGCGCGCCGCATTTGAACACGGTGAGCTGCATGAGCTGGATGCCGGGTTTGAGTTTTACGCACCGCAAACGACGCTGGCGGAAGATGGTCGACGCATTCTGATCGGCTGGATGGGCGTGCCGGACGGAGAAGAGATGCTTCAGCCAACACGAACGCATGGCTGGATGCACCAGATGACTTGTCCGCGCGAATTACGCTACCACGACGGCAAGCTCTGGCAGACCCCAGCTCGTGAACTGGAAGCGCTGCGTGAAGGTGAACGACGCTGGCAGGGGTTCGCCAGTGATGCGCCAGAACTGGATGCGACGCGTCTGGAGTTTGAACTGAGTACATCGCGCGTGGACGTCGATTTCGGCGGAACCTTGCGTCTCACGGTCGATGGCCAGGGGCTGCGTCTGGAACGCGCCAGTCTGAAAGCCGGGGAAACATTGACCCGCTACTGGCTGGGGGACGTCAGCCATTTACGCGTTCTGTGCGACCGCTCCAGCGTTGAAATTTTCATCAACCACGGTGAAGGAGTGCTGAGCAGCCGCTATTTTCCTGACCATCCAGCCCGTGTACGATTCGAAGGTGAGTCCGTCATCACATTACGCTACTGGTCGCTGCGCGCCTGCATGATAGAATGAGGGTTTTGGCAGCCGGATCTAAGTCGTTGTGAGAAAAACAAAACGCGTCACCATTAAAGACATCGCGGAACTGGCGGGGGTATCAAAAGCCACCGCCAGCCTGGTCCTGAACGGACGCAGCAAAGAGCTGCGCGTAGCGGAAGAGACGCGTGAACGCGTGCTGGCGATTGCCAAAGAGCACCACTATCAGCCCAGCATTCATGCCCGGTCGCTGCGTGATAACCGTAGCCACACCATTGGGCTGGTGGTTCCTGAAATTACCAACTACGGTTTTGCCGTGTTTTCTCACGAGCTGGAGACGCTGTGCCGTGAGGCTGGCGTTCAGCTGCTGATCTCCTGTAGCGATGAAAACCCGGGGCAGGAGACGGTAGTGGTGAACAACATGGTGGCGCGTCAGGTGGACGGGCTGATTGTGGCTTCCAGCATGCTTAACGATGCGGACTACCACAAGCTGAGTGAGCAACTGCCCGTTGTCCTTTTTGACCGCCACATCAACGACAGCGCGCTGCCGCTGGTGATCACCGATTCCATTACCCCGACGACGGAACTGGTGGCTGACATAGCGCGTCAGCATCCTGATGAGTTTTACTTCCTCGGCGGTCAACCACGCCTTTCCCCGACGCGCGACCGCCTGGAAGGGTTTAAGCAAGGTTTGCGTGAAGCCAATGTAACGCTGCGCCCGGAGTGGATCATTCACGGCAACTATCATCCGAGCTCCGGATACGAGATGTTCGCTGAACTTTGCGCCCGCCTGGGACGTCCGCCGAAAGCGCTTTTCACCGCCGCCTGCGGTCTGCTGGAAGGGGTATTGCGCTACATGGGTCAACACTACCTGTTGCAAAGCGATATCAGGTTAGCCAGTTTTGACGATCACTACCTCTACGATTCGCTGACGATCCCTGTCGATACCATTCGTCAGGATAACCGCCAGCTGGCCTGGCACTGCTTTGATTTAATTAGCAAATTGATCGAAGGGGAGACACCACAGCCCTTGCAGCGCAAGCTGGATGCCACCCTGCAACGACGCTATAAGTCATCTATATAGCTCTGACCGATACATCAATAACTTTAATTAATTTAAGTTTTGGATGCGCCGATAACCATAAGGAATAATTCTCCTTGAGGTATTGGTCTATGTCGTTGAAAAAGTCGTCCCTGATTGTCCTGTTCTCACTGCTTTTCTTCTTTGTTGTCAGCACCGTCACCAGCGTTGGCCTCATCATTAAAAGTAATAATTCCCTGGATAATGTGAACAAAGAGATCCAGGTTGTGCTGTCGATTATTGACCCCATCAACCACAGCCGCACCCTGCGCGTTCGGGTGATGGAGTATGTGAAGATGGTGGAAGCGGGCAACTCGGCAGATGAGTCTGCGAAGCTTGCCGCAGTGAAAGAGGCGCTGACCAAAGCGGACCACGCCTTTGCTGCCTTTATGGATTCACCGCGTCTGACGGATGAAGCGCCGCTGGTGAGTGCCTATCAGGATGCCTGGCAAAACTACCGCAACCAGGGACTGGTACCGCTGATCAATGCTGCCGAAGCGCACGATGTTGCCAAATTTAACGCCCTGATCCCGAACGTGTCCCGCCTCGACCGCCAGTACGAGATCGTTCTCGACCAGGTGCTTTCGGTCCACCAGAAATACGCCAAAAGCCTGAACGAAGATGCGAGCAGCAACTTCATCTCCGGCCTGGTGATGATTGCCGCTATCGCCTGCCTGTTTGTGGTGGTGATTGTCGCGGTCAGCCTGCTGATGAAGCGCTTTGTGTTTGCCCCGGTAAACCTGGCACGCGAACACTGCAGCCAGATTGCGGCAGGCAAGCTGGACATCCCGGTGCCGGTGAAGGGACGCTCTGGCAACGAAATCGACCATCTTATGAGTTCGATGGAGCAGATGCGCCAGGCGCTGCTTGCGACCATCGCCCAGGTGCGCGATGCGAGCCATACCGTGACCCACGCAGCGCAAGAGATTGCCTCCGGGAATATTGACCTGGCGTCACGTACCGAACAGCAGGCGTCCGCGTTAACCCAGACGGCGGCCAGCATGGAAGAACTGAGCGCAACCGTGGCGAACAATACCGATAACGTCTATCAGGCCGGAAAACTGGTGCAGGACGCGGTGAAAAATGCCCACACCGGTGAAGCGGTGACCCGTGAAGTCATCGACACCATGAATACCATCGCGGCGAACTCGAAGCGCATCGAAGACATTACCAGCGTTATCAACAGCATCGCCTTCCAGACCAATATTCTGGCGCTCAATGCGGCAGTTGAAGCGGCGCGCGCCGGTACGCAGGGACGCGGTTTCGCGGTTGTGGCCAGTGAAGTTCGCACCCTGGCACAGAAAAGCGCAGTGGCGGCTAAGGACATCGAGAGCCTGATTGCGCAGTCGGTTTCCAGCGTGAAAAACGGTGCCGAGCTGGTGAACCGTTCGGGCGAGGTGATCGATTCCATTATTGGTTCTGTTAATAAAGTGAATACGCTGATGGAGCAGATCTCCGTCGCCTCTGAAGAGCAGAGCCGTGGGATCAGCCAGGTCGGACAGGCGGTAACCGAGATGGATGGCGTAACCCAGCAGAACGCCGCGCTGGTGCAACAGTCCGCCGCGGCCGCGGCATCGCTGGAAGAGCAGGCGCAGCAGCTTTCGAGAAGTATTTCGAGTTTTAGTTTGCCGGTGCAGGCTTAATTGAATGGAGGGAGGCTCCTGAGGGAGCCTTTTTTGTGTCTGATGTCGCGGGGAGATCGTGTGATTTTCCTTAACCTTTCGCTCCCGTTTCTGACACACTGCTTTTATACTGACCGATTACCGTTGCCCCACAAGTTGTTTTATCTCCATGCAGAACGCGACGTTGACCATTAACAGTGACATGGCTCGATCCAATTAATGTGGCCTCTTTACCGCATTGAGGGCAATTGAACTTATGGCCGGTAACTACCATTGCAGCACGGTCAACGGTGTGCGTGTAAATACCCTGTACGATTGTGCCGCCGTGAGTCGTGGTATCACCCACTAAAATGAATCGCTGATTCATCCGAATCCCTCCTTGAGTGAAATGTCAAAATTTGCGCTAAAGCATACTTATGTAAATAGCCATTAAAATTATAAGGTTTTTGGTTGTATAGTTTGCCACCTGCTTTGAACTTAATGCAAATTTGCCATTGCGGAAAGATCGGTCATGTGACTGTAAAAGGACGCTTATGAATGGACGCGAAATACGGTTTTCTCACTTACCGGTCGTTTTCAATCCCGAAGAAAGCCTGAATAAATACCTCCTGACCATCAGCGGGTCTGACTTGATTGCTGATGTGGAATCATTTACCGGTGAAGAAGCGCTGAGTACCCCGTATCGATATACAATCCGTTTCACCTCCACCACTGACGACGCTGAAGCTTTTCATATCGTCCAGAAAGAAGCGTCATTTATTCTTCGAGCCGCCAACCCTGCATGGTCAAAGTATTTTCCCGATCGTGAAAAATGGGTCGCTTTGCGTAAAATCCCTGGCGTCATAACTGAACTCAGCAGAATCAGCAGCAGCGTTGAAGAAACGCTGTACGAAGCTGTGTTGGAACATCCTCTGGCGCTTCTTAACGCCCGCTATCGCAGCGCTATCTATCAGAATGTATCTGTACCAGAACTGGTTAAACGCATCCTTAAAGAACACGGTTTTGAGGGATATGAAATCAATTTTGACCAGCTTCACTGGGAATATCCGCCGCGGGAAATGATTGTTCAGTGGAAAGAAAGCGATCTGGGGTTCATCCAGCGCTTGCTGTCTGAAGTGGGTATATGGTTCCGGTTTGAGCTACATCCCGATCATGACCATATTGTTGTTATCGTGTTCGGAGATTCCGGGGCGCACTATGTACACAACCATAAGATCGCAGCAATCAACCCTGCTGGAACCGTAGGTAATATCTACAGCCTGCGAAAAATGACAACCAGGCATACCATCGTTCCTGGCTCGGTCGATGTGCGTAACTACAACTATCGGGAGAGTCGGAATTACAGAGCACTCGAAACACAGGCCGATAAATCACGCCAGTCGGAACTGGTTTACGGTGGCGAATATCACTACGCGGATAATCATCTGGCATCCGGTGATCGTTATGCCATAGGCAAAGGCCAACACGCCGAAACCAGTTGGCACTATGCGCGAATTCGTCATGAATGCCTGCTTACCAATATGATTACGCTGGAAGCCGTAGCCGACGATCCCGCTATTGTGCCTGGATTCGATCTCGATATCACCGGCAATAAACCAGCAGCCTTTGACGAAGGGATGGTTGTCACCAGCATCCGCTCCACAGGTTCACGCAAGAGCAGTTTTCAAAGTGAAATTAAAGGAATTCCATTCAGCGAAATCTGGTGTTATCGCCCTGAACGTCTCCCACGCCCCATCATCACAGGTACAATCCCGGCGAGAGTGTCGGGGATAAGCATTAACGATCAGCTTTCGCGGATAGATAATCAGGGTCGTTATCGGGTGCAGTTTAACTTTGACCAGGCTGAATGGAAAAAGGGGCTGGAGAGTATGCCTGTCAGGTTAGGGCGGCAGTACGCCGGTGATACCTATGGGATACATTTTCCCCTGCTCGATAATACAGAAGTTGGCATTGCGTTTGAAAATGGCGACCCGGAACGACCGTTCATTGCCCATGCCTTCCATGATGAAATAAACCCTGATTTAGTTACTGACCGCAACAGCACACGCAACGTCATCAGGACTCCACGAAATAACAAATTTCGGATGGAGGATAAGAAAAACCATGAACACATCAAAGTCGCGACGGAGTACGGCAAGTCGCAACTGAATTTAGGACACCTGGTCGATGCCAGTGGTAAGCGGCGCGGGGAAGGCGTTGAGTTACGCACCGACAAGCAAGCTTCGCTTCGTTCTGCTGAAGGCTTTCACATCACCACAGAGGCGAAACTAAAAGCAACCGGCAATCAGAACGACATGGCTGCGACCATAGCGCAGCTTGAATCTGCGTTACAACTGGCCCGTTCGCTTCAGGCCTGTTCGGAAATAGCAGATACGCCAGCCGCCGATCTATCGTCGGTGACTGAATTTCGGCAGCGAGTAGCAAAACCAGAAGATGCCACGCTCTCTCTTCATGGTGAAACCGGCATAGCTCTCACATCCCCTAAATCAGTCTTGCTGCATGCCGGGGAGAATATGACCACAACGTCCAGGCAGGACATGAATGCTAACGCCTTCCGGCGCATGACTCTGGCCGCTGGGGAAGTCTTCTCCGTATTCGTCCGTAAAGCAGGGATGGTGTTTACCGCTGCAAAAGGGTCTATTCGGCTGAGTGCACAGAAGGGGGAAATTAACGTCGTCGCGAATCAGAACATTAACCTCACCAGCTCTCAGGGCAAAATTGTACTGAATGCGCAAGATGAATTGCTGTTGATGTGCGGAGGTGCAGGCATTCGCCTTAAGAAGGGTGAAATGGAGTTCATTGCCCCGCATTACATCCGTATAAAAGCGCCCGCCGTCGATTACATGGCGAAAGCAAGTCTTGACCATCTGAAGCCTACCTTTTCAGAAGGCGAGCTGGCTCAGCAGTTCCGGCTACATGCCCCCGACGATCCGGATCATATTCTTAAAGGTCAACGCTTCAGGCTCCATAAAAAGGGCGAAGTCATCGAGGGGATCACCGATGATAACGGCGAATCACCGCTACTTAACACGTCTGAACTTGATACCTGGTCACTCGAATTAGTCCATGAGTTAGAAGCCCCGGAGGGAACCGTATGAGTGAGTCATCTGATGCGCAGAACGCCAACCCATTTGATGAGGCTCCAGAGTCTCAGGATCCGCAAAGTTTCGGCGCACACAACAAACGTTTCCTGGCGGAGCAGTGTATCGGTGTTCCGGTTAATGCCGGTAAACCGATGTACACCACGAACTGCCCTGTACATCGTCCAATGCCAGGCATTGTGATCCTGGTTCATGGTGTGAATGACGTGGGGGAAGCCTATCAGAACCAGGAGCGCGGCATCATCGAAGGGTTGAAAAAGCGACTGGGTCGCGATGACTTATGGCCGCATGAGTGGGAAGAAAAAACCTACAAAATCCGAAATGCGGATGGGGTAATGGAGGATTGTCCTGACTCACAGAAAAAGCAAATGATCTGCTCAAATACTCCCGTGCGCTCACCAGTGATCCCGTTTTATTGGGGATATCGCCCGGTTGATAAGGCTATGTGGGAGGATGACCAGCGGCAGTACCGTGAAGCCATGCGCAACAGCGGCAATAACGCAGAAACCCCCTTACCGTATGATGCTTATCGCGAAAATGACCCGGCGATCCTGAAACGATTCGGCGGTAAGTATGCAATGGACTGCTTTCACAATACTCTGGACCTAAATGGCGTCTGGGGAGGTGGAACGTTTGCCAATGCCACGACCAGCATCCCTGATATGCTTGGCCCGGGAGCAGGGGGCGCAGCGCTTGGTGCGGTCGGCTTTTTGAGTCGTACTGAACTGGCAAACGGCGGTGACTTTACCCACCCGGTATACAGCAACCCACACCGTATTTATCAGTTCTATGCCGCACAACGGCTGGCAAATCTGATTTTAACCATTCGCCAAAATAAGCCTACCGCCAAAGACACAATTAATGTCGTTGCGCATAGCCAGGGAACCATCATCACCATGTTGGCAAACATGCTGGTTAAGCAGGCGGGGGAGCCTCCGGCTGATTGCGTGATCCTCAATCACTCCCCGTATTCGCTCGAAAATCGCTGGCTGGAGAACGGTCAGCCAGGTCATCACCAGACAGATGCCGCCCGGCAGCAAACCTTTGTGAATTTCTGCCGTCTGATGGCGACGAATGAAAAATTTGCGTCCAGCGGTGACGGGTTAATGACCGCCGCAGATCAAAAAACGCTGCTCGACACGATGACGCTTCCGCGCAAGGAGTTCAGCAGTAACTGGTATGATTCACCTTTAAATCAGCGCAATAACTTCGGCAAAGTTTATAACTATTTCTGCCCGAATGATGGGACCGTATCACTGCTTCCTGTTCAGGGTTTCGGCTGGCGCGGGGTTCCACAAAAGCTGGCCGACACCATCCCCAATTTACGCCAGCGCGTTTTTTTCCAGAACAGTAGTGTTGGTCATGCGCCAGATGGAAAACCGTTCCGTAAGCCTGCTGTGGGGAAAGGTGATTTCGCTTATTCCGCATTGACGAACGCAAGCTGGGATTACAGCGATGTGGTTCCAAACGGTGAAGCCCTGCCTGAGCCGTTTATTTTCACTCTCATGGGGCAACTAAACCCTCTCGATACTAGTACGGACAAAGACAACGCCTACAAAGCCCCTGCAGGGGGAAATGACGTTATGGTTTCGTATAACGCCAAAGCGGGAGCAACCAGCAACTCCCGGCGAACTAAGGAGGACGTTTTCGACTGCCCGCCGTTTGAACCGTTCAAACATCTACGGCCCGGCCATGTCCTGACGAAAAGCGAAATCAACACGCTTGAGTATTGGCGCAATATCGATATCGTCAGCGGTGAAATCACCGGTGTTAACGATGCCAACAAAAAAATCGTTGTACGCCGGAATTTGACCGAAGCCGAACTGCACAAGCTGTTCAGTTCTTCAGACGATGTGATGTTCAGTCAGCATTCGTCCATCGTTATGTCACCTAAAGTACCGGAACTGGCGATGGCCTATGACCTGGCTATAGGTCCGTGCAAATCGTTTGATTTTGAGCATGGTGCATTCTGGAAGAAATTACTGCGTATTGCCGACTGGCGCAGTGATTGGTCAGATGATCGTGATGCATCGAAATACTACAGATCAGGCGAACTACCTTCTGAAACCACCAAAAAATTCATGAACAAGCCAGGTTCAGTCTTGCCTACCGGCGAGTTTGGTGTAGTGAACCAGTTTATGAATGCAACTCGAGTGATCCCCGCCCGCTACCCGGAAGTCTATAACCGTGAAGTGACAAATCTGCAATGGCCGATGCCTCCCGTTGAAGGTTTTAACACCGTACCCTCTGAGCCGAGAAGGAAAGTCGGATGATGAATAAAGGAGTTGCCCATGCAACGTTGGCCTGGCTGATGTTGATGGCGGGATGCACACAGGCACAGGACGCGCCGACGCAGGTGATTTACCGGTTTGATGATCATCGTTACCTGGAGTTGAAGGGATGGAACTGTGAGGGGGCATTATTCTATATTGACCCGCAGCGCGGTATACGTTCAGAGGTTTCCAGTCAGTTTTACCGGGCATTTGCGAACAAGTATGTGCATCCCTCCGAGCGTTATATTGCCATTCCGTCCTGGGATACGGATGCCTTTGCAGTTTCAAAAGATTACGGTAAAACCTGGCAGTCAGCACCATTCTCCCCGGCTACGCATAGCGTTGAACCCGATGGAACAACCAGACCAGGCAGAGAAAATATGCGGTAATGGTGCCAACTTACTGATTTAGTGTATGATGGTGTTTTTGAGGTGCTCCAGTGGCTTCTGTTTCTATCAGCTGTCCCTCCTGTTCAGCTACTGAAGGCGTGGTGCGTAACGGTAAAAGTACTGCCGGACATCAGCGCTATCTCTGCTCTCACTGCCGTAAAACATGGCAGCTACAGTTCACTTACACCGCTTCTCAACCCGGTACGCATCAGAAAATCATTGATATGGCCATGAATGGCGTCGGATGTCGCGCCAGTGCACGCATTATGGGCGTTGGCCTCAACACGATTTTACGACACTTAAAAAACTCAGGCCGCAGTCGGTAAACTCACGCATACAACCGGGCAGTGACGTCATTGTTTGCGCGGAAATGGACGAACAGTGGGGTTACGTCGGCGCTAAATCACGCCAGCGCTGGTTGTTTTACGCGTATGACAGGATACGGAGGACGGTTGTGGCGCACGTATTCGGTGAACGCACGTTGGCCACGCTGGAGCGTCTTCTGGGCCTGCTGTCGGCCTTTGAGGTCGTGGTATGGATGACGGATGGCTGGCCGCTGTATGAATCACGCCTGAAGGGAGAACTGCACGTTATCAGCAAGCGATATACGCAGCGCATTGAGCGGCATAACCTGAATCTGAGGCAGCATCTGGCAAGGCTGGGCAGGAAGTCACTGTCGTTCTCAAAATCGGTGGAGCTGCATGACAAAGTCATCGGGCATTATCTGAACATAAAACACTATCAGTAAGTTGGAGTCATTACCAAATATGCTCTCGTTTACGGTCGTTAACGATCAGGGTTTTTTGCTTACTCGTCAGGGCAATCTCTACATGAGTTCAAAGCCCTTCGATGATCCGCGAATTTTACCCGGGGGCACCGGCGTTGATTATGTCGATGAAGATGGTGATAAACATCGCCTTCGACCGGGTTTTGCTGGTGCAACCTGGGGGCTATCGTACCTTCCACCGAAGTCTCTTAAATATCTAACAGCTTCTGAGTTAGCTAACTGGCAAAACTTGCCGACTCACGTACCTGAAGTCAGAAATTATAAAGGCTGGGATCATATGCAGTGCAACCCGGATAAAGGGCTTAAGCAATGAGCACTCTGATTCAGGCAAGCCTGCCGTTGAAGGATTTAACACCGTACCCACTGAACCGAGAAGGAAAGTCGGATGATGAATAAAGGAGTTGCCCACGCAACGTTGGCCTGGCTGATGTTGATGGCGGGATGCACACAGGCACAGGACGCGCCGACGCAGGTGATTTACCGTTTTGACGATCATCGCTACCTGGAACTGACGGGCTGGAACTGCCAGGGCGCGTTGTACTACGTTGACCCGGTGCGCGGTATCCGCTCTGAAGTCGCCAGCCAGTTTTACCGGGCATTTGCTGACAAGTACGTGCATCCCTCCGAGCGTTATATTGCCATTCCCGGATGGGATACAGATGCCTTCGCAGTTTCAAAAGATTACGGTGAAACCTGGCAAGTTGCGCCATTCAACACCGGTTTTCATACGGTAGAACCGGATGGCTCAAACAGTCCATCCAGAGAAAATATGCTCTCGTTCACGGTCGTTAACGATCAGGGATTTTTGCTTACTCGCCAGGGCAATCTTTACATGAGTTCAAAGCCCTTCGATGATCCGCGAATTTTACCCGGGGGCACCGGCGTTGATTATGTCGATGAAGATGGTGATAAACATCATATGGCCCCCGGTTCTGCCGGGCCAAAATGGGGGCTGTCATATATCCCACCCAAAACAATCGACCAACTGACTGACCAATATCTGACAAACTGGCAAAACTTGCCGACTCATGTACCTGAAGTCAGAAATTATAAAGGCTGGGATCATATGCAGTGCAACCCGGATAAAGGGCTTAAGCAATGAACGCGATGATTCGGGCAAGCCTGCCGATTGCTATCCGATCAGGATAATCTGCCATGCCGGAAGATTGACCGTACTGAGATAGCTCCAGCCAGCAGTGAGCGCTATGTATTCAAATTCGTCAGCACAAAAATTTTTTATTCATCCCAGCAATATTTCCCTCCCTCATTCGTCTACCTCATCACAAGCCATAATCAGTTACTGTAAACGAGGTACACACCATGAGAGATTTTGATATGCACGACAAAGGTCACGGACGCGGATTCGGTCGCCACCGTATGGGCAAGGGTTTAGTCATCGGCGCAGTGATCTTCGTTGCACTCGGCCTGCTGGTAATGTCCCTGTGGAACGCCTTGCTTCCGGCGATCCTCGGCGTGAAAGCCATCGGGTTCTGGCAGGCGCTGGGCATACTGGTGCTGAGCCGCATTCTGTTTGGCGGGCTAGGTTTCCGTCCCGGGATGTTTGGCGCGCACCGCCGGATGCACGAGCGCTGGATGAACATGACCCCCGAACAGCGCGAGGCGTTTATTCAGCAGCGTCGCGAAGGGTTTGGTCGCCACGGGCGCGGTCACTGCGGCTGGCACGGCCATCGTGACGATAAGCGCGATGACAACGCGCCAAAAACGCCGGAAGCAGAGTGAGCGAAATGAAAGCCGGGGAGGCGGGCGGATCCATGCTGATGTCGGCGCTCAATGCCTGTCGCGCCAGGCTGAAAGCCTTCATACGCGGGCGCACGTCCGTCCGTGATGATGCCGAGGACATTTTGCAGGAAGTCACGTATCAGCTGATGAAAGTGGAACAGCCAGTCGAGAACGTTGCTGCGTGGCTGTTCCGCGCGGCGCGTAATGAGATGATTGACCGGTCGCGGAAAAAACGCGAGGTTTCGCTCTCCGGCTATTTTACGGGCGACGATGAAGACGGTTTTCCGGAAGACGAGCTGGCCGAAACCCTGTTCGGTGTGCCGCAGACACCGGAAGAGGAGTATCTCAAAACGCTGTTGTGGGAAGAACTGGAACAGGCGTTGTCTGAACTTCCACCGCCGCAGCGGGAGGTATTCGAAAAGACCGAGCTTCACGGCTACAGCATTAAAATGCTGGCAGAGGAGACGGGTGCCAGCGAGCAGGCGCTGTTATCCCGTAAGCACAAGGCGGTATTGTTTCTGCGTACGCGGCTGCGGGATGTTTATGACGCGCTGACCGGTGAATAGCGGCGACAGACAAAACCTTACACTTCCGGCACTTGTAGATTCATCACTATCGTTTATGATCGGGGCGTCTTGTTACTCTGGAATGTTATGCGCAACCGTCAGCTTCTCGGAAAATGGCTTTTGATCGTCACCTGTCTCGCGATGGCACTTTGTCTCGTGCAGCGTGCGGTGTATCTCAACCATTTTTTACAGGGACTGGATCCGCAAACGTCCCAGATAGCTGACGCCCCAGCTCAAAACAGCAACACTGAACAGCCCGGCCCGTCACCTTGTCAACTGGGCGCACACTCGCTTCTCTGCGCGCAGCCGCTGTTCTTCGACGGTGCGCTACCGGCCATTATTATCTTCTTTGCCCTCCTGCAGCTGTTTACGCAGGGGCGGGTATTTGTTTCCAGAGAACAACCCGTTCAGGCGCCGCCTCCCCGAATACATCTTAAAAACTGCGTCTTCCGTGAATGAAAAACATCGTCACCACACGATAATTTTCACTATTCACGGAGTAAAACATGTTTAACCTTTTCAGGGGGTTCGTCTTCCTGTGGCTGTCCTGCATCGGTATTACCCATGCGGCAGACACTGGCTGGCAGGTCTCCCCACAAAACGATCACGCCCGTATCCGCTTTCAGGCGGAAAGGGATCAAAACCGCATTCAGGGTTTGCTCACCGTCGAGCTAAAGCCCGGCTGGAAAACCTACTGGCGTGCGCCGGGCGAGGGCGGTGTCGCGCCGAAAATCAGCTGGCCGGAAGGCGTAACGGACAGCTGGTCCTGGCCAGTGCCTTCGCGTTTCGATATCTCCGGCATGACCACGCAGGGATATCACGACAAGGTCACGATCCCGATTGTCCTCGACGGGGTGAAGGGAGACGCGCTCGACGGAACGCTGACGCTCTCCACGTGCAGTAACGTCTGTCTGCTGACGGACTACCCGCTGCATCTTGATTTTACCCAGCCGGTCGATGCAGGTTTTCGTGACGCTTTTGACCATGCGATGCGCTCTATGCCCGGCTCGTCTGGCGTTTCATCTGACCTCACCGCCTGGCTGGCGGACGGCAATCTGGTCATTACAGGGACAACGGAAGGAAAGTGGGACAATCCGGGGATCTATTTTGACCCGCTGGAGGGGGATATTCTTCCGGGAGAACCCGTCATTAAACACGACGGCCATCAGCTTCGGGTGACCGTTCCCGTCACCGATGAGTGGGGAGATAAGCCCACCTCGCTGGCAGGTAAAGCTCTGTCGTTTGTGTTGACTAATGGCAGTAAAGCCCAGCAAACCGTAATGACGGTTGGATCAACGCCTGCTGCGTCCGCAGCGCCCGGCACGGGCAAAATGATGCTCTTTGCGCTGTTGGGCGGGCTGATCCTGAACCTGATGCCCTGCGTGTTGCCGGTGATGGGTATGAAGCTCAACAGTATCCTGCATGCAGGCTCGAACAAACGAACGATCAGGCTGCGTTTTCTGGCAACCAGCGCCGGGATCCTCACCTCCTTTATGCTGCTTGCCGCGATGGTGACTGCGCTTAAGCTGACCGGGGCATCTCTGGGCTGGGGTATTCAGTTCCAGAACCCGTGGTTTATCGGCCTGATGATCGCCGTGACCTTCCTCTTCGCGCTGAATCTGTTTGGGGTGTTTGAGATGCTGCTGCCTTCTGCTACCGCAGGACGCCTGGCCGCAACAGGCGGCGCGGGGCTGGGCGGCAGTTTCTGTGAAGGGATGTTCGCCACGCTGCTGGCCACGCCGTGCTCCGCGCCATTCCTCGGTACTGCCGTGGCGTTTGCCCTCGGCGCACCGCTGCAGACCCTGTGGCTCATTTTTCTGATGCTCGGCGTGGGAATGAGTTTGCCGTGGCTGTTCGTCGCCCTGGTGCCCAAAACGGCCATGCTGCTGCCGAAACCCGGCCGCTGGATGAACACGCTTAAGGTGATCCTGGGCCTGATGATGCTGGCCTCCAGCCTCTGGCTGGCGACGCTGTTGAACCTGCATCTGGGTGATACGATTGGTCAGATCGTGATGCTGGTGCTGATTGTTGTCGCACTGGCGCTTTTTGCATTGAAGGGGCAAAGGTCCTCGCCACTGTTCTGGCTGGTGGTGATCTCCCTGTCGGTATTTGGTGGATACCAACTGCGCGGGTTGCTTAACGCATCACCTGTTCTCGCAACGCAAAGTGTGGAGCAGACGATCCCGTGGCAGCCGCTAAGTGAAGAGGCCATCCAGATGGCGCTTGCGCAGGGGAAACGGGTGTTTGTGGATATCTCTGCCGACTGGTGCGTAACCTGTAAGGTTAACGAGCATCGGGTACTGAATCAGCCGGACATCATTGCCGCACTGAGTCAGCCGGACGTAGTGGCCCTGCGCGGAGACTGGAGCCAGCCTTCCGCGCTTATCGCTGCGTTTCTTGAGAAGCGAAATCGCTACGCCATTCCGTTTAATGAGGTGTATGGCCCCGGTATCCCGGACGGGGAGATCCTCTCGCCGCTGCTGGATAAGCGCACCCTTGTCACTACCCTGAACAACGCAAAAGGCTAACCGTTTTATGAAAAAAATCCTTATTACGCTGCTGCTACTTCTGGCCTCTGTTCAGGTGATGGCGGCAACACCCCTGACGCCGGACCAGGAACAACGTGCGCAGAAGATGATCTCTGATTTCCTGTTTAATGATCCGAACTCCCCGCGCATCGGCGCGAAAAACCCAAAACTGACCCTGGTGGTCTTTACGGACTACAACTGCCCGTACTGTAAGAAATTCGACCCGTACATGGAGAAAATTGTCGAAAAATACCCGGATGTCGCAGTGGTCTTTAAGTTTTTGCCTTTCCGCTCGGAAAGTTCGCTGACCGCAGCGCGTGACGCCTTAACGCTCTGGCGCGCGCATCCGGAGCAGTTTATGAAATTGAACCATACCCTGATGGCCAGAAAGGGGTACCACGATGACGCCAGCATTCAGGAGGCGCAAAAACGGGCAGGGGTGAGTGTCACGACGCCAGATGAGGAGAGCCTGATGACGATTAAGCGCAGCCTGATCGTTGCAGAGAAAATGGGGATTCAGGGCACTCCCGCCACGCTTATCGGCGAGGGATTGCTTCCCGGCTGGGTCCCGTTTGAACAGTTCGATGAAATGGTCAGTGACGCACTGAAAAACCGCTAACCTGAAAGGGGGCTTGATGCCCCCGATAAACCGGAGAGGGAAATGAAAAAATTACTGTTACTTTCAGCGCTGGTATCGTCAGGGCTGGCGCAGGCGGCTGAAGCCATACCGGATGTGGTAAAACACTTCAGCGAGCAGCAGGACATCAAAATCATTAAGAAACTGGATGCACCTGGCGGTGTGCCAGCCTGGCTTGGACAATATCAGGATATGGGCGTGACGCTCTTTTTAACGCCGGACGGCAAGCACGTGATCTCGGGGTATCTGTACGATGACAAAGGAAAAAACCTCAGCGAAGAATATTTCCAGAAAGAGATCTATGCCCCGATGGGACGTGAAATGTGGAAAAAGCTTAACGCGGCGCACCCCCTGAAAGAAGGGGCGGAGAACGCTCCGCGTAAAGTGTTCGTCTTTGCCGATCCGTTCTGCCCGTACTGCAAACAGTTCTGGTCAGAGGCGCAACCGTGGGTGAAGGCCGGTAACGTTCAGCTCAATACGCTGCTGGTGGCGTTTCTCAACCCCAACAGCGGACGTAATGCTGCCGCCATACTGAATGCGAAAGATCCGGTCTCGGCCTGGCGTGATTACGAATTATCTGGCGGCAAAAAATTGCCAAAACCAGAAGGCAGCGCATCCCGTGAAACCGTTGAAATACTGCAGAAACACCAGACATTAATGGACGCTCTGGGCGCTAACGCCACGCCAGCCATTTATTATCTGAATGCGGAAAATGAGCTTCAGCAGGTGGTGGGTATGCCGGATGAAAAACAGCTTGAGGCGATGTTCGGGCCGAAGCCATAAGCGAAAACAGGCAGAAACGGGACGTTTCTGCCTGATATTCTCTTAGCTACCCCAGCGCCCCCTGAGGTAGTTGACTGCTTGCTGGGTCTGCGGCTGGTTCAGGTAATCTTCCCTGAACAGGATCGTACCATTCACATTGGGCAGCGAATCGTTCAGATCGAGCTGTTTTTTCAGCTCCGGTACACCGCCCTGAACCATCCAGTCCGGTTCATTTTTCGACGGTTCACCCACTTTGTAGAACGCAACGCCGATATACAGGCGAGTGTGAGTCGATTTCACGACATCTGCCCACCATTTGGTCAGCACGTCGTAGCGCGCCGCATCCCGGGAGAAAGGCCAGTAAATCTGGGGGGCGATGTAGTCGAGTAAACCTTGTTGTACCCACTGACGTGTATCCGCGAAGGATTCATCATAGGCTGCAGCACCCCGTGTGTCCGAGCCTGCCGGGTCAAATGAACGGTTACGCCACACGCCAGCCGGGCTGACGCCAAACGCAACGCCGGGTTTTGTCTGTTTAATCGCGCGGGAAACCTGCACGATCAACTGCTGCGTGTTATGTCTTCGCCAGTCAGCTTTTGAGGCAAATCCCTGGCCGTATTGCCGGTAAGTCTGCGCGTCATTGAGCGCCGAACCGGGTGATTCGGCATAAAAGTAATCATCAAACTGCACGCCGTCTATCGGGTAGTTTGCAACCACTTCGGTGACCACTCGGGTGATCCAGTCGCGCACTTCCGGAATGCCCGGGTCGAGTACGAAACGATCGCCTGAAATGCGTACCCACTCCGGGTGCTGGACATAGACACTGGACGGGGTCTGGTATGACGTCCGGTTCAGGGCGGCGATGGTCGAGGGTTTCGTGTTTGTCGATACGCGGTACGGGTTGAACCAGGCATGCACTTTCATGCCGCGCTTGTGCGCTTCATCGAGCATGAACTGCAGCGGATCGTATCCAGGATATTCGCCGATGTTGCCCGTCAGCATATCTGACCACGGTAAAATTTTTGACGACCAGAGGGCCGTGCTGTCCGGTTTCACCTGGAAAAAGACAGTGTTAATTCCTAGCCGCTTAAGATTGTCGAGCTTGCTGGTCAGTGCTTGTTTTTGCATCGCGATACGCTGGTCAGCGCTTCGTCCATTCACTGATGCGACAGGGGGCCAGTCGAGGCGGGAGACGGTCGCCAGCCAGATCCCGCGCATCGGCTCGTTGGCCTGCTGCGTTGGTTCGCTCACGCCAGGAAGGGGAGTAATCAGTGATTTCGGTGGTTTTGAGGAGCAGCTCACAAGTAAAAGTGCGCAGCCAGCCAGCGCACCAATCCGTTTTACATGTCGCGTCATTTGCGTATTAGCTCTTGATAATCCGACTGTTAGCCCAGGGATTAAAGGCGGGCGTTTCCTGTTCTGCGTGTCCTTCATCGTTGAGGGAGTCCAGATACAGGGCTTCGACTTCCGCGCGTGCCCAGGGGGTACGGCGCAAAAATTTCAGGCTCGATTTAACGCTGGGATCTTTTCTGAAACAGTTAATTTTGATTCGGTCGCCCAACTCGTTCCAGCCATATTTCGCCACCAGGGCGTTGACCATCATCTCCAGCGTTACGCCATGCAAAGGATCGTTAGAAATGTGTGCAGTCATAAGCGTCCGGATGTCTCAATTTTAATGGGGTTGGGTTAACCGGTGAAAGGGTACAAGAAAGCACGGGAAGCGGCAATGACATCCCGCGCTGATGCTTATTCCGCACGGCTGGCGTCCCGGTTGGTATAGGTGACAGGCACCCACCCATAGCCGCCGTTTTCGCCTTTGGTGACATAGCCGATACCCGGGAACGGTAGATGGGGCGCGGCAACCAGGTCTTTATTTCTCACAAAGCCCGCAAACGCCTCTTCGCGCACGCGTGCCGCTTTGTTCTGATCTTCATCGTAGGTGATAGTCACGTCGGGCTGCGGGAACTGGACCGCCGCAGCATGAATAATATCGCCCACGAAGGTGATCTTCTCGCCTTTACTTGTCAGCGTATAGAAGGCTGATCCCGGTGTATGGCCGGGATGTACCGTGCCGGTAATGCCTGGAATAAGCTCGGAAGTGCCAGAAAAAGGCACGACTTTGCCTGCATCAAGGTAAGGTTTTAACGTTTTCTGAGCGACGTCAAAGTAGTTCTTGCCGTAGCCTGTTTTTTTCTGATTATCGTCATTAAAGAAAAAGTCGATTTCCGGTTTTCCAACGAAAACGCGCGCGTTGCTGAACACCACTTTACCGTCCTTCACCAGGCCGCCAGCATGATCGGAATGGACGTGAGTGAGCAGGATTTCGGTAATATCCTGCGGCTTAACCCCCTGCGTGGCAAGGCTCTCAATCAGACGTCCACCGTTACCGGGGCCAAAGAGCTGGCCTGAGCCGGTATCCACCAGGATTTTGTGTCCGGGCATCGCTATCAGGAAAGCGTTAATGGACACTTCAGCCGGGTTGGTCTGGAAATTTTTCGCGAGCAAAGCATCAATCTTTTGTGGCGTTGTCCGGCGCAGTAATTTATGCAGATCCTGAGCGACGCTCCCGTCTGTAAACGAAGTGACGATAATATCGCCGATCTGAACGCGGTATCCGCCAGCTGGTTGTTCAACAACGTGCTGAGGCGTATTTGCCAAAACCTGTAATGAAGGGTAGAGAAGTAATGCACTGGATATCAGCGTGGACAGAGCAAGTTTTTTCACGGTAAGCATAAGAGTCTCCTTTGAAAGCGCTCATCTTACTTCTCCGTAAAAATAGAAGAACCTACCTAATAATGACAGGAGCCAGCATAATAGCCGGGTGGTGCAGACACCATTCCCGGCCCGTAAGACGTTATTTTTTCAGCGGTGCGTTCCAGCTGTCCGGCGTCGATTTTGACCAGGAGCCATAAGCAGCATTAGGCAGCACAATCCAGTCATTGCCGAAGTGTTCAGCGCTGGCCTCAACCAGCTCACGCTGCTGCTCGCTCGGTTTTTTGTTTTTAAATTGCACGGCGAAATCCGGCAGGCTGTCGCCGAACAGCATCACGATCTGCTGTTTTTTGAGGATACTCTGGCGACGCTCTTCTTTGCTGACCGTATCCAGAAGTACGCTCTCGTCTGTAACCTGTGGAAGTCCCAGAGATTTTAACGTATTGAGCGTGTCGGCTTTGTTTTCCTGCATACGATCCGAAACATAATAAATACGGACTTTGCTTTGATTCACGTGGTCAAGAAAGGCTTTCGCACCGGGGATCAACCCGGGTTTGCCGTGTTTCTCCCACTCACTCCAGGTATCCCATTGGGTAAAATCGTGACACTGCTCCATGTCGCGCACCAGTAACGGGGTGTTATCGAGGACGGTTTCATCCAGATCCATGACGACGGCGTAATTCTCTGGCGTTTTCAGATCTTTTAATTTTTCATTGAAACGCTCAGTAGCAAACCGATACGTCTGCATCTGAAGCGCCATAATCTCGGCCGATTTCTGCTGATAGCGCAGCGCCATTTCATACGCTTTGGGTTCACACAGGTCACGGTTAGCCGCCATTGCCGTTGCACTGAATACGGGTAATGCCAGCAGTAATACCTTAGCCATTGAATTCACACTTCTTTCCTCAACACCTTGTTAAAATCCCGCAAGCGTAATGGAGTTCAATGACAGAAAAATGAACCTTATGTGGCAACTCAACTTACAGTGAGGCTGCCGCCCGGGCCGCAGTGTCATACAGTGATGATATGGTGCGTAACAGTTGTGCGGTGTCTCCAATCGATCCCCCTGAAATGCCGCTCTCTGCCTGAATATTGATAAGGCACGCCTCACGAACATCACGGTATTTCATGCATAACGCTTTACCTTCCTCCGTAGTGGAGAAGAAGAGCTCTTTACCCGCTTTCTCGCTCGTCACGTAGCCCGCTTTGACCAGCTTTTTCAGGGCATAGGTCACTACGTGGGTATCTTCCACGTTGAGGACGAAACAGATATCGGCCAGCTTTTTCTTGCGGTCACGGTGGTTCACGTGATGCAGCAGTGAAACGTCAAACGCGCCCATATCGGGCTCTCCGGCAGCCGCCATGCAGCGCACCATCCATTTGTTAAACGCGTTACTGGTCATGATCAGCGCGTATTCCAGCTCTGATAACTCTGCGCAGCGCTCGGATACCAGATGGCGGGAAGAGACGATACGGCCATCATTGATATCTTCGCGAGGTGATGAAGCACTCTTTTTGGTGGTCATAAGGGTCCTTAGCCAGAAATGTAAACTCGTCGATAAAATAAGAACATTTTATTGATAATTTGTTTACATGTTTTTGAGGTTCAGATATAGCTTTTTAGCGCAGGTTTTGCGAAGCCTGCCAACAAAACACAACATCGCTCGCCGCAAATTAAAAAAATAGCCGTCGGCGCGCAACGCTCACTTTCGATAGGGTAAACGTTTATGGACGGTACTACGCTGTTACCGCTGATCGGGATACCGATCGTGGTTATTGGTTTTGCACTGCGCTTCAACCCGCTACTGGTGGTTGTGGTGGCGGGGCTGGCGACGGGTCTGCTGGTCGGCATGGATTTCGGTATGCTGCTGGAAACCTTCGGCGAGAAGTTTGTGAATAGCCGATCGCTGGCGACCTTCATTCTGATCCTGCCCGTTATCGGTTTGCTGGAGTACTACGGGCTTAAAGAGCGCGCCCAGGCCTGGGTGGCGAAGATCGCCAGCGCCACATCTGCGCGTATTCTGATGCTCTACTTTGTCGCTCGTGAAGGTACGGCTGCACTGGGTCTGATGTCGCTGGGCGGTCATGCACAGACGGTACGTCCGCTGCTGGCACCGATGGCCGAAGGGGCGGCGCTGAACGAATATGGCGAGCTGCCGCAGCACATTCGCGACAAAATCAAAGCCCATGCCGCCGCGTGTGACAACATCGCGGTCTTCTTTGGGGAAGACATCTTTATTGCCTTTGGCGCGGTGCTGCTGATTGACGCGTTCCTGAAAGAGAATGGCATTCAGGGCATTGAACCGCTCCATATTGGTCTGTGGGCCATCCCGACCGCGATTGCGGCATTGATTATTCATATGACGCGCCTGCTGCGTCTGGATGCGAGCATCCGTCGCGACGTGATGGCCTGGCGCGCGGAGCAGGGAACGCAGGAGGCCGCGCAATGATGACGCTTATTACCATTAACCGCGTGTACTACCTGATTGGCTTTGTCGTGATGCTGCTGGTTGTGATGACCCTGCGCGATCGTGCCAATCCTAAGCGTTTTACCACTGCGCTGTTCTGGTTTTTATTCGGCGGGATCTTCCTGTTTGGCGACCTGATGGTGCAGGAGCTCGGTAAATCGCTGGCCTACCGGATCATTGGCGGCAGTGTCATCGTTATCGCGCTGCTGGCGGGTTTTGGGCTGGTCGGGAAAGGGCACTATAAAATGGCCTCCGATGAAGAGCGGGTTGCCTCGTCAAACCGGCTCAAAAACTGGCTGTTCCTGCCCGCACTGATGATCCCGGTGGTGACGGTTCTCGGGACGTTATTCCTGAAAGGGGTTTCTGTAGGCGGTGTGTTCCTGCTCGATCAGAAACAACTCACCCTGGCGGCACTTTGCGTGGCTTGTGTCGCGGCGATCCTCACCGGCTGGTGGCTGACCAAAGGCACGCCGCTGCATGCGGTTCGTCAGTCTCGTCGTCTTGTCGATACCATCGGCTGGGCGGTGATCCTGCCGCAAATGCTGGCCATGCTCGGCGGCGTGTTCGTGGCGGCCAATACCGGTGATTCAGTGCAGAAGGTGGTGAGCCTGTTCGTTAACCCGGATAGCCGCTTCATGCTGGTGGTCATCTACTGCGTGGGTATGGCGCTGTTCACCATGATCATGGGTAACGCGTTTGCGGCCTTCCCGGTGCTGAGTGCCGGCATCGCCTTACCGTTCCTGATCAACGTGCATCACGGCAACCCGGCGCCGCTGCTGGCGATTGGCATGTACGCGGGCTATTGCGGCACGTTAATGACGCCGATGGCGGCGAATTTCAATATCGTTCCCGCCGCGCTGCTGGAGCTGAAAGACAAATATCAGGTGATCAAGATCCAGATCCCAACCGCGTTAACCCTGCTGGTGGTGAACGTGTTCTTAATGTATTTCCTCGTGTTTCGCTAAGGAGCTGTTATGGAATTAACGCAACATCAGGCTGACGCGTTTGCCCGCATGCCATTGACCTATTTGCGCCAGGAATATCCGAACCACATTATGCACCTGCTGAATGATGATGGAGATGTTCTGCCACCTCGCGAATTGCACCCGATTTTCTACGGCTGTTTTGACTGGCATTCGGCGGTGCACGGCTACTGGCTGCTGCTGCGCTGCGTGCGTCTTTATCCAGAATTGCCGTGCAGAGAGGAGATTGTCGCGCTCATCGATGAGCACCTGACAGAAGAGAATGTGGCAAAGGAGTTGGCCTATTTCACCGCCCCGTTCCGCGCGTCGTTTGAGCGGCCGTATGGTTACGGCTGGCTGCTGGCGCTGGCCCAGGAACTGAAACAGTCGTCGTTGCCTCAGGCCGCTGGCTGGTATCAGACACTACAACCCTTAACGCTGGACATTCGCGACAGGCTGGTAGATTACCTGAATAAGCTCACCTATCCGATCCGCGTCGGGACGCACTACAACACGGCGTTTGCGCTCGCACTGGCACTCGATTACGCCCGGGGAGTGGAAGATAGTGCGCTTGCGCAGTCTATTCTGACGGCGGCGGAGCGGTTTTATCTTGCCGACACGCGTTATCCGGCTCACTACGAACCCGGTGGCGATGAGTATATTTCCGGCGCGTTGACCGAAGCGTTACTGATGAGCAAGGTGTCAGAGGACTTCCCGGCGTGGTTTGACGCGTTTCTGCCGGAGGTGGGGTCGATTGCGGCACTGATGAACCCGGCGGAAGTGAGTGACCGAACCGACCCGAAAATTGCTCATCTGGACGGATTAAACCTGAGCCGTGCCTGGTGTATGAAGCATATTGCCAAAGCATTGCCGGCAAACCATCCGGCACAGCAGGCATTGCGTGATGCCGTGACAAAACATCTTGCCGCAAGCGTAGAGCATGTGGTGGGTAGCCACTACAGCGGCGGACACTGGCTGGCGAGCTTTGCGTTGCTCGCTCTGGAATAAACGAAGGTGCAGCGCCGTCAGGCGCTGCACCAGGTTTAGGCTGCGGCCCGGACTGCGGGACGTAGCCTGCTCAGGCTAAACAATACCGATCCCGTTGAGGCAATCACGGCGATCCACAGCGCCAGATGGACCGTTTGCTCATCAAGCGTTTGATGTTCGGGTGCTGCGGCGATGGTCAGCAGAACGCCTACCACGGCAGCGCCGAGACACTGACCAAATGTTCGGACGATAGACAACACCCCGGATGCATAACTGGCATTTTCCCGCGCCACATTCGAGAGCATTTCCCGGTTATTGGGGCTCTGGAAGCAACCAAACCCCACACCGCAAACCAGGCTACGCAGGCAGATATTCCATGCGGAAGGATTGGAAGGTAACGTCGCCAGCAGAACCAACCCGACGACAAAAATAATCAGTCCGATGGTCGAAATCAGCGGTGCTGAAAGCGTATCCGCCCAACGCCCGGCATGCGGGGCAATCAGCACGATACCGATTGGCCACGGTGTGAAAAGCAGGGCGGAAACGACCGGACTGTAGCCATAGACGCTCTGAAACAGGAACGGCAGCGCGACAAACGTGATGCCCTGACTCACAAATGAAGCCAGAGAGGTCAACGCGGCAAGTGTAAAGCGGCTATTTTTGAACATGACGGGGGGCAGTAATGGCGCCCGGCTGCGGCGAATATGCCAGATAAAGGCGATGGCACTGACCATGGCGATAAGCGCCCACGTCACGCTTTCCTGACCAGCGCTTTGCAACACGTGCTGAAAACTGTTGGCCGTCATGATCGTCGAACCTAACAGTGCGGCAGAGAGCACCGCCCCCATCGTATCAAAGGGAGCACTATCAACAGCCGCTTTGCGCGGTAAAGCCTTCCAGGCCAGCAGCAAGGCAATGCTTCCTGGAATAATGTTAATGGCGAACAACCATTGCCAGCTCAGCGTGTCCAGTATCGTTCCGCCCAGCACGGGCGCAATCGCGGTGCTGGAGGCGATAAGCAGAGCGTGTAACCCCAGAATGCGGCCAAGCAGTCGACCGGGGAACACGGAACGCAGTATCGCCGGGGCTATACTGAGGGTGGCCGCACCGCCGATACCCTGCAATATACGCATTCCGATCAACACCTCGGGTGTTTTCGCCAGTGCGCAGCCGAGGGAGGTGAGCGTAAAGGTGGTAAGCCCGGCCAGAAAGACCCGCCGATAGCCAATGCGAGCCGCCAGCGCAGCGAAAATGGCGAGTGTCATTGCCGCCGACAACAGATAACCATTCGCAAACCAGACCGCGACATTCGCGGACACCTGCATGGCATTCGCCATGGAGGGCAGCGCTATGTTGATCATGGTGCCATCAAAGACGCCCATCAGCGTGGTGGTCATCACTGCGGCCATGACCCGGGCGCGTTCATCTCCCGGCAGCCCTTCATCACCAGGTTGATTTGAAAATAGCATCATCATCGTAACTCCAGATAAGAATGTTGATGACGAAACTATAACCATGGGGTATACAGGGCGGAAGACGCAGCATTTGCAACTTATCGTTGCATTAAACGCCTTATATGAGGAACCACCGTGACCGATCCTGATTTTAATCTGCTTGTTGCGCTCGACATCCTGCTGGCTGAAGCCAGTGTTGCGGGCGCGGCGCGGCGTTTAAACCTGAGTACCTCCGCCATGAGCCGTACGTTGAGCAGACTTCGGGAGGTGACTGGCGATCCGATCCTGGTGAGAGCCGGGCGTCATATGGTACTGACACCCTGGGCCGAAGCCACACGGGACCGCGCCAGAAGCGCCGTGCATGAGGCGAGGGCGGTGCTGCAACCCTCTGCCGACACACTGAAGGTGGAAAGTCTGGAGCGGCTGTTCGCCATCAGAGCCAACGACGGTTTTGTGGTGGCGTTTGGGCCCTTGCTGATTGCCGCCGTGGCGGACGTCGCACCTGACGTGTGTATCCGTTTCACCCCGAAACCGGAGAAAACGTCGCGCTATCTTCGCGAAGGGCTGGTTGACCTGGAAATTGGTGTGCAGAGCAATATGGGGCCTGAAATCCGTCTGCAAAGGTTATTTCAGGATCGGTTTGTTGGCGTGGTGCGCAAGGGGCATCCGCTGGCGTCACTCCCGACGGTAAGCCTGAATGATTACGTCTCCTGGGGGAATGTGGTCGCCTCACCCGACGGATCGTTACACGGTTTTGTCGATGAGGCGCTGGCGGAATTGGGGATGAAACGTAAAGTCGCCAGCGTGGTGCCGGGTTTTCCGACGGCGCTATCCGTCGCGCTGACGTCTGATATGATCGCGATGGTGCCGGCATTGTATTTGCTGAATCAACCGATGACCGGGTATGCGCACGTCTTTGAACTGCCTTTCAGGGCCCGAACTATCACGGTCTCACAGATGTGGCACCCGCGAATGGAAAGGGACCCTGGCCATCAGTGGCTCAGAGAGAAAGTTCGCGACGTGTGTCGGGCGGTGCGCTGACGACTTATACACCTTTTCGCGGTACGGTGAGGATGAAGCGAGTCGATACGGTATCCGATTCCACATGCACTTTACCGTGATGCGCAGTGACGATGGACTTGACGATGGCAAGCCCAATGCCGCTCCCTTCACCTTTACGTTGTCTGGATGGATCAACCCGATAAAAACGATCAAACAACCTTGGCAGATGTTCTTCCGGGATGGGGGTTCCGGGGTTTTCAATCACCAGTTCAAAATCGCTGTCCTGTTCTCTTATCGAGACGGTGACCGCTTTTCCTCCCGGGGTATAGCGCAGCGCATTAGAGATCAGATTACTAATTGCTCTTCGGAACATCTGCGGATCGCCTTCCGTCAGGCAGGGCATACCGTTGAATTTCAGCGATACGTTGCGTTCTTCCGCCCACGCCTCAAAGAAATCGAACACTTTTACGACCTCTGCACTCAGGTCGAACATGACCTTGTCAGGAATGAGCTGGTTATTATCCGCCTGAGCGAGGAAAAGCATATCGCTGACCATTCTGGTCATCCGGTTGTATTCTTCAAGGCTTGAGTAGAGTACATCTTCCAGCTCCTTCTGCGAACGGTTCTGGCTCAGCGCGATTTCGGTTTGCGTCACCAGATTCGTGATGGGCGTTCTGATTTCGTGTGCGATATCGGCAGAAAAGTTAGCCTGGCGGGTAAAGACATCTTCAATCTTTTCAATCATATGGTTGAATGAGATCACCAGCTGTTCCAGTTCGACAGGCACGCGGGACGGCTCCAGCCGCGCATCGAGATTTTCAGAGGTGATGTTTTTGATGGCGGTGCTGACGTTACGCAGTGGCAGGTGCCCCTGGCGAACCGCGATACGAACGATAAGAATAATCAGCAGGCTTATCACCGTGGCGATCGCGAACAGATTCTTTTTCAGCGCCTCAAGGTAGTGCAGATGGAAATTAATGGAGAGCCCGATCAGCATGACATAGCGCTGCGTTTTGCCCTGCAGTGTCGCCGTTCCTGAAGAGGCGATAATCCGGTACGTTTCCATTTTCATATCAGACCCGGCGTGCATTGACCCGGCGGGTTCCTCTACCGACCAGAGAAATACGTCCTGTGCGCGACGGTGCGTGCTAAAGTCTGCCGAGTTCATCGCCGGGCGTAATGCCGCCCCTCGTGCCGAGCTGAACAGTTCATTTCCCTGCGGATCAAGAAGCAGGACGGCAACGTTGCGGTAACTGGCAATCGACTCTTTGATTTTACTGACTTTCTTCTGGTCAGGTTCTGACGGGGACTGCAATATGCGCTGCATCGCGGTGCTGATTTGCTGCAGATCGCTGATATCCTGCTCGGCAAAATGTTTTTCAACAGAATGCAGCATAAACCAGGCAAAGGCGAAAAAGGCCAGTATCGTGGAGAGGCTGATAAAAAAGGTCAGCCGCAGGGCAAGAGAAAAAGGGCGCCTGAGGGCCTTACTGCGCATCCGGGACCTCCAGCATATAGCCCACGCCGCGCACCGTCTGGATAAGTTTAGGCTCATAATCGCTATCTATTTTCGCCCGCAGCCGCTTCACCGCAACGTCAATCGCATTTGTGTCGCTGTCAAAGTTCATGTCCCAAACCTGGGAGGCTATCAGGGAGCGGGGGAGCACTTCTCCCTGATGACGCATGAAAAATTCCAGCAAGCTGAATTCTTTGCTGGTCAACAGAATACGGTTTCCGGCGCGGCTCACTTTTCTTGAAACGAGATCTACCGTCAGGTCCGCCACCTGAAACTGGCTTTCTGTGATCACCGTATTTCCGCGTCTTAGCAGCGTTCTCACCCGGGCGAGAAGCTCAGCAAAAGCAAATGGCTTTATCAGATAATCATCTGCCCCCAGCTCCAGCCCCTTAACCCGGTGTTCGATCGTGCCGAGGGCAGTCAGTAACAGTATCGGCATGCCTTTTCCGGCAGAACGAAGCATGCGGACAATATCCCAGCCGTTCACATCGGGAAGCATGATATCCAGTATCAGTAGATCATATTCGGCGGTCATGGCGAGATGGTACCCATTCAGCCCATTGTCAGCGTGGTCGACAATAAACCCTGCTTCAGTGAGCCCCTTGCTGAGGTATTCACCGGTTTTAATTTCATCTTCAACGATCAATATTTTCATCTTGCTCCCCTGACTGACTGCTGATGACATTCTAGTGAGCCTGCGACCGTTAACAATGACTTACGGTAAAAATGACAACATTGTCATTATCCTGTCACCCGTCAAACAGGATGCGTTCAGTAGAGTAGCCCTAAAAATACTCTGGATTTCATTTGAACCGTTATGTTCCTGTTAAAACGACTTAGCATCAGTACAGTATTTATCCTCGCAGGCTGCGTTTCGCTGGCACCTGACTACCAGCGACCGGCAGCGCCTGTACCTCAGCAGTTTTCGCTTTCACGCAACAGCCTCACACCCGCAGTGACGGGATATCAGGACACTGGCTGGCGTCACTTTTTTACCGACTCTCAGGTCGCCGGGTTGATTAACGAAGCCCTGAATAACAATCGTGATTTAAAAATGGCCGCGCTGAAGGTTGAGGAGGCCCGGACACAGTTCAATGTGACCGACGCAGATCGTTATCCTCAGCTGAATGGATCGTCTGGTATCACTTACAGCGGTGGTCTGAAAGGTGACAAACCTGGCACACAACAGTATGACGCAGGTATTGCGCTTAGCTACGATCTCGATTTCTTCGGCAAGCTCAGAAACATGAGTGAGGCTGACCGACAAAATTATTTCGCCAGCGAAGAGGCGCGTCGTGCCGTGCATATTTTGCTCGTCTCGAATGTGTCGCAGAGTTATTTCAACCAACAACTGGCGTATAAACAACTGCGTATTGCACGGGATACGCTGAAAAATTACCAGCAGTCCCTGGCGTTCGTTGAACAACAGCTTATGACCGGCAGCACGAACGTCCTGGCGCTTGAACAAGCTCGGGGGCAAATTGAAAGTACCCGGGCAGAAATTGCCAAAAGAGAAGGGGAACTGTCGCAGGCCAACAATGCCCTGCAGCTGGTCCTCGGAACCTATCGTGCGCTTCCATCCGAAAAAGAGATGAACGCCAGCGATATCGCACCAGTAAAACTGCCGCCGCATCTTTCATCAGAAATACTGTTGCAGCGCCCGGATATTATGGAAGCGGAGTATCAGCTTAAAGCAGCTGATGCCAGTATCGGCGCGGCACGTGCGGCCTTTTTCCCGTCCATATCGTTAACCAGTGGTCTTTCGACAAGCAGTACGGAATTATCCAGTCTCTTTACGACAGGGAGTGGAATGTGGAATTTTATCCCTAAAATTGAGATCCCCATTTTTAATGCGGGCAGGAATAAAGCCAATCTGAAACTGGCTGAAATTCGCCAGCAGCAATCTGTTGTTAATTATGAACAGAAAATTCAGTCCGCTTTCAAACAGGTTGCTGACGCGCTCGCGTTGCGAGACAGCATCAACCAGCAGCTTGATGCACAACAACGTTATCTTAATTCTCTGCAAATAACGCTGCAGCGTGCGCGAGGGTTATATTCCAGTGGTGCGGTCAGTTATTTAAATGTGCTTGATGCGGAACGTTCGCTGTTCTCTACGCAACAAAACATCCTCGACCTTATCTATTCCCGGCAGGTTAATGAAATTAATCTATTCACCGCGCTGGGTGGCGGTTGGGCTGAGTAAACTTATTTAATTAAACAGGAAAATAAAAATGCGTAATTCTCTTAAAGCCGTTGTATTCGGTGCGATCTCTGTGATGTTCTCTGCCAGCCTTCAGGCTGAAGTTCATCAGCATGAGGAGATGAGTGTCGCCAGTGATGCCGGCGCAGAGCAAATCATCAACGCCACGGGTGTCGTGAAAGACGTTGACCTCACGAATAAAAAAGTCACGATTTCTCACGAAGCTATACCTGCAATCGGCTGGCCTGCAATGACCATGAGTTTCACTTTTACTAATGCTGACGAGAGCATCAATGCCTTAAAACCAGGTCGTCATGTTGATTTTTCATTTGTTCAGCAGGGCAATATCTCTTTACTTAAGAGCATTAAATAGAGAGGAATGGCATGACCTCTTTCAAAATAAAATATGCCGCCATGATTATCAGCAGTCTCCTGATTGGAGGAGTGATATCCGTGACGGCATGGCAAACAATTCATGCATCTGAAAAAACAGAAAATAGCGCATCTGAAAGAAAGGTACTTTTCTGGTATGACCCGATGAAACCAGACGTTAAATTCGATAAGCCCGGTAAATCGCCGTTTATGGATATGGACCTGGTGCCGAAATATGCGGATGAAAATAGCGAAAAAAGCAGTGCCGGTATACGTATTGATCCGACGCAGGTCCAGAATCTGGGGTTAAAAACACAAAAAGTCACCCGTGGAACACTGAATTATTCCCAGACGATCCCGGCTAACGTCAGTTATAACGAATATCAATTCGTCATTGTCCAGGCACGCTCGGAAGGTTTTGTTGAGAAAGTGTACCCCCTGACAATTGGCGACCATGTAAAGAAAGGGACACCACTTATTGATATCACGATACCGGACTGGGTAGAGGCGCAGAGTGAGTTTCTGCTGTTATCCGGTACCGGCGGTACACCCACGCAAATAAAGGGGGTTCTGGAACGGCTTCGGCTTGCCGGCATGCCGGACGATGACATTCAGAGGCTACGTGCAACCCGGACTATCCAGACCCGGTTTACCATAAAGGCACCGATTGACGGCGTGATCACGGCTTTTGACCTGCGTACCGGTATGAATATTTCTAAAGAGAAAGTGGTCGCGCAAATTCAGGGAATGGATCCGGTCTGGATCAGCGCTGCAGTACCTGAATCTATCGCTTATCTGCTGAAAAACTCGTCGCAGTTTGATATTTCCGTACCCGCTTATCCGGATAAATCGTTCCCGGTCGAAAAATGGAACCTTCTGCCCAGCGTGGATCAAACGACCCGCACATTGCAGGTGCGATTACAGGTATCAAACAAGGATGAGCTCCTGAAACCGGGCATGAATGCGTTTCTGAAACTGAATACCCAAAACCCGGAAATGCTGTTGATCCCGTCCCAGGCCGTGATAGACACCGGCAAAGAACAGCGTGTGATTACCGTCGATGCTGATGGTCGTTTTGTGCCCAAAAAGATCCACGTTCTGCACGAATCTCAGCAGCAGTCCGCTATTGATACTGGACTGAACGAAGGGGATTCGGTGGTGGTCAGTGGTCTGTTCCTGATTGACTCCGAGGCCAATATTACCGGTGCGCTGGAACGTATGCGCCGTGCTGAAAAAACTGACGACACGCATTCAGGTCATTAAGGAGACGATGATGATTGAATGGATTATCCGGCGGTCAGTCGCCAACCGTTTCCTGGTGATGATGGGGGCGCTGTTCCTCAGCGTGTGGGGTACCTGGACCATCATCAATACCCCGGTCGACGCCTTGCCCGATCTGTCTGACGTTCAGGTGATTATCAAAACCAGCTATCCCGGCCAGGCCCCGCAGATTGTTGAAAATCAGGTCACGTATCCGCTCACGACTACCATGTTGTCGGTGCCAGGCGCAAAAACCGTGCGCGGATTTTCTCAGTTCGGCGACTCGTATGTATATGTTATTTTTGAAGATGGTACCGATCTGTACTGGGCCCGATCTCGCGTTCTGGAATACCTTAATCAGGTTCAGGGCAAACTGCCTGCGGGGGTGAGTTCTGAAATCGGCCCTGATGCCACGGGCGTGGGCTGGATATTTGAATATGCTCTGGTTGACCACAGTGGAAAGCACGATCTTTCAGAACTGCGCTCATTGCAGGACTGGTTCCTGAAATTTGAACTCAAAACCATCCCGAACGTGGCTGAAGTCGCGTCCGTGGGCGGTGTGGTTAAGCAGTATCAGATTCAGGTCAATCCGTTAAAACTGGCCCAGTACGGTATCAGCCTGCCGGAAGTTAAGCAGGCGCTTGAATCGTCTAATCAGGAAGCAGGGGGATCATCTGTTGAAATCGCGGAGGCGGAGTATATGGTCCGCGCCAGCGGTTATCTCCAGACCATTGATGATTTCAATAACATTGTCCTGAAAACCGGTGTAAACGGGGTCCCGGTTTATCTGCGTGACGTTGCCCGCGTACAAACAGGCCCGGAAATGCGGCGTGGGATAGCAGAGTTTAACGGTCAGGGAGAGGTCGCTGGTGGCGTCGTGATCCTGCGTTCGGGCAAAAATGCGCGCGACGTCATTACGGCGGTGAAAGATAAACTGGAAACGCTAAAGGCGAGTTTGCCCGAAGGGGTCGAGATCGTGACGACTTACGATCGCAGCCAGTTAATTGACCGGGCCATAGATAACCTGAGTTCTAAACTCCTCGAAGAATTTATTGTGGTCGCCATCGTCTGTGCGCTGTTTCTGTGGCATGTACGCTCTGCGCTGGTGGCGATTATCTCACTACCGCTTGGGCTGTGTATTGCCTTTATTGTCATGCACTTCCAGGGGCTGAATGCCAATATTATGTCACTGGGAGGTATTGCCATTGCCGTTGGCGCGATGGTGGATGCGGCCATCGTGATGATTGAAAACGCACACAAACGGCTGGAGGAGTGGGATCACCAGCATCCGGGGGAACAGATTGACAACGACACGCGCTGGAAGGTTATCACTAACGCCTCCGTCGAAGTGGGCCCTGCGCTGTTTATTAGTCTGCTGATCATCACCTTATCGTTCATCCCCATTTTTACCCTTGAAGGGCAGGAAGGGCGGTTGTTTGGTCCGCTGGCGTTTACAAAAACCTATTCCATGGCGGGTGCGGCCGCGTTGGCTATCATCGTGATTCCTATCCTGATGGGGTTCTGGATACGCGGGAAGATCCCTGCTGAGACCCGTAATCCACTGAACCGGTTGTTGATTAAGGCCTATCATCCGCTATTGATTAGGGTGCTTCACTGGCCGAAAACCACTTTGCTGGTCGCGGCGTTATCCATCTTCACGGTTATCTGGCCACTGAGCCAGGTTGGCGGTGAGTTTCTGCCGAAGATCAATGAGGGCGACCTGCTGTACATGCCGTCAACCTTGCCAGGCGTTTCGCCGGCTGAAGCCGCCGCGATCCTGCAGACCACGGATAAATTAATCAAAACCGTGCCTGAAGTCGCTTCTGTTTTTGGCAAAACCGGGAAAGCCGAAACGGCAACGGATTCCGCACCGCTCGAAATGGTAGAAACCACGATTCAGTTGAAACCGGAAAATCAGTGGCGGCCCGGCATGACCATCGACAAGATCATTGATGAACTGGACAAAACGGTACGTTTGCCGGGCCTGGCTAACCTCTGGGTACCCCCCATTCGTAACCGAATTGATATGCTCTCAACCGGGATCAAAAGCCCGATAGGTATCAAAGTGTCTGGTACGGTTCTGTCTGATATTGACGCCACGGCGCAGAACATTGAGGCGGTCGCCAAAACCGTGCCTGGAGTGGTTTCAGCCCTGGCAGAGCGCCTGGAAGGGGGGCGCTACATTGATGTGGACATCAACCGGGAAAAGGCCGCTCGCTACGGTATGACCGTAGGTGATGTGCAGCTGTTTGTCTCCTCAGCCATCGGCGGGGCGACGGTGGGTGAAACAGTAGAAGGTGTCGCTCGCTATCCAATAAATATCCGCTATCCCCAGGACTACCGGAACAGTCCAAATGCGCTGAAACAGATGCCGATCCTGACGCCGATGAAGCAGCAGATCACGTTGGGTGATGTCGCGGAGGTTAATGTGGTCTCCGGCCCGACCATGCTGAAAACGGAAAATGCCCGGCCAGCAAGCTGGATTTACATCGATGCGCGGGGCAGGGATATGGTATCGGTGGTAAATGACATTAAGACGGCAATCAGTCAGAACGTGAAGCTGCGGCCAGGTACCAGCGTGTCATTCTCTGGACAGTTTGAACTGCTCGAGCACGCGAACAAGAAACTGAAGCTGATGGTGCCGGTGACGGTGATGATCATCTTCATTCTGCTGTACCTGGCATTCCGTCGCGTAGATGAAGCCTTATTGATCCTGATGAGTCTACCGTTCGCCCTGGTCGGGGGGATATGGTTCTTGTACTGGCAGGGCTTCCATATGTCTGTGGCTACCGGGACCGGATTTATCGCCCTGGCCGGGGTTGCAGCCGAGTTTGGTGTGGTCATGCTGATGTATCTGCGACATGCCATTGAAGCGCATCCGGAGTTATCTCATCGGGAAACATTTACCGCAGAGGGGCTCGATGAAGCGCTTTATCATGGTGCCGTACTGCGTGTTCGACCGAAGGCGATGACCGTTGCGGTGATCATTGCAGGTTTACTGCCTATTCTCTGGGGAACCGGTGCGGGGTCAGAAGTGATGAGCCGGATAGCAGCGCCAATGATTGGGGGGATGATCACAGCTCCGCTGTTATCACTGTTTATTATTCCTGCGGCGTATAAATTGGTTTGGATGCGGAGGCACAAAACAGCGAGCGCATTTCGTGAAGATGACAGAGGAACGGATAGCTGATAAATTAGCTATTCAATAACCTATTCATAAAGCGATTCAACACCATGACAAATCGATCCGAAACGTTACGTCAGTTGCTGAGGAAAGGCCCAATATCGGTAAGGCAACTTACTGATAATATGGGAATTAGTCAGCCTACGGCTTCGAGAGCGATTAAAGCGCTTGGTGATGAAGTGGTGCGTATTGGCTCTGGTCCATCTATTCATTACGTACTACGCGATGCGCTTCGTGGGTTCAGTTCGGCCCCTATTTACCGCATCACCGAAGAGGGCAAGGTCAAGCCGCTGGGGCAGCTCATACCGGTTTATCCCGATGGTTTTGTGATGGAGCAAGCGGATAACATCTGTCTTCATAGCGATGGGCTGCCGTGGTGGCTCTTTGATATGCGGCCTCAGGGATATCTTGGCCGGGCGTATGCATCCCGATTTTCAACTGAACTTGGCCTGCCGGCAAATCCTGAAAACTGGACAGACTCCGATGTTATAAGGGCCTTACTGGCTCATGGGCACGATGCGGTAGGGAACGTATTAATAGGAGAGCAAGCGCGAAACCATTTTGTGGATATGCCGCAGCCTGTTGCAGTGGAGCGGGCAACGGCATATCCGTCGTTGGCTCTGGCCGTTAGCTCCGGAGAGGTGCCGGGTTCCTCCGCTGGCGGTGAGCAACCAAAATTTTGCACCTATACAGAACGTGGTCATGTCATCGTGAAGTTCACGGCTCCCGACGATAACCCCATAAGCGAACGCTGGCGAGATCTTCTACTGGCAGAACATCTTGCGTTAAAAGTGCTTGATGTTGAAACAGAGGTATTTGATTTTGGTGGACAGCGTTTCCTTGAAATCCCACGGTTTGATCGTGTAGGACCACTTGGCCGTAAAGGTCTTTTTTCGTTACGGGCTCTGGAGGCGGAATTTGTCGGCCGAGCAAGAGAGGCCTGGCCCGTATTGGTTAACGAGTTGGTTAAGCAGGGATGTGTTCATCCTGATGCCATCGCAGGAACGGCGCGGCTTTGGGCATTTGGCATGTTGATCGGCAATACCGACATGCACCACGGGAATCTGTCGTTTATTAGCGCCCATGGGCGTCCTTATCATCTTGCGCCTGCCTATGACATGCTGCCCATGGGATTTGCGCCGAAGTCGGGGGGCGGAATGTTGAATACACTTCGTCCGGCAATGCTCCTTGATGCGATTGTGGGAGAAATCTGGCATGAGTCACTTGAACTGGCTGAGCGCTTTTATGCTTTGGTCAGCAATTGCAACCGTTTTTCTGCCAGCTTTGCGCCATGCGTGGCGGCGTTACGCGCACATCTTGACGAGGCGAGGTCAAGGATATCGCGTCTGGGATAATGCAATGCATTCGGACCTTGGCTTATGAAGTTGAAAACCCGCAGATGACTTTGCGGGTTTTTTATTCCAGCCACAAAAAGGTCGACAAATCAAAATATAAAATATTTATGCAATTAAGTTTTGATTAAGAAAAATAAATTAACAATTAACGATTGCTTAATTGTTAATTTAAAACAAAACCGTTTTTTTGCCTTTTTCTGAATGGAGGGATATTTATCCTGATAATAATTAAGCACTTGAGATATTGTTCTTGATTAAGAGCTTATAGTCGTTATTGATGCTTTGTTTTTGTCATTAAGTGGTGTATTGCATTGCGCGATTAATGGAGCAGCAAAATGAAATTCTGAATTATTAAAGTCAGTTGCGGGAAGTGATTACACCACCCATATTTAAGAACGTTCTGATTGCCAGTTATTGCATTGGCAAAAATATAAAATATATCACAAGCAGCTTCTGCCAGATTGAAGCTGGCGGGGGCTTTATTGACAAATCTGTATGGAAATAAATGGATCCCAGAAACCATTTCAAAATAGATGGGGCGAACTCCGAAAAGCCAAATGAGTAGGATGACTAATATCGAGGAAATATCATGTCGAATCAAGAGACTATTGTTGGTGGCTGGACGGCTTATCATACATTGACCGAAAAAGATTGGCAGGTATTTAAAGAAGCCATGGCGGGATTTGTTGGTGTAACGTATGAGCCGCAGGCCGTCTCAACGCAGTTAGTGGCCGGGACAAATTATCGCTTCAAGTGCCTTGCTTCAATTCCGCCTGCATTAGTGGTGTGGGAATCTATTGTTGAAATCTTCCAGCCTTTGCAGGGTGCTCCACATATTGTCGGAATCACCAGAATCTGAATTTTAATTAATACTGTGTCAATGCGTGATTTAGGAAAGCATTCCAGACTTTGACGGTCTATTTCTTAAATAAGTGATTTTTATTAACTTGGTGTTTTATATTTAACCGAGTTCAAAAAGTCCACTCCGTTCTTAGTAACTGAAAGGGTATTTAATAATGCTAAATCATATTCTACAGGCTGGCACCAATCCATCGATTAACAGTAATAACATGAAAGCGAGCGCTGATGCCTCTACCACAGCAGCCGTGATCATTCAAAACTATGTCGGCACCATTTTAACGCAGGCCGATCTCTCCCTGCCGGATATATTACCTCATCTACCGGAACATCAGGCAAAGGCCAGAGACCATGCCACATCCTGGCGTGATGTCATACAGCCGCAAATGATCTCAACCAATACGGATATTGTAAGCTTCTCTAACAATTTTGATTCCTATTATGATCCTTTGGTTAAGCTGGCGGTAAAAATACAGCAAAACCCTTCGGACACAGCATCAATTAATACTTTTAAACTGGGTGTTCAGCAACTTCAGGCGCTGGTCGCTCAAAAACAAACCGCTACGCATACCGTGGTTAATTCAGTGGGCGGTTTCCAGACAACGCTTGCCGAAGATGCCCGCAATTTCGCCAGTGATTTTACTACGGCAGAAGCGGCATTAGCCGGTAAAGACGGACAAATTGCCGCTCTGGGAAAACAAATCGACGCTATTAATTCCGCCATGAGTAAGGACTTAACTATGATTGCAGCGGGTTCAACCGCCGCAGTGGTAGGAGGATTAATGATTGCCGTGGGGGTACTGGCGGAAATTGCGACCGCAGGCGTCAGTACCGCACTGATTGTCGGTGGATTGGTGGTCGTCGGGGCCGGTGCTGGTGTTGCCATTGCCGGGGGGGTTGACTATGCCAAGCAAACCAGCGCGCTCAGCACGGCCATTACGACCAAAACAAAACTACAACAACAGTATTCTGCCACCAAAAACGTGAATACGATTGTTCAGAATCTTTCGGGCCAGGCATCCGCTGCGGTTCAGGCCGCGGGTTCTTTACTGGCAGGTTGGCAGACGCTTGAACAGGACTTTATTGTCTTCCAGTCGGCGCTGACCAGCGCGACCCCAGATTTAGGCTATTTCCTGATCGCGCAACTCAATGCGGCGAAAGCGGACTGGGATGATGTTGGCAATCATGCCCGTAAGCTATTGGATTATGGTTCTTTACCGGTCAGCAACGCATCGGTCACCAGCAGTGGGATCCTGTTGCCTAACCCAACGGCGACATTTGCACGGCTGGCTGCTGCATAGCGTTCATCAATCATCAATCAGGCCCGTGAGGGTCTGATTGTTTTAGCAGACAAACCGGACGCATCGTTTCACGATGATGCCAATAAGTGACCCGTGTCTAAGGTTCAGAGTATGCCAGCATTGAAAGTCAGCTTTACTCAGGCATTAACGGCTCAACAAAATGTGCGTCAACAGATGATGCAGGTCGCACAACAATTAGAACAGCTTCCGCCCATTAACGATCCGCAGATCTCCGATCTGAATGAAAATATCTTTTCCGTCCGCAATCATGCAAATTATTATCTGTCTGACATTGTGGTCAAAATGGATTCGTTGTATTCCGAGGTTATCAAGTTTGGAGGTGAGCTGGATTCTACGGTTGCCAACATCCGTTCTGAATTAAATGGTCCTGACGGACAGGAATATCTCACAAAAGCTCAGGGGCAGATTAAGCAGTTACTCGCCGACAGCGCGCCGCTATCCGCCTCTCTGAATGATTTCAATAAGGTTATTATTTCCTTTAATAATGACATTACGACGGACTCAAGGAACTTGCTAGCCGATCAGCAAAGGGCACAACAGTTATTAGCTGCCGATCAGGCAAGGTTAGAGGCTCTTAACGCTCAGCTGAATGCGCTGAATGCTGAGCTTGAAAGTAAAAAGAGGATGGAAATTATCATCGGTATTTTTACTCTTGGGATTGGCGCCGCGATTATGGAATTGACAGGCTATGTGCAAAGCACGGAGCGGGCAATTGCTCAGGCGCAACAGGAAACGGGAATGCTTTATCAGGAAATAGGACAACTTGGTGCCACCAGTGATGCACTGAACGCATTGACCAAAGGAACCGCTATTTTGTGTGGCCTGACACAATCTCTTCAATATGGTTGGCAAACCGTGACGGCCGAGCTGTCGGAGGTCACTCAACAACAGGTGACTGCGGATTTTCTTATAGTCTCCGTTAATGCCGTGCAGGCGAACTGGCAGGAAGTGATGCGCACCGTTGAGCAATTGCAGTAAGCCAAAAACCAATTAACGACTTTGAGGTTTTCATTATGATCATGCAAGCCATTGCAGCTGCGAAAAATGATACTGAATCATCATCAACCAATGCCTTAATGACAGGTATTCAGGGGCTTTGTTGAATAAATCGAACTTTTGCTGAGTTGAAGGATCAGATCACGCATCCTCCCGACAACACAGACCATTCCGTGGCAAAGCAAAAGTTCAGAATCACCAACTGGTCCACCTACAACAAAGCTCTCATCAACCGTGGCTCCCTCACTTTCTGGCTGGATGATGAGGCGATTCAGGCCTGGTATGAGTCGGCAACGCCTTCATCACGAGGAAGGCCCCAGCGCTATTCTGATCTCGCCATCACCACCGTTCTGGTGATTAAACGCGTATTCCGGCTGACCCTGCGGGCTGCGCAGGGTTTTATTGATTCCATTTTTGCCCTGATGAACGTTCCGTTGCGCTGCCCGGATTACACCAGTGTCAGTAAGCGGGCAAAGTCGGTTAATGTCAGTTTCAAAACGTCCACCCGGGGTGAAATCGCACACCTGGTGATTGATTCCACCGGGCTGAAGGTCTTTGGTGAAGGCGAATGGAAAGTCAGAAAGCACGGCAAAGAGCGCCGTCGTATCTGGCGAAAGTTGCATCTTGCTGTTGACAGCAACACACATGAAGTTGTCTGTGCAGACCTGTCGCTGAATAACGTCACGGACTCAGAAGCCTTCCCGGGCCTTATCCGGCAGACTCACAGAAAAATCAGGGCAGCCGCGGCAGACGGGGCTTACGATACCCGGCTCTGTCACGATGAACTGCGCCGCAAAAAAATCAGCGCGCTTATTCCTCCCCGAAAAGGAGCAGGTTACTGGCCCGGTGAGTACGCAGACCGCAACCGTGCCGTTGCTAATCAGCGGCTGAGCGGAAGCAATGCACGGTGGAAATGGACAACGGAATATAACCGTCGCTCGATAGCGGAAACGGCAATGTACAGAATGAAGCAGTTGTTGGGAGATTCACTGACGCTGCGTGACTACGATGGTCAGGTAGCGGAAGCTATGGCCATGGTGCGTGCGTTGAACAGGATGACAAAGGCTGGGATGCCAGAAAGCGTGCGTATTGCCTGAAAATCCAGCCAGCTACAGGGTCGTTCGCACGAAATCTTATTTATTCAACAAAGCCGTATTCAGGGCATCGGTGCTTCTTCGATTGCTCAACAGACTTATGCGAGCACTGTATTATGTCAACCCAACATTCATTTAGATATTTTACCTGACCTTCCTGCACAGCAGGCTATTGCGCGCGATCAGGCGCAGGAATGGTTGTCCTCGATTAATCCGGCGGCTATCTCTTCTCTGGTGAATGTGCGTAATTTTTCGAATCAGGTGGGGGCTTATGTCGATGCACTTCTTCCGGCGGCACAAAAATATGACATGGGGGATAAAAGCCAGCTTCCTTATATCCAGCAGGGCATCCAGCAGCTGCTTTCTCTTGCTCAGAAAAACGTCACTTCCACGGGGGTGTTTGTCGATAACGTCCAGGTTTATGTGAATGGGATCAACAGCAGTCAGAGCACATTTAAAGCGGCTAAAGAAACCGTGCAGACGCAAATTACCGGTGATAAAGGGGAAATATCGGCACTCCGGCAGAAGCTAAACGATCTGAATAAACAGATGGATGCAGATATTGTGCAGATTTCGGCGGGAGCGGTGAGCGACATTATAGGGATCGGCATGATTGTCATTGCGGCCACAACAATTATCGAAACCGGTGGGGCAACACAAACGCTTCTGGCTGCGGGTATTACCCTGGTCGCGGGCGGAACGCTGGCGATGACCATAAGCTCTGCCGATATTGTCAAAGCGCAAAAAGAGTACAGCACAACGTTGACCAATCTCGTCGGGCTTGAATTGGAGGTGGCTGTCTTTGACACGGTTTATAACCAGTTGACGGCCAGTGAAAGACTTTCTCAGTCTGCCATTGATTCCGCTAAGCTGCTGGTCAACGGATGGCAGACCGTTGCTGATAGCTACCAGCAAACGCTGACCGACCTGCAGCAGAGTTCAAAGGGGTATCTGGCACTGAGGCTGAGTGCGATGAAACGCCAGTGGCAACAGCTAGGTGAACAGGCGGGAAGCGTGATGCAGTTAGGGCCGCTGCCTTTCAATACTGTTCCCGCAAATGAACTGAAGTCGAGTGCATGACAAGCGAAGATTAATATTTGGCTGCTGCTGCCCGGTAACCGCCGGGCAGACAGGCTTGTTTCCGTCCGAAGGCGGTACACCGTCAGCGCTGTTGGCTGAAGGTGAGGGGTACAAAACAGAGCAGGGAATGCAATCGCATTCAGCCTGCATTGATCATGCGGCGGTGCGCTTCGGCCATGGCCTCATGTGGGCCGGACTGACCGTTATTCATGAATTCATGGGCAACCGCTGCTCTTTCATGCTCATCCATCGCTGCGTAAGACGTTGACGAGACGGTCATGGATACAGTGTTATTTCCCATCGTCTTCTGATGACTTTCCACACCCTGGATCCTGACAGGAGCCGCGGCAGACTGCATCTGGTGAGCAGGAGCTTGCGCATTGTTGACGCGCTCATGGATATCCACGGTTTCAGTGGCCCAGGCCGAAGAAATTAAACCAAAGCCCAGCAAAGATGTTAATACGATATTTTTCATGATAACTCTCCATTTCTGAATTAGTGATATCCGGGGAAGTACAACCGATATTTTCAGTTCCATAACTGAAACAGGTTCGGCAGTGTTTATTTATCCGGGAGAGGGCTGGATATTCATTTCCTGGCATACTCTGACGCCGAGTATTGATGAAGTGATTCAGCCTTTCTGATAAGTCGCACTAATTATATCGAATGGCTTCTGTTTGCTGCATGACATGCTAATGACATCTTTGTCATGAATGTCAGGGTTTACATCGATAATATACAGAGGTGAATATGAAAATGTTCGCCAGGAAAAATCAGGTAGTTGGGGGGATAGGTAAGTGTATGATTAATCGTAGTCTGTATGAACGGCAGACTCCATTTAACTTATGTTGTGCAAGAATTTAGTTCATAAGAAATAATCATCAATATGATCTTGTTTTAAATGAATATTTAAATTAAAAATTCTACTGGCTACATAGATGACTTCATGAACTAACAGATAAAAGGTGATGTTTGTCGACCTTATCGTTATCTATATGGCATCATGCTGATACTAGTTTCGAGAGAGGATCTCTGCGATGTTTGCTTACAAAGCGGCCATACGGAGATAACACTCTAGTGTAATTGCTGCGGTGGAAATAATGGAATGTCGCACTCACACCAGACAGCGAAGGGATCATTTTTCTCGGGGAAGACCATTCCGGCAATGCTATTCATTTTCACCGCTTTTAACACCTCTACGAGACGTTGTAAATCTTCTTTACCAGACGTATTATTTGACTGATTTCCGACCAGCCTTGTCCAGCTTCCTTTTTTTTCTACGGCATGGATTTGGCCGTTGGCACCCTGAATGAGCCGGTATGACTGATGTCGACTCAGATCTGTAATGGTTGAGAGTTCGTCATGCCCTTCATATCCGAACAGGTAATTCCCATGGTTTTGCCATCTAACTCTTAGCGGCTTGCAATTGTTCGTGTATTGAATAGCCAGAAAATCCGTGGATGTTCTGTCAGCGACGCTGTTACACCTGGGGTCGGTTTTATATTGTACAACTCCCTTTGGTGTGGTTGTGATGAAGTTTCCGCTTACAGGTACCAGAATGCGTTGCTCAGTAACACTATCATCGGAATAATATTGAAAAAGGTTTGTGCCTGATTCGTAAGAAATGGTTCTCTGACCTGTGCGTGCAATGGTATATAACGCATCGGACTTAGGAGCTTCATACCTGAATTCGAAATAATAACTCTGCTTACCTGAATCTTTACATGACTCTATAACTTCTGTGAAATAATGCATATCACTATGCGGCGTATCAAATGTGTATATGTTTTTATAATTACAACCGTTGCTAAATTTATGCGTCAGCGCCCAGTCATTTTTTTCATCATAACTCATCTCCTCTGTTGGCTCGCCCGTTTCAGTTTTGCGGATCATATTAAATAAGTCCGAGTACTGAAAACTGATGGTAATGCCGGCCATTTCTAATTTTGATAGGGTTGAGTAATTTTCAGTGGAGGGGGGGGGCCAGTAAGCTATCTGAACGGCTTTTCCCTTTGCAAACAATTGGGTAATAAAACCAAATTGATCCTGATCTATGTTAATGACAGGCCTTGTGTTTCCTCGCTTCATTCCGATGATGCTACCTCCAAAATAATAAACTGAGATATCGTCAGATAACTGAGTATGTTTCTCTTTGAGTAACCTACCGAAGCGGTCAAATCTATAGCTTATAGAATCGATTTGTGAAATCACACCACTTCCGGATTTTCTCAGAAAGGTTTTGGGCCCATTTGAATACTGCTCGATATTGAATTCATCATACCAATTATAATTATGTTGAGTGATAAGGTAGTCAGCAATAAGTTGGCTGCGGTCACTGGATGGTTCATTATATCCAGCTATATTTGACTCAAACTCTTCTTTATGATGCTCTATAAATTGTCGGTATTTAAATTCGTGTGAAGGAGACTTGAGTATTATTTTAACTCCCCCGCCACATATATTAACTGCCAGTCCATTTTCCTGTAGAGTAAGTGTAGTGCCGATATCACTGCACCAGCCCAGACCAAATGATGATCTCAGCAGCGAACGTGAATTATAGGTCAAATCGAGAGGGACTGAATGCACGTACCGTTCAAGGTTTGCTGTATATATGTAATTAGCATTATTCGGGGACACTAAACCTTTCTCAGCAAAAACCATCGTCGACAGTATAGCCAGCGCGCAAATAAAAAGCCGAGGCCGTAGGAGTTCAGACATATTTACCATCCATAACATGAAGATGAATCATAACCCGATCGATGATGGTGTGATCTCCCGTCACGGCCCCCACTTCAGCGACAACATGAATGACCATCTGCCAGCGCTCACGAGGTATGAGCGCAATCAGCATGACAAAAGCCTGTGCCATTACTGGGACGGCAGCAGCTTCTTTCCAGAGGTCTTGTCTTGCCCTGAAGAAATTTGCCACAAACCAGTCCTGCAACCGCTCATGTCTGAATGCATAAATATTGCCTGTTATTCCCCCTCCGGTGATGATTAATCGCTCATCCCGAAAAAACGTAAGCTCATCCGTTGTAAATTCTGACTCTGAAATACATGAGCTATTGTTTTTCCGCTCATTGTAGGCCAGTTCAGATAATCTGGTGAGTGGCAGTTCTCGATAAAATTTACCTTTATAACGTAGTGAGATGTTCTCCATAAACTGAGATATAATATTTTCATTGCTCACTGCAACATTATGCTTAAATAGCTGTTTGATAATTTCAAGATCGAACGGCGTCAATCCTTCACCAAATTTAAAATTGGCAGGAAGGCCATGAATAATATTCCGTATCTCTTCTAACGAGGTTGTCTGTATTTTATCGTGGAGTAATGCTTCCGTTAAATACTTCTCGGCACTGTCCATAGTCAATGGTGTAATGCGTAACTGTTTGCAATCCTGCAACTCAGGAACAATACCTGGCTGTGACGTTATAATGACGTTTGCTGTGGTGTATCGCAGGCAAAAATCTTGGATCCGCATTCTCGCGACAGGACTGCCTTCATTATAGCCATCAATGATGATACTAAGTGCACCGGTTGCCAGTGCTCTTTCGATGATTTTAAAGTCCGATGCTTCCTCCGGTAATCTGGCATAAACAGCAGCGATAACACCTTCTTCACATTGACGGGCACCAATCATTATCACCGGAGATTGCATTCGATGCACAAGACTCTTCACATACACGCTTTTACCTGAGCCTGACACGCCAGTAAGTAATGTGTAGCCGGAAGGTTTTTCGAGCATTTCGGCGATATTCTTTGACTCAGACCAGGAGCCATTGTCCAGGAGTGCTTCGGCATTAATCCCATTGAAATAAAATGTAACAGCTGCGCGTTTTTTATGAATTTGCTGGACGACAGGTTTTATCAGGAATCGTGTGACACCCGGAACATTAAGAAGTAAATCCAGTATGCCCAATGTTAAAATTTTCCGTAGCATGGGATTTTGCCAGATGATAGCACGGGTAGTGGCTGATGTTCGGTAACGCAGGAATAGCATGATAAGCAGCAATGACTCGGCAATAGCGAGTGCTACGGCCGTATATTTGGTATATTTGGCAATGGTGTAGACTACGCTGTCTTCCATTTCCAATGTTAACGGTGCCTGTAATAGCTCGCGCCAGGGGAAGAGCAATCCCGTTGATGAATAAGCCCGTAATTCAGTAAGTTGTGGAGTATCCATATCCTGAGGGATACTGAATTTTAGTTCTTTATCTGTAATCTGAGCATTCACAATACTTTGTTTACTACCATCATTCAGTACAGCAAAGGCTACAAGAGGGCTTACGGATGGCATGCTTGCAGAAAACCTACCGTTAGATATTTTTCGACTATTCAGGGCTGCCACTAACTCTGGCGCTGGTTCTGAATAAAATGATGCCCCCCCGTAAAAATGTGCGGCCCACAATCCATGGGAGTCCTCAAAAAGGCGTACGACGGGATTAGATGAGTCTGATAAATCAGGAACTTCAAAGATATTTTCACGGAAGACTTTATACACCTGATCCTGACATATTATCCAGGCGCCATCATCAGTGCTACGTATTACATCAATGACTGGTGACTGCACGCTGGCGATCTTTTTAACAATGCTGTTATATAACTGGAAAATTTCCCCGCGAGTGTTTGCGAGTACGGCATAATTATTTTTAGCATTAATTAATGCAGCATAAAAAGACGTGCCAGTTGTACTATCACTTAGCATATTTTGCGGGTTTGAAATAATTTTTATCTGCGAAGAGTCTGTAATCCCGAGAGCGCCGCTTTTAAATCCGACAATTACATGGCTTCCCAAAGTAAATAGATTGGCCACATAATCTAATTTTCGCGGAAAAGGCATTTTTTGTATATTAATGCTACCGTCATGGTAGGCCGCATAGAAAAGCAGACCTTTTTCAGTTTGCATTATTACAGTGCCATTCTCGCTACCAGTGATTGTCATGGGAGAATCATCAGCATCAATCTGTGACTGTGAACTGAGTTTTACGCCGGTATCGATGTTTACCTGAAAAATCTCCCCATCGTTAAGGCTTAACCATAACGTGTTTTCACCAGTACTGGTGGCAGCAGTAACTACTTTTTGACATCCCCCCTCATCTAATACATTAATTTTCTTAATTATTTTCCCGGTGGCATCTGTCTTTGTTATGCTTCCGCACAACTGAATCGCAGTAGCTGAATTTTCTGAGGCGATGACTTCAATAACAGGATTTTCTACAGGTAAAGTAGTTAAGTCACTCCTGATCGTTTGTCCTTTACTGTCAATATGGTAAAGGTTTAATCCACCTAATGTGAACCACGCACCTCCGGAACCGTCTTCACGGACATGCTCAACAGGTAACTTATCTGGGTTCTCGATATTTAATAAATCACCTGAGCCTTTGCGGGCAATACCCTGCGTAACCAAAAAGAAAGGGGAACTGTTGTCATAACCTACAAAGAGTACATCTGTCTCATCGGCAGGGATGGTTTCGCTCCAAGCATTAGAGGAAAAGATTATATATTGTAGAATAAGCAGTAAATACAGCAGTAAATTGTGCCGATTATGAATGCCCATATGATAATCCTACTCAGTTGAATATGTTCAACTACTCAATTTTAGTTCAGAAGAAACAGATTCGTCTGGGTAAAATTGCGGGGGAGCCAAAAATAACGTCATGATCCGGAATAGCACAATTTCACTATAGTTAATCCGGTGTTCATCTTGGTTCATGAATTAAGTTAACAATCAACATGATTCAACTTATGTGGTTTTTAATTGAGCGTCTTCCCTGACGCCCCCCTCTCATGAAAGGGCTTTCAGCATCGCCTTTGAGAAAGCGATTCGATCTTCGAGGATCACTTTGGCTTTGCCATTGACTCGCTCTGTTAACTTCACCAAATCCCAGTTGTCGGCGAGCGGCAGGCAGTTGCGGGTTTTCAGATACCAGCAGCCTGAAGCGGCTGCTCCTTCAGGGCTTGTACACCATTCGGCAGCTTCCTCAACGGGCATGTTGATAAATCTGGCAAACTCCTGATATTCCGATTTTCCCGTCAACTGGATCAAACCTCGCCCGCGATAGCGGTAACCGTCTCCCGAGGCTTCATCGCCATTGCCCAGTCGGTTGGCATAGACACGGTTTGCCAGTTTCATTGGCTGACGTAAGAACTGTTCGGCTTCCTGGTCGTCTTTGAAGTGACGGCCAAAAATCTTTATTAACTGGTTCAGCGTGGTGTATCGCAGATTTTCCTCAAGCTCGGAAAACGTTGCCCCTGCTTCCACCATAAATTGCCCGACAGCGGCGGCAATGCGTCGTTCGGAATGGATCTCGTAGTGATTAAATGCGTTGCCAAGCGCCGGAGCCCAGATATCGATATTCAGGCGTGGGCTTACCTGTTTTAAGGCGCTGGCAAGCGGCGATTGTGGAAGCGTCGTATAGGCAGGGGCTGCCTCAGGTGCTGGCTTGGGTGAGGCAGGGCTGACGGGCGTGGGTGGGGTGTCATCACCTGTGCCAATACTGCCAACCGATCCCCCACCATCGGCTTTTTTGGCATCAGGACCGATATAGGGGGATACGGCAGATTTGATGCGAGAATTAAAACTCCCCTCAATAAAATCGACACCGGCATATCCTGCGGCTACCACGGCCATTAGCGATTCAGCAGGAAATTTTCCGGCAAATGTGTCCAACCCCATTGTTATCCCTGAAAGGCTGCCAGCAATAAAACCGATCATCAGGGTGACCATTAAATAGCTGGCACTGAAGTTCTGCTTACTGTCGCCCGCTTCAAGTTGCAGATAACCTGCTTTTCTCAGCCCGACAACGGCCCGAATCCCTTGTCCAACCATCCCCGCCACACCGCATAAAATCAAGGCAGAGAGCGCGGTTCCTAATGTTAATTCGCTCATTTATTCACCTCAATATGTGCAATAGTCACTACATTCTGCTTAGATTGCTTCATGATTGGGCTGACGCGCAGGCTGATTTCAGCACTGTCGCTGGCATGTAATTTATACTGATTAATCCCGTACGGCGGCGTCAGCCCTTGAAGCCAACTGTCGTGTACAAACATATTGGGGGCGTCTTTATTTTGTTGCATGCCGTGAGCAATGCCCTGGAGTACTTCTTCTGCCAGCGACGTCGCCACCATAGCGGTTGGTGCTATTATGCTAGCGGCGATTGCACTGCTGTTGATGGCCGCTTCCAGCTGCTTTCCTGCATTTTGAATGTCCGCGTCAGAATCCATGTAGGGATCAAGATGGTTGCAAAAATCAAATGGCTTGCGTATCCGCAATGTTGTCATAAATACGGCAATATTATCTTCCAGAGGGCTGAACATAGTGTTTCCTCAGCAATCTGATAAGTGCGAGGGACAATACGCTTAAGTATTTTCTTTTTTGTTCAGGGTTCGATAGCACAAAAGCGTGAAACACAAAAAAAATATCGCACTTCATTATCATGGTGAATAATTTTGTCGAAGCCACCTGTTAAGCGGAGCTAATATTGTTTTAACAGATGCTTGAGTAATGTCGAGGTGGATAGGTAATGAATCCGTCATACTGGCCGTGATGGATGGCAGAAGAGCGAGCAGTTTATCGCTGCCTTTGCAAAGTCAGTGCGTTCTGTGAGTCGCATTGTTGAGAAAATAGCAGACTCAAACTACACTCAAGAATATTTTAGCTAGTTGTTGGTTTTTTATTATCCTGAATACGTTGCTGATGAGGAGTAAAAAAAACCTTATAATTATCGGCGCTTGCTTTCTTTAAATATGGGTTCTGATTTTCCTTTAGTGACAGTGTGTTGCCTGGATGATGGCTTTTATAATTATTAATGCAGCTTTCTGACAGTAGCGTGAGACCATAAACGTTTGTATCAACAGATAGGGAAAATATATGCCTGTTGCTTATAGTGCAGATAATCAATCACTTTATCATCCTGAACGAGATATAACATTATTGTGTGATTCTGACTGGCCAGATGAAATCGCGCTGGCAGCAGAATTATCACGGCTGGCATATCTGAGGGCAGAAAAAAAGGGGGCTGGAGAAAAAGAGAAGTTAACGGGCATATTAAAAGCGGCGGGGTTTGGCGCGCCCGAACTGTTGAACGATGTTGCTCGTGATGCTTACGGGTTTGCCACCTGTCATGCCAGCGGCCTGTGCGTGCTTGCCTTTCGGGGAACGCAGATTGATCACTACCAGGATTTTCTGACCAATATTCAGACATTGCCTGAATATTGTCGCTATGGACGAGTACATACCGGATTTCAAAAAAGCGCCCAAGCCCTACAGCCTCTGGCGGAAAACTGGCTCAAGAAAATGACAGCAAAGCGAACCCATTTGCTGATTTGTGGCCACAGCCTAGGTGGGGCAATAGCTACTTTGCTGGCGATGGCGTTACAGCCGGACACGTTAATAACTATAGGTTGCCCCAGAGTCGGAGACGATGCATTTGTCAGTTCCCTGCTGGGCCAGCCTCATTTGCAGGTAATCCGGGTGGTCAACTGCTGCGATGCGGTGCCGACCGTCCCCCCGACATTCCTGGGCTATGAGCATGCCGGAAATGCTCTCTACCTTGATTGCAATGGAAAGCTTCTGCATAACCCAACCGCTAGCGCACTGAAAAGCGATCGGGCGGCAGGGCGTAAAATCTATGCTCCGCTCTATGAAGCCGACCGCCTGAATCATGTTCCGGTGCGTTGGCTCGCCGATCACGCCCCTCACAATTACATCCGGGCCTTCTGGCCATAACGAGGTGTGGAATGCCATATCTGATGGTTCGACCGTTGTTAGGTAATGTTGGTGTCATCCAGCTGTGGGTGGGTGTTTTTGGGTATAAGACAGCCCCGATATTGAACTTTACGTTGAATGAAAAAGCGGTTAGCCCGGAAATAAGTAGTCAGCCTCTGGCTCCGATTCGTGATGATGACTGTCTGAACAAGCGGCCGCTAAGTTATCAGGGGATTTATGAGTTCAGTGTCCAGGGAAATGACAGTGAGCACTGCTTTAATGTGAGCATCCCGCAAGATGGCACATCGCGATTTCTGGCTGTGAAGTCGCTCCCTGCGAAAGTGCCATTTTTGGGTAACAGCTTCAAAATTATGCTGATGTCATGTTACTGCGCGGGTACCGATGCAGTGGGAGTGGGTGATTTTGTGCAACAGATACCGGTACGTCCGGATATGACGCTTTTTGCGGGTGATCAGGTTTATCTGGATCAACCGCCTTTCTTTCACATGCCGGACTCTGCTGAGGAACTCCGAAAAAACATTGCCGCCAAGTACCGTCGAAACTGGTTGTCAGATTTCACCGGGCAAAGGGGGTTACAGAAAGCGTTAACCAAAGCGCCGACATTATGTCTGCCTGATGATCACGAATTCTGGAATAACTATCCCTGGGAACAAGTCTGGAAAGAGGGGACGGGGCCGGAGCCAGGTGCAAATGGGATTAATCATTGGGAAGTTGTCGCAAGAGAGCTGTTACAGGATTTTCAACTGGGAGGCGCTCCTGCTTCCCAACAACCCTGGACGTTTTTGGAAATTGAGCCACTCAGTATGTTGTTCCTGGACACGCGAAGCTATCGACAGAAAAACTTTACCAGCCCGACTGGACTTATGCCTGACAGCGCGTGGAAGGCCGTCGAGAAATGGCGGGATAATCTGTTGGATCACCAAATTAACGGTAAGCCGCTTATCGGTGTACTTGCCACAGGGCAGGCCTTGTTTTGCGAACCAACGGGGTGGTTATTAAACAAAATGGGAGATGCTGAGCTCGCGAACTATACAACACAGTTTGCGAAACTTATGGAATCAATTGATAAGCTTGGTGAGTGTGGTGTACAGGTGATCTTCCTGACGGGAGATGTGCACTGGAACAGAGTGGCTCAAGCTAACCATACCCGGACGAAAAGGACCACTCTGACGGAGGTCATCTGCTCGCCGACCAGTTTGTGTGTGACGCCAGGAGTTGACCAGGCGAATATTGCCAAACACACGGTAGGGGGATTATTCGGTAAAAATTCTGACTGGAAAAGACATTCCGATCCCGATACCCCTCCGAAATATGTTGGTGAAAAAAATCAGTTCAGCCCGTTTGAAAAGTTCTACGGAATGAGAGGCAATCACGTCGCAATTATCGAATTTACTCGTTCAGGTTCAGGGGTAAATATGACGGTGAATTATTATCCCATTACTTATCCAGCGTCTCCTGCCGTTTCTACGAGAACGTATCCGATTATCAACGTTAATACTTAGCTTCTGGAGAATAATAATGGTCATGAATTATGCCCCAGGGTCAGAAAAGAACCCTAAACTGGTTGAGCAAAAACGCGCCGATAATGAGAACAACCTTGAGTGGTTGTTACGTGCCTTTAATGCGCTTAAAGGTAAAGAGCCTTTGGCGCAGTCATACATTTTGCTGCTTGGTGGTACGGATACGTTGTCGTGGCGAATTCGTGCTGGCCAGTCACAGCTGCGCTTTGATATGTTGCCTTCGTATTGGTCTACCTCGGCGCTGCTGTGCGCTAATGCTGAAAATGTGGATAAATCGAAAGTGCTGCATATTCCACTTTTCCAACCCCAGGGAGGTTTTTTTGCCACTGAGCGCAATGGCGTTGTGGAATCACCGGTCTCAATTTTTAAGGATTCTGAGCACTGGAAAAATATCGCATTGATAGCTTTTCCAAAAGCTCAAGAAGACGTACTGAATTCGCTTCCTCATTTTCAGAGGGGACGCAACTATATTGACGCACTTGAGCATATTCTCCGTTGGCTGGCTTTTGCGTGGGGTGTCGCAAGAACTCCCACGCCGATTAATGATGGTATTGGGCTGCCTACCGCCTGCATGCTGGAAAGTTTATATAGTGGTGCGGGGATGGATCTCACCCCAGGGCTGGAAACTCGTGCATCGACTCCTGAAGCCATCTGGGCTACAGCCTCGCGCTGGTATAAACATTTTGAAAATAATAAGCTGAAAATGCCAAAAGGGCGCTTCTGCACACCCGACAGTTACAACATCAATGATGGGCATAAAAAGCCATCGGGAAGGGCGAACAAGTCCACTGAAGACTAATTCAAAAGCAGAAGCCTGCTATAAAGCAGGCTTCTCTATAATCGCCCTGGGCATGAATACAAAAGTATTTAAACGACTGGAGCAGGAATGTGAAAAAGCCAGAAGCCATCTTGCTATAGTTGAAGGGTTGGGTAAGTGTATGACTAGTCGTTGTCTGCGGGCGGTTATGAACTAAATGAACGACAGACTTAATTTAACATAATATACATTATGCGCACTAATATGAATCCATGGAAAATCTACACATTATCTGTTGTCATTGCCCTGGTCATTGAGCCCACTGAAAGTACCTTCCAGACGCTGTTCATCATTTTCCGTTTTCAGGTGGCGTCGCTGGTGCGCTATACCAGTTCTCTTTTGGCACCATCACACTGTTTTCCGGTTGCAATACAAAGTTCGGAGACATGATCTGCACGTTAAATTCATTGAAGACGTCCTGAATATTGCTGTGCAGTTCGTTACGGCCATCTGCCAGTGACAAATCCGGCAGCAGTCGTACCTGTAATTCATAAGCAATGTACCAATCCATCAGACTCAACTGTCGCACCAACGGTGGCTGTGAAAGATCGATTCCTTTGGCACGTTTGGCCGCCAACTCCAACATTGCATGCACCTGACGCCATGGCGTGTCGTAACCAATGGTGACGCCGACAGTCAGGTTAACGCCACCGTTTGTACTTTGCGCACTCAAATTGGTAATTTTACCGCTTACCACGACAGCGTTCGGCACGGTAACCACGTAGTTTTCACGGGTGATAATTTTGGTTGCAAGCATACCAATTTCACTTACCAGCCCCTCGTTATCTGCCACCCGAATCATGTCTCCTTTGCGGAGAGCACGCGAGTAAATCAAAACCAGACCACTCATTGCATGGTTCATCACCCCGGCAGAGCCTAGCGTGAGCATCAGGCCAAAGAAAACACTGATGCCTTTAAAAGCCAGTGAATTGGCCCCGGGCAAAAAAGGATAAGCTGCCGAAAGCGCAAAGAGCCACACCACGACTGAAATCAGCTTGCGGGTTGCACCAACTGTTTCAGGATGGATACCGGGCAGTTGCAAACGCCCTGCTTCCACCTGATTGAGTACCATCTTTAACAACTTCAAAATGAAGGCGGTAATAAGGAAGATGATCAGAACAATCAACAGGCCCGGTAACGCTGAGACAATAGACAGCGCGATATCGCGTACCACGCGTACGGACCACTCTCCCAGAGACTCTCCCCAGACGCGCGTCCAGGGGAACAGGCTGAAGGTCCAACTCAGCCAGACATAGAGTGCGACAATTCCCAGTAAAATCATCAACAACGCATACAGGCGCGTTTCGATAGCACCGATAAACCGCCGCCAGCGCTGAGGTATCCAGCTTCGATTCTCAAAAATACGCCGGCGATAAACACGTTTGATCCAGCGCCATGAACGGTATGTGCCGTACCAGAACAGCACCAGTGCCAGCAGTCCCGCTACGGTCTTCACCGCCGATAGCGCCAGCCAGCCGCTGTTATACTGATCGCTCAAGGCTGAGCGTTGCGCTTCCATACGCGCCAGTACGCGCTGCGCCGCCTGGTCAAGCGTAAGATCGTCTCCCTCGTCGAGATCGCCTGCTGTCAGTAGCATCACCGGTTTGCCGTTCATCACGATGAGCCGTCCCGGCTGGTTATAACGATTTACTGACACAATCTTTAGCGGTTCGCGAACATCAGCTTCAGTGAAATTTCGTAGCGTATTGCGGATGCGTAACACCCGTTCTTCTGGCGTGGTAAGACCGAACTTTGCCTGTAGCATGACGATCGGTTGATGGAAAATATAAACCGTGCGAGCGCGCTCCTTTTCAGTGGGCTCCTGTCGAGGTTCCGCCGCATGGGAATTAACAAGCACAGAGAAGAGAAAACACGTTAAAAGCGCGAGCACAATCCTGTTCATATTCGCCACCGAAAACGCGAGAATTATCGTTATTTTTCAAAAAGCCAAATCAAGGCCGATCGCTTTTTTAGCATAGTCCAGCCCTTCACTTACGCAATGATAGATACCCCTTTTTCCGATATCGCACGGATCCAGTCCTCATCGGTGTTGCCATCGATAACGATGGTATTCGCCAGAGACACATCGCCAATCACAAACGATGATGCGGTGTTTATTTTTTCCGGTGAGGCCAGGACAACCGTCTCGGCGGCTCTGCCGGAAAATGCACGTTTGATGCACGCTTCTTCAAAATCACCGGTCGTCAGTCCCGCCTCAGGGTGGATGCCGGTCACTCCCATAAAGAACAGATCTGCGTGAATATTTTCGATACCTTCAATGGCACCCGCACCGACCGCAACAATAGAGTGTTTATACAGGCGGCCACCTATCAGAATCACCTCGACAGAAGGATGATTAACCAGTCCCAGAGCGATACTCGGGCTGTGCGTTACCACGGTGATGTGCAAGTCAGGAGGTAAAAACGTAATCAGTTCGGCGGTCGTTGTTCCACCGTCAACGATCACCACCTGACCCGAAGAGATGAGCTGTGCACCCTTTTGAGCCACCTTTTTTTTCGCATCCATCTTAACGAATTGACGCTCTGCGAACGGAGCAATAGCGGAAGATGACGGTAGCGCGCCACCGTGAACGCGCTGTAAACGCCCTTCTGCCGCCAGCTCACGTAGATCGCGCCGTATAGTGTCTTCAGAGACATCGAAGAGAATGCTGAGCGCTTTCGACTGAACCTGCCCTTCGGCTTCGAGCTTTTCAATAATCAATTGTTTTCGCTGACTGGTGAGCATTAGGATTCCTGGTGTTGCATGTTTAATCTTGAAGTTGCACGATAATGCTGGTTATGATGATTACTCTACGTAAGGAGGAACAATCGTGCAATCAAAACGTGCAGATGTACGCATTATTGACAGTGAAACGCTGTCAAATAACTGGTATGTCCTTAAAAAATATACCTTTGACCTGCAGCGCCGTGATGGCGAATGGCAGCGGCAAAACCGTGAAGTTTATGACCGGGGTAACGGCGCGACAATCCTGCTCTACAACCGTGAGAAAAAGACGGTGATCCTGACCCGCCAGTTCCGTTTTCCTGTATTTATCAACGGCCACGAGGACGATTTGATCGAAGCCGCTGCCGGGTTGCTCGATAACATGGATCCAGAGAGCCGCATTAAAGCAGAAGCGGAAGAAGAAACTGGGTTTAGCGTTTCATGCGTGCAGAAAATCTTTGAAGCGTATATGAGCCCGGGATCCGTCACGGAAAAACTCTATTTTTACCTTGCCGAGTACCATCCGAAAGACAAAACCAGCTCAGGCGGCGGGATCAAGGCTGAGGGCGAAGATATCGATGTACTCGAAATGACGCTGGAAGAAGCATTACAGGGCATTGAAACGGGTAAGATTGTCGACGGGAAAACCATCATGCTGCTTTACCATGTTGCACTGAAAGGCATTTTGTAATTTGCCTGAGTCATGACACCTGCCACTGTGCAGGTGTCTGCCTGTGCTATTCTTGCAAAAACATGCAAAACGGAGATCTGACAATGGCTGACTGGAACCCTTCCCTTTACCTGCAATATGGTGCAGAACGAACGCGTCCTGCCGCTGAACTGCTCGCCAGAATTCCACTGGATGAGGTCTCCTCCATCGTTGATCTGGGCTGCGGGCCAGGCAACAGTACTGCCCTGTTAAAGCATCGCTGGCCCTCGGCACATATCACTGGGGTTGATAATTCACCTGCGATGCTGGAAGAAGCACGCAAGGCGTTACCTGACTGCCATTTTGTTGAAGCCGATATTCGCCAGTATAAGCCCGGCCAGCCGCTGAGTCTGATTTACGCTAATGCATCGCTGCAATGGATCCCTGACCATTACGATCTCCTGCCTCACCTTGTCTCTTTGCTTATGTTAAATGGCGTGCTGGCGATCCAGATGCCTGACAACTGGCTCGAACCCACCCATGTGGCGATGCGTGAAGTGGCGCTGGAGCAAGATTACCCCGATCGTGGTCGTGAACCGTTGCCCGGCGTACATGCCTATTTTGATATTTTGTCAGAAGCCGGTTGTGACGTAGATATCTGGCGGACAACGTATTTTCATAAAATGAGCTCTCACCAGGCCATTATTGACTGGGTCAGCGCCACCGGTTTGCGCCCCTGGCTGCAGGAGCTGAATGAGAGCGAGCAGAAACATTTTCTGAAACGCTACCATGAACTACTGGTAGAGCAGTATCCGCTCCAGGAAAACGGGCAGATACTGCTGGCTTTTCCACGGCTGTTTATTGTTGCTAAACGTCAACCCTGATGGCTTATGACCGGGCTTCTTTGAGCAGCTGTTGAATGACCTTCTCTTGCTGTTCATAGTTGCCTTCGCCAAAAGAGGTGTAGCGTAACTGCCCTTTCGCATCAAAATAGTAATGTGCGGGCCAGTACTGGTTGCCGAAAGCATTCCAGATTTGATAGTTGTTATCGGTCACAACCCGATAGGGCAACTGCCACTTATTCACCGCATTTTTTACCGAGGAAAGCGGTTTTTCCCAGGGGTATTCGGGCGTGTGAACCCCAATCACCACCAGACCCTGTGACTGGTATTTTGTCGCCCAGTCACGCACATGCGGGAGCGTATGCTGGCAGTTGATACAGTCCCATGTCCAGAAATCGATCAGCACTACCTTACCGCGCAGTGATTCAGACGTGACACTGTCACCATTTATCCACCCTGTTCCACCGCTTAACGAAGGTAACTGACTGCTGGGCTCCGCCATCACGACTGGCTGAAGCTTCACCGGTGTGGTTGCTGGTTTTGCCAGATTCATCAACGATGTTTCCAGATAGTCGGCAACGCCGTTAGCGCCTTTCAATATGGATGTTACGCCTGTTGCATTCAAAGCCACAGCCGCTAGCATCACGCCCCCTGCAGCCTGGCGTAATCTCTCCATCATCGCCGACTTTGCTCTCAGCGGTGCCAACAGTTTGCGCCCGCCGATAATAAGCAATCCCAGCATCAGCGCGCATCCGCTGCCATAGGCGGCCAGCAGAGCCCCTGTCGCAATAGCTGAATTCCCCGCAATATTAATGCTGAAAATGGCGCCCAGAACCGGCCCGGCACAGGGAGACCAGAGCAACCCGACGGCTAGTCCGGCCAGAAAAGCCGATGCTATACCGCGCGTTTGCCCGCTTCGGGTATTGAGGGCATTTCCCACGCTGACGGCAGGCTGCGCAATACGCCGGGCAAAGGACGGAGAGATTAAGCTCAGTGCGGCGATAGCCAGAATGACAAGCGCGACCCAGCGCCCGATAATGGTTGCCTCTGCAATCCACTCGCTGGCGACGGTGACGGCCATCGCCACCAGGGTGAACATCACGATCATCCCCGCAAAGAGCGCCAGAATATGTCGTCGTTGCCCCTGAAAGCCGGCGAACAGGAGCGGAATAACCGGGAGCGTACATGGACTGAGCAGGCTTATCATCCCACCTAAAAAAGCGATTATCAGAAACATAGTGACCTCACATGACAGATGCTGCAACGCTGCAGTGAGGCTATTTCATCGTACCGATGTGTTAAGGATATGTGTAAAACCTGGGGTTTTGTCTGGCTCTGTATCTGTCTCCCTGAGAGATACAAAGCCGTACAATTAGCGTCGAGGCAGTGCAATGGAGACGTCGAGCCCTCCCTCTGCACGGTTTTCCAGCTTCAGCTTTCCTTCGAGTTGGGCGGTGAGCTGCGCGGCAATAGCCAGACCAAGCCCGGTTCCGCCGGTGTCACGGTTGCGCGATGTTTCAACCCGATAAAAAGGCTGCAACACGGCCGCGAGCTCGGCCTCGGGTATTCCCGGCCCACCGTCCATGATGTGAATGACCACCTCTTCGGTAGACGAATCATCTATAGCGATGACGGCACGCTCGCCGAATTTCAGAGCGTTATCCAGCAAATTAGTCATCACCCGACGAAGCGCCTGCGGGCGCGTAACAACGGGTAAACGAGCCTCGCTTGCCTGAAACTGCACGTTTTTACCGATGTCCTGATAATCGCACGCTATGCTATTCACCCACGCGTTCAACTCCAGTTTCAGCGACGTCTCTTCCAGTGATTCTGATGAACGGGCATATGCAATCCCCTCCCGCACCAGACGCGACATGTTATCAAGGTCATTTAATAGCTTGTCGCGAAGCTCAGGTTGTTCAGCCATTTCGACACGCAGTTTCATGCGTGTTATTGGAGTCTGGAGATCGTGAGAAATGGAGGCGAGGATCTGCGCGCGGTCTTTGATATAGGACTGGATGCGAGCCTGCATTGCATTGAAGGCATGCGCTGCTCGTTGTACTTCAACCGGTCCCTTCTCTTTCATGGGAGCATTTGCCGAAGGATCCAGCGTATCTACCGCATGGGTAAATTGTGAAAAAGGCCGTATCACCTGTCGCACCGCGATCCAGGAGCAGGCAGCAAGGAGCAAAAGTTGCAGGATGAGAACAACAGGTAGCCAGCTTGCGACCGGCGGCATTCGGGGGATCAGGTCAATGGTCAGCGGCGAGCCATCGTGCAATGTGAGATGTGCCTGAATATGGGAAACAGAACCCGGAACCGCGGTAAAACTGAGCGGATAGTCAGCCGCGAGGGTCTCTTTTAACGTTCGGATGGCATCCTGAGAACGCTTATCCGTCGGCGCGGCGCCAGGCTCACCTGCACCGAGGATATAACGATAGTTACCCCGTTCAAGTCGCGGAAGCCAGGCCGCGCGTTCACTGGCGGGTAACCGGTCTAAAATGGCCACGCTGGTTGCAACATCGTATTCCAGATTACCGAGCATCACCGTGCGGGCACTGTGCATTCGTTCAACCATGACCAGCGTCATACTCAGGGCGTTGGCCAGCAAGAGACCCGCAAGCACAATGATCAGCAGTCGGGCAAGCAGTGAGCGTGGCCAAAGCGTCATTCATTAACCTCTTTGATTGTCACGGGCATGGTAAAAACATAGCCTTCACTGCGCACGGTTTTAATATAGGCAGGCGTGCGTGCATCTTCATTCAGACGCTGGCGAACCCGGCTTACGAGCAAATCGATAGAACGTTCAAACAGTTCGGCGTCTCGCCCTTGCGTCAGGTTGAGTAACTGATCCCGGGAGAGAACACGTTGAGGATGGTCGAGGAATACGCGCAGCAGGCGATACTCCGCCCCGCTGAGCGCCACGATCACCCCTTCCGGGTCAATTAAGTGGCGGGCGACGGTATCCAGTTGCCATTCGCCAAACATCACCAGTCGTCCTGCCTCGGTCACCTGTAAATTGGGCGGCATTGTGCGAAACCGCCGCAAAATTGCTTTGATACGTGCCAGTAGCTCACGGGCGACAAACGGCTTCACAACGTAATCATCCGCCCCCATTTCCAGTCCCAGGATCCTGTCCGTCTCTTCGCTGCGCGCCGTCAGCATCAGGATGGGCAAATCTTTGTGTTTGCCGCTGCGAAGCTGTCGACACAGGGTGAGTCCATCATCACCGGGCATCATGACATCCAGCACTACCAGGTCGATATGCTGTTTATCCAGCACGGCACGCATTTCTTTACCGTTTGCCGCACCGGTCGCGCGATAACCGGACTTAATGAGATAGTCGACAATCAGTTCACGAATATCCCTGTCGTCATCGACGACAAGGATATGATCAATATGCTCCACCGAACTCTCCTGACTGAGGGGTAACGTATTGAAAATAGCACATATCACAGCTTATCCGCGTCGATAACCGCCTTGACGAAATCCTGTGGATCTTCCTGAGGAGGGTTGTGCCCCACGGTTGCGCCGGAGGTGCGGTGCTCATATTTACCGGTAAATTTACCTGCATAGGCCTGCGGTGCCGGGTGCGGCGCACCGTTATTTCCGCCTTCAATGGTAATGGTCGGGACGGTAATATTCGGCAAAGTCGCCAGTTTTTGCTCGTAGCTGTCGTATTTACGCTCCCCTTTTTCCAGCCCTAAACGCCAGCGATAGTTGCTGAGCGTCACTGCGACGTGATCCGGGTTATCAAGGGATTTGGCGCTGGCGTTAAAGGCTGCATCGCTAAATTTCCAGTCAGGCGATGCCTGCGACCAGATTAAGCGCGCGAAATCATGCGTGTTTTTGGCATAGCCTTCAGCACCACGCTCGGTGGCGAAATAGAACTGATACCACCACTGCTGTTCGGCTTTTGGCGGCAACGGTTGTTTGCCAATCTGCTGGCTGCTGATGAGATATCCACTCACCGACACCAGTGATTTAACGCGCTCTGGCCAAAGCGCCGCAACGATATCCGCCGTACGGGCACCCCAGTCGTATCCCGCGAACACCGCCTGTTTGATATTCAAAGCGTCCATCAGGTTAACAATGTCTTTCGCCATCGCCGAAGGCTGGCCGTTGCGCGGCGTTTTTGCAGACAGGAAGCGCGTGGTGCCGTAGCCGCGTAGAGAAGGCACAATCACCCGGTAGCCTTTGGCCGCCAGCGCAGGCGCTACCTCGGCGTAGCTGTGAATATCGTAAGGCCAGCCGTGTAATAAAATGACCGGTTGACCATTTTTGGGGCCGATGTCGACATAACCGACATTCAGATCGCCGGCGTTAACTTGCAGTGGATGATCAAAAGCTGACGCGAAGTTTGTGCCGGTGGCTTCGGCCTGACAGGACATCACCGTGCCAAGAGAAACGGTCAGTGCGAGGGTTGAGTACGCGAGTTTGCTGAACATGTTGGTATCTCCGGTTGAGTACATTTCACGGGGATATAACAACACCTCAATGTATAGCGGATATGTGCGAAAGCGGGTTTATTGCAAGCCTGTGTATGTATCCCGGGCGCTGATACAGTGTGATACAAACACAGGCGTTACAGATTTACAGGGAGAGGCGATAGCGGACGTAATCGTCAGCTTCACCATATTTATCATAGAGTTTACGCGCCTGATTGTTCTCCCGGGTGACCCAGTATAGTTTTGACCACCCTTCCCGTTTGCCTTCCTCTATCAGAGCATCAATGAGCGCCTTTCCGGCTCCCGCCCCGCGCTCGGTGGCATCGACAAACAGATCTTCCAGGTAACAAATGGGCGCTGTCGACCAGGTTCCTTCGTGCAGAATGCACATCGCAAAACCGATGACCTTTTCGTTCTTCTCTACTACGCGGCAGAACATCTGTGAACGATCTGATAACGCCCTTTCCCATGTCGATGCGGTAACAGATTCCTCAAGGTAGCAGTCATAAAAATGGGTATAGCCATCCCACAGGGGACGCCATTGAGAATAATCATCTGCGCGTAAAGCTCTTACCGTGACAGCCATGTATTTCCTCGTATTACAAAGAGTTCGCCATTATCAAAACCCGACTTAGTTTTCGGTAACGTCACATCACCTCTTTAACGGATTTTTAGCCGCATTTCACGTGCCAGCCTGGCAAGACGCTGAGTACGACAATACAGCGTAAACAGCACAAAACCACTGCTATTCATTACTACCCGACAAAGTAACAGTGCGGAGAATGCGATGACTAGTGGCCAAAGACTTCCGTCATGGGAAAGCAGAAGATATAGCGTCTGAACGAGGGTTAGTACCAGCATAACTATGAACAGCGTCATAAACCCCTGCAATCCCGACGTTGCCCCTCGTGCCAGAAGCGCGCTTATAACAATGAGCGCGCCTGTCATTATTAATGATGGTACGAAAAAGCTCAGTGCATGATTTAATGGAGATAACCCCTGCATAGTATGGAGAAAAGGCAAAAGGTTAAACGCAAACACCACTAAAAACAGAGGGAACAACGTGGCTACCGGGTAAGGATTTTGACGCGGCAACTCGCTAAGGGGACGAGAAAAATACTGTTCCATCTCGGGAGTGGAATAGTTCAACAAACGAGGATCACGACGAGCAATAGCTTCCTCTATCTCTCTGCCATGCTGCAGAAGATCCAGGAAAACCCGTCCGGTTAAAAAACTCAGAAACCTCATCAGAATACCGCCAGCGACTGGATGGTACCGATAATGTATTTACCGGTCCGTGGTATGTTACTGGGCGCTGCAACAACTCCACTCACTGCACTCCCAGCCAGAGCCGCGGCACTTGTGACCACTTGTCCAAGTTGTCGAGTGAGTTCTATCTGAACCGGTCCGGTAGGAAAGCGTTTCGGATAAAGACCTGCGCGAATAAGAGCTTTAATCTCTTTGTTACTTATACCCGGGTTTTGTGCGCGAATTATCAATTCGGTCAAACGAGCGCGATCCTGACGAGGATAGTTTTTCAACCACTCAGTGGCTTTCAAAGAAGATATGGATTTCATTGCACGCCAGGTGGTAATCGCTTCTTTTAATGCACCTCCGGCACTTGCTAACGAAATTAAATCCAGTGATGTAGAGGTTGCTACGTACCATTCTTGCGTATCGAGCCAGGCAACATTTCCGCCACCGTTTTCAACCAAATCATAGATACGATAAAGGCCATTAACACATTGCAACCCAGTGGCGATGGTACCAGCGTAGCCAATAGCCACTAAGACGCCACTGCCTCCTGCGGTAATAGGTGTTGCTGCAGTGCCCGCAAGCATCACGCCTCCAGTAATGATCATCGCACCACATGAAAGTACCGTTGATGCTAGCTCAGTTCCCATGGATGTGGATGTCACTGCATCAGTCAAGGATTTACCTACGATAGAAGCGGATGGTTGGGATGTTGCTTTAGTTACAATAACATGGGTTACAATGCCACTTTGCCCATTAGCATGACGTTGCCCAGATCGAACCAGGTAGCGTTGAGCACCGTCAGAATAAATGATCCCGGCCTTAGCAAATTCGCGATTACAGTCCATAGCGGAACCTAGCGCGTTGAAATCAAAATCTGCAGCCCCAAGCCCTGCAATGCGTGCAAAATCATAGCCGGGGAGATTTCTCTCAGGGTTCATTCCAGGCAAAACCATACAATACTCCTTTTGCGTGTGGATAAGTTGAACTCAACCTATCTGACTGTAACCGTTCGGAATGCAAAGCAAAATTTTGGTAGTAAATTACTTATAACGCAACCAAATAGAATGTGATAGAAGTGAAAATATCAGAACCCAAACAAAAGCATAACGCTTAAATATGGAGATCCGCGGATGACGATACCGACTCTCACGACAGAACGCCTATTGCTAAAACCGTTGGTTGCCGAAGATGCCGTCCAGATACAGAAGCTTTATCCGCGCTGGGAGATCGTCCGCTATATGGTCTCTTCTGTACCCTGGCCCTACCCGGATAACGGCGCGGAAAACTATGTCAATAATGTGGCGCTGCCGGATATGGCAAAAGGAATTGCCTGGTTCTGGAGCATCCGCCGTCGCGACGTTCCCGATGAACTGATGGGCATTATCTGCCTTTACGATGTCGAAGATAATAACCGTGGTTTTTGGCTGGCTCCGGAGTTTCAGGGTCAGGGATTTATGCGTGAGGCCAGTATTGCAGCAACGGATTATTGGTTTAATACACTGAACAAGTCGGTATTGCGTGCGCCAAAAGCCGCTGCAAATAGCCGCTCCCGACGTATTTCGGACAGTAGCGGCATGCGGCTTATCAGGACAGAAAAGAAAGCGTACGTCAGCGGAATACTGGATTCTGAGCTGTGGGAGATCACCCGCGACGAGTGGAACGCCCGTCAGGTCAGCTGATAATGTTTATCCGGCATCAGCCTGTCAGGAATAGTCTCTTCATCGTTCATCTGCAGCAGATCGCGTTCCATCATGTTGCAGATGGCGTCCAATGGCAGGTCATTATTTTCTGTACCAAACGGGTCTTCCAGTTCTTCCGCCAGTGCATCCAGCGAGATGAAAGTGTAAGAAATCAGCGCAGAGACAAACGGCGTCATGTAATGCAGGTCCACAACCAGCGCGAACGGCAGCATGATGCAAAACAGATACACCGTACGGTGCAGAATTAACGTATACGCAAACGGCACTGGGGTCGTCGCAATACGTTCACACCCAGACAGAACGATGGACATGTCGTTCAGACGGTTATTCAGACTGTGGAAAAGAATGTCTGATAGTTGTCCGTTACGACGTCGAACAGCCAACCACTCTCCCATGATCAGCAAAATACGGTTCGCCGGCGAGTTGGCTTCCATCACTTTTTTTAAATCATCTGCGGCAAGATAGCGAGACAACTGACCGGCGTTCATTTCTCGGCGCAGGGTCATGCGTAAACAGTTGGCGAAGGCAATCTGCAGGCGGACAAATTCACCCAGATACTTATCGTCTGGTAGGGTGTTTTTTACCTCGCGAAACAGAGAGCGGGCCGCTATCATCAGTTGCCCCCAAAGCAGGCGAGCTTCAACGTAGCGCGAATAACAGGCGTTGTTTCTGAAACCTAAAAAGATAGCGATCGCCACGCCGAGAATGCTAAATGGCGCAACCGTAAATTTGATGCCGAGAGAGGTATACCACGGTAGCATCACGATCACGGCGATAGATAACAGGAAGTTAAGTAACAGTCGGGTATAGATTTTAGGCAGTACTGAGCCATGCCAGACAAAAATCATTTGCAGCCAGTGCTGCTTAGGACGAACAATCATAGTGAGTTTCAGAAAAGAAAAGAGCGTGGTTATTAAACGTGATCCCCCACACGGTTGCAAGCATGTTAATGGAACATTGAATTTTCACACCTGTTTAGCTTTAACCGCACGGTGCTGCATCTGAATTTTAAAACAGGCATAATAGTATGTTGTAACTAAATGGTGATGTTATTAAACCCGGCCGAAGCCGGGTAACGTCCTTAGCAAAGCGGTTTTACCGCTGAGCGCATTCCTTTCAACAAAATGGCATCAAGATCCAGTGTCACCTGGTCTACGAGGCCACGAACCTGAGTGAGATCCTGCTCCCAGTGCTCACTTACGCTCAATACCGCCTGCACCAGCTCACGGGTACTGATCTGCTTATCGTGATGCTGCGCCCACAGCTGTTGATAACGTTCGAGCCAGTGTGCATCATCCTGCACCGGATAGCGTTCCCCGTTACGCTCTGCACGATAGAACGCCATCAGTGCCGCTAAGGCAAATGTCAGGCGTGCAGGTAATTTACCTGTCGTTTTCTGCCCTGCCAGCAGCTGCGGCAGTATACGAGTGCGATATTTGGTCATGCCGTTGAGCGCAATAGAGAGCAACTGATGCCTGATGTAAGGATTACGGAACCGACCTGTTACCGCGCTGGCGAAAGATTCCAGTTCATCACGCGGTAGATCCAGAACAGGAATAATTTCCTGATAAATCGCTTTCTCGACGAAGGCGCAAACGTCGCTATCATTCATCGCCTCACCTACCGTATCCAGCCCTGCCTGAAATGCCACCGGCACCAGCGCCGTGTGTGCACCGTTCAGAATCGCGACTTTTCGCTCTTTGTATGGCTTGATGTCATCAACAATCAGCACATTTAGCGGGTATTTATCCAGGCAAAGCTCACGGGCAAGGGAAGCCGGTCCCTGAATGACAAATAAATAGAAATGTTCAGCCGTATCCAGGAACCCATCGTGATAACCCAGCTCAGCTTCCAGCGTGGCCACTTCGTCACGCGGATAACCGGTCACAATACGGTCGACCAGCGTCGAACAGAAGCTGTTGGCCTCGTTCAGCCAGCGGATAAAAGCGGCAGGCAGCGCCCACTCTTGCGCATAGCGCAACACCAGTTCACGAAGTGCATCTCCGTTGTAGTCAATCAATTCACAGGGAATGATTATCCAGCCTTTGTCTGGCGCGCCGTTGAAGTGACTGAAACGCTCAAACAGCAGTCGCGTCAGCTTCGCCGGGTAACTCACTGCGGGGGCATCTTCAAATCCGTCACCGGCGTGATAACTTATCCCGGCTTCGGTGGTATTCGAGAAAACAAAGCGCATATCCGGGTTGTGAGCCAGTTTCAGGAACTCATCATACTGGCTATAGACGCTGATCTCCCGGTTAACGGAACGGATAAGACGGGCATCGCTCACCGCCTCACCCTGCGCATTCAGCCCACGAATAATCGTGGTATACAGGCCATCCTGGGTGCTAAGCGACGGTGGGAAGTCACTTTGAATAGGACGAACGATAACCACACCAGCGTTAAGATCGGTATGTTCATTTAACAAATCGAGTTGCCAGTCGACGAACGCACGCAGGAAATTGCCTTCACCAAACTGAATGATACGTTCAGGATATTGCGCACCGGGAAAATCACGACGGTTGAGAGTGTCCACTTTAGGTTCCTTTTATAATTAGTCATACAGCCTGATAAGATTGGTACGATAACCTATCAAAACCTGACGACCAGAAACCCTGTTTTGATCAATCCCGGTGCAGTTGTGCAAAATAATTACAGGAACTTGTAGAACACGGACGTGGCCGTCATGGCACCATCCGGCATAAGAGCATAGCGTGGGATCTCGCCGACCTTTTGCCAGCCAGCGCGCTGGTAAAACGTCTCGGCGCCGCTGCCTGTGGAAGTATCAAGCACCAGCACGGAAATGCCTCTGGCTCTGGCCTGAACTTCAAGCGCTTCCATTAGCGCCATCGCGGCCCCTTTCCGACGCGCTTTCTCATGAACCAGCAGCTTCGCTACATCGGCGCGATGCGGCTGGTTTTCCGGCAGGTCTGTGATTAACTGCACCGTTCCGATGATGCCGTCCTGCGGGTCGACACAGGCCAGCACGAGGCGCTCATTGCGCCCTACGCTTTCAGCAATACCGCGCCAGAAAGAGCGGCCCTTCTCCAGACTAAAGGGAAGCATAAAGCTGACGGATGCGCCGCCGTTGACACAGTTTTCGAGGATCCCGGCCAGGGCATCAATATGGGTGAGAATGTCTTCGCGGGTGAGGCTTTTGATTTGCAGTGAGGTATTCATTGTTATTCCTTACGTTGAATACACTCACTGTGCATTTAACATCTTCTTAACGCAAACGGTTCGGACATAGGCTTTTGTTATGTCACCGGGCGCGCTGGCGCTGCTGTTTCATGGCATACATCTTTTCATCAGCATCTTTTAACCACTGCTGCAGGTCGTTGCCGTTATGATCGAATTCACTTAGCCCCCATGAGAAGTGAAGCGACCAGGGGTGTAACTTGCGGGCGTTATAGTTTTCTACCTGCTCGACGAGATACTGCATGGCAATCCAGGCGCCCTGCTCATCCGTATCCGCAAACAGCACGGCGAACTCGTCCCCGCCAAAACGAACCAGCAGATCCGCTTCACGGAAAGAAGCACGCATCAGTTGCGCCATGGCTTTCAGCGCCTTATCCCCCTCTTCATGCCCGAAGCGATCGTTAATTTCCTTAAAGCGATCCAAATCCAGCCAGCCGAGCGTCAGCGGCTCGGCCCGGCGCCGGGCAACGGAAAGCGTGAAACGCACGAGTTGATTAAAGCCCCGACGGTTGAATAGCCCGGTTAATTCATCCGTGGTCGCCGCGCTGATGGCAGCAAATTCATCTTCCGCCAGTGCGCCAAGGTCTCCCAGGACAGCAAGGTCGGCGTCAGAAAACTCCCGGGGAGCGTAATCAATCAGGCACAGCGAACCTACGCTTGCGCCATCGCGCAGGCGCAGCGGGAAGCCCGCGTAGAAACGAACACCGGGTTCGCCTGCCACCAGCGGATTATCAGCAAAACGATCGTCCTGTAGCATATCTCCCACCACCAGCGGCGCTTCGGTAAGGATCGTATGGCCACAAAATGAGATGTTACGTGGCACACTGCCGGGTGCCTGCCCATCGGCTGATTTAACGATCAGGGCATGTTCATCAATAAGATTGACCATCGCAAGCGGCACCTGGAAGAATCGCTTTGCCAGTCGTGTTAAGCGGTCAAACGATGGGGAACTGTCAATCTCGAGCAAACCAGACTCACGCAGTGAGTTAAGACGTTCCGTTTCATTTTCAGGGATTGCAGGTGCTTTCATAATGTCTCCTGACGTAAAGCGTTACTCAAAGCGTAGCTTAAACAGGGACATTGTCAGTGTTCTAACATCCTGCTAAGTCGCTTACTATTCACGTCAATGCCTTATGACGATTAACGCAGCTATGTTTCACTCCCGGAGGTCGCGGCAATTTGCTCGTCCGACACCCGTGCGCTGGTACGATTTCGACCCGCTTTTTTTGAACGATAGAGATGATCGTCCGCTTCGGCCATCAGTTTGTTGAAGACCTCAGTCAACTGCCATGACTCAGCCTTGCCACTCCCCAGGCCAATACTGACCGTCAGATGGAGCGCTTGCTGACGCCATGTAAAAGGGTGACTGGAAACAGTGGACCGGATACGCTCAGCCAGTTCAAAACCATTCTGTGCGTCGCCAGAATTTACCACCACCGCGAACTCTTCTCCGCCCATTCGCGCCACCATCCCATCTTCACCAACGACCTCCTGAACCTGCTGGGCGAACGACGCGAGCACACGATCACCGCACTCATGGCCGTAGTTATCATTAATGCTTTTGAAGTAATCAATATCCAGCAGCATGACGGTCAGAAAACGTGAATGGCGGTGCGTTTCTTCACGCTTTAACGCCTCATAAAGGCCGGAACGCGAGTAAACCTGCGTTAAAAAGTCGTAATCCGCCCTGAGAGAAACCTGGCGAATCAGGGAATTAATCGCTGCCATGCTGACGGATACCATCACCGGGCAGATTGCCATTGTGGCGATCCCCAGACGGGCTGAAAACATCATCGGCGTCGTAAACGGCGTCGCCACGGCAATATTAATAATCGAGTTGGCGACCAGAATGATTTCAGTCGCGCCCGTGATAAACGTCAGCAGACAGGTCGCAGGCAATGAGTAGCGAACCGCACACCAGATAAGCGCAGGAAGAGGAAATGAGAGACTCCCCGCCCCGCCAATCACCACCGATGCAACCACCGAGACGATCAAGGCAATCACCGGCAAGAGCTGTTCAAGACGTAACCTGAATTCACGCAGGGGCATACGTAACGTGAGCATACAAGGCACAACAAGCACGCCGGTTGAGAATTGTTCGCTAAACCAGTCGGCAAACAGCGGCCAGAAGGTGTGACTATCAATCCCCACTGACCCCACCGCACCGAGCAACGCACAAAGCAGCGCGGCAATCAGGCAGTAGTTAAACAGACGTAACGCGTTGAGCGGGTCTGGGGTTTTCTTCATTAACCGTCTGTCGCGCTGAACCAGCACGGCGACAACAACGATAAAGATCATATTAGACAGATTAATCACCACTGAGGCCATTCCCCAGTTGGTCGTCACTGCGTCGTACGTCAGCATAGCAACATACGACACCGCGTAATAATGCAGGCGATTCAGATAGACATAACGGGCAAAGATCCCCGCCATGACGCCATTCAGCGGCCAAAACAGCGACAAAGCCTCAATCAGCCGTAATTCCGCCCCCACAAAATAGAATAAGGTGGTGAGAATAAAAATCGCCAACGCATTTCGCAGCGGCGTATCGGGTTGGAACAGCCTGAAAGCGGTAAGAGCAGAACGCATTAAATATCATTCCATATGTTGCTTATGGCAATTACTGCGGTCGTCAGCATAGTCGGGACTAACTTAGGATGCATCTATAACACAATTACAACGGGATCATAACTCGTCAAATTTAGGTGTTCATCTGGAGCACCAGCCAGTGGTGGATCACGCTGACGATATAATGCTGTTGCTGCGCCGTAAGCTGAACACCCTGCGGAATGTTATGCCATTTTGCCAGACAACCCCGACAACAGGTGGCCGTAGCATGTTGGGCAATAAACACCGGGTGACCACGCATCGGTGTCTGTTTGCCATCATTTACCGGCAAGGCCGGAGCAAGGCGCTTTTCTACAAAGTCAGCGGCATGCCGATCGATGGTTTCGGCACCTTTGTCCCAGCAGTACTGTCTTTCCTTATCGCCTAAGCGAAAGCGCGAACGAAAAGTCGATCGCGCCAGGCGGGAAAAGAGAGGGTCAAGGTCAGGCATCAGTACACGGAACGCCCAAGACGCTGGGTCAGTTTTTCCAGAACCGCCACACCGGCAAGTGAATTCCCCGTTTCATCCAGCTCCGGGCTCCAGACGGCAATCGCCATTTCATGAGGCACAATTGCCACCACACCGCCGCCAACGCCCGATTTTGCCGGGAGGCCGACGCGCCAGGCAAACTCGCCAGCGTTTTGATACATCCCGCTGGTTGCCATCAGCGCATTAATCTGACGCGCCTGCAGAGGTGAAACCACCGGCTGGTTAAGATGCGGAGCGTGCCCCTGGTGCGCCAGGAACAGGAATGTCTGAGCCAGCTCAACGCAGCTCATTTTCAGGGCGCAGTAATGGAAATAATTTTGCAGAACAGTCGCCACGTCATTATGGAAATTGCCGAAGGATTTCATCAGCCAGGCGATGGCGGCATTGCGGGCGGAGTGTTCAAATTCCGAGCGCGCCACCACCGGATCGTAGGCGATATCGTCTACGCCTGAAAGCTGGCGAACAATCTCAAGCATTCGCTGACGCGGCGCGCTGAGGCGGCTTTGCAACATGTCGCAGACCACCAGCGCCCCGGCATTGATAAAGGGATTTCGCGGTTTACCCTGTTCGATTTCAAGCTGCAGCAGTGAGTTAAAAGGCTGGCCGGAAGGATCTTTACCCACGCGCTGCCAGATCTCGTCACCTTCATACTGGCGCATAGCTGCAACCAGACTCAGCACTTTGGAAATGGACTGAATGGAAAAACGTTCAGTTGCATCGCCTGCCTGGTATCGCTGTCCGTCCAGGGTGCAGATAGCGATGCCAAGTTTATTCCCGCTGACCGAGGCAAGAGCCGGAATGTAGTCGGCAACCTTCCCCTTTCCAATTAACGGACGAACCTGCGCCAGAATCTCGTCCAACATCTCATTATGGATGACCGCAGCCACACTTTGCTCCTTGCCCTCAGGCTAAAACGGGCTGCGAGTATAACAGAGGCTAATGTATTGCGTCAGGCGCTAAGACGAAAACGCGAAACCGCCTGCAATAAAAGATCGGATTGCTTTTGCAGCCGTACTGAGGAATCCGAGGCGTCAGAGACCAGTAAATCCGTCTGACGGGAGACCTGATTAAGCGCCTGCAGCTGGCTCGTCATCCGATGAATACTCTCTCCCTGACTGAGCGTGGCGGCTGAGATCTCATTCAGCAAACTACTTAAATTCCCCACCAGACCGGTGACCTGCTGCAAGTTCTCCTCCATCAGGTTAACGGCGCGAGAACCGTCTTCAATACCCTGCAAAGAGCGATTGATAAGTTCCTGGATAGTCTGGGTCGAGTGGCTACTCTTTCTGGCCAGCAGTCCGACTTCCCTGGCGACAACGGCGAACCCCCGCCCCTGGTTCCCGGCATGGGCAGCCTCGATGGCGGCATTCAGCGCCAGGATATTAGTCTGAAACGCCACGCTGTCGATCATTGCCACGATCCCGCGCATCTCTGAGGATCGGTCGACGATCGCCTGCATAGAGGCATTAACGGCAGACATCATCCGATCTCCGCCAACTACCGCCTGGCGCGCTTCATCAGCCCGCGAGCTGGCGAGTCTGGCGTAACCGGTGTTCCCTTCTACATGCGTTTCCAGTGCCGCAATATGCGCCGTCACGTCCTCAAGCTCTTTCGCCTGACGTGCCGACTGCTGATACAGCTTCTGGTTGCCCTGTGCCAGGGCACCAACGTTCTCAACCATAGAGGTGGTCGCATTGCTGACCTCAGACACCAGCTGCTGCAAACCCTGCTGCATGGTGGCAATACTGTCGCTGAGCTGCCCTATTTCCCGGTTGAAACGCATGACACCGGGCGGGGTGCCGGAGAGATCTCCCGCAGCCAGTCGGGTGATATGCGCAATCAACCGACGCAACGGCGTAATCACCCATCGGGACATGCCGAACCAGACGGCAATAGCGATGGCGAGTAACAAAACCGGAGCAAACAGGAACAACGTTTGCAGACCGGAAAGCTGCGCCATCAACGTCTGGCGGCCCTGCACAGCCTGCTGCTCGCTGGCTTGCTGGTAGCGCGCGTAATTGTCGTTAAAGTCTGTCTGAAAAGCCTGAGCCGGTACGGCAAAAAACGCGTCGATAGTGTTGGTTTTGACCAGACCTTCCGCCTGCTCTTTGATCGCGCCGTAGAACAGCTGATAGCTGTTCGTCAGGGCTTCATCTTTCGGCGGATTGAGCGCCAGCCAGGCCTTCCATGCCTGCTGAGAAACCGTCAGCGCCTTTTGCGCGTCATCCATCAGGCTATGCCAGCTTCCGTCGGAGCCGGTCTCTTTATCCTGCATAAACCAGACGCCGGACCGGTTAAGCAGATCGCTTGCTGCCAGCAGGGAAACGCGGGCCAGATCCAGCTTACTCTGTTGCTGATACGCCAGCAGATTTTGCTGCTCGTTGCGTTGGGCTTCGTTCAGTGAGGCGTTAAGCAAAAATGAAGAGGAGAGCTGCAGCGCGGAGAAAAGGCCAATAATACAAAAAATACCCGTCAGCAGGCCAAAGTGACGAGGGATAACACGCTGCGCAATACGGCGGAAAATTTGCGTTAGGTTCATGATTTTCTTCATTAACAATGCGTTAGACGCGTGCGAGTCTACGAAATGAAAATGACAGAACCATTGCAAAGAAATGACAACGGCCCTCGTGATGAGGGCCGAATAAATTACACGCGATCCTTCCACACCGTCTGCACGTTGCAGAACTCGTGCAGCCCAAAGTGGGAAAGCTCGCGGCCAAATCCACTCTTCTTCACGCCACCAAAGGCCACGCGCGCGTCGCTGGCGCTATAGCCGTTGATAAACACGCCGCCGCACTCCAGCTCGCGCGAGAATTTATCCGCAAGCGCTGCGTCAGCGGTAAAGACGGTTGCTGACAGACCAAAGTCGCTGTCATTGGCAAGCGTCAGAGCGTGCTCCGCGTCTTTCGCAACCGTAATGGCCGCAACCGGACCAAACAGCTCCTGGCGGAAGGCCGTCATCTCAGGCGTCACATTGCCGAATACGGTCGGGGCATAATAATTGCCCTCACCGCTGATTTTCTCCCCGCCCAGCAGCAACGTTGCCCCTTCAGCCAGCGTGGCCTGCACCTGCTGATGCAGTTCATCGCGCAGGTCAAAACGCGCCATCGGGCCAATATAGTTCTCTTCCCGATCCGGAGCACCCATCTTCAGCGCAGAAACCGCATCGACAAAACGTTGAGTAAAGGTATCCGCAATACCCTCTTCCACAATGAAGCGTTTTGCTGCTGCACACACTTGTCCAGTGTTCTGGTAGCGACCCGCTACCGCCGCCTTCACGGCAAGATCGAGGTCGGCATCGTTGAGAACAATAAACGGATCGGAACCACCCAGCTCAAGCACGCATTTTTTCAGCGCCGCCCCGGCCTGGGCGCCAATCGCCGCACCGGCACGCACGCTGCCGGTTACGGTAATTGCCGCGATACGACGATCGTTAATCACCTGGCTCACGCCATCATTAGTGGCATTCACCCAACCAAAAACGCCTTCAGGAAACCCTGCGTCTGCAAAAATCTGCGCAATAAGATCGGCTGAACCGAGGACGTTTGGCGCATGCTTAAGCAGATAGCTGTTCCCGGCGAGCAGGATCGGTACCGCACCGCGCAGCACCTGCCAGAGCGGGAAGTTCCACGGCATCACCGCGAGAACCGGTCCCATTGGTCGGTACTCAATCACCGCCTTCTGGTTTTCCACCAGCGTGGGCTCCGCGTGCAGCATCGCCGGGCCATGCTCAGCATACCAGTCGCACAGACCGGCGGATTTTGCCACTTCCGCCCGCGCCTGCAGAATGGGTTTTCCCATTTCCCGGGAGATCGTCTGCGCCATCTCTTCCGCACGGTTGCGCAGCGCTGCGCCGAGATCGCGTAGTTTCTGCGCACGGTGTGAAACGCTTTCGCGTCGCCACTGACGAAAACCCGCGTCAGACAGTGAAATCGCGTGTTCAACCTCCTCCTGGGTTGCCCACGGCCAGGCTGCGAGCGTTTCCCCCGTCGTCGGGTTCACAGAGAGGGCATGTGTTGCAGGTGAATAAGTCATGATGTTCTCCACGTTAAAACGGTTGATTAATTGTGGCCCACTCTGCTATTTCTTAAAAATGAATAATACTAACCACCTTATTCACGAATCGAGAATGCTATGGATTTAACCCAGCTTGAAATGTTTAACGCCGTCGCACAGACGGGCAGTATCACCCAGGCGGCGCAGAAGGTGCATCGCGTGCCGTCTAACCTGACGACCCGCATCCGCCAGCTGGAAGCTGACCTTGGCGTTGAGTTGTTTATTCGTGAGAACCAGCGTTTGCGTTTATCCCCTGCCGGGCATAACTTCCTGCGCTACAGCAAGCAGATCCTGGCGCTGGTGGATGAAGCGCGCATGGTCGTCGCGGGAGATGAACCCCAGGGGTTATTTGCCCTCGGGGCGCTGGAAAGTACCGCTGCGGTACGCATCCCTGAGACGCTGGCGCAGTTTAACCAGCGCTACCCGCGTATCCAGTTTGCCCTTTCTACCGGGCCATCCGGGACGATGATTGATGGCGTACTCGAGGGAACCTTAAGCGCCGCCTTTGTCGACGGGCCACTTTCGCACCCGGAACTGGAGGGAATGTCCGTCTACCGCGAAGAAATGATGCTGGTCACCCCCGCCGGACATGCGGAGGTCAAACGTGCCACGCAGGTGAGCGGTAGCGACGTCTACGCTTTTCGCGCGAACTGTTCGTACCGTCGACACCTGGAAAGCTGGTTTCATGCGGACAGAGCCACGCCCGGGCGCATTCACGAGATGGAGTCCTATCACGGTATGCTCGCCTGTGTTATCGCGGGTGCGGGTATTGCGCTGATGCCCCGTTCAATGCTGGAAAGCATGCCGGGGCATCATCAGGTTGAGGCGTGGCCGCTGGCGGAAAACTGGCGCTGGCTGACCACCTGGCTGGTGTGGCGCCGCGGGGCAATGACTCGCCAGCTGGAGGCCTTTATAGCGCAGCTAAACGAACGTCCACAACCAGTGCCTTCTCCATAAACAGGCTGAGGGGATCGTCAACGTACGGCGCAAACGCCGGGCGCATTTCGTACCCGCACTGTTCGTAAAGCCGAACCGCAGCGCGCTGTTTGATGCCCGTCTCCAGCCGTACCGTGTGGCAATGTCGGCTGAGGGCTTCGTCCTCCAGTGCGGCCAGCAGCGTCTCTCCAAGATGTTGGCCCCGATGGGCCGGGTCGATATAGACCCGCTTCATCTCCCCCGTTTCGTCACCGTTGAGAACGACCGCTCCACACCCGACAGCCTGGAGCTGCTGGTCGCGAATGATCATCAAAATTAACGATGACTCTGGTAGCGCAGTCAGATCAAGCAGATGGTTACTTTCGGCGGGATAGAGTTCGCTCTGATAGCGGTCAAGCGCCGCAATCAGTTTGAGGATATCCGGGTGACGGGCAGACTCAGAGGTAATGGAATACATGGCAGGCTCCTTGCTTTTTTTGTGAGACTAAACTTCAACATAGCGCAGCCCTGCCATGGTGCTTCATAGTATTAACTTATAGCGATCCACTCTTAGCGTAAATAGATACGCCCTTTCAGATACAAGGTCGCCTGGCCGCCAATTAACACCCGGTCACCCTTCAGTTCGCAGCGCAGATCCCCGCCGCGATACGACACCTGGCGGGCATTCAGTGAGGTTTTACCCAACTTCTCGCTCCAGTATGGGATCAGCATGCTGTGGGCGGATCCTGTGACCGGATCTTCCGGCACCCCTTCACCCGGGCAGAAGAAGCGACTGACGAAATCGTACTCATCACCCGGCGCCGTCACGCAAACCATTTTATCCAGCGGGAGCATCGCCGCGATGTCCGGCGTTAGTGCTTCCACCGCCTGCTGGCTCTCCAGCACCACCATGTAATCTCGACCAACGCGCACCTCTTTCGCCTCTGTGATGCCCAGCGCGCCAAACAGCACCGCAGGTGGGTTATCGACCCCCTCCGTTGACCACGCAGGGAAATTCAGGGTCAGCCAGTCGCCGCTGCGTTTTACCGTCAGTTCGCCGACAAAGCGCGTGGTGAAGGTGATTTCGGTATGAGGGTAATCAAGGTATTCGAAAATAACGTGTGATGCCGCCAGCGTGGCATGGCCGCACAGGTTAATTTCATCCAGCGTGGTAAACCAGCGCAGCTCAAACCCGTCGTCGGTTCGTACAAAAAAAGCTGTCTCAGACTGGTTATGCTGCTGCGCCATTTTGAGCAGCGTCTCGTCCGGCAACCACTCTTCCAGAGGACACACTGCTGCCGCATTGCCGCCAAACGTTTTGTCACTAAAGGCATCCACCAGATAAAATTCAATTTCCTGCATTGTCTCTTCCTCTCTTGTTATGGGTATTCAGCGCAGAAAAACTGTGCCTTTTAAATAAAGTGCTGCCTGGCCGCTCATCAGCACACGTGAGTCTTTCAACTCGCAGCGGACATCCCCGCCGCGTGCGGAAACCTGACGAGCAAGCATCGTCGTTTTACGCAGTTTTTCACTCCAGTAAGGAATGAGCATCGTATGTGCAGAGCCAGTAACCGGATCTTCCGGGACGGACACCCCCGGCGAGAAGAAGCGGCTGACAAAATCATATTCACCGTCTCCCCGTGCCGTTACCGTCACTTTATGTTCGCCTGGCGTCATCGCGGAGATGTCTGGCGCGAGCGCTTCGACCTGCTGGCGATCGTCCAGCATGATGAGCCAGGCCCGGCCTTTACGGGCTTCTACGTAGCGGCTGATGCCCAGGGCCGAGAGCATCTCCGGCGGGGGCGTCTCTTCATGAGTTGGGCATGCCGGGAAATCCAGTGTCATCCAGTCACCTTCGCGGCTTACCGTCAGGCGGCCAGATGCGGTATCAAAGTGGATCCGCGAGTCGGGATAATCCAGTTCGGTAAACAGGACATACGCCGCCGCCAGCGTGGCGTGACCACAGAGATTCACTTCCGTAAGGGTGGTAAACCAGCGTAGCTCAATCCCCCCTTTACTGCAGACGAAAAAAGCCGTCTCCGACTGATTATGCTCTTGCGCCATTCTCAGCAAGGTCTCATCGGGTAACCATGTCTTCAACGGGCAAACCGCTGCCGGATTGCCGCCAAAGGTTTTGTCACTGAAGGCATCAACCAGATAAAAATCAATCTCCTGCATTGTCTTACCGCCTGTTTTTATTATGTTGTTCTTTTATATTCAATGAAAACGACGTTCCCGGCTACCGCTTTCATAAGGTAAATATTGAGATCTGCATCACATAATGATTGAGTTTTCACCATTTAACGTTTTAAGATCGACATCTCTTCTTTTCAGCAACGAATCTCCGACATCCCTATGACAACGAACACAGTTTCCCGCAGAGTTGCGTGGCTACGGGTGGTCACGCTGGCTATTGCCGCATTTATTTTTAACACCACAGAATTTGTTCCGGTTGGGCTGTTGTCTGATATCGCGGAAAGTTTCCAGATGGAAACGGCGCAGGTGGGCATTATGTTGACCATCTACGCCTGGGTGGTGGCGCTGATGTCCCTGCCGTTTATGCTCATGACCAGCCAGATGGAGCGGCGTAAGCTGTTAATCGGTCTGTTTGCGTTGTTTATTGCCAGTCACGTTTTGTCGTTTATGGCGTGGAGCTTTACCGTGCTGGTCATTAGCCGCGTCGGTATTGCCTTTGCCCACGCTGTGTTCTGGTCAATTACTGCGTCTCTGGCTATACGGCTGGCACCGGCCGGTAAACGAGCCCAGGCGCTGAGCCTGATTGCCACCGGTACGGCGCTGGCGATGGTATTGGGTCTGCCTATTGGCCGAATCGTAGGGCAATACTTCGGCTGGCGTACCACCTTCTTCGCCATCGGCATGGGGGCACTGATCACACTGGTTTGCCTGATCAAACTGCTGCCGACGCTGCCAAGCGAACATTCTGGCTCGCTGAAAAGCCTGCCGCTGCTGATGCGTCGCCCGGCGTTACTGAGTATCTACCTGCTTACCGTCATTGTGGTGACAGCGCATTACACGGCGTATAGCTACATTGAGCCGTTTGTACAGGTTGTGGCGGGCTTTAGCGCCAACTTTGCCACGGTATTACTGTTGATCCTCGGTGGAGCGGGCATTATTGGCAGCATTCTGTTTGGTAAGCTGGGTAACCAGCATGCCTCCACTCTGGTGAGTAGTGCCATTGGCCTGCTGCTGGCCTGCCTGCTGTTACTGATGCCCGCGGCGGGAAGTGAAAACCATCTGGCGATCCTCAGCCTGTTCTGGGGGGTGGCGATCATGATTATTGGTCTGGGCATGCAGGTGAAAGTCCTGGCCCTGGCACCCGATGCGACGGACGTCGCCATGTCACTGTTCTCGGGGATTTTTAATCTGGGAATTGGCGCGGGCGCGCTGGTGGGAAATCAAATTAGCCTGCATGTGTCGATGTCGGCGATCGGCTATCTGGGAGCCATCCCTGCGCTGGTAGCGCTGATCTGGTCAGTGCTGATCTTCCGTAAATGGCCGGTGGCGCTTGAAGAACACAGGCAGCACGGGTGACGTTTGTTTGTGCCGGGTGAGGCGAAGCCGCCACCCGGCAATGAAATTAATGGTAAGTTTTAATAATCTCCAGCACGCCGTTAATAATAAACTGCACGCCCATACAGACCAGTAAGAAGCCCATCAGACGGGAAATCGCCTCGATACCGCCCTTGCCTACCCAGCGCATAATGGCGCCAGAACTGCGCAGTGACACCCACACGATAATCCCTATAATCGCAAAGATCAGCGGTGGCGCAACCGTCAGTACCCAGTCCGGGAAGGTTGCGCTGTCACGCACCGTGGATGCGGAACTGATGATCATCGCGATGGTACCCGGCCCCGCCGTGCTCGGCATGGCAATTGGTACAAAGGCGATATTCGCACTCGGTTCGGTTTCCAGCTCTTCCGATTTACTGGTCGCTTCCGGTGACTCATGCGCTTTTTGTGCCGGGAACAGCATACGGAAACCGATAAAGGCCACAATCAGCCCCCCGGCGATACGCAGGCCAGGGATAGAAATCCCGAAGGTGTTCATCACCAGTTGTCCGGCGTAGTAAGCCACCATCATGATGGCGAATACATACACGGAGGCCATCATCGACTGATGATTACGCTCGGCGCTGTTCATGTTCCCCGCGAGCCCGAGGAAGAGCGCAACCGTCGTTAACGGGTTGGCCAACGGCAGCAATACCACCAGCCCAAGACCAATTGCTTTAATCAAATCCAACATAGTGCGTTGTTGTCCTTATTCATATTTAACACAGCAATTATAGGGGGAAAGTGTGACGTTCAGCCATCTGCTCAACGTAACGATTATTTTCCTCCGTGAACAATTACTCCCGGTTATCTATTTGATTTGAAAGACCTCAAAAAACGTACATGAAACGTTTTAGCAATTCGTGGCATCGGTTAATTCATTCAGTTGACTTATACTTGCCTGAGCAATAATATCTGCCGTGACTAAACTACTTGCCAGGGCAACCATTGTGAAAAGCACCAGTGATCTCTTTAACGACATTATTCCACTGGGTCGTCTTATTCATATGGTCAATCAGAAAAAAGATCGCCTGCTCAATGACTACCTGTCACCGCTGGATATCACCGCAACACAGTTCAAAGTGCTGTGTTCCATTCGCTGCGAAATGTGTATCACGCCGGTTGAGCTGAAAAAGGTGCTCTCTGTCGATCTGGGTGCGCTAACCCGCATGCTGGATCGTCTCGTCTGCAAAGGATGGATAGAACGAAGCCCTAACCCGAATGACAAACGCGGCGTACTGGTGAAACTCACCGAGGATGGCGCAGCGATGTGCGAACAATGTCATCAATTAGTAGGACAAAAATTACATCAGGAACTCACAAAAAACTTAACGGCAGATGAAGTGGCAACCCTTGAGCTTTTGCTTAAGAAAATACTGCCGTAATCAGAATAAGAGGTATGACGATGTCCAGACGCAATACTGACGCTATTACCATTCATAGCATTTTGGACTGGATCGAAGATAACCTGGAATCGCCGCTCTCCCTTGAAAAAGTGTCCGAGCGTTCAGGTTACTCCAAATGGCACCTGCAACGGATGTTCAAAAAAGAGACCGGCCATTCATTAGGTCAATATATTCGCAGCCGCAAGCTGACAGAAATTGCCCAGAAACTGAAAGAAAGCAATGAGCCGATCCTTTATCTGGCGGAGCGTTACGGATTTGAATCGCAACAAACCCTGACGCGTACGTTCAAGAACTACTTTGACGTGCCACCTCATAAGTACCGAATTACCAGCGTGCCGGGCGAATCCCGATACCTGTATCCGTTAAAACATTGTAGTTAATCATCGCCTTTAAAGACGTAACCGAGGAAATCATGAAAGCTATCGCCTCCGCCGCCCTCGCCTTGCTGGTGCTATTCTCCAGCCAGACCTTCGCGGAGCAAACCCCTCGTGCAACGCAGCAAAATAATCCTGATACGATGATTTTGCCGTCAGCACATGACCGGTCACCCTACGATTTCAACCACATGGGTGCAGGTAGCGACAAGTCCGACGAATTAGGCGTGCCTTATTACAATTAGCACGGCCTCTGATTCGTTTTGCCCCGCAGATGCGGGGCTTTTTTATGCCTTTCCACTGACCCGCGTCGCCCGACGCACGCGCAAACCAAAGACATTAATATACAACCCGGCCATGATCAGCACAGCGCCAAGCAGCTGCAGCGCGCTCAGCGTTTCATTCAGTAAGAGTGCCGCACTGGCAAGCCCCACCACCGGAACCAGCAGCGACAGCGGTGCGACGCGCCAGGTTTCATACTTGCCAAGCAGTGACCCCCAGATCCCATAGCCGATAATGGTGGCCACAAACGCCAGGTAGAGTAGCGACAAAATCGTGGTGAGATCGATTTCAACCAGGCTGTTCAGCATCACATTCGGACCATCCAGAATAAACGACGCCGCCAGAAACGGGATTATCGGGATCAGCGCACTCCAGACCACCAGCGACATAACCGCCGGGCGCGCCTCATGCTGCATGATCAATTTGTTGAAGATATTCCCGCAGGCCCAGCTCAGCCCCGCCGCCAGCGTCAGCATAAAGCCGAGCAGCGCCACATCCTGACCGTTCAGACTGGCCTCAATCAGTACCAGCACGCCAAACACCGCGAGCGTGATCCCCGCCAGCTGTTTGCCCTGCAGGCGCTCACCAAACACAAACGCGCCGAGGATAATGGTAAAGAACGCCTGCGCCTGTAACACCAGCGAGGCAAGACCGGCCGGCATTCCGAACTTGATGGCACAGAAGAGAAAAGCGAACTGGCCAAAGCTGATGGTCAGGCCATAGCCCAGCAGCAGTTTCAACGGGATTTTAGGACGGGCGACGAAAAAAAGCGCCGGGAACGCCACCAGCATGAAACGTAAACCGGCCAGCATCAGCGGGGGCATGTTGTGCAACCCCAGCTTGATGACCACAAAATTGAGCCCCCATACTACGACCACCAGCAACGCCAGCAGCCCGTCTTTACGCGTCATACCCTGCCCCTGAATTATTAATTATTTGTTAACACTTCAAGGTAACAGAAAAAAGCACGCTGCGAGAAGATCATTAATTCTGGCAGTCAGGCGAAGCACTTACGGATAAATTGGGTGCTATACAAGCCCCTTATGTCGTGATACTCCTTTTAGAACACAACATAAAAAGCATAAGCAATTGTCGGGCAGGAATATGAAACCATCTCTCAGGCGCTCAACCGCAGCGCTGCTGGCATCGTCATTGTTGTTAACAATCGGTCGGGGGGCAACGCTGCCGTTTATGACCATTTATCTCACGCGCGTCTATAGCATGAGCGTCGAGAATATTGGTTATGCCCTGACGATTGCGCTGACTATTGGCGTGGTGTTCAGCCTGGGGTTTGGCATTCTTGCCGATAAGTTTGATAAAAAACGCTACATGCTGATCGCGATCGTGGCTTTTATTGCCGGATTTGTCGCGATCCCGTTGGTCGATAACGTCACGCTGGTGGTGCTGTTCTTTGCGCTGATCAACTGCGCCTATTCCGTCTTTTCGACGGTGCTGAAGGCCTGGTTCTCCGACGTGCTCACCGCAAGTCAGAAAGCGCGTGTCTTCTCGCTGAACTACAGCTTCCTGAATATTGGCTGGACGATCGGGCCGCCCATTGGCACCCTGCTGGTGATGTACAGCCTGCAGCTGCCGTTCTGGCTGGCCGCCTTCTGTGCCGCACTGCCGCTCGGATTTATCCATTTCTTCGTGCAAAAAAGCGTCGCACTGGATACCACCGAGGAGAAAATGCCCTGGCAGCCGTCAGTATTGCTGAAAGACCGCGCGCTGTTCTGGTACACGCTCTCTGGCCTGCTGGCGTCCTACGTGGGCGGGTCGTTCGCGAGCTGTATTTCGCAATATGTTCTGGCCGCGCATGCAGACAGTGATTTCGCTGAAAAAGTGGTCGCTGTGGTATTGCCCGTCAACGCCGCCGTGGTGGTGACGCTGCAATATGCGCTGGGCCGCAAGATCTCTGCCAGCAATATTCGCCCGCTGATGACCCTCGCGACCCTGTTTTTTATTATGGGACTGGGCGGCTTCATGCTCTCCGGAGAAAACCTGATTTACTGGGGTATTGCTGCCGCCATCTTTACGCTCGGCGAAATCATCTATGCACCGGGTGAATACATGTTGATCGACAATATCGCTCCACCAGGAATGAAAGCAAGCTACTTCTCCGCGCAGGCGCTGGGCTGGCTGGGCGCAGCGGCAAACCCGATGATCACCGGTATTATCCTGACCAACCTGCCGCACTGGTCGTTATTTGTGATTATGATGGTCGCCATTGTGATTGCCTGGCTGATGATCTTGCGCGGGATGAGCGTGAAGGCATGGTGCGAGTCACCCAATGTAGCGTAGCACGTGTAGGCCGGGTAAGGCGTTGCCGCTACCCGGCCGTAAAGCATCAATGGTGTAACATCTCCTCCACCACCTGCTCTTTGTACATTTCATTCGGATAATAGGTCGGCCAGTTATCCATCTCTTTCAGCAGCGCCTCATGAGAGGTATTACCCATAAAAATGTGGAAATGCGAAGACGCTTTCGGCGCGATGATATGGTCGCTGAACTGGACAAACTTCGGTGCCTGACTGCTGGCATCTTTGCATTCAAACAGATAGCGAACCCCTTTTTTGCCGGATGTATAGGTCAGGATTTTGTAGCCGCTGTAATCATAATGACAGCGGCTAACCTCTTTACCTTTGTGAAATTCCATAACGTTATTTTCGATGCCGATGGCATCCACGTCCGTCGCATATCCCGTGCGGTAGTAGGCTTTCACCTCATCAAAGGATTTGCTTTTATCCTTCTGCGCTTTCTGCCTAAAGACCGGATCCAGCGAACCATCGAGCAGGAACGGATAGACCGACTGCCAGGTACCGTCCCAGTCAGACAGCGCTCTGTCCTTCACGTCTTTATCCTCAAACACGCCGTTCGCCGCCTTCTGTTCCGCTTCGGTCATCTGATGTCCGTGCGAGTGAGCAAACAGCTGGCCGCTGACCAGCAGCGCCCCCAGAGTCATGGCAAATTTTCCAATATGTGCAGCCAACATAACATCCTCATTCCGTTTGATAAGAATGCGAATGTTATATTATAACATTTCAAATCGCAACCAGGCCGCGAACGCCCTCCTGCTCCATGTTTTCACCTCGTCCGCGCTGAATGATAGTGCCGCGCGACATCAGCAGATAGCTGTCAGCCAGCCCGGCGGCAAAATCATAAAACTGCTCGACCAGCAGGATCGCCATATCGCCCCGATCCGCCAGGGTGCGGATCACCTGACCTATCTCTTTTATGACAGACGGCTGTATACCTTCGGTGGGTTCATCGAGGATCAACAATTGCGGGCGGCTTGCGAGCGCTCGACCAATCGCCAGCTGTTGCTGTTGTCCTCCGGAGAGATCGCCCCCGCGACGCTGTTTCATCTCTTTAAGCACCGGGAACAACTGCCAGATCTCTTCCGGAACATGCTTTGCATCGCGGGCAGAAAACCGCGACAGGCCAAGCAGCAAATTTTCTTCAACGGTTAAGCGAGGGAAAATTTCACGCCCCTGCGGGACATACGCCACGCCAGACTGCACCCGCTGGTGCGGCTTGCTATAGGTGATTTTTTTGCCCTGCCAAATCACCTCCCCGGTTTTCGCCGGGATCAGACCCATAAGGCACTTCAGCAGCGTAGTTTTCCCGACGCCGTTACGCCCCAGCAGGCAGGTGACTTCGCCAGTGATGGCTTCAAAGCTCACGCCGCGCAGAATATGGCTGCCGCCATAATATTGATTCAGTTCGTTAACCTGTAACATCACCGCTCCTTAGCGTCCCAGATAGACTTCAATCACCTGCTCATTGGCCTGCACCTCGCGAAGCGATCCCTCCGCCAGCACGCGCCCCTGGTGCAGTACCGTCACGTGATCGGCAATGGTTTCTACAAAGCCCATATCGTGCTCCACCACCATCAGAGAATGCTTGCCCGCCAGCGTTTTGAACAACTCAGCGGTATATTCGGTTTCCGCATCGGTCATCCCGGCCGCCGGCTCATCCAGCAACAACAGATGCGGATCCTGGACCAACAGCATGCCGATCTCGAGGAACTGTTTTTGCCCGTGCGAAAGTAGCCCGGCCAGGCGGTCACGTTCACTACTCAGCCGCAGCAAAACCAGCATTTCATCAATCCGGTCGCGTTGTTTACCGTTGAGTTTTGCCCGCAGGCTCGCCCACACGGATTTATCGGTTTTCATGGCAATCTCAAGGTTTTCCCACACCGTTAGCGCTTCAAATACCGTCGGTTTCTGGAATTTTCGGCCAATCCCCTGACGGGCAATGGCGGCGGGCTCAAGCAGCGTCAGGTCAATAGACTGGTCATAAATCGCTTTGCCGCTTTTCGGCCGTGTTTTGCCAGTGATGACATCCATCAGCGTGGTTTTACCTGCACCATTGGGACCAATCACGCAGCGCAACTCGCCCACGCCGATGTTCAATGTGAGATCCGTCAATGCCTGAAATCCATCAAAGTTAACGTTGATCTTTTCCAGTTGCAGCACAGGGTCAGTCTGCTCACGGTAGCGATCGCCAGGTAACTGGCGGGTGAATAATCCTTCAGCTGGCTGCATTACTTCTCTCCCTTACGAAACAGACCGTAAACGCCGCGTGGTAAAAACAGGGTCACGGCGATAAAAATCATCCCGAGAAACAGTTGCCAGTATTCCGGCATCGCGACCGTGAAAACACTCTTTGCCCCATTCACCAGCGCAGCGCCTATCACCGGCCCCACCAACGTGCCACGTCCGCCCAGCGCTACCCAGATTGCCGCTTCTATCGAGTTTGTCGGCGACATCTCTCCTGGGTTGATAATGCCCACCTGCGGAACGTAGAGTGCCCCTGCAAGGCCACACAGCACTGCAGAAAGTGTCCACACCAGCAGCTTGAACCCGCGAGGATCGTACCCGCAAAACGTCAGGCGGTTTTCGGCATCCCGTACGGCAGTCAAAATACGGCCAAACTTGCTCTTCGCCAGTGCAAATCCGGTGCCTAACGCCAGGAGCAGCAACAATACGGTCGCCAGAAACAGCGCAATACGCGTGGTCGTTTCCGTCACCGAAAACCCCAGCAACGTGGTGAAACCGGTAAAGCCGTTATTACCGCCAAAACCGGTTTCGTTGCGAAAGAACAGCAACATCCCCGCATAGGTCAGCGCCTGGGTCATAATTGAGAAGTAGACCCCTTTGATCTTCGAGCGGAAGGCAAACCAGCCAAACACCAGCGCCAGCAGGCCAGGCACCATGACAATCAGTACCAGCGTCCAGGCAAAGTACTGGGTTCCCCACCAGAACCACGGCATTTCGGTCCAGGAGAGAAACGACATAAACGCGGGCAAACCGTCACCTGCGGCCTGGCGCATCAGGTACATGCCCATCGCATAGCCACCCAGCGCGAAGAAAATACCGTGCCCAAGGGACAACATTCCGGCATAGCCCCACACCAGATCCAGCGCCACCGCAACGATGGCGTAGCAGAGGATCTTACCGATAAGCGTCAGCATCCAGGTTGATAACGCCAGCGGATGCGTAGCAGGGAGTAAGGCAAAAAACGGCAATATCAGCAGACACGCCACCAGCAGGCTGCCGACAATCTGAATGGTTCGTGGCGCTTTACGCGCCAGCGTTAAGGTGAGTGGCTGGCTCATCAGTCAATAACCCTCCCTTTCAGTGCAAACAACCCCTGCGGTCGTTTCTGAATAAACAGAATGATCGCCACCAGAATCAGAATCTTGCCCAGTACCGCCCCCATCTGCGGCTCAAGGATTTTATTAAAGATCCCAAGACCAAAGGCTGCGGCCACGCTGCCTGCCAGCTGGCCTACGCCACCGAGAACGACCACGAGGAAAGAGTCGATGATATAGCCCTGACCCAGCTCTGGCCCGACGTTCCCAAGCTGAGATAACGCCACGCCGCCTAACCCGGCAATGCCTGAGCCAAGCCCGAACGCCAGCATATCGACACGCCCCGTCGGCACCCCACAACAGGCAGCCATGCTGCGGTTTTGTGTCACCGCACGCACGTTAAGCCCCAGACGGGTTTTATTCAGAATCAGCCGGGTGAAGAACAGCACCAGCAGCACGAATCCCAGCACCACTATGCGGTTCCACGGCAACGTCAGGTTAGCAAAGACCTGCACGCCGCCAGACAACCATGCCGGGTTTGCCACCTCCAGATTCTGTGCGCCAAAGGTCATGCGCACCAGCTGGATGAGCATCAGGCTGATGCCCCAGGTTGCCAGCAGCGTTTCCAGCGGACGACCGTACAGGTGACGGATCACGGTACGCTCCAGCACCATCCCGATGCCCGCCGTCAGGCAGAACGCCACCGGCAACGCGATAATCGGATAGAGCGCCAGCCACTGGGGAGCAAGCCCGGCCATCACCTGCTGCACCATCCATGTAGCGTACGCCCCGAGCATTAGCATCTCACCGTGGGCCATATTGATTACCCCCAGCAAACCGTAGGTGATAGCAAGACCCAGCGCGGCCAGCAGCAGCACCGATCCCAGAGAGAGTCCCATAAACGCCTGTCCCAGCAGATCGCCCCACATCAGGCGATGCTTAATCTGGCTAAGGCTCTCTTCTGCGGCAGCGCGAACGCCAGCATCAGGCTCTGTCTGTACCTGCGCAAACGGTGTTAGCTTTGACTGCACATCCGGATCGTCGGACTGACCTAACAGCTCGACTGCCTTGCGGCGCACCTCTGCCTGCGGACTTGCAAGCTGAAGATTCGCCACTGCAAGCAGCAGCGCCTGGCGCGCCACATCATCGGTTTCACTCACAACCCGCGTTTGCAGGAAACCGAGCATGCCGGGCTGAGCGTCACGCTGAAGCTGGCGAGCCGCAGCACGTCTTTCAGTGACACTGTCACTCACAACCTGATGTGTAGCAATGGCTGTTGCGGCAAGCACCCGCAGCCGGTTGGTCAGACGCACGGCTTTGGTTGGCCCCTCTGCAGTTTTGGTTTCCCCCAGCGGCTTGATGTCGCCATTACGTTGCACAAACGCGTGCTTTTGGCTGTCGGTGTAGAGGTTTTCATCTTGCAGTGCCTGAAGCAGCGGCAACCTTGCGGCATCCGGCGCTGCGGCCCACTGCGTCAACAGGTCAGCCTGCTGGCTGCGACTGGCGGCAACAAAACGATCGGCATCCGATGCCTGCGCCATCCCTGGCAGCAGACCGGCAAGCCACACAATAGCGACGATCGTGCGCATGACGCTCATGGATTATCTCCCTGCTGTAATGGCTCAGTTGCTGGCGGTTTTCATCGGCTGATCGGACTTTTTGTCATTCCCGGCAATGAACGGGCTCCACGGCTGGGCACGTACCGGCTGTTCAGTCTGCCACACCACGTTAAACTGACCGTTCCCTTCAATTTCACCGATCATGACCGGCTTATGCAGGTGATGGTTGGTGGCATCCATGGTGAGCGTAAAACCTGAAGGGGCTTTAAATGACTGGCCTGCCATCGCCGCGCGCACTTTATCTACATCGGTAGAACCGGCTTTTTCCACCGCCTGTGCCCACATATGGATGCCCACGTAGGTGGCTTCCATCGGGTCATTCGTGACCACGGTGTCGGCATTCGGCAGCTTGTGCGCTTTTGCATAGGCTTTGTAATCCGCCACGAACGCCTGGTTGGTCGGGTTATCCACAGACTCAAAGTAGTTCCACGCAGCCAGGTTGCCGACCAGCGGTTTGGTGTCGATCCCGCGCAGCTCTTCTTCACCCACGGAGAATGCCACTACCGGCACGTCGGTCGCTTTCAGACCCTGATTGGCCAGCTCTTTGTAGAACGGTACGTTGGAGTCTCCGTTGATGGTCGATACCACGGCGGTTTTACCGCCTGCGGAGAATTTCTTAATGTTGGCAACAATAGTCTGGTAGTCGCTGTGACCAAACGGGGTGTAAACCTCTTCGATATCCTTATCCTCGACACCTTTCGAATGCAGGAAGGCACGCAGGATCTTGTTGGTCGTACGGGGGTAAACGTAATCGGTACCTAACAGGAAGAAGCGTTTTGCCCCACCGCCGTCTTCACTCATCAGGTATTCCACCGCCGGGATCGCCTGCTGGTTCGGTGCCGCGCCGGTATAGAAGACGTTCGGTGACATCTCCTCGCCTTCATATTGCACCGGATAGAACAGCAGGCCGTTCAGTTCTTCAAACACCGGCAGAACCGATTTACGCGACACCGATGTCCAGCAACCGAACACGACCGCGACTTTATCCTGGCTTAACAGCTGGCGAGCTTTCTCAGCAAACAGCGGCCAGTTCGACGCCGGGTCAACCACTACCGGTTCCAGCTTTTTACCCAGTACGCCCCCTTTGGCGTTGATCTCATCGATCGTCATCAGCGCAACATCTTTCAGCGGGGTCTCGGAGATAGCCATCGTGCCGGACAAAGAATGCATGATGCCCACTTTGATGGTATCGGCCGCTTGCACGCCAAAACTCATTCCCATAGCAACAACAGAAGCTGACAACGCGAAGGCTTTCAATAAGGTACGACGGTGCATATTTTCACTCCTGAAAAAGAACGCTGTGCGAAGACGTCCGTTACGGCGTGGACGCGGAAAAAAATGTGCCAGCTAAGCAGGAGCAAAAAGGATGCCAGAATGGAAAAAGCGCGATTGCAGGGAAAGTGAAAGCAGGATGTAAAGAGAACGACTCAGAATGGCACAGCGCTGCACTTTTATAATGCAGCGCCGGGAACGAAGGGTTTACCAGACTTCGCTGGCGATCTGCGTCACCAGACGCACTTTATCCCACTGCTGGTTTTCACTTAGCGTGTTGCCCTCTTCCGTGGAGGCAAAACCACACTGTGGGCTGAGGCAAATTTGCGCTTTCGCCACGTATTTTGCCGCCTCCTCCAGACGTGCCTTTACCCCTTCCGGGTTTTCAAGTTCGCCGTTTTTAGTGGTGATAAGGCCCAGCACCACCTGCTGCTTGCCCGGGCGAACAAAGCGCAGGGGTGCAAAATCCCCGCTGCGGTCGTTGTCATACTCAAGGAAGAAGGCATCAACGTTGACCGTGCCAAACAGCACTTCCGCCACCGGCTCGTAGCCGCCTTCGGAAATCCAGGTTGAACGGAAATTCCCGCGACAGACGTGCAGCCCGATGGTCAGATCGTCCGGTTTCCCTTCCAGCGCCTTGTTTAGCACGCGGGCATAGATACGCGCCAGTTCATCGGCATCATCGCCGCGTTCGCGGATCTGACGGCGCTGATCGTCAGAACAGAGATACGCCCAGACGGTGTCATCCAGCTGCAGATAACGGCAGCCTGCATCGTAGAATGCGCGGATGGCATCACGCCAGGTGGTCGCCAGGTCGTTAAAATAGTCATTCAGATCCGGGTAAACCGTCGCATCAATGTCTTTACGGCCTCCGCGGAAATGGAGCACGCTCGGGCTGGGAATGGTCATCTTCGGCTGAGCGTTGCCGCTGATGCTTTTCAGATAACGAAAATCTTCCAGCATCGGATGCTCGCCAAAGCCCAGCTTGCCGATGACGCGCACGCCATGGGCTTTGGTTTGTACCCCGTTAAATTGAATACCCTGCTGTGAATCGTAACGCTCAACGCCCTGCAGACCGTCGAAGAAATCGAAATGCCACCAGGCGCGGCGAAACTCGCCGTCGGTGACCACATGGAGCCCACATGCGCACTGCTGCTCGACAACATGGCGGATCGCCTCATCCTCCACCGCGCGAAGTTCTCCGGCATCAATTTCGCCGCTGGCAAATTTCAGGCGGGCCTGTTTGATGGTGTCCGGACGTAAAAAACTGCCTACTACATCGGCGCGATACGGGGCGTGTTGTCGTTGCATGGAATTCTCCTCAGTCTGCCGGCGATAATTGCCAGAAGTGATAATTCATTATTTGAACACTTGGACTTCTGGATGTCTAAATGTCCAAAAAAGATGTCATATCTGTCATATTCCGGCAAACGAGAAAATTTCACGGGTGTTGAATAAAATTCATCTTCACAGCGCGGTAGCGGTTTCGCTGCTGGCAAAGGCGAACTTTTCATCTTCCCAGCCGGTGATCCCCCCGAGCATGATTTTGACCGGCAGCCCGAGACGTGCCAGCTTGAGCGCCGCTCTGTCCGCACCGTTACAGTGCGGCCCTGCGCAGTAGACAACGAAAAGCGTGCCTTCAGGCCATTGCGCCATGCGCTCAGGAGTAATCTGGCTACGCGGCAGGTGCAAAGCACCAGGCACATGACGGCGTGCAAACTGCTCCGGACTCCCCACTACGTGCAGCAGCACAAAATCTTGCTCCTGGTTGACGATGGCATGATGCACATCAGCACAGTCGGTTTCGACGCTCAGGCGGCGTAGAAAATGGGTGACAGCTTCCTGCGGTTCCGCAGCCGGAAATTCAGTAACATAACTCATGATACTTCCTCATCTTTGGCGTTTGTGTTAACACTACTCTATCCACAAATTCAGCCCGTGAATGCCCGCGCGTATGCCAGAGAACAGCAAAAAGATGACAAACTTAAGACAGATAACGCGGCCGCTGGTGGTTGTACTGGCGTATGACGGTCTGTGTACCTTTGAGTTTGGCGTGGCGGTGGAGATCTTTGGTCTGCCGCGTCCTGAACTGGGGGACGAATGGTATCGTTTTGCGGTGGCGGGTATTGATAGCGGTGAACTTCGGGCAACCGGTGGGATCCGTATAATAACCGACGGCGATTTAAGCCTGCTTGAATCTGCCGATCTGATCGTGATTCCTGGCTGGAGAGGCCTGGATTCACCAGTCCCGGACACACTTTGTGAGGCATTACGCCAGGCCAGCGCGCGAGGCTGCCAGTTGCTGTCCATCTGTTCGGGGGTCTTTGTGCTGGCGGCATCGGGGTTGCTGAACGGACGTAAAGCCACGACGCACTGGCGCTATCTTGACGCGCTTAAAGCCCGTTACCCTGACATCCAGGTGGTCGAGGATGTGCTCTATCAGGATGAGGGAGATATTCTTACCTCCGCAGGCAGTGCGGCAGGAATTGATCTTTGCCTGCACGTTGTACGACGGGATTATGGAATGGAAACGGCCAATAGCGTTGCGCGTCGGCTGGTCATTCCCCCTCACAGGGATGGCTCACAACCGCAACAGCTGAGTCGCCCGGTCGCGCAGTTGCGGGAAAGCCAGCGCCTGGGCCAGCTTTTTGATTTCCTGCACAATCATCTTGTCGAGCCTCATAGCGTCGATTCGCTGGCGCGTCGGGTGGGCATGAGCCAGCGTACTTTCCTTCGTCGCTTCGAGGCAGCGACAGGAATGACCCCAGCGCGTTGGTTGATCAATGAACGCCTGATGCGGGCAAAAGATTATCTTGAAAGCAGCCGTTTAAGTATCGACAGTATTGCAGAACAAACTGGATTTGGTCAGGCATCGACGTTGCGCCATCATTTTCGCCAGCAGTTTGCACTTTCCCCGGCACAGTATCGCAAGCAATTTTCAGGTTCAGGTACTGCCCGCTGAGGCATCACTCTTTTGGTTGTGTTGAAATACGGAGCACCTGATGATCACCACACACGTTTTTATCGCGGTCAGTCTTGATGGCTATATCGCCCGAGAGAATGACGATATCGACTGGCTTTTGCAGCGCGATGACCCGACAGAAGATCATGGCTATGAAGCGTTCATCGCGGACAAAGAGTGGATCGTAATGGGACGAGGGAGCTATGAGAAGGTATTGTCCTTTGACACATGGCCTTATGACCGGCCCGTGCTGGTACTCTCCCGACAGCTGGCGAATACTCCCGTGCCGGAGGCCCTGAAGGGCAAAGTACAGTTCTCTCATCGCACACCAACAGAGGTGCTCGATGACCTGGCGGCGCAGAACGTCCATCGCGTCTATCTCGATGGCGGACAGGTGATACAGTCGTTCCTGCGTGAAGGGCTGGTCGCGGATATGGTTATCACGACCGTCCCTGTTCTGCTTGGTTCAGGAAAGTCTTTGTTCGGAAGCCTGCACCAGGATATTGATTTGACACTGGTATCAAGCCACAGCTTCCCTTCAGGTCTGGTGCAGTCGCACTATCGGCTGAAATCATAAACCGCGGCAAACATCATGACGACATGTAAAAAAAAACCGCCATTATCTGGCGGTAAATGCTTGCATGGATAGATTTGTATTTTATGCTCTACGTCCCGACACTCCATGGCCGGGCAGCGGATCCATTACAACCTAACACCTTTTATCTTAACGAGAGGTAAACAGCCCTATTAACCCGCTTTGATATTGATTTGCAAATAACGCATCAGCCCCTGTTCAGCGCTCAATTTTGCGTCATCATTCATTGCTTCCAGATAAAACGAACGCGCGACGCTATAAGGCGCTTTATCAGAAGGATACACGGCAAACTGAAATGTTTTTCCCCGCAACTGATTGGTGCAGTCTAATTCCCAATGTTGATCGTTCACTTTGGTGCTATTGCAGGCAACACGGCCATAATCGCTGGTTAAATATGAACCAACACGTGTTTGTGCGGACTTAATATATTCCGGTTCGTTGTCACCAGCGTAGTGAAACCCAGCAGCAGCCACAACAGCAGCCGCTACAATCCCAAACGTTATCATTTTTTTCATTAATCAGGACCCATTCCTTAGCCATAGACTCGCTATTATATAGGAATAATCTTTAAAGTAACTGTCCAGTTATGTACCAAAAATGGCGGTTTGCAATATATCAGATGATTTTTAAGATGTTTCCTGGCCGTCTTTCATTCCGACAATATTTGACATTCTCTTTGCGATAATTTGAACTTTTGAATAATAACACCATGAAATAACAGGCATGATATTCCTGCTCTGTCATTTCGCGGTGAACACATGATAAAAAAAGGGTTAACACTCATAATGCTGATTTGCGCTCTGTTTTCAGGCCAGCTGATGGCCGGGCACAAAGGTCATGAGTATTTATGGGTAAAAAATGTTGGGCATCAGCTTCGGCATGAAGCTGACAGCGATGAGTTGCGAAGTGAAGCAGAAGAATCAGCGGAAGGTTTGCGCGAACACCACCTGTGGCAAAAATCGCGCAAACCGGATACACACTTTCGTTAATTACCTTTGCGTTTAGGCAGGGTTTTCATAAGTTCGTCCGGGCTTACTGAGGCTACGACACTCCCCGGCGCTGGCATTTTGAAAATATGGTTTTTCATCTTACCAATTACATGCATTTCGCAAGGACGGCAGTCAAATTTCAGGGTAAGCACTTCGTCACCATTCACCAGTTGCATAGGTGTGGCCTTCCAGCTCTTGATGTTCCCTTTCGCCTGCTTAGGACACAGGTTAAACGCAAAACGGAGACAGTGCTTGGTGATCATCACCGGCACATCCCCCTTCTCTTCATGTGCTTCATAGGCCGCGTCGATCAGCTGCACGCCGTGACGATGATAAAATTCACGTGCTTTATGGTTGTAGACGTTAGCCAGGAACGACAAATGCGTATCCGGGTAAACGGGCGCTGGAACAGCTTCAGCTTTACGGCTACCGCGCGGATAGTGAGCCAGACGAGCCGCATCCAGCATCTCCGAGGTTTCCCGACGGAACTGGTTAAGCAGGCTGTTCGGCACGAACAGTGCGTCCGACAGATTCACCTCAATATTACGCGCGTAGTAAATCGTCTGCCCCAGCTTCGCCACACCTTCTTTCAGGTTGTTTAGCGCTTTTTCCGCATTGTTGGCGACCTCAAATTGGCCATCAAGCGTATGCGTCACGCTGATGCCATCTTCGCAGGTCATGGTCAAAATCAGCTGCTCTTCCCAGCCTCCCAGTTCAATATCCACCGCGATGCGACGCTCGCTGGAGGTTTTCAGCAGCGCCTGCTGCCAGTTATGATCCAGGTTACGGTTTAGCGCCGCGTTCGGTCGCGCTTTGTAGAGATCGGCAGGCATTTCATTCGGCCACACGCGATAGCGATTTTCTCCGGTTTTTTCAACCGTATTGGCACGGAAGCCTACGACTTCACGCTTAATCATCACGTTCAGGCCATCGCCGTTCGCCAGCGGCTCCGTGACCTCCACGTCCAGATGATCCTTCGCCACTTTCAGAACTTCACCGACCGGCAAGCCGATAAATTTCGGCGAATCAAACGCGCCGATGTCACCTTTACGGGCGTTCACGAAATAGTCGGTACTGCCACGATGGAAGGTTTTATCGGTCGACGGAATAAAGAAATGTTCGGTACGACCGGCTGACGCGCGTGCCAGGTCACCACGATCTTCAATAATGGCATCCAGCATCTGGCGATAGTGCGCGGTGATGTTCTTCACGTAGCTCATATCTTTATACCGCCCTTCAATCTTGAAGGAGCGCACGCCTGCATCAATCAGCGCGCCGAGGTTGGCGGTCTGATCGTTATCCTTCATGGAAAGCAGGTGCTTTTCAAACGCCACGACGCGACCCTGATCGTCTTTCAGGGTATACGGCAGGCGACAAGCCTGAGAGCAATCGCCGCGGTTAGCGCTGCGCCCGGTCTGGGCGTGAGAAATATTGCACTGGCCGGAATAAGCCACGCACAACGCGCCGTGGATAAAGAACTCAATCGTCGCGTCTGTCGCCTGGTGGATATCACGGATCTGGTTCAGGTTCAGTTCACGCGCCAGAACGATCTGCGAAAAACCGACGTCGGAGAGGAATTTGGCTTTCTCAACGGTGCGGATATCGCACTGGGTGCTGGCGTGCAGTTCAATAGGTGGGATATCCAGCTCAAGAACGCCCATATCCTGAACGATCAGGGCATCGACCCCGGTCTGGTAGAGATCGGTGATCAGACGTTGCGCAGGTTCCAGCTCATCATCATGAAGAATGGTGTTCAGGGTCACGAACACTTTCGCCCCGAAACGGTGGGCGAACGGTACCAGTTCAGCAATATCCTGCAGACTGTTGCTGGCGTTATGGCGGGCACCAAAGCCAGGACCGCCAATGTAGACGGCATCTGCACCGTGAAGGATCGCTTCACGGGCAATGGCGGCGTCGCGGGCCGGGCTTAAAAGTTCAAGATGATGGGATTGCAGGCGCATACTTCGTCGTTATCCGTTATGGTCAAAATGGCGGCTATTGTAGTCAGAAGTATGCGACAGCGAAACAGTTTTGCGTAGCGTCAGCGGGGATAATGGATTAGGGAGTGAAAATGCACCGTCCGGTCGCTGCTGTTACGGTACGCGTGCGGTTTGTCCCCGGCAAAACGGATGCCTGAATCGGCAGGAATTGTCTGCCACTCACCCTCCAGTTGCATCTCCAGCTCGCCGCTTATCACCACCACATGCTCAATCACCCCCGTTTCATGGGGCGTTGACTCGCTTAGCGCGCCGGGTGCCAGAGTAATGGAGAAATGATCAAACTTCAGCGTCTCATCCCACGGGAACAGCGGTTTTACCACCATGGCCTGCTGCTGCGGGTCAAAAACAGCCTGCTTGTCCGCCTCTGGGGTGATAAAGGTGGAAAACGGTACGTTCAGCCCGGTGGCGATTTTCCACAGTGTTGATACCGTCGGGCTGGATTCATTGCGCTCGATTTGCCCGAGCATCGCTTTTGAAACCCCCGTATCTTCTGCCAGCTTCGACAAACTCCAGCCGCGATCCTGGCGCAGTGTTTTCAGTGTGGTTGCAAGATGTTGTGTGATGTCCATGTGCCCTCCTGGTCATGATCAGCATACCACTTGTACGCTATAGCGCACAGTGCTACCTTACCCCGGACGTTATAACGCACAGCGGAGTTTTCATGCGCGCTTCTTCAACACACCTTGTTCCAGCCGTTCTGGCGGGTTTTGTCGCCGTCCTGGTCGGCTACGCCAGTTCTGCTGCCATCATCTGGCAAGCCGCAGCGGCAGCCGGCGCAAATGCGCAACAGATTGCGGGCTGGATGACGGCACTCGGGATTGGGATGGGAGTCAGCACGCTGGCGCTTTCATGGTGGTATAAAGCGCCGGTACTCACCGCCTGGTCAACACCCGGTGCAGCGCTGCTCGCGACCAGCCTGCACGGTGTCACGCTGGCTGAAACGATCGGCGTATTCATCTTTGCCAATGCGATCATTTTACTCTGCGGCATCACCGGGTTATTCGCCAGGTTGATGAAGTTGATCCCCCATTCGCTTGCCGCTGCCATGCTGGCAGGGGTGCTTTTGCAGTTTGGGCTGCATGCGTTTGCCCATCTGGAGGGGCACTTTCTGCTGTGCGGCAGCATGATTGCCGCGTGGCTAATGGCAAAAGCGCTGGCCCCCCGCTATGCCATTGTGGTTACGCTTCTGGCAGGCGGCATCGTGGCCTGGGTAAGTGGTGACGTTGTCACGGATAAATTCACCCTTTCCCTTGTTATGCCGGAGTTTATTGCGCCATCCTTCACCTTCACCAGCCTGGTGAGCGTGGGTATCCCTTTCTTCCTGGTGACCATGGCCTCTCAAAATGCCCCGGGATTCGCCACGATGAAAGCCTCCGGCTACCCGCTGGCGGTTTCGCCGCTCATCATCTTTACGGGCGGGCTGGCACTGCTGTTTTCGCCCTTTGGCGTCTTTTCCATCTGTATCGCGGCGATTACCGCCGCCATTTGTCAGAGCCCGGATGCGCACCCGGATGCAGGTAAACGCTGGCTGGCAGCCATCGCGGCCGGGGGATTTTATCTGTTAGCCGGTATTTTCGGTGGTTCTATTACTGCAATCATGACGGCGCTACCGCTCAGTTGGATCCAGACGCTGGCGGGTCTGGCGTTACTCGGCACCATCAGCGGAAGTCTGTATCAGGCGCTGAATCACGAAGCGGAACGTGACGCAGCGATAGTCACATTCCTGATGACCGCGAGCGGTGTGACGCTCCTGGGCATTGGTTCGGCATTCTGGGGACTGGTTCTGGGCGGTGTGTGCTATGCCCTGTTATCACGCACTCGCCGCGCGTAGCTGAGAAGGCGTCATTCCCGTCACGCTGCGAAAGCGGTTACTGAAGTGGCTGGCGGAGTTAAATCCACAGGCAAGCGCGATGTCCGTCAGCGGCGTCGCCGTGTGTTGTACCAGCGCTTTCGCCTTTTCCATTCTGCGCTGCATCACGTACTGATGCGGCGCCAGGCCCGTCGACTGGCGGAACATGCGGGCAAAATGGTATTCGCTGAGAGAGGCCTGTGCAGCCAGTTCTGCCAGCATCAGGGGCTGCCCCAGGTTCTCTTCGATAAAGGCCAGCACGTTACGCAACACGAACGGGGATAACCCGCCCGTGACGACAGGCAGCTTCCACTGAACGTTCGAGTAGTTTTGCAGCAGATGGGTTAACAGCAGCGTAGAGGCCGTGCTCAGGGTGAGCTGGTTAGCGTGCTGCTGCCAGTCGCAGCCAAGTAAAAACTGACGGTACAACGCGGTTATCTTCGGGTCACTGCCGAAAATATGCTCGTCCAGGGTCAGCGAAAGTGGCCGCTTGTCCCAGATTTTTTCTCCCACGTCGCGCAGATGTTCATCGGTGCAGTAGAGATGCACAAACGACAGGTCATCCCGGATATCCCACGTTGATTCGCTCTCTTTGGGCATCAAACAGAAACGATCCGGACCACCGCCATTTTTCCAGCCGCCCGGCGTTTTTTGATAACTTTCGTAACCGTCAGCCACGTACAGGCTAAGGGTATGATGATTGCTTTTTACCGTTATCGTATCGTGCTTGTTGTACCACGCTGCCAGCTGAATACCCGAGTTCAGCGAGACGGTTTCCCGCAGGACTGCATTCTGTTGGCGCAGCGTTTCAAAGGTATCGTAAGCGTGAGACATAACCGTTAGCGTGTTATTGATCAGAATATTAGTCTAAGAATTGTTGCCGCCGGTTGCCAGTCCCCATAAAAGAAAAAAGCGCAAGAATTTGCAAGTCTACCGCAAGGCAGTGCAAGCCCCTTGCGGCTCAGCGCGCCATACTGCCCACTTCCGTGGTTTGAGAAGAGAAAAGTATGAACGCATTATTATACGGACTGGTGGTAATTATCTGGGGAACCACCTGGATCGCGATTTTCCTGCAGCAGGGTTCCGTGGCGGCCCCCGTATCCATTTTCTGGCGCTTCGCGGTTGCCAGCCTCACGATGATGGTGGTGTTACTCGCCCTGCGTAGACTACGCAAACTGGCGCTGCGGGATCATCTGTTTTGCATACTTCAGGGATGCTGCGTTTTTTGCTTTAACTTCTGGTGTTTTTATACCGCGGCCTCGCACATCAACACCGGGCTGGAATCGGTGATTTTCTCAATGGCGGTGCTCTATAACGCCATCAACAGCTTTATTTTCTTCGGCCAACGCCCACCAGCGCGGTTCTGGACCGCTGCGGCTCTGGGGTTGATTGGCATTATCACCCTCTTCTGGGACGATCTTCTGGCCAGTGGCTGGAGCGCGTCACTCCTGATGGGTATTGGTCTCTCCGCACTCGGTACCTACGGTTTCTCGCTGGGCAATATGATCAGCATGCGCCATCAGCGCAAAGGCCTTGAAACCATGACTACCAACGCCTGGGCGATGCTGTATGGCACACTGGTGATGGGCTGCATTGCCCTTTTCAGAGGCGACAGTTTCACCCCGGAATGGACGGTGAGCTACATTGGCGCGCTGCTCTATCTGGCTTTGTTTGGTTCGGTGATTGCTTTCGGTGCTTACTTTACGTTGGTAGGGCGTATCGGCCCAGGCAAAGCGGCCTACAGTACGCTGCTCTTCCCGCTGGTCGCCCTCTCCATCTCAACGGTTTATGAAGGTTACGTGTGGCATATTAACGGTATCGTCGGATTGTTGCTGATTCTGGGAGGGAATATGGTGATGTTTACTAAACCCGAAACCTGGATCAGGCGCTTACGAACAGCGTAAATAAATAAGGCCTGCGCAATGCAGGCCTTTCCTGGTTATTTCATGGTCTTTTTCACGTCAAACATGGTGGCATCGGTCGCCATGTCATCAACAACCTGTTTCAGGGTTGCAAAGCCCATTGGGGTATTTTTGTTCGTCAGCTCTTTACCTTCGCCTTTACGAACCACTTTAATAACAGGTTTACCGGTTTTTGCATCAATCAACTCACCTTCAAAGTAAAGGTGGGTATCCATTGTGCGGTGACCGGTCGCCATTTGCGTACCTGCAACAACCAGTGCCACTGGCACCACTTCATAGAACTGCAAACCTTCTTGCTTAGAGGTTACACCGGTAATCGCACCACGGAAGATCAGGCTACGCGGCCCTGGTGTGGTAACGATCGGTTTACGCTGACCAATCGAGGTTTTCATTTTGTTGTTGGTATAACTCAGCAGCTCATCCAGTGTTTTTTGACCAATCTGCGTGGTTGGTTTTGGAGCCGGATAATAAGTAATCGGGTTCCAGACAATATTGTCATAATTAGCTTCGTTATATGACGGATCAACCCAACGTAAGGTCGGTTTACCCGTTGCAGAAGTTGTTTCCTTTAAACCAGAATAGTCTTTTAAAAAGCCTGAGTATTGTTCGGGAGCGGCCACTTTTGATGAACAGCCCGCCAAAGCCAACAGACCAGTAAGCACTGCAACTTTTAAAAAAGTTTGAGTACGCATGATGGTTTTCCATGTTATCTGCAAGTATGCATTTGAAGTTATAGCAAAGGACTGGAGGGTTTGTTGTGACAAAAAATGATGTCGGGAGCACAAATTGCAAAAAGACTGCCCGGATGCGTGCCGGGCAGTGAAAAATTACTGATGTATATCCAGTTGCCAGAACAGATGTTTACCAAACGGGTCAATTTCATAACCCGTCACCTCTTTGCGCACCGGTTCGAAAATGGTTGAATGCGCAATCATCACCGCTGGCATCTGGTCATGCATCATCTGCTGAGCCTCTTTATACAGCGCCACACGTTTATCGTGGTCGGTTATTGATTTTGCCTCCGCAATAATTTTATCAAACGGCTTATAGCACCACTTCGCCGAGTTCGAACCGCCATTTGCAGAGGTGCAGGTAAATAGCGGACCAAAGAAGTTGTCCGGATCGCCCGTTGCGGTCGTCCAACCCATCAGCGCAGCCTGATGCTCCCCGCCCTTCACGCGCTTGAGGTATTCACCCCATTCATAGGTGACAATGTGAGTTTGTACGCCCACTTTCGCCCAGTCGGCCTGAATCATTTCGGCCATACGTTTCGCATTCGGGTTGTACGGACGCTGCACCGGCATTGCCCACAAATCAATGTTCACCCCGTTTGCAAAACCTGCTTCCTTCAGCAGCGCTTTTGCCTTTTCCGGATCGTAATCGTAATCCTTAAGTTCACTGTCGGCGCTCCATACCCCTGGCGGCAGCAGGTTCTTCGCGGCGGTCCCCGTGCCATGGAACACCGCGTCAATAATGGCTGATTTGTTGATGGCGATGGCCAGCGCCTGGCGAACCTTCACGTTATCCAGCGGTGGCTTTTGGGTGTTAAACGCCAGAAAACCAGTGTTCAGCCCTGCCTTGCTCATCAGGTTGATGTCTTTGTTCGCCTTCATACGCGGCAGATCGGCTGGGTTCGGGAACGGCATCACCTGACATTCGTTCTTTTCGATTTTGGCAAAACGTACTGAAGCATCCGGCGTGATGGTAAACACCAGCCGATCGAGTTTCGATTTACCCTGCCAGTAGTCTGCAAACGCGGTGAAAAGGATGCGGGAGTCCTTCTGATACTGTGTGAGCTTAAACGGCCCGGTGCCAATCGGCTCCATATCCACCTTCTCTGGTGTCCCCGCTTTCAGCATCGCGTCGGCATACTCCGCAGAGAGGATCGAGGCAAAATACCATGCCAGATCCGCGACAAACGGCGCCTCCGGGTGTGCCAGCGTAAAGCGCACGGTGTGATCATCGACTTTATCAATGGCGGTTATCAGACTGCCAAACTCCAGACTTTCGAAATTGGAATAGCTGCCGTTAGAGACGTTATGGTAAGGATGATTCACATCTTTCTGCCGCATAAACGAGAAGATGACGTCATCGGCGTTAAAGTCCCGGGTCGGTGTGAACAATTTATTGCTCTGGAATTTCACCCCCTTGCGCAGATGGAAGGTATAGACTTTACCGTCGTCGCTCACCTCCCAGCTCTCTGCCAGACTGGGTACCAGCTCCGTGGTGCCAGGTTTGAAATCGACCAGCCGGTTATAAACAGGTACAGCACTGGCATCCACGCTGGTGCCCGACGTGTATAACTGAGGATTAAAGTTTTCCGGCGATCCTTCGGAACAATACACGAGCGTTTTCGCAGCGACAGTGGAACTGACGGTGAGCGCCGCAAGAGCAAGCGTTAAGATTGTGAGTTTGCTTTTCATCATTTATTCCTGTCTTTTTAATTCGACGGCTAATTAATTCTTTTGCCATTTCATAAATAACATTAAAGTGAAGTGGCAAACACCTGAAAAATAAATAAGGAATAAATCACTATGGGCTCGCCACTTTCCAGACAATTAACGCACCGCTTTTTTCGCTATCTCTCCATCACCAGCCAGAGCGATGCCAGAGTAAAAACTCTGCCCTCTACGCCAGGCCAACACAACATGGCGCGGGAGCTTGCTCAGGAGCTGGCACAGCTGGGGTTAGACGACATTGTGATTGATGAATTCGCCACGGTGACCGCGGTGAAAAAAGGTAACGTAGCCGGTGCGCCGCGTATTGGTTTTATTACCCATATTGATACCGTCGACGTGGGATTATCACCGGATATTCATCCGCAGATATTAACATTTACAGGTGAAGACCTCTGCCTGAATAAAGACAAAGACATTTGGTTACGCGTAAAAGAGCATCCGGAAATTCTGGCCTATCCGGATGAGGAGATTATTTTCAGTGACGGAACCAGCGTTTTGGGCGCAGACAATAAATCAGCCGTTACCGTAGTCATGACCGTGCTGGAAAACCTGACCGCGGAGCATCAACACGGCGACATTGTGGTCGCATTTGTCCCGGATGAAGAAATCGGCCTGTGCGGCGCGAAGGCGCTCGATCTGAAACGCTTCGATGTTGATTTTGCCTGGACCATTGACTGCTGCGAGCTGGGTGAAATTGTCTACGAGAATTTTAATGCGGCAGCCGCGGAAATCCGCTTTACCGGCGTAACGGCACACCCCATGTCCGCCAAAGGCGTGCTGGTGAACCCCCTGCTGATGGCGACCGATTACATCAACCATTTTGACCGCCAGCAAACGCCCGAGTGTACCGAAGGTCGTGAGGGCTATATCTGGTTTAACGGTATTCAGGCGGGGCAAAACGAGGCCATCCTCAAAGCGAATATCCGCGATTTTGACAAGGACAGCTTTGCCGCCCGCAAGCAGCAGATTGCCGACGTTGCCGCGCTGATAGCCGCCCAACATCCAACGGCCAACGTGGACTATCGCATTGAAGATACCTACAGCAATATCAGCAATGCGATTGGTGAAGACAGGCGCGCCATCGACCTGATGTTTGAAGCGATGGAATCGCTCGGCATCACGCCGAAACCGACGCCGATGCGCGGCGGCACAGACGGTGCGGCACTCTCGGCAAAAGGGCTACTTACGCCAAACTTCTTCACCGGCGCGCATAACTTCCACTCGAAGTTTGAATTTCTGCCGCTGTCGTCGTTCGAGGCCTCTTACCAGACAGCCCTGCAACTCTGCCTGCTGGCCGCCCGTTAAGTGGGTTTACGCGCCAGCATGGTGGCAAAGCGCAGCTTAATGCGATTGCCGTTTTCATCGGTGCGGTGCAGTTCACCAACGTCTTCGTTGTATTTGAGCAACTCCCAGCCTTCATAGTAGTTGCTCAGTTCGCCCGTTCTAAACGCAAACGGGAAGCCGACGGTACACGGATAATCAGTCGTATCCATGGCGGCGACAATCAGGTTGTGGCCGCCTGGTGTAGTGCAGCGCTGCATATTGGCGATAAGACCGGGGATGGTTTTTGCATCCAGGAACATCAGCACGACGGTGGACAAAATAAAATCGTATTCACCGTCGAAACTCAGGGTGTTGAGATCTTTTATCGCCGTGTGGAGGTTGTCGATCCCTTCTTCCGCCTTGATGCGCTCGATATTATCAATGCTCATCGGGTTTTTATCCCAGGCCGTCACCTCGTGACCGTTAGCAGCAAGGTAGAGACTGTTACGGCCATTTCCACAGCCCAGATCCAGCGTTTTACCCGGTTTAACTCTTTCTGCACTGAACAGCACCTCGGAATGCGTTCGGGTTAAGCCATATTTCTCTGTGAAGTAATTCTCATCGACGGTCATTATTTTTTCCTGATCCTGCATAAATTTAAAGTGCATTTTGAATGCCATTTTAAGGCGTTTACCGTCTGGTTGCCAACCGTTCGAAAACCGAAATATTTGCTACGTTTAGTTAAGACGGTTATCAGAGAGATCAAGATGAACAAATATCGCCTGAGCGACGATACACGCCTTTGGCAATGGAAAAATGGCGAAACAACCCACTCGACCACATTACGGCAGATTATCGCCACGGCGGAGTTTAACGACGTGACGATAGGTACGAAAGGTGGATGGATTGACGATGAGCGCGCCCTCGCACAAGACGGTGACTGTTGGATCTACGACGAAAACAGCGTGGTGTTCGCCGGTGCCACCGTATCCGGCAACGCGCGGCTTACCCTGCCTTGCATCATCAGCCACGAAGCGCATATCGGCGACAATAGCTGGCTGGACGAGGCCGAAGTCAGTCATGGAGCACGAATAAGTGACAACGTCACCATTCAGCACTCCTGTGTTCGGGGTGAATGTCATATTTATGGCAATGCCCGCGTGCTTCACAACAGCGTCGTTATTGCCGCCAAAGGCCTGACGCCGGACCATGAACAGATCCTGCAAATCTACGATAACGCGACGGTCAGCCAGTCACGCATTGTGCATCAGGCGCAAATCTACGGCGATGCGATGGTGAATGATGCCTTTATTGAGCACCGCGCCGAAATATTCGACAACGCAATCCTTCAAGGCAACGATCTCAATAACGTCTGGGTGTGCGACTGCGCAAAGATCTATGGCAATGCCCGCGTGATTGCCGGTTTTGACGACGATGCCATTCCGACGGTGCGCTACAGCTCTCAGGTCGCGGAGGATGCGGTGGTAGAAGGAAACTGCATCATTAAACACCACGTTCTGATTGGGGGACAGGCATGGCTACGCGGTGGGCCGATCATGCTGGATGATAAAGTCGTGATTCAGGGACGGGCGAGGATCAGCGGCGATGTGCTGATTGAGCACCGGGTTGAAATCACCGACGATGCGGTGATTGAAGCGTTTGCCGGTGAGAATATTCATCTGCGCGGCGAAAAGGTCATTAATGGCAACCAGCGCATTACCCGCACGCCCCTGCTGGGCGCGCTATAGCGTATAAATCTTGCCGTAGATGTTCACATCGTCGAAATGACCATTGAGGAATTCCGCTTCCCGCAGGCAACCTTCCAGCGTAAAACCGTTGCGCAGGGCAACATTGTTGCTGTGCTGATTCGCGACCCGACACTTAATCACAAAACGACGGATTTCACCGCGTTCAGCGTAGTAACGCGTAAACGCCTGCAATGACTGAGAGAGGATCCCCTGCCCTTGATGCGCTTCATCCAGCCAGTAGCCGATGTACCCGGCTTTGTTGGCCGGTTCAATCGTGTTAAACGACAGCACGCCGACCAGCCCATCATCCTTAAAGATCAAAAACATTTTGGCGTAGCCGCGCTGGTGCAGCATCTGGTTACTCTGCACGTTACGGCGGGTATCTTCTTCGCTGCCCACGTGCTGCGCCCAGTCAAAGGCGGTTTGCAGAAAAGCTCTGTTTTTGACGACGAGGTTGTGCAGTTCGGCGGCGTAGCGCTCTTCAACGGCGCGCAGTTCGATGTGTTGCGATACAGGGATGATTTCAGATGTCATAATACCTCATATTAACGAATGTGACTCTTTAAACAAGAATGCCGTTTCACAATACTAAGCTTTGTTATTCTCATGGCTTCTTGCTCGAGCGCATAAAAATTTGCTGAGCAAATCTTAAAGTATTCATTACCCGTGAATGGCTCAGAGTGAGTGTAACTACGTTCATTATTTACTGAAGAGCAACCGGCAGAATGCAGGAAAGTTGAATTTGAAGGATCCATCTCACCGCTTATTTCACTTCTTTTACGCAAATTTAAAACATAGCCTTCAGGGTTTGCATTCAGCCAGTTTTTATATTGCACTTCGCTGTTATCGAGTTCTTCACTGTGAAATCGCACAACGGAGGCATTACGATCAGTAATATATTTCATCGCAGCCAGAAGATAGGAGGCTTTGAAAGTCACATCCTGGTAGTCTTTCGCTAACAAACTTTCAGCTTCTTCAAACCGCTCAACAAATGCTGCAACCTCTTTGGGATCGATACGGCTAATATTATCTTTTCCATTTCGAACAAACAGCTTTTGCTCTTCAGTGTAGAGAGTGAAAGGAACATTCCTTGATCCAGTGATCAGCTCGACGGGGTGGGAAAAATACTCCAACATTAGATGATAGAAATCTTTATAAGCCATGATTCTGTCTCCCTTTAATATTCGTGAAATGCGTGGCTGTTTTGTTGCTCATCATAAATGACTTCAGGCTCATCTTCAGGGAAGCAACTGAACGAATCCTGCCATTCGCCTTTCACCAATCCACCAGATTCAAGGTCAAAGGGCACACACCATAGAGATAAATCTTCGTCAAAATGGAACACCGGTAATGGCGCAGCAAAGTACTGATGACGCGGATAAATCAGCATCATTTTGCCTTTCCCATGAAGATACTTTTGCCCATAGGCGAACATCTGATACAGGTCCGACTGGCTGATTTCATACTTCCTTAGAGCATCATCAGCTCTGCTATCTAATAGCTTCCATTTAGCATCCATAACCACCGTCTGCTCGCCGGTGATAAGAAAGTCAGGTTTAAGCATGAACCATCGTTGAGATAACTTTTCGCCAACAGGAACATGTTCTAACAAGTACTGGCTCTTAGTCTGCTCAATAAGCTGGTAATCGTGATGCAACGCTCCAGCCAGACCGTATCCTACCCAGCCCTCATATAACTTCTCCATAGGGAACAGCAAAGATATTCCCTGATGCAATCCATATTGAAAATCTGGATTCATCTGTTCAAGAATGAGCTGGCACCACGGCTTTATCGCGCGATAGCCAAAGAGATATTTACCGTCACTCCACTGCCTCATTGAAAGTGTTGTACTGCCAGAGATCGGCACTATGCCATCCAGTTGGTGGCTAAGTGAATTTGCCTGCCTCCAGCTCTGCCCTTGTCTGGTCATTTTGAGAGTCCAGTCTAAAGCAGTCCGTAACAGGCGATTTTCGATACGCTGAGGGGAAAACTCAGCATAACGCACATGAAAATGAGTGCCTCTGCCCGGAGGCATTCTCATTTGCGCAGTGACATCCAATTGACCACGGATGAACGCACTATGCTCATCCTCAATGAGGTGATAATCGAAACGCAGTCCTTTGCGAACTAAATCAGCAAGATGTCGCAAAAACTCACTGATTATCCATTCATGTAGAGGCTGGTCACTACGTTGCAATACCGCCTGGCTCGCCTCACGAGGTGCAATTCCGGTAGAGGCACTAAGCATTCGGCGTAAAAGCTGACGCAGAGGGACTATTTCGACGGGAACGTCAAGAGTGGTTTTTGGCAGAATTTCAATTGACTCGCCAGTCGGGGATTGCAGATAACCGACATAGCTTCCCAAACGCAAAAATCGCCTCCCTTCCCGGCTGAGAATTTGAGAGGTACCACTCCACTTTTGTTGCAATTGCTCAAGCCAGGAAAATGTTGCTTCAGAGACAATCCCCAAATCCATACTGGCTGGTTGAGAGTTATCACAGGTAAGCAGAGCATATTCCCGGACCTGAATCATCATGCCACAATACCCTGATAAGCTTCTGCCGACACGAAAGCATGTTCATTAATACGAAAACGCCTGTCAGACAAACTATCCGCAATATCTTTCGGGAATAGCGCAGAAAATGACGGTAATTGTGCTGACTGTTGCAAGAGAATAAAACGGTTTTCTTTCGCTTTCACTGAATCATTAAGCACCCAACCGATACGTTCATAATCATCAAAGAAATACTCTCTCAGCAATGGAATGAGTTTTTCCTGGAAGATGCTGGCAAGACAGGCTTCACGGTCGGCGTTATTTTCTAATTTCTTTAATGGCATGAAGTAAGCATGACCAATCATATGCTCACTATCCAGCAGTGCTTCGATACGTTGATTAATGCGCGTTAACAACGTTTCGACATCAACGCCAAACGCAGTGACCCCAGCTAATAACTCCGGTCGTGCAGGCATTTCGGTAAAGCTAAAGCGTCGTCTTAGCGCCAGGTCCATTTGTATCAGGGATTTATCCGCAGTATTCATCGTCCCAATGACATAGACATTTCTTGGCACGGAAAACAGCTGTTTAGAATAAGGCAGGACTAAGGAGCGGGCATCTTCAGCTCCCAATCGTTTATCGGATTCCAACAGAGTAATCAATTCACCAAAGATACGGGCAATATTCCCCCTGTTTATCTCATCGATAATGAGCACATGCGGTAATGCTTGATTATCACTTGTTTCTACCGGGGCCAATAGTTGAGACAGTTTTTCCCTGTCAATTGAGGCATCCCTCAACTCATATAATGTCATCTGTGAAAGTGCTTTTAAAAAAAGCTGCTCTTTCGGTAAGCTCGGTGAATAAGTTCGTAACCAGTTGACCTTACGCATTTGGTGATAGCCTACGCGTTCATCATTTGGCAGGAATTGATAATCTCCGGCGATCTCGGCGATGGCCCTGAACTTATGATTACCATCGGAAATAATAACCAGATCACCATTCCGAATGATATTTTTAAACATGTTGACCGCAGTCAACATGTATTCACTTCTCTCAACCTGGCCTTCATTCGATTCGTCTATTCGTAATCGGACATCCGCAGGAGTAGTGCAACCACTAAAATCAAGATTATCACCCCAACCCAATAAAATATAATTGTTCGCAAGGCATTCATCGAAAATATAATCTTCACCGTCAAGAGTATTTCCAAGAGACATTTTCCAAATCCGTCTCCCATTCAAAGACAATGACTGGGTTGAACTACCACTCGTTTTAACTTCAGCATTCAGGCACAGCTGCTTAAAAATACCATCCATAACTTCGTAGCGAAGCGTACCCGAGCTTTCATCAGTAGTCGCACGAATACCCTCGATAAAGTCCTCATAGGAGAAACTTTGATGGAAAGTGGTAAACATGATGCGCTGCTTTTCTACCAGAATCTGATACCGCTGCTTTACCTTTTCCCGTAAGTCATTGCCATGATGCTCACGCGTAGCCTGTTGATACCATGCATTATCCGCAATTTTGACAGCCAATTCGGTCGTCGTGTAGGTTTTACCCGTGCCTGGTGGTCCAAAGAGAATCTGGTTTAAGGGATACATTAACGATTGCTCCTTGTTTTCGTTGTCTCTTTTTAGTCCAGGCTGGGTGATCAAAGAGGGTTGGCCTCTCAACAAATTCACGAGAGCCTGTAGCGCTTCGACTGATTCAACATCAGTTGCATAACCATATTGGGAGGTACCATTATCTTTCGGGTAACGTCGATAGCTGGTGCTTTTTACTTTTTCCCAAAGGCAGTAGAGACCCTCAATGCGATCAATTTCCGCCTTTAAGGCAAGGGTGTCTGGTGCGAGAACCAATGGGCTCTTGTTAACAACGCCGTCCCGACTGCGTTTGACATACAGATACTTCCCATTTCCGAGCGGATGCTCGGATGCATAGCTTGGCTCGAATTTTCCATCCTCAAGCCGGTAACCCAATTCATTCAGTGCCTGGAATATCTGGAGCGAATTCAGCATTTCCTACACCACTCCTTGTTAAAAAAGCAGCACAAATGAGAACATATGCTAAATCATGATTTATAACTGTTAATCGCCCGGCAGCGTTACGCTTACCAGGCGCAGTTCAACTCGATTAACGCATTACCCTGTCATCAACGTACTGACGTTTATCCGGTGCTGGCGGGAAATACTGATACAGCCAGGTTTCACTGATGGCATCCCCCTGGCAGCGCAGGAACAAACGCATGTCCACTGGTTCGGTCGAATCCGATGTTGGATACCAGTCAAACAGAATGCGATAGCCGTCAAACGGTTCAACGTAAAGGATCTCAACCTGCTTCGCTTCACCGCTGGAGAGCGTAATGACCGGCTCGATGCCTTTTGGTGCAGACGCTTTCAGGTCGCCACCGACAAAGTCGATAGCGAAGCGACGGGCCCACACTTTCGGGTAATTTTCGCCGGGTGCCCACCCTTCCGGGAAGCCACCCATACCGGTGCGGGTCGCGAAGACCGTTGCCAGCGGAGAACGCACTGGCGGCATGGCGCTCCAGTAGAGGCGATATTTGAAGTCCAGCTCGTCGCCCGCTTTGACCGCTTTTTCTGGCTGCCAGAAGCAGACGACGTTATCCAGCGTTTCACCCGTAGTCGGGATCTCCATCAGGCCAACTGAGCCTTTGCCCCAGTCATTGCGCGGCTCAACCCACAGACTTGGGCGTTTGTTATACCAGCCCATCACGTCCTGATAGTGCGAGAAATCGCGATCAAGTTGCAGCAGGCCGAACCCTTTCGGATTCTTGTCCATATAGGCATTGAACTGCAGCTTCTGCGGGTTGTTCAGCGGACGACAGATCCACTCCCCGTTGCCGCGCCACATGGCCAGGCGGTCGGAGTCATGAATTTGCGGGTGAATGGTGTCACACATGCGGCGTTCGTTATTACCGCAGCTGAACATGCTGGTCATCGGCGCGATGCCGAGTTGCTTAATGTCTTTACGCGCATAGAGGTGGTTTTCCACCTCCATAATCACCTGGCTCTTCTCGCAGTGGATCACGAATTTATAAGCACCAGTGATGCTTGGGCTGTCCAGCAGCGTATAAACGGTAAAAGTGGTGTCGCCAGGTTTGACGGTTTCAAACCAGAACGAGGTGAAATCCGGGAACTCTTCCGGCGTGTCGGTAAAGGTATCCACCGCCAGACCACGTGCGGAAAGACCATATTGGTAGGTGTCATCAACCGCACGGAAATAGCTCGCACCGAGGAAAGAGACGATATCGCGACGCGCCAGTTCAGGGGCTTTAAACGCACGGAAGCCCGCAAAGCCGAGATCGCTTTGCCCTTCCAGCTGTTTGGTATCCACACCCGTTTCACCATAGCTGAACAGCTCCGGACGGAAGTGGATCTCGCGCGCCATAGAAGTAGACTGGTCGAGCGAGAACATCCGCACGCGACGACGGAAACCCATTCCCATATGGAAGAACTGCACGTCCAGTTGACGCCCTTCAATGTTATTCCACAGAGACTGCTTTTCATCGTAGCGGATGGCGTTGTACGCCTGCGGCGTCATGGTGGCCAGCGTGTCCGGCAGCGGGCGCGGCGCACCACCCCACGGGGTTTTCGCCAGGTCATGCGCCATGGATTGCAGTACGGAGAAATCAAAACGACGGCTCTGGCCGTCAGCAATGTCAGAGTCAGCAGCGTATGCCGCTTTGGAAAACAGAGAAGCAAGGCCAGATGTGCCGCTCAGGGCTGCCACTGCCAGCGAGCCTTTTAGAAAACGTCTGCGATTCATGCCTGGAAAAACGTCCTTATGGTCGTGTGAATGTGTTTCGCGCTCGGCGAAATGACGGCAAGAAAGAACGCACAGCCTAAACAAAAATGGTTAAGAATCCAATTGTTGGCCGGTGATTATATGAACAAAGTGTGAAATATTTTCTGTCGACCAGAACGGCCCGAAAGTGGTGTAAAGAAAGCCTGGAGAATGTGTAGAAAAATGCCCCGGCGCGACATCGTTCGCCGGGGCCAATGAGGCGGTTATTTTACGCTGACATCGATACCCGGGAAGTACTTATCAGCGAGTTTAGCGATCGTGCCGTCGGCACGTACTTTATCAATCGCGGCATCAAGTTGCTTTTTGGTGGCCTCGTCACCTTTACGCAACCCAAAACCGATCCCACTGCCGAGGATAGTGTCGTCAGACACCGGTTTGCCGATGAAGCCAAACCCTTTCCCCTGCGGCTTGCTGAGGAAACCTGCCTGCCCGGCCGCTGACATGACCAGCGAGGCGTCGATCCGACCATTCAGCAGATCGCCCCAGGCCATATTCTGATCTTTATAAGACACCACGGTGACACCCTGCTTTTCCCAGTGCTCTTTCGCATAGGTTTCCTGAATGGATCCCTGCAGCACACCAATGGTTTTTCCCTTCAGCCCTTCGGGAGTCGCCTCTACCGCCGTTCCGGCCTTACCGACCAGCTGCGACGGAATACGGTAGATCGGTTGGGTAAAATCAATGCTCTTGCGGCGCTGTTCGGTGATATTCATCGCCGAGTTGATCGCGTCGAATTTCTTCGCCACCAGCCCCGGAATCAACGCATCAAACGAGGTTTCAACCCAGGTGCACTTCAGCGCTGCGGCTTTACAAATGGCATTCCCCAGTTCAACGTCAAACCCTTCCAGTTCGCCCGCCGCATTACGGCTCTCAAACGGCGGATATTCCGCCTCCAGACCGTAACGCAGCTCGGTAGCCGCAAAGGAAGAAAAAGTACACAGCAATCCCATGCCGACAACTAACGCGCGTAATTTCATCCAATACTCCTCAGCGTGGTTTAACCCGACACAGGGCCTGGGCACCTGCCCGTAACGTCGCCTCATCTTTCGCAAAAGAGAGACGAATCAATTTATTATCCGTACCGTCCGCATAAAACGCCGACAGCGGAATGGTGGCAACACCGTACTCAACGATCAGCCGTTTCACCAGCTCGCTATCGCGCTCATCGCTAAACTGGCTGTAGTCCGCCAGCATAAAGAACGACCCGGCACTCGGCAACAGGGTAAACGGCGAATCCTCAAGCAGACTTTGCAGCAGATCGCGCTTACGCTGGTAAAACGCCGACAGCGACAGCCAGGTTTGCGGATCAACCATATGCTCAGCAAAGGCATGCTGCATTGGCGTATCGGCAGAAAACATTAAAAATTGATGGACTTTACAAATCTCGTCCATCAGTACCGCCGGGGCAACACAGTAACCCACACGCCACCCGGTAACGTGATAGGTTTTTCCGAAAGATGAGATAATCACGCTACGCTCCGCCAGCTGCGGGTGTGTAGCCATCCCGTGGTGCGGTTCACCATCAAAAACAACGTGTTCGTACACTTCGTCAGACAAAATAATGATATCGGTATTGCGCGTCAGCGCCGCCAGCTGCTGCAGGTCATTAGCTGAGAAAACCTGACCGCTCGGGTTGTGCGGGGTATTGATGATAATCATACGCGTACGCGGGGTGATCGCGGCACGCACTTCATCCCAGTTGACGGCAAAATCCGGCACCGTGAGTTTGATGGCGACCGGGGTTGCCCCCTGCAGGCGGACAATTGGCGCATAGCTGTCAAATGACGGTTCAAAATAGATCACCTCATCGCCCGGGTGCACCAGCCCGCTGATTGCCGAATAAAGTCCTTCGCTGGCGCTGGCGGTGACCAGCACCTCGCTACCTGGGTCATACTGCGTGCCGTAGAGGGTGGCAATTTTATCGGCAATGCGTTCTTTGAGCGGCTGCAGACCGGTCATCGCTGCATACTGGTTATGCCCTGCCTCCATTGCGCGGGTGACGCCCGCAATCAGCTTCGGGTCGCAGGAAAAGTTCGGTGCGCCCTGAGAAAGGTTAATCGCGTTATGCTGCGCCGAGAGCTGGCCGATAACGGTAAAAATGGTGGTACCCACATCAGGCAGTTTAGAGCGTGTTTGCACCGGCGTTCGTAAAGTCATCCTCTTTCCCTTCTCATGGACATTGCATAACTATTCAAACAACAAGTGAGTTGTCGGGACAATCGAATTGTTGTCATAATAGCCATGAGAAAAATGCATAGCTGAGGTGTTTATATGTCGCGCCGTTCGCTCCCGCTCAATGCCATCGACGCATTTTTAGTCACCGCGCGTCACCTGAACCTCACCCACGCCGCCGCTGAGCTTTGCCTGACACAGGGGGCAGTGAGCCGCAAGATCGCTTCCCTTGAAGCGTGGTTTGGCTTTCCGCTATTTGAGCGTCATGCGCGTGGGCTGCGGCTGTCACCGCAGGGAAGCGCCCTGTTGCCTGAACTGCAATCGTCTTTTGAGCAATTGCTGACGGTGGCCGGCCGGGCCCGCAGCCAGCAAACCGTCATCCGCTTAAAAGCCCCCACCTGCGCCATGCGCTGGCTGGTCCCCCGCCTGCTGGAGGTGGAGCGTGAACAGCCGGATCTGCAAATTGCATTGACCACCACCACCGATCACAACGTGAATTTCAAAACCGAATCTTACGACGCGGCCATCGTGTTCGGCACGCACATGAGTGCCGGCGACCTGCTGTTTGAAGAGGCGTTAACCCCGGTGCTTAGCCCTATGCGCGCGAGTGCCGCACTGGGTTCGTTGACATTTCTTCACCCCACAAGGGATAAGACAGACTGGTCATTGTGGCTGGCAAAACAGGAAGGCCCGGGCTTTGTTATGCACAAAAATCAACACTTCGATACGATGGATCTCGCCATTACGGCGGCCATTCAGGGGCTGGGCGTCGCCATTGCCGACGAAACGCTGGTAGAAGAAGATGTCCGTGCCGGAAGGCTAACGCGGCCCTATGAGACAAGTATAAAAACCGGCGCGAGCTACCGCCTGGTGCTGCGCGAAACGCCTGGCGAAGAAAATGGGCTGGCGGCGTTTCGCGCTTGTTTGCTTAGTCGAGGCTGACGTGATGTTTCATCACCCGCTTGAAGAGACTCATGCGGGCACGCATAAAGCGGTTTTCAAGCCTGAAACCTGCATGTTTATTCAATCCAATACGTAACAGAACGTCCCTCCCTTTGCGACATGCTGGCCAGTGCGTGGGGCCCGGCAGAATGTCGCGCCTCCCGGCGTCACGCGCGAAACTTACCCAATAATCGGCCACCTGGGCAGCAAACTGGAGATCGCGTGCATTAACATACTGACGCGACGGTTCTACCTGACCAAGCGTATCGAACACATAGGGAACTTCATTGCCATGCCAGGCGCCGTTGATGTATGTGTCATGTTCTGCTTCCGCGACATAGTCGAACCAGTAACGCCAGCACAATCCGCCGATGCGCTGTTGAGCCTGCATCACTACGTAGCCCATCGTGGTGAACGCCATATCGCGGCACACCTGTCGGCCCAGCTCTTCGTCCCCTTTGACGCCAGGATAGAGCAGCTTAATCAACCCCAGACCAAAGCGACGTTCGCGGCGCAGTTTCTGGATTTGCCCGGCAAGATCGATACCAAACACCGCCATCACGCTGGCTTCATCGCTGTTTGAGCCAATCATCACCGGCACAGGATGCTGTCGGGCGGCGAAGAAGACATCGAGCATCGCTTCCGGCAGCACGCAATCCCCGACGATGGGTGCCGGGGCAATGTTCAGCGGTGCGGTTAATGGCCAGAACGCGTCGGGCGGAATAGCGCGTAGCTCCTCGGCTGTCGCATTCTCCAGGCTAAAATGGGCGGCCAGCGCTTCCCCCTTCTGCAGTGCCTGCTCGCGCGGCGTGTCAGGTAAGGTGTAACCGCTTTGTACAATCGCCTTATGGAACAATCCTTCTGCCAATGGCGAGGCCAGCAGCGAAAGCACGCTGCGCGCGCCCGCGGATTCGCCAAACAGGGTCACGTTAGCAGGGTCGCCGCCAAACGCAGCAATGTTATCCCGCACCCATTCGAGCGCGGCGATCTGGTCCAGCAGGGCAAAATTATGCACAACGCGATATTCTTCGCCCTCCAGTGCAGGATGGGCAAAGAAGCCAAGATGACCGAGGCGATAGTTGATCGTGACTACAACCACACCGCGCATTGCCAGCGCTTTGCCGTTATAGGGCGGCAGCCCCCCGGCACCAATGGTAAACCCGCCGCCGTGCAGCCAGACCATCACCGGAAGCGATTCCGCGCGCTCTTTGGGAGACCAGACGTTGAGATAGAGACAATCTTCAGAAAACTGGCCCGGATCGCCGCCGCCTAGCTCCTGACAATACTCGCTGCTTTGCCAGCTTGAGGCCGAAAAGGTGGTGGCTTCGCGAAGTCCATCCCACGGTTCAGGCCGCCGCGGGGAACGCCAGCGCCACTCGCCCACGGGCGGTGCGGCGTAGGGAATACCGCACCAGACATGGACATTTTCATCGGTTAAACCAGACAGTGCGCCGCAGCGCGTTTCAACCACAGGGGCGGAAGGATTTTGCATAACGACCTTAATTTTTCCATCACACCCCAGCAGAGTAACGGTTTCAGAGCAAACCGCAACGCTGTTTGCTTCGTACTTCAGCCTCCTGATAGAGCGTAAACTCGTCATACACCGGGCAGCCCAGCGCCGCTTCAAAGGCATCGCGGCTGGCATTTCCGTGGCTGCGCGCCTGGGTTTCATTCCCGAGATTGGACTGGAATATCCCGGCAGCGCTGACCGGCAGGAAATCTTCGTAGGTAATCGGCTGAGCGACCACCCACCCACGTTCGATCAGCGGCTGCGGATCGTCTCCGGGACGAAACGCGTGGCGATGCGCTTCCCCCGCAGGCGTCAGACGATAGCGGAAATAGGCCAGCTCCTGACGACGCATTAGCATTTCGCTGTCCGGGAAAGCGTTAAAGATCTCCCGCAAATGCAGCTGGTGGGTCAGGTTATCTTTACCGGTACCGGCCTGTGCGAGCAGGCTATCGTACAGTTCACGGCCTTTTGGCGTCAGCGCCACGCCGCGCTGTTCAATTTCACCAAACCGCGCGGTATGTGTGCCTTTATGTTCTCCGGCAAACAGCACTGGTTCTTCAAGCGCCTTAAAGCTGGTCTGTCGTAAGAGCACAGGCACTTCGCGACGAGGAGGTCCTTCGATCAGCACTTTTGGTTCTATACCATACTTCGGCATCAGCTCCTGCACCCGGTCAATATCCAGGGTACGCGGCGTGAGGTGGTTAATGTGGCAGCCCGGGAAGCAAACCACATCGGCAATCAGCCGGTGTTCGTTGTGCAGGGCCAGATAGGTTTCCTGATCGACCGTCGCATGACGATGCCAGCGGAAGGTTTCCAGCGCTTCCTGCACAAATTCGTGCGCCTGTGCGTCAGTAAACTGCCCTTCCGACTCATGGAGCTCGATCAGCGCCAGACAGCTTGGGGTAAAGATGTTCCGGTGAGACAGGATCTCCGCCGCGCGTTCACGCAGCGCAACGTTTTCAATCAGCTCAAGACGCAGTAGCGAGGTAAAGATACGAAACGGATTACGGCACAGCGCCGCATCGTCTATCGGACGAAACGCCGTGGAGTGGACCGGCACCCCCGCCTGAGAGAGATCGTAATAGCTGACCGGGTACATGCCCATGATGGCAAACATACGACGCAGGGTTGATAGTTCCTGTGCCGTGCCGACGCGGATCGCCCCGTGGCGCTCCACGTTCAGGCGCGCCAGTTCATCGGCATTAGCCAGTTGTTCATGTAATAGCGGGTTATTTTCCAGAACCGCCAGGTTTACGTCTGCGACCAGTTCGAGCAAAGTGCCGTATTGCGGAACTTCCTGCTGGTACATCGCCGACATAGCCTGCGAAAAGCGTTCCCGAATGTCATCAGCCGTGATGGTGTTCGCCATGATGTCATGCCTCCAGTGAATATTACCTGGAGTGTAGAGAAACCCGTTCCTTCCTGGGGGAAGAATTTCTGATTTGTGATCTTAAGACGACAGTGGTCAAACCGTGTGCTACTGGCCCCCTGAACAACCCCAAACGGAACCATTATTTTATCCTCACACTGTCTCCAGACGAGGATTATGCCAACAGGGTCTACACTCTATCTTTAGGTAAAGAGGTTCGCGGAAGTTGGCACGGCGATCCGCATTCCGACCTGCTCACCGTGGCCGATTGCGGCACCGGTATCAAAAACCGTAATCGGTTTTGCCTGGTAGCAAAAAGCAGCCCGGCGATGCGCGTGCCCCATCGTTTCAGAGGTACGGACCATGTTCGCACTTGATGCATTCCATTTAGCAAGAATTCAGTTCGCTTTTACCGTCTCGTTCCACATCCTGTTTCCTGCGATCACCATCGGGCTCGCCAGCTATCTGGTGGTGCTGGAGGGCATGTGGCTGCGCACCAAAAACGACGTCTGGCGATCGCTGTACCATTTCTGGCTCAAGATATTTGCCGTTAACTTCGGGATGGGCGTCGTTTCCGGTCTGGTCATGGCGTATCAGTTTGGCACCAACTGGAGCGGCTTCTCACAGTTCGCCGGCAGTATTACCGGCCCACTCCTGACCTATGAGGTGTTAACCGCCTTCTTCCTGGAAGCCGGTTTCCTTGGCGTCATGATGTTCGGCAGGAATAAGGTCGGTCCGGGTCTGCACTTCTTTTCAACCTGCATGGTGGCGCTCGGCACGCTGATGTCGACCTTCTGGATCCTCGCCTCCAACAGCTGGATGCATACCCCGCAGGGTTTCACTATCGATAACGGGCAGGTTATCCCGCAGGACTGGCTGGCGATTGTCTTTAACCCCTCGTTCCCTTACCGCCTTATTCATATGGCTATCGCCGCTTTTTTGAGCAGCGCGCTGTTTGTCGGGGCATCGGGCGCATGGCATCTGCTGCGCGGTAACGATACCCCCGCCGTTCGCACCATGTTTTCGATGGCGATGTGGATGGCGCTGGTGGTCGCGCCCATTCAGGCGGTGGTGGGCGATATGCACGGCCTGAACACGCTTGAGCATCAGCCGGCAAAAATTGCCGCCATTGAGGGGCACTGGGAAAATCCTCCCGGCGAGGCTACCCCGCTGCTGCTGTTTGGCCTGCCGGATATGGACGAGGAGCGCACCAAATACGGTCTGGAAATCCCCGCGCTCGGCAGCCTTATCCTGACGCACAGCCTGGATAAGCAGGTCCCGGCGCTGAAAGACTTTCCGAAAGAAGATCGCCCAAACTCAACCATTGTTTTCTGGTCGTTCCGCGTGATGGTCGGGATGGGACTGCTGATGATTACCCTTGGTCTTATCAGCGTCTGGCTGCGCTATCGCCATCGACTTTACCACTCGCGCCCGTTCCACTGGTTTGCCCTCTGCATGGGGCCTGCCGGGCTACTGGCGCTGCTCGCCGGATGGGTAACCACCGAAGTGGGACGTCAGCCGTGGGTCGTCTATGGCTACCTTCGCACCATCGACGCGGTATCGCTGCACAGCACCTTGCAGATGAGCATCAGCCTGCTGGCGTTCTTCGTCGTCTACTCGTCGGTGTTTGGCGTAGGCTATGTCTATCTCATCCGGCTGATTAAGAAAGGTCCTCAGCCCGTCGATACGCTGACGTCAAACACCTCGGGCACGCCTGCCCGTCCGCTGTCTGCCGCTGAGTCTGTTCCGGAAGAGGAGAAAATCTGATGGGTGTCGATATCTCAGTGATTTGGTTTGCCATCATCGTGTTTGCCACGCTGATGTACATCATTATGGATGGCTTCGATCTGGGCATTGGCCTGCTGTTTAACTTCGTGGGCGATGCCAGAGAGCGCGATGTGATGGTCAACAGCGTGGCGCCCGTCTGGGACGGTAACGAGACCTGGCTGGTACTCGGCGGCGCGGGGCTCTTCGGCGCATTTCCGCTGGCCTATGCGGTCATTATTGATGCGCTGACGATCCCCCTCACCGCGATGCTGATCGGCCTCATTTTTCGCGGCGTCGCCTTTGAGTTCCGCTTCAAAGCCACCCCCTCACACCGCAAGTTCTGGGACTACTCCTTTGCTGGCGGCTCCCTGCTCGCCACCTTCAGCCAGGGCGTGGTGGTGGGGGCGATGATAAACGGCTTCGACGTGGAGGGACGGCGGTTTGTTGGCTCGGCGCTGGACTGGCTCACACCCTTTAACCTCTTCTGCGGCATCGGTCTGGTCGTCGCCTACACGCTGCTGGGCACAACCTGGCTCATTATGAAAAGCGAAGGCGCGTTGCAGGTCCGTATGCGCGAGCTGACCCGCCACGTGCTGCTGGCGCTGATAGTGGTAATTGCGGTGGTGAGCGTCTGGACGCCGCTCGGCTGGCAGTACGTGGCCGACCGCTGGTTTACCCTACCCAACTTCTTCTGGTTCCTGCCGGTTCCTCTGCTGGTCGGGATCTTCAGCGTGTTGATCTGGCGCCTGACCCGCAATCCGACCAGCCACGTGCGCCCTTTTCTGCTGACGCTGGGACTTATTTTCCTCGGGTTTAGCGGACTGGGCATCAGCCTCTGGCCGAACATTATTCCGCCGCGTATCACCCTGTGGGAGGCCGCAGCCCCGCCTGCCAGCCAGCTGTTTATGCTGGTCGGGACATTACTGATTATTCCGGTGATCCTGGTGTACACCGCCTGGAGCTACTACGTCTTCCGGGGCAAGGTTTCGGATACCGAAGGCTATCACTGAGGAACGCCATGACGGCGGACTGTTGTCGCGAAAAAGAATGTTTCTCTGTCCGCCTGTCATTTCTCGAAAGGAATATTCGAAATATATACATGGCGTTCAATCATGGCATATTTAATTTCACGCATACCTGTATAGCAATTATTATGGCAGCCAATAGCAAAATATCCTCGACTTTTAAGGTACGTGTTTTTAGGACTTATCACATTTGCCCCATAAAGGAATAGCAATAATACTTAATAATTCAATACACCCAAAGATGAAGGATATCAGATGAAATTATCATCCGCTTTCGCTTTAGTGATATTTCTGGCTCCGACCGCATGGGCAGATAATAACGGCGGATTACAAAAAGGCGAAGCCCCAACGCCACCTCATTCGCTGGATAGCGGATATCGCGGAACCGACGATGCGCGCATTATGACAATCACTCAGGCAAAACAAATGCACGATGGTGCAACAATTTCATTGCGCGGTAATCTTATTGACGGTAGCGGCGATAAATTTGTATTTCAGGATAAAACCGGAAAAATCGACGTTATTATTCCCCAGACAGTCTTCGAGGGCAGAACGGTAAAACCCGACCAGATGATCGGTATTAACGGTTCGCTTGATAAAAAATCATCCCCTGCCGTCGTCCGCGTAGATCGTTTGCAGAAATAATTCAGCGAAGCGTTAACGCTGCAGTTATCCATCAAATCTCACCCCTTGGCTTAAGGAGTCAGCTATGAGCGATACCCAACAACGTACGAACGCTTACCCACACCCCCCGTTCCCGGAACAGCCGCAAACGCCGCCGGGACTGGCATCCGAAATGCAACCTGTACCTGACCATGGGGAAACCAGTTACAAAGGGCATGGACGCCTCACCGGAAAAAAAGCGCTGATAACCGGAGGAGACTCCGGTATTGGACGTGCGGTGGCGATTGCCTATGCCCGTGAAGGTGCCGATATTGCCATCAACTACCTGCCGGAAGAGGAGCAGGACGCGGTAGCCGTTATTGACCTGATTAAAGCTGAAGGCCGCACTGCCGTCGCGCTTCCGGGCGATATCAGGGACGAAACCTTCTGCCAGAACCTGGTTGATGAGGCCGCCACCCAACTTGGCGGGCTGGATATTCTGGTGAATAACGCCGGTCGCCAGCAGTTCCGGGAATCAATTGAGGAACTGACCACCGAAGAATTCGACGCGACGTTTAAAACGAACGTGTATGCCCCTTTCTGGATCACCAAAGCCGCTCTGCGCCACCTGAAAGCCTCATCCGTTATCATTAATACCTCCTCCGTGCAGGCGGTGAAGCCCAGCCCCGTACTGCTGGACTATGCCCAGACGAAAGCCTGTCTGGCGGTATTTACCAAAGCATTAGCCAAACAGTTGGGTCCGAAAGGCATTCGCGTCAACGCGGTCGCCCCTGGCCCTTACTGGACTGTGCTGCAATCCAGCGGCGGGCAACCGATGGAAAAAGTGAAGGAGTTCGGTGGCGACACCCCGCTGGGGCGTCCGGGCCAGCCCGTCGAGATTGCACCATTGTACGTCACGCTGGCCTCGGATGAATGTTCCTTTACGTCCGGCCAGGTGTGGTGCTCTGACGGCGGTGACGGCGTGATCTAAATCGGTTAGCCACTCCTCTCCTGAATGCGCAATAAATGAACACGGACGTTCGCTTTTGTGCCCCCGTCGAAAAACATGTTGTAACTCAAACAGATCAAATGTTAAAAATATTTTGCTATCAGGTTATCAAAATTAAACAACTTAACTTGTCACCCGCATCGCTCTGTTTTTAACATCGCCTATGGAAAAAAATGGTCTGTTCAGTCAGCGCATACGCTTGCGCCATTTGCATACATTTGTGGCCGTCGCTCAACAGGGAACGCTGGGGCGTGCGGCTGAAACTCTTAACCTGAGCCAGCCTGCTCTCTCGAAAACGCTGAATGAGCTGGAACAACTTACCGGTACACGTCTTTTTGACCGTGGTCGTCTGGGGGCACAACTGACCCTGGTGGGCGAGCAATTTCTCACGCACGCCGTAAAAGTGCTTGATGCCCTCAACACCGCGGGCCAGTCCCTCAATCGCAAAGAAGAGCACGCCAGCGAAGTTGTGCGCGTGGGAGCCCTGCCTACCGCTGCACTGGGTATTCTTCCTCCGGTCATCGGTCAGTTCCACAAACAGCAAAGACATACCACGATTCAGGTTGCCACCATGAATAACACCATGCTGCTCGCGGGGCTGAAATCAGGTGAACTGGATCTTGGCATCGGTCGAATGTCCGATCCTGAACTGATGGGTGGTCTGAATTACGAACTGTTGTTCCTGGAATCACTGAAGCTGGTTGTGCGTCCTGACCACCCTCTGTTGCAGGATACCGTGACGTTAAGCCGCGTCATGGAGTGGCCTGTGGTGGTCTGCCCTAAAGGGACGGTCCCGCGAGACACCGCCGAGACACTGCTTAAAATGCAGGGATGTTCGCTGCCTTCGGGTTGTATCGAAACGCTTTCGGCCTCGCTTTCACGCCAGCTTACTCTGGATTATGACTACGTCTGGTTCGTTCCCTCCGGCGCGGTAAAAGATGATTTACGCCAGGGTACGCTTACCGCACTGCCGGTGACGTCGCCTGGCGCCGGTGAACCCATCGGTATTCTGACGCGGGTAGATACCCCGCTTTCCACAGGCGCACAGACGCTGCTGAGCGCCATTCGCAAATCTATGCCGGTCTAGAAACCCTTCCCCTCACTCTACCCCTCTCCCCAAAGGGGGCGAGGGGCAGTCCTGTGCTCTAATCAATTAATGCGAAATTATTCATTAACAATTGCGTAAAACAATTTAACAGTTTTATCATACCTGTGAATTCACCAAATGGTTCGCAAATCATTTTACAAACCCGAATTCACTCGTATTTATCATTACCCCCTCTGCAATTATTACCCAACTGGTACATTTCCGGCACGGCGGGGGGATCTAAAGGAGACAGAAAATGGCATTTGGCAGCGCGCCGCGCGGGATACCTCGTATTCTGCAGTGGCTACTTGCCGGACTGATGATGCTCATCGGTCTGGCCGTCGGCGGGTTGGGCTTTAAGCTCGCCTCCGTAGGTGGAAGTTGGTACTTCCTGATAATGGGCGTGGTGATGGTGATTGCCGCGATCCTCATTTTTACCAGTCGCACCAGTGGGATAGTGCTTTATAGCATCGCGTTTATCGCCTCGCTGTTCTGGGCGGTAAGCGATGCGGGCTGGGATTTCTGGCCGCTCTTCTCCCGCCTCTTTACGTTTGCCGTACTGGCATTCCTCTGCGCCATCGTGTGGCCTTTTCTGCGTGCAGCAAACCATAACGCACCGAACAAGGCTCCCGCTTTTGGTATCGCAGCCGTGCTTGCGGTGGCTATGCTGGTCAGCCTGGGCTGGATGTTTAAACCGCAAACCCTCGTGGCGGCTAACGAGCCCGTTCCGGTTAAACCCGTCGCACCCGGCGAGCAGCAAAAAAACTGGGAGCACTGGGGCAACACCACGCACGGCGACCGCTTCGCCGCGCTGGACCAGATTAACAAGCAGAATGTCAGTGACCTGAAAGTTGCCTGGGTTGCACACACGGGTGATATCCCGCAGAGCAATGGTTCTGGCGCGGAAGATCAAAACACGCCATTGCAGATTGGCGACACGCTGTATGTCTGTACGCCATACAGTAAAGTGCTGGCGCTGGATGTCGACTCAGGTAAAGAGAAGTGGCGCTATGATTCCAAAGCCACGGCACCTAACTGGCAGCGTTGTCGTGGGCTGGGCTATTTTGAGGATCGGTCTTCAGTGACAACGTCACAGGTTGAGACACAGCCTGCCGCGTGCCCTCGCCGCCTGTTCCTGCCCACTACTGATGCCCGCCTGATTGCCATCAACGCGGATACCGGTAAGGTCTGCGAAGACTTTGGCGACCATGGCACCGTTGACCTGAGCGTCGGCATGGGCGAGATCAAGCCGGGCTACTATCAGCAAACGTCTACGCCGCTGGTTGCCGGGAATGTTGTTGTCGTCGGCGGTCGCGTCGCGGATAACTACTCCACCGGCGAACCGCCGGGCGTGGTGCGCGCGTATGACGTTCACACCGGTAAACTGGCGTGGGCGTGGGATCCGGGTAACCCGAACCTGACCGGCCTGCCGCCGAAAGGCCAGACCTACACGCGCGGTACGCCGAACGTCTGGTCTGCGATGTCTTATGACGCCAAACTGAACCTGATCTACCTGCCAACCGGCAACGCCACCCCGGATTTCTGGGCAGGTGAACGTACCGCGCTGGATGATAAATACAGCTCATCTATCGTGGCGGTTGATGCAGCCACCGGTCAGGTCCGCTGGCATTTCCAGACCACCCACCACGACCTGTGGGACTTTGATCTGCCTTCCCAGCCGCTGCTGTACGACCTGCCCGACGGTAAGGGCGGTACCACGCCTGTACTGGTGCAGACCAGCAAGCAGGGTATGATCTTCATGCTCAACCGCGAAACCGGTAAGCCGGTGGCGAAGGTTGAGGAGCGTCCTGTCCCGGCGGGTAACGTCGAAGGTGAGCGCTACTCTCCAACCCAGCCGTATTCTGTTGGTATGCCGATGATTGGCAACCAGACGCTGACCGAGTCCGACATGTGGGGGGCGACGCCTGTCGACCTGCTGCTGTGCCGTATTCAGTTCAAGGAGATGCGCCATCAGGGCGTCTTCACCCCACCAGGTCTCGACCGTTCCCTGCAGTTCCCTGGCTCGCTCGGCGGGATGAACTGGGGCAGCGTCTCCGTTGACCCGAACAACAGCCTGATGTTCGTCAACGATATGCGCCTGGGGCTGGCAAACTACATGGTACCGCGCGCTAACGTGGCGAAAAACGCCAGCGGCATCGAGATGGGTATCGTACCAATGGATGGAACGCCTTTCGGTGCCATGCGCGAACGTTTCCTGTCGCCGCTGGGCATTCCGTGCCAGAAGCCGCCGTTTGGCACCATGTCAGCCGTTGACCTGAAAACCGGCAAGCTGGTGTGGCAGGTTCCTGTCGGTACGGTGGAAGATACCGGCCCGCTGGGCATTCGTATGCATATGCCGATCCCAATTGGTATGCCGACACTGGGTGCGTCACTCTCTACTCAGTCTGGTCTGCTGTTCTTTGCCGGCACTCAGGACTTCTACCTGCGCGCGTTTGATACCGCCACCGGGAAAGAGATCTGGAAAGACCGTCTGCCGGTGGGCAGCCAGTCCGGCCCGATGACCTACGTGTCGCCGAAAACCGGCAAACAGTACATCATCATTAACGCCGGTGGTGCCCGTCAGTCACCGGATCGCGGTGATTACGTTATCGCGTATGCCTTACCCGATAAGAAGTAACAGATGAAAAAAGGGACCGAAAGGTCCCTTTTTTTCTGGTGGCGCAACTCAGAACGTTTCCCAGTTATCCCCGGAAACCGTTGCCGCGGGGCGTAGCGGCGTGCTCTTCGTCACTGAGGCTGGTGTAGCCACTCGGCCTGGCTTCACGCTGCTCAAACGAAACGCGCCAACCGCCTCGGTCAGACGCGCGCCCTGTTCTTCCAGAGATGCTGCGGCTGCGGAGGCTTCTTCCACCAGCGAGGCGTTCTGCTGGGTCACTTTATCCATTTCAGAAATCGCCTGACTCACCTGCACAATGCCACGACTCTGCTCATCAGACGCTGCGGCAATCTCCAGCATGATGTCAGTCACCCGTTTAACCGCCTCCACGATTTCATTCATGGTGTTGCCGGCGGCGACAACTTCACCGGAACCCTGGTCGATCAGCGAGACCGACTCGTTGATCAGGCTCTCAATCTCTTTTGCGGCATTCGCACTGCGGCTTGCCAGGGTACGTACTTCACTTGCTACCACAGCAAACCCACGCCCCTGTTCACCCGCCCGCGCCGCTTCTACCGCTGCGTTAAGCGCCAGGATATTGGTCTGGAAGGCAATGCTGTTAATCACTGCGGTAATCTCAGAGATTTTTTTCGAACTGCTGGAGATGTTACCCATGGTTTTGACCACCCCGGAGACCATCTGGCCGCCACGGCTGGCTTTACCGGAGGCATCTTCTGCCAGTTTACTGGCATGGTGAGCATTATCCGCGTTCTGTTTCACCGTTGCGGTCAGTTGTTCCATGCTTGCGGCGGTCTGCTCAATGGCAGCAGCCTGCTGTTCAGTGCGCGAAGAGAGATCGGTGTTACCGGCAGAGATTTCACTGGTTCCACGGTAGATCTCCTCCGCCCCCTGACGTACGGTACCCACGGTGTTTTCAAGCGAGTGCTGCATGGTTTGCAGATCGCGCGTCAGGCGGCCAATTTCGCTGCGTCCGGCCACATCGTCCGGCATCGTCAGGTCGCCTTTGGCGATATTCTCGATACGTTTCGCCGCACGCTGCAGCGGATGGATCACCGTGCGGCGCAGCACGGTAAAGGTCAATGCCGTCAGCACCAGTGCGAGCGCGAACGCGCCGATCATAAACATCAGACCCAGCTGTGTGCGGCTGTGCGCCTGTGCCGTCAGGGCATTGGCACGGTCGGTACGGATCTTAATCGCCTTCAGCAGCACGGCGTTGTAGGCGTCGTCCAGCGGACGCGCGGTTTCGTTTTCATGGTTGATAATTGCTTCAAACATACCGTTTTTGGCGAATTTAACCATCGGCTGCATACCCGCAATATAGGCGTCATATCGTGCTTTCAGGTCAGCATCCAGCGCTTCGCCCTCTGCGGTACGCACGGCGCGATTCATATAGGCGGTGAAACTCTCCTGAGACTGCTTAATACGCGTTTCCGCATCGCTGATGTTCTGCTTCATGGCATCCATCTCCGCGATACGGCTTGCCGCACCGGCGTGGATCAGATTGATACGCGCGGTTCGCAGATGGTTTGAGCTGTTCGACAGCCCCATACGCACCTGAATTTCAGATGTGACATCCTGCTGATCGCGATCGGCCTGAAGCAGGAAATATCCCGCCAGACCTGAGCTCAAGGCAAAAAGCAGAATAATGCCACCGAGAATGGAGGAAAACAGCGGAACCAGCCTGATGTGATGCAAGAAGCTCAGCTTGCGCTGCGCCTGCATCGAAGTAGTGTTGTCCATGACCGTCGACTCTCTTATAGGTAAGATGCGTAAAAACACGCCCGTTAAATAGTCATCGGCACGGCAGAGATTTAGATTACGGCTAAAAACGCCGCACTGGTCACACTTTAGAGAAGATTATTAAAGAAATGCCAGCGGTGAAAAACCGCTGGCAGAAGAGTTACTTGTCGCCGAAATGAAATTACTTGTCGCCGAAATGAATAACGGTGCGGATGGATTTCCCTTCGTGCATCAGATCAAACGCGTCGTTGATCTGCTCCAGTGGCAAACGATGGGTGATGAACGGGTCGAGCTGGATTTTTCCGGCCATGGCATCTTCAACCATACCCGGGAGCTGAGTACGCCCTTTCACGCCGCCAAACGCGGAACCGCGCCACACGCGACCTGTCACCAGCTGGAATGGACGGGTTTTAATCTCCTGACCCGCCCCGGCAACCCCAATAATGATGCTCTCGCCCCAGCCTTTGTGGCAGCACTCCAGCGCAGAACGCATCACGTTCACGTTGCCGATGCATTCGAAGCTGAAGTCAACGCCGCCATCGGTCAGCTCAACGATGACATCCTGAATCGATTTTTCGTGATCTTTCGGGTTCACGAAATCGGTCGCGCCCATTTCACCCGCCAGCTTGAATTTCTCCGGATTGGTGTCGACTGCGATGATACGGCCGGCCTTCGCCTGAACCGCGCCCTGAATCACCGCCAGACCAATGCCGCCGAGACCGAACACCGCCACGGTATCGCCCTCTTTGACCTTTGCCGTGTTATGCACCGAGCCGATACCGGTGGTCACGCCGCAGCCCAGCAGGCAAACTTTATCCAGCGGCGCCTGCGGGTTCACCTTCGCCAGCGAGATCTCCGCGCAAACGGTGTACTCGCTGAAGGTGCTGGTGCCCATGTAGTGATAAATCGGCTCGCCGTTATAAGAGAAACGGGTGGTGCCGTCCGGCATCAGCCCTTTGCCCTGAGTGGCGCGAACCGCCTGGCAGAGGTTGGTTTTACCGGATTTACAGAACTTACACTCGCCGCACTCCGCGGTGTACAGCGGGATCACGTGATCCCCGGGTTTCAGGCTGGTCACGCCCTCGCCCACTTCTACCACAATCCCGCCACCTTCATGACCGAGTACCGCAGGGAAAACGCCTTCCGGATCGTCACCCGACAGCGTAAACGCATCGGTATGACATACGCCGGTATGGGTTATTTTGATCAACACTTCGCCGTTCTTCGGCGGTGCCACGTCGATTTCAACGATTTTGAGCGGCTGGCCGGGGCCAAATGCAACAGCAGCGCGAGATTTCATATTGTCTTCCCTTATTGTGAGGTATGTGGGTTTATTTTAGATAAGAGCGCAGCAAATGGCCGACTTCCGCCATGCGCACGGCTCGCTGATCCGGCGTTGTTTCCCCCGTCACCAGCTCATCTTTGAGGTGAATTTCGACCATTTCGCCCATCAGGCCATTGGCAGCACCGCGCACGGCGGCGATTTGCTGCAGGATGGCTAAACAGGGATCGCCCGACTCCAGCGCGCGTTCAAGGGCATCGACCTGCCCACGAATGCGACGGACGCGGGTAAGGATACGTTTTTTGTCTTCGGGTGAATGCGGCATACGCCCTCCAGATACTATAGGGGGGTATGGTATTTCACTTGACAGGGGATGTAAACCTTCTGTTTCCGTTGCTACATCAGCGTATCTACCGCATATCATCAACCAAGCGAATAAAACCCCAAAAACATATAAGACTATGAAATATATAATCTTTTAATAACATTTTTTGCCTAAGCGGATTGAAGCTCTCGTTGTTTAGTGACACTTTCATCTACAACAGGAGTTAACACATGGCATGGAACAAACACGCAGCGGCCCTGAACGGGCAGGTTTCCTAATTTTAGGACAAGGCGAAACATTACAGGAAGGCGATGTGGTTGTTATTCAGCCCTATGATGGCGGTAATCCTGCGGGTCACATGGCAATTTACGACGGCACTACCTGGTACTCAGATTTCAGACAAAGAGATATGTGGGGTGGTCCGGGATATCGTTCTGAGCGCCCTTCTTACAAAATTTACAGGAAAAACTGATGCGTAACATTCTTATGATGTGCCTGTTATTGACGGGATGTTCAGCACAGATGGATTCGCCGGAAAACGTATCAATGATTTTTATTCGTTCTACCTCACGGCCTTCGTTACAGATACCCATGAAGATAATCTCGATTCACCAAAAATACGTGAGTATATTGCGCGCGACACGCTCTTCCGTCTGAAGAAAATTCTTTCTCTCAATGAGCAGGAAATTATCGGTTCCGATTATTTTACCTATACACAAGACTATGCCGCGGAGTGGATCCCTGACCTGAGCGTAAGCAACGCAATAAACTCAGTGTCCGGAAAAGTTGTTAACGTCGAGCTGGGTGCAGGTAATGGGCAAAAACAGCGGTTAAACGTGTATCTGCGCAATGAAGACGGTAAATGGAAAATTTACCGCGTCACCGATGCGAGCCATCATTTCGAACAGTATATTTTTGACGACAGGGCGATTGCTGCCGCACAACGATATGCGGCCAGTATAACTTCTCCATAATTAGCAAGATCGGTCAGGATTCTGGCCATTTGGTGAGGCAAAGTGGGTCATCAGGAGGATGCAATGAACGATGCAATCAAAACGGCCTACCGCGAGCGCTTCACGATGGTGTGCGACTATATCGCCCACCATCTCGATGAGCCGCTCACGCTGGAGAAGCTCAGCGCGATAGCCTGCTGTTCGCCTTATCATTTTCACCGGCAGTTTCTGGCATTCAGCGGCCAGCCGCTGTATCGCTATATCCAGTGGCTACGCCTTCGTCGTGCTTCCTGGCGACTGGCGTTTAATCCACAGGATAAGGTGATTGATATTGCGCTCGATGCCGGATTCCAGAACCCCGAATCGTTCAGCCGCGCCTTCAGAAACGCATTTGGAAAAAGCCCCCGTCAGTTTCGGCAACAGCCGGACTGGCTGAGCTGGCACCAGCGCGTACCGAAAATGACCTTTCAGGAGCAAAAAACAATGGAAATTAAGATTGTCGATTTCCCGCAGACCCAAGTGGCAGTTCTGCAGCACCGTGGCAGCCCGGATAGGGTTAATGACAGCGCGGCGAAATTTATTGCCTGGCGTAAAACCTCGGGCTTATCACCCGTACACGAAAGCAGCACCTTTGGCATTGTCTGGGATGACCCGGCAACCACACCCGCAGACGCCTTTCGTTTCGATATTTGCGGCAGTATCTCTGAAGCGATACCGGAAAATGACTTCGGGGTTTCCAGTGGTGAAATCGACGGTGGTCGATACGCCGTCGGGCGTCACACGGGTTCGCTGGATAACATTTCCGCCACGGTATGGGCGATGTTTCGCGAGTGGCTACCGGCCAGCGGCGAAACGCTGCGCGATGCCCCGCTATTTTTCCACTACCTCAACTTTATTCACGAGGTGCCGGAACATGCGCTGCAAACGGATATCTACCTGCCGTTAAAATGACTATACCTCATTGACCGCTATATCTGCCGGGTAGCGACGCTTACCCGGCCTAAACGTCCCTACCAGTCTGCGCTAGCGACTGCAGTTCCTCCTTAAGCCATCGGGTCGCCCCCCGCTGCCCGCTGCGTTTATGTGAGTAAATTTTCACTTCGAACGCGTGTATCGGGAACGGTAGTGCAAAAATTCTGAGATCCGCTGTCGCAATCAGCTTTTCAGCAGCATATCGGGGGATCGCCATCAGCAGGTCGCTTTCCGCTACGATAAACGGCGCGCTGAGCATCGACGGCGTTTTGATCGCGATTTGTCGGGTATAGCCCAACTGCTCAAGCCGCACGTCCAGCACGCCCTTCTTCTCATTCCACGGGGTCACCACCAGATGCCGGGCCGCGAGATAATCCTCCAGCGTAAGCCGCGTCCGGCTTGCGTTGCTGATGACCACATACTCATCTTTAAACCAGCCGATCTCTTCCAGTTCCGGATGGCGGATATCATCCGGCGTGCTAAAGCCCAGCGCCAGATCCACCTCACCCGCCAGCAGCTCCGTCAGCGCCGGGCTGTGCGGCAGATAGCGCAATTCAAATCGTAAACCCGGCGCAGTAAGCTGCAGCTTGTGCATCAGAGCAGGAAAAATGCAAAGCGCGGTAAAATCCGTTATCGCAATCTGCAAGCTCTCTGTACTGCTGGCTGCATCAAACTCCAGCTGCGGGGTCAGCTCATGATTCAGGAACGACAGTGCGGAAGCAATCGAAGGTGCGAGCTGAGAGGCATACACGCTGGGAGACATACTATGTCCTTCGCGAAAAAACAGCGGGTCATTCAGGGTGACGCGCAAACGCGACAGCGCATGGCTGAGCGCGGATGTGCTCATCGCCAACTCGTCAGCGGCCAGCCGAACGGAGCGGTGACGGTAAATCGCGTCGAAAACGGGCAGCAGGTTTAAATCAAGCCGCCTCAGTACCGGATGCATAATATTCATCATATATTGATTTCATTGCACTTAATTCTACGGACAATACTCCGTATGCTTAACGCCATCAATCAAGACGCACGCTAAAAGCAGGGAAAACAATGAGCATCACCATTCGTCAGGCACGCCCCGAAGATGCGGCGGCCATTTACGCCATGATCTATGAGCTGGCAGTGTATGAAAAAGCGCCGGAAGAAGTGGTTACTACACCGGAGGAGATCCGGAAAACGCTTTTTGTCGCAGATACCAAAACCGAAGCATTGATCGCGGAGTGTGAAGGCAAGATCGCCGGCTATGCCGTGTACTTCACCAGCTATTCAACCTGGCTCGGGCGCAACGGGATTTATATGGAAGACCTGTACGTTTCTCCGGAATATCGCGGTAAAGGTGCAGGCAGAGCGCTGCTGAGACATATCGCGCAGCTCGCGGTAAAACGACAGTGCGGTCGTCTTGAGTGGAGCGTGCTGGACTGGAACCAGCCCGCTATCGACTTTTACCTGAGTATTGGCGCGCTGCCACAGTCCGAATGGATCCGCTATCGTCTTGATGGCGAAGCACTACTCAAATTTGCCGAATAGCGGCACGATTTACCCGAGAATAATCCCGCCCCGCGGGATTATTCTTATCTGCGTTGCTCCCTTCTCTACAGTTTATGAATTTATGCTACTCTTCCATAAATTTCATAAACATAATGCAGAACATCATGACGACAGTTCCTTTTATCCGCCCGCAACTTACCCTGCCAGACGGTGCCGAAAAACTGCTGCTGCACTCCTGCTGTGCCCCCTGCTCGGGTGAAGTGATGGAGGCTATTCAGGCTTCTGGCATTGAATACACGATTTTTTTCTATAACCCCAATATCCATCCGCAAAAGGAATACCTCATTCGCAAGGAGGAAAATATTCGGTTTGCGGAAAAACACGGTGTGCCGTTTGTTGATGCCGATTACGACACCGATAACTGGTTTGAGCGTGCTAAAGGCATGGAGTGGGAACCCGAGCGCGGCGTGCGCTGCACTATGTGCTTCGATATGCGCTTCGAGCGAACGGCGCTCTATGCGGCAGAAAATGGATTCAGCGTCATCTGCAGCTCGCTGGGTATCTCCCGCTGGAAGAACATGCAGCAGATAAATGACTGCGGCCAGCGTGCGGCTGCACGCTATCCAGGTATGGTTTACTGGGACTATAACTGGCGCAAACAGGGCGGATCCTCACGCATGATAGAGATCAGCAAGCGTGAACAGTTTTACCAGCAGGAATATTGTGGATGCGTTTATTCTCTCAGGGACAGTAACCTGCATCGTAAGTCTCAGGGCCGCCCGTTGATCCGCATTGGGAAGCTCTATTACGGTCAGGATGACAATGAGAAATAACGGGTTCCCGGTATAGAGATATATCCGAAAACCATCCTTTCAGGTGCCGAATTTAGCCTTTCGCCTCTCACCTCTACAAAGAGCGGCTATCCTTTAACTATCAACAAAAGGAGGCAAAAATGTCTGATTTCGGTACTGATAAAAATACCCAGTTTGCTGAAGATAAAGCAAAAAATAAACTTGATGAACTCGCAGGTTCAGCGCAGCAGCAGTTTGGTGAATTCGTTGATTCACCAAAACATCAGGTAAAAGGTGCTGCGAAAAAATATGCCGCGCAGGCCAGTGATGCGGTCTCCGATGTCACCGAAGCGGTCAGAAATAACCCTCTCACCGGCCTAATCGCCGCCGGTGCTGTCGGTATTGTGCTCGGCCTGCTGTTAGGTCGAAAATAACTCAAGGCCCTTCGGGGCTTTATTTTCCTTACTAGCTAAATAACCGTACCATGCGGTCTAACTCATCTTCTTTCACAGCACGAGATAAATAATACCCCTGAAAGTTTTTGACGCCCAGGGCAGCTAATTTCTCAAATTTTTCTTCGCTATCAACGCCCTCTGCAATGCAATCTGTTCCGGTCATATCGCTATAAAGCTGTATCGCTTTAATAAGGTGATAGTCATTGTCATTTGCCACGAAATGCTCAACAATGTCCTTGTCCAGTTTGAGCCCATCAAAATGTACCTGTCGCACCGGGAACATGGTTTGATGGTTAGAGAAGCAGTCATCCAAAAATAATCGACATCCCGTACTCCGTAAATGCCGCATAGTTTCAGGGATCCTGGTGTCCTTCGTGACATCAATATCCTCCGCGAATTCAAAGACTAAATTTTCGGCCCACCGCGGTTTGAGTAGCATGTCGATAGCTTTCTTTGCCATATCAGGCAATGCATTCCCGGAAGCCAGTCGGGGTGGTATATTAACTGAAAAATAATATTTCCCGTTATATTTATTAATACCTGACACGGCAGCATGGATAACTAACGCCGTAATCTTTAGCCATATTTCATTATTTGAAATATCAGCCAAAAAACTGACTGGCTTGACGATTTTACCATTTTTATTCCATCGAATAAGTATTTCAAAACCAACCCCTTTTTTGTTATGGTCGGTAATGATCTGGTACACAGGGAAAATATCCCGCTTAAGCAGTGCGTTAAAAATCTCTGTTTCCTTTTCCGTAAAATCTGTCTTTTGATTTTTGCGCTTAATACTTTCACCCACATTGAAATTGTGTGGATCGTTTACCCATTGCTTGATTAAATGTAATTTTTGAATACCTTCCTTTCGGTGAGTATATACCGTTTTATTAGATAACCCCATTGTATCGCACAATTCTTTTACGGACATACCCCGGTAGAAACTTAATAAAACATCAACCTCCCTTCGGGTTAGCCATTTAAAATTTCCTTTAGCAGAATAATCCAGAGAGTGATCCCGCAATAAACGAGAACCATCCTTAAATATATTATCATGCATGCTGATGGAGCCTATTATATCAGACACGCTGGCCATGCGAATCAGCGATAACTGACGGCTGCTATTTAAAAGGCTACCCAGGGTGCGATACAGCCAGCTGTCTGGTATATCACCATACAGAGTAACACGTTGAATAACGGGTAGCGAATTAAGTACGGATGCCAGGCGTTTCAGACTCTCAAGGAGATTGACAATACCTTTCCCGAGGAACACCACAATGTGAGCACTCTGATTTATAAGAATATTTTTTCTGTCTCGTTGCGATATCTCATCCCCGACAAAGCGAATAAGCGATGCCTCTATCCCGTATTTTTCCAGGATCAGACGATATCCCTGAAATGTGAAGCCGCAGGCTGAGATGACAAACTTTTGGTCATCGCAAGCCCCATTTCTGAGAGAAATTTTTTGGGTCATAACCTGCTCCTGGGCACCAACGCGCCATTTCCATTTGTGAATGCATAAAATGTCATGCACCTGATGTGAGTATTAATTTTACCGTACAATAACAGGGTAAGAAACAGTCCTCACCGGAACATCTTTGCGTTAATCACTTCACGCCACGCAACGTGCAAATATACTTTTCTTTTCAAATAACCACGGTAAATGTTTCATTCTCAGGGTATAATGAAAATTCCGAAAAAGAAGGCTGGATACTTCATCTATCGGCTCATTCAAATACGAGAAATACGCTATGGATAATCATATCTCATCCAGGGCCTTGCTACATCGAAGGGATGTTATAAAGAACAATCCGCGATTCAGTGAGGCAATATTAGAGCACTACACCATTAATGACACCATCTACAAAAAACAACCTTTGTTCTACAAAACGATGCTGCAGGAATCACGATTTAACATTATCCTTTCCATGTGTTGTTTTATTTTTGGAAATCAGGCTGAATCTGTCTCGGAAATAAAAGAGTTATGTTCTCGCTATAAAATAGCCAGCCCCAACAGCGTTATTGCAATCATTACGATACTCAGAACCACCGGGCGCATCAGCACCTGGCGCTGCACGGAAGACAGACGCAAAACGAGAATAGCGCCAACTGAAAAAGGCCTGAATGAACTAAAGCGATATATGTCCGGGGCATTTTTGCCGGTCAGCATTCTTTATCCGGCATTTAATATTGACGTTAACCTTTTGGATAATGACGTGTTGAGAAATAATTTTTTCCGTCGCGCGGCAGAATATCTTTTTCGGGGATTAACGTTCAGAAAAGTTTTGCCTGAAGTGGGATTATTCATCGATAAAGATGGCGGTCGAATGATTATGCTCTATCTATACCTGCAGGCCATAAAAAACAAATCTGCCCATGGTGCAACTATTGAGTATTCAGCAAGCACACTCGCAAGGTAATGACTCCAACTTACTGATAGTGTTTTATGTTCAGATAATGCCCGATGACTTTGTCATGCAGCTCCACCGATTTTGAGAACGACAGTGACTTCCTGCCCAGCCTTGCCAGATGCTGCCTCAGATTCAGGTTATGCCGCTCAATGCGCTGCGTATATCGCTTGCTGATAACGTGCAGTTCTCCCTTCAGGCGTGATTCATACAGCGGCCAGCCATCCGTCATCCATACCACGACCTCAAAGGCCGACAGCAGGCCCAGAAGACGCTCCAGCGTGGCCAACGTGCGTTCACCGAATACGTGCGCCACAACCGTCCTCCGTATCCTGTCATACGCGTAAAACAACCAGCGCTGGCGTGATTTAGCGCCGACGTAACCCCACTGTTCGTCCATTTCCGCGCAAACAATGACGTCACTGCCCGGTTGTATGCGTGAGTTTACCGACTGCGGCCTGAGTTTTTTAAGTGTCGTAAAATCGTGTTGAGGCCAACGCCCATAATGCGTGCACTGGCGCGACATCCGACGCCATTCATGGCCATATCAATGATTTTCTGATGCGTACCGGGTTGAGAAGCGGTGTAAGTGAACTGTAGCTGCCATGTTTTACGGCAGTGAGAGCAGAGATAGCGCTGATGTCCGGCAGTACTTTTACCGTTACGCACCACGCCTTCAGTAGCTGAACAGGAGGGACAGCTGATAGAAACAGAAGCCACTGGAGCACCTCAAAAACACCATCATACACTAAATCAGTAAGTTGGCACCATTACCCGAAAATGGACTTTCAAATGAAACATATAAACCCCCTGTTATTTAAGGAAAATTCCTAATTCGTTATATGCACATTTTTGCGTTAATTTCATGACGGGTCAGACACAAAGATTTTCAAAGAAGTGTCAACTTACGTAGTTAAAGCCTACACGGCGACACATATGACCATTAAAAAACAAATTTACGTTATTTTAATTCGTTAATTAGAATTTAATTGAAATATATAGCCAGATAAGGGTGATACAATAGCGACATAATCCAAACTATTAAATAAAACATAACAATAACACCATGGTTAACATTTAAAACGGTTTACTTATAAGCACTTAATATAATTTTAATAATCACCCACCTGAATCATTACCCCACTTGCGTATCCTGGTGACGACATTGTGCTTTTCTCTGCGCTGAAATGCTGTATTATGCGAACTATTGCGACATTTTGCAGGATTTGTTCATGCACAAAACGGCTCGTCAACGATATGTACTTGATATTATTAGTGAGCAAGGACAGGCCAGTATCACCGAGCTGGCAGAAAAGCTTCAGGTTTCAGCAGACACCATCCGCCGCGATCTGACTGACCTTGAAAACCAGGGCCTTGCGCAGAAGAATCATGGCGGGGCTATTGCACTCAATCTTTCCGCCATGAATCGTCAGGGGCGCAGTACGTTGCTGCCCGAAGCCAAACAGCGTCTGGGTAAACAGGTCGCGCAGGCAGTTCCACCGGGCTCCACCCTGTTTCTGGATGCCGGAAGCACGGTGATGGCTGTTGCCACCTTTCTTCAGGGGCCGCTGACTGTTATCACCACCTCGCTGGATATTGCCCAGCATTTTAGCGACCAGGATAATATTGAGCTGATCCTGCTCGGTGGAAAATGGGACCAAAAGCAGCGCCTGTTCGCCGGAAGCGCCACCCTGTCCCTCCTGTCCCGTTATCGTGCGGATATCGCTATTCTCGGGGCGTGCGCCATCCATGCCGATCTCGGTCTGAGTGCCAGTACAGAAGCAGATGCGGAGGTCAAGCGCGCGATGCTTGCCGTAAGCCATGCTCACTGGATTGTCGCCGACCACCTTAAAGTCAACCGCTGCGAACCGTATCTGGTTTGCGAGTTATCCAACATCCAACAACTGTTTCTGGATCGTCCCTGGCCTGAGCTTGGGGACCATAGCGCATTGCAGGTCACGGTTTGCGCGAATCAACGTGGAGAAGGTCATGAGTAAAGTGAAAACAATCAACATTGCATTGATCGGGTATGGATTTGTCGGCAAAACTTTCCATGCACCGCTGATCCAGTCCGTTGATGGACTTAAGCTGGCGGTCGTCTCTTCTCGTGATGAAGAAAAAGTAAAACGCGATCTTCCGGATGTTCAGGTGGTTGCAACACCGGAAGAGGCCATTCAGCATCCGGATGTCGATCTGGTCGTTATTGCCTCCCCCAACGCCACCCACGCGCCGCTGGCCACGCTTGCGCTGAACGCCGGGAAACATGTGGTTGTGGATAAGCCTTTCACCCTCGACATGCAGGAAGCCCGCGACCTGATTGCGCTGGCGGATGAAAAGCAGCTTTTGCTCTCCGTCTTTCACAACCGCCGCTGGGACAGCGATTTCCTCGGCATTAAGCAGCTTATTGAGCAAGGTACGCTCGGCAAGATTAAACATCTGGAGTCGCATATTGACCGTTTCCGTCCGGAAGTACGCGTGCGCTGGCGCGAGCAGAACGTCCCCGGGAGCGGCCTGTGGTTTGACCTGGGTCCTCACCTGATTGACCAGACGCTTCAGCTCTTTGGCCTGCCGCAGTCGGTTCAGGGGAATATCGCGACGCTGCGCGACGGTGCAGAAATTAACGACTGGGCGCACGTGGTCTTAAATTATCCGCAACATAAGGTCATTCTGCATGCCAGCATGCTGGTCGCAGGCGGTACGGCACGCTTTACGGTCCACGGGGATAAGGGCAGCGTGATGAAAGCCAGAATCGATCAGCAGGAAGCGCAGCTGCTCGCAGGGGTGATTCCCGGCAGTGCAACCTGGGGCGAAGACAGCGACAGCATGGTGCTCTATGGAGCAGACGGAGCACAGCAGACTATTGCGACCCCGAAAGGCGATCAGCGCCAGTATTACATTAATGTACGTGATGCGGTTCTCGGGAAAATCACCAACCCCGTTAATCCTGTCGAAGCATTAGCGGTTATGGCTGTACTGGAAGCGGCAGTGAAATCGTCTGAGACCGGATCAACGCAGGCGCTGGCGTTAACTACTGAAGAGCGTGCTCAGCTGCGCTAAAAAAAAGCCGGGTGGCGCTGCGCTTACCCGGCCTGTTTTCCGCATTTATTGACGCTTTTTCGGCATCATGCGCAGAAGGGTATTATCTTTCCAGAAATAGTGGTGCATCAGTGCTGCCAGTGCGTGCAGGCCAATCATAAAATAGCCCAGATTCGCCAGCGTAACGTGCCACTCTTTCAGCACATCGACCAGGTCAAAATTGGATTCCGCCGCATGCGGCATCACCATGCCAAAAGCAAACCAGTCGCTGCCCCGGTTGTACATCATCACAATACCAATCAGCGGTAACGCAATGAACAGCATATACACCACCAGATGCCCCAGATGAGACATCCCCGTCACCATCGCTTTTGGCTTTGGTTGAATCGGTGGCGCGCGGAACTTGAGACGAACCAGCAGACGCGTCACCATCAGCACCAGAATGGTGATTCCGCATGAGACGTGGATCATATTGATCAATGGGCGAGCGGTACGCGGGAAGAAACCTTTAAACTCCATCGCGCAATAAGCAACGATGATTAACAGAAACACCAGCCAGTGAATTGCGATTTGCAGGCTTGTATATTTAGTACGCATGGGATTTCCTGAAAAAAACGGATATCGCGTCAACATAATCCCCTTTCCTTAAAAATTCATCAATTTTTCTGTATGGTTTTTCAAATACTTCCTTTCGCATGAAGCATCTTCAATTGCCGCCCAGCCCGTGATGGTCTAAGCCTGGATGAGTTCAAACTGTCGTATCGACACGTTCACAGGAGAACACCATGAGTAAAATTGGCATTAACGGATTTGGACGCATTGGACGCCTTGTACTGCGCCGCCTTCTTGAAACCCAGGATAGCAACACCGTCGTCGCCATCAACGACCTCACCTCTCCCAAAGTATTGGCCTATCTGCTCAGGCATGATTCCAACTACGGTGGTTTCCCGTGGAGCGTGGATTTCACTGAAGATGCGCTGATTGTTGACGGTAAAACCATTGCGGTATACGCCGAAAAAGAGGCGAAGCATATTCCGTGGAAAGCCGCAGGTGTGGATATCGTTGTGGAGTGCACCGGCTTTTACACCTCCGAAGAAAAATCACGAGCGCATCTGGATGCAGGCGCGAAGAAAGTGCTTATTTCTGCCCCAGCCGGAGAGATGAAAACCATCGTTTATAACGTGAATGACGACACCATTGACGCCAGTGATACCATCATTTCCGTCGCTTCCTGCACCACCAACTGCCTCGCCCCACTGGCAAAAGCGCTGCATGATGCCTTTGAAATTAAAGTCGGTACCATGACGACTATTCACGCCTATACCGGTACCCAGGCACTGGTAGATGGGCCTCGCGGAAAAGATCTTCGTGCCTCACGCGCGGCGGCAGAAAATATCATTCCGCATACCACCGGTGCGGCGAAAGCCATCGGCCTGGTCATCCCCGCGTTGAGTGGCAAACTGAAAGGCCACGCGCAGCGCGTGCCGGTTAAAACCGGCTCCGTCACCGAACTGGTCGCCATTCTGGGTAAAAAAGTCACGGTTGAAGAGATCAATACCGCGTTGAAAAAGGCGACGCAGGGAAATAAATCGTTTGGTTATACCGATGAAGAGATTGTGTCGTCAGATGTGATCGGTTCGCACTTTGGTTCGGTATTTGATGCCACGCAAACTGAGGTAACGGAAGCGGGCGATCTGCAACTGGTGAAAGCCGTCGCCTGGTATGACAACGAATATGGTTTTGTGACGCAGCTGGTGCGTACGCTGAATAAGTACGCCGCACTGTAATGCCTTCCCCCTCTTTGCGGAGGGGGAAACCGCAGGATGCTCAGAGAAGCGAGCGCCGGGATAAGGCGTTTTTCAGGATCGGATCCTGCTGTAGCAATGCCCATGCGTCTGCCACGGCATCAGGAAACTCAACGTGCGCGATAAAATCACGTCCGGCAGGACCATAGCCGTTAACGTCATCATACAGTCGCGGCAGTTCCCCCAGAACCAGTGACAGGTAGCGGTCAACGGGCCACAGTCCGGTGTTGCCCTCGCTAAATTCCACCCCATCTTTGCCGTTCTGCAGTGTCGGCGTAACACCCGGGTGGCTTATCCACCGCGGTGCAACGGGTTCATCCCGGCACACGCGGGCAAACGTCGCCATGGTACGTCGCTGCATCGTCGGATCCTGCACCACCAGCACCCGTCCGGTAGCTCGCTGACGTTTTTTCAGTATGTTCCAGCTAAAACGCGCGTTTTCACCACAGTTGGTGGATTGATCTTCGATCCACAAACGTCCCTCAGGGATCTGCCAGAACTCGCGCGCAATGTCGGCCAGAATACCGCCTTCCGGTCGCCCAGTGACCGGTATCGTGTGATAACGCGGGTGACTGCCAATGCCCGCATATAGAAACGCGGTCGAATGGCCGATACCGCCGCTAATCAGCAACGGGATCTCGTTTTGCGCGGCGATACGGCAGGCCGCATCAATAGTCGGAATGACCGCGTTTCCTGCCAGAACCACCCCATCGACATCCGGGTTCTGACGGGAACCGCTCAGATCATCCTGCGCCAGCCATGTGCCGAGAGTATTAATCGCCGCCAGAGTGGCATCAGGCAGAATGGGGAAATGGGTCTGAACCATGATGAACTTCTCCTGTGAGTCTCTTCAGGGGGACGGCTTCTGGCTAATAAAGTACAGGCGAGCGCCGAATCGGATTGCATCTGCCTATTATGCTATTGGTTTTCTATCACTCAAAACATTCTGTTGCGTGTGCTGTTTAAAAAAGTACCCAGTGCGGCTCAATTATACCGTGAACGATTTTACAGGGAACTTCGGGGCCAGATTTACGAAGGTTCAATGCCTGAAGTGCTACGATTACCAGGTCCCTATTTCGCCCCCAGTTTTTACTCTCAGGAGCCAATCTATGCAACAACAGTGGTCAGCAGTAGATAATTTCATGATTTCTTCGCTTATTCCTGAAGATGATGTCTTGCGTCAGGTACTGGAAAACAACAAACGCGGCGGGCTCCCCGAACACGATGTAGCGGCCAATCAGGGTCAACTGCTGGCGCTGTTTGTCCGTCTGACGCAGTCGCGGCGTGTTCTTGAGATTGGCACGCTCGGTGCCTATAGTTCCATCTGGATGGCTCGCGCTCTGCCGCCAGACGGAAAGCTGATTACGCTTGAAGCGGATCCAACCCATGCCGAAATTGCCCGCCAGAATATCCACCTCGCGGGGCTAAACAACCGTATTGAACTGGTAGAAGGCCCGGCTCTGAACTCGCTCGAGAATTTCGGTGATATACCGCCATTCGACCTGATCTTTATTGATGCAGATAAGCCAAACAACCCAGGTTATCTGGAATGGGCGCTGCACTACTCCCGCCCAGGGACGTTGATTATTGGTGATAACGTGGTACGCGAGGGCGAAGTGATTAACGAGCAAAGTGACGATGCGCGCGTGCAGGGTGTTCGTCGGTTTATCGAGATGATTGGGGACAATCCCCGTTTAACCGCCACCGCGTTGCAGACGGTGGGGGTTAAGGGGTGGGACGGGTTTACGCTGGCAATTGTGGAACGATAACCAGCCGGGTGGCGGCTACGCCTTACCCGGCCTACATTTTCTTCCGTAGGCCCGGTAAGCGCAGCGCCACCGGGCAAGGGTTTTAACCGGAAATCTGCTCCATTGTCTGCAAAATACGTTTATCCGAAATCGGATACGGCGTACCGAGCTGCTGGGCAAAGAAGCTGACACGGAGCTCTTCGATCATCCAGCGGACTGCCTGAACGTCTTCATCGTCGCGGCGTGTCGGCGGCAGTTTATTCAGCCACTGCTGCCACGCCTGCTGCACGCTCTCCACTTTCAACATCTGAGCGCGATCGCGATGTGGGTCGATAGCCATTTTCTCGAGCCGTTTTTCAATCGCCTGCAGATAACGCAGCGTATCGCCGAGTCGCTTAAAGCCGTTTCCGGTGACAAACCCGCGGTACACCAGCCCGGCCATCTGTGCTTTTACATCTGACAGCCCCAGCGCCATGGTCATATCCACGCGCCCTTTCAGACGTTTGTTGATATTGAAAACGGTGGTGAGGATTTGCTCGACCTGTTTGGCAATATCTACCACCGTGTCGTTCAGCTCCGCGCGCACCTTGTCATGAAGCTGAGCAAAACCTGCTTCCGTCCAGACCGGACCACCCGCCTCGTGGATCAGTTTGTCCACGCCGCAGGAGATGCAGTCGTCGATCAGATCCAGCACTTTACCGTATGGGTTAAAGTACAGCCCCAGTTTGGCTTTGTTCGGTAACTTCTCGTGCAGATACTTAATCGGCGACGGGATATTCAATAGCAGCAAGCGGCGCAGGCCGCGCCACATCATCTGTTGCTGTTCCTGCGGGTTATCAAACAGCTTGATCGCCACACTGTCGCGCTCATCGACCAGCGCAGGCCAGGCCTTCACCTTATAGTTACCGCGCTTCTGCTCGTAGCTTTCCGGAAGCTGACCAAAACTCCAGATGTGCAATCCGCTCTGCTCGATACCGTCATCCGCAACCGCAGAGAGCGTCTCCTGGACTTTGCCTTTCAACGCCTCTTTCAATTCGGTCAGGGAACGCCCTTCCTGCAGCTTTTTGTTTTTATCGTCCACCACGCGGAAGCTGATTTTCAGGTGATCGGGCACCTGATCCCAGTTCCAGTCATCGCGGTCGATGGTCGTGCCGGTCATGCGTCGGAATTCACGCTCCAGCGCGTCCAGCAGCGGCAGTTCCAGCGGTGTGACGCGGCCTAAAAAGGCTTCCGCATAGTTTGGCGCAGGCACAAAGTTGCGGCGCACCGGTTTAGGCAGCGATTTGATTAATGCAATGACCAGTTCGCGACGCAGGCCAGGAATTTGCCACTCGAACCCGCTCTCTTCCACCTGGTTTAACAGTGGTAGCGGAATGTGTACGGTCACCCCATCCGCGTCTGCGCCGGGTTCAAACTGATAGGTCAACCGCAGCTTGAGGTTGCCCTGATGCCAGAAGTTCGGGTAATCAAGTTTGCTGACTGACTCCGCCCCTTCCTTAATCAACATGCTCTTCTCAAAGTTGAGCAGGTCTGGCGTCTCTTTGCTGGCCTTCTTCCACCAGCTGTCGAAGTGACGGGCAGAGATCACATCATGGCTGATGCGCTGATCGTAAAACTCAAACAGCGCCTCGTCGTCCACCAAAATGTCGCGACGGCGGGATTTGTGTTCCAGCTCTTCCACCTCGGCGCGCAGTTTGAGGTTTTCGCGGAAGAAGGCGTGGCGAGTCTGCCAATCACCTTCCACCAGCGCATGGCGGATAAACAGCTCGCGGCACAGCGCCGGATCGATCTGGCTGTAGTTGACCTTACGCGCGGCCACGACAGGCAGACCGTAGACGGTCACCTTCTCAGTTGCCATTACCGCGCCCTGCGCACGCTCCCAGTGTGGCTCACTGTACGAGCGTTTCAGCAGATGTTGCGCCACCGGCTCAACCCATTCCGGATCGATACGCGCCGCAATTCGCCCCCACAGACGGCTGGTTTCCACCAACTCGGCCACCATGGTCCATTTCGGTGGTTTTTTGAATAAGCCGGAACCGGGGAAGATGGAGAAACGGGCGTTACGCGCGCCGGTATACTCCTGCTTTTCTGCGTCCTTCATCCCGATATGGGACAACAAACCAGTCAGCAGTGCGATATGCACTTCCCGGTATTCCGCCGGTTCACTGTTGACCGGAATGCCCAGCTCTTTCACCACCTGGCGGAGCTGGGTGTAGATATCCTGCCACTCGCGTACGCGCAGGTAGTTGAGGAAATCCACGCGACACTGGCGGCGGAACTGGTTCGAGGAGAGCGCTTTCTGCTGCTCACCGAGGTAGTTCCACAGGTTCACGAAGGCGAGGAAATCGGACTCTTTATCGTGGAAGCGGCGGTGTTTTTCATCAGACGCCTGCTGTTTGTCCATCGGACGTTCACGCGGATCCTGAATGGAGAGCGCCGAGGTGATGATCATCGCTTCACGCACGCAGCCGTGTTTTTGTGCTTCCAGCACCATACGCGCCAGACGCGGGTCGACCGGCAACTGGCTGAGCTGACGGCCCAGCGGCGTCAGCTTATAAGCCGTTGCCTGCTCATCGGTGGTAATAGCGCCGAGCTCTTCCAGCAGACGTACACCGTCCTGAATGTTGCGTTTGTCCGGCGCTTCCACGAACGGGAACGCCGCGATGTCGCCCAGCCCCAGGGCAGTCATCTGCAGGATAACGGACGCCAGGTTGGTGCGCAGAATTTCCGGGTCAGTAAATTCCGGACGCGACAGGAAATCGTCCTCAGAGTAAAGACGAATACAGATCCCTTCTGACACACGACCACAGCGGCCCTTACGCTGGTTCGCCGAGGCCTGGGAGACCGGCTCAATCGGCAGGCGCTGAACTTTGGTACGGTAGCTATAGCGACTGATACGCGCCGTACCCGGGTCGATAACGTATTTGATCCCCGGTACGGTCAGCGAGGTTTCCGCCACGTTGGTCGCCAGCACGATACGTCGCCCGCTGTGCGCCTGGAACACGCGGTTCTGTTCGCTGTTTGACAGACGCGCGTACAGCGGCAGGATCTCCGTGTGGCGCAGGTCGCGCTTGCTGAGCGCATCGGCGGTGTCGCGAATTTCGCGCTCGCCGCTCATAAAGATCAGAATATCACCCGCGCTTTCGTTACCCAGTTCGTCAACGGCATCGAAAATAGCCTGCAGCTGGTCACGCTCGGTATCATCCGCCTCTTCCACAATCGGGCGATAGCGCACTTCCACGGGATACGTGCGTCCTGACACCTCGATAATCGGCGCATTGTTGAAATGCTTCGAGAAGCGTTCCGGGTCGATGGTTGCGGAGGTGATGATGATTTTCAGATCCGGGCGACGCGGCAGCAGCTCTTTCAGGTAGCCGAGCAGGAAGTCGATGTTCAGACTGCGTTCGTGCGCTTCGTCAATAATGATGGTGTCGTACTGCATCAGCAGGCGATCCTGCTGGATTTCCGCCAGCAGAATACCGTCGGTCATCAGTTTGACCATAGTGTTATCGCTAACGTGGTCGCTGAATCGCACCTTGTAACCGATGCAGCCGCCCGGCTCCGTTTGCAGCTCTTCGGCAATACGGTTCGCAACAGTACGCGCCGCCAGACGACGCGGCTGGGTGTGGCCAATCAGCCCTTTGATCCCGCGGCCCAGCTCCATACAGATTTTCGGCAGCTGGGTGGTTTTCCCCGAACCGGTTTCGCCGGCGACAATCACCACCTGGTGATCGCGGATAGCTTCGAGGATGTCCTGTTTTTTCTGACTGACGGGCAGGTTATCCGGGTAATTGATCGCCGGACGCGCAGCTTCACGCAGCACAACTTTCCCTGCCGCCTGTTCAATCTCTTTTGCCATCTCCTGGTAAATGGCCTGTTGTGCATCAGGATTTTTAACCTTCTTCACGCCGTGTAAACGTCGGGCAAAGCGCTGTTTATCACGCAGCGTCAGCGAATCAAGCTGTTGCAGGAGCATCGCGAAGGTGAGTTTTTGTTGTTCTGTCATAGCGTTAACGGGCAGTGCACTGCCAGGTAAAATCTCTTTTTAATGATTGCTATAGAGTACCACATTGGTGCTTTCAGCGCCTTATTCAAAAAATTCGAACATAGGCTTCGATATATTGCGCTATCTCTATGGCAGGATTGTGAATAGAGTGTCAACAAGCAACGGGGCAACCCCCTTCAATCAAATGCAATAACAGGAATCACCCATGAGCAAAGTATTAGTTTTGAAATCCAGTATTCTGGCAGGGTACTCTCAGTCTGGTCAGCTGTCTGATTACTTCGTTGAACAGTGGCGTGAACAGCATTCTGCTGACGAAATCACCGTGCGTGACCTGGCTGCAAACCCAATTCCTGTGCTGGACGGCGAGCTGGTTGGCGCGCTGCGTCCAAGCGATGCACCACTGAGCCCACGTCAGCAGGAAGCTCTGGCCCTGTCCGACGAACTGATTGCTGAGCTGCAGGCGCACGACGTTATCGTCATTAACGCCCCAATGTACAACTTCAACATCCCAACTCAGTTGAAGAACTATTTCGACCTGGTGGCGCGTGCTGGCGTAACCTTCCGTTACACCGAGAACGGTCCTGAAGGCCTGGTAAAAGGTAAACGTGCGATCGTACTGACCAGCCGTGGCGGTATCCACAAAGACACCCCAACCGACCTGGTTGCACCATATCTGACCGTTTTCCTGGGCTTCATCGGTATCACTGATGTGAACTTCGTGTTCGCTGAAGGTATTGCCTACGGTCCTGAAATGGCGACCAAAGCGCAGACCGATGCGAAATCTGCTATCGACAGTTTCGTAGCTGCTTAAGATATTCCCCTCTCACCGCCCGGTGGGAGGGTTTTTCTTTTCTCCGCATTTAGTTATCATCCGCTCCCACTCTCCAGCCGGGCGGCCTGATGTCTGCGATTATTGATTCTTTTATTGCCCCACCGTGTCACGACAACATCGAGATCCTCTGGCAGGATGAACATCTGCTGCTGATCAATAAGCCTTCCGGTCTGCTCAGCCTCTCGGGCAAAAATCCGCAAAACCTCGATTCTGTCCATTATCGTCTGGTCCAGACGTTCCCTGGCTGCACGCTGGTACACCGCCTGGATTTTGGTACCTCAGGGTTGATGGTGGTTGCGCGCAATAAAGCCATCAATGCCGCACTGTGCGAACAGTTCAGCCAGCGCAGCGTGGAGAAAGTCTACAGCGCCCTGCTTTGCGGACATGTTGAAAATGACGAAGGTGTAATTGATGCGCCGATTGCCAAAGATCCGGCGCTATTCCCATTGATGTCGATCTGCGCGAAAAATGGTAAACCCGCCCGCTCCCACTATCGGGTGGTGGAAAGGTTTTATCAGGAGACGGGACTGCCGTTAACACGGGTGAAACTCACCCCGGAGACCGGGCGAACCCACCAGTTGCGCATTCACTGCCAGCAGCTGGGGCACCCGATTCTGGGCTGCGATCTGTATGGTGGTCTCGAAGCGCCGGGAGCGGAAGACGCGCCCCGGCTGATGCTGCATGCCTGCGAATTGAATTTTATTCATCCCGTGAGCGGAGAGCCGGTTAACGCCCGTCACGCCGCCCCGTTCTGAAGGGGATTTACCACATCAAATCGTCCGGGATTTTGAAGTCCGCGTACGGATCGTCTTCGTCCTGCTCTTCCTGGCTGAGCGCGCTGTTTAATACGATACTGTCGGCATCGCGCTGGGCAATTTTGTCTGCCACCACAGCCGGGATAATTGCGTATTCGCAGTCACCGCTGGCGTTGATGACCAGGCGGGCAATCGCCAGACGACCGTTAATCAACTGAGTTTGAGTCTGCTTATCAACCTCGATTCTCTTGATCAGATTACCGTCGGTGAAGTTAAAGGTGATGTTGCCCCTTGAAACGGTGATGCGGTTCATCTCAATCAACTGTTTCACCTGGGCTTTAAACTCTTTCGCCAGTACTGCCTGTTTTTGCTGCTCGCTCAGCAGTTTATCGCGCTCGATCTGCGCTTTCTTGTTCTCTTCAACCGCTTCCCGAGCTTCACGCGCCTGAACGCGTGATTTCTTTGCCGTGCGCTGCACTTTCGCCGCTTTCTTGCTGCTGACCAGGCCTGCTTTCAGCATCTGCTCTTGTAAGGTGAGTTTTGTCATGATCGTTTCTAAACCGATTGGAAATTTTGGGGATTATACCGTCATTAAGCCCGTGCCGAAACATAAGTAAAACATAGGACAGCTCGCCTTAACTGTCTGATAATTTTGCGGCTGCCAATAAAGCACACGGGATACACCCATGATATAGATTAAAGTCGCAGACCTGCACGCGTCCGAATCCCAACGCCTCATTGAAAATCTGTCATCAGAACTGGCAGCGATTACCGGGGATGGCGGTACACAACATTTTAACGTCGACGCCATGATGGCCGAACGCACGCTGTGGGTTGTCGCTAAAAATGACAAGGGTGACGCCGTGGGATGTGCGGCATTGCGCCCGCTCTCCGGGCAGGTTGCCGAACTTAAGCGAATGTACTCCGACAGAAGCGAACCCGGTATTGGGCAGGCTTTACTGGCTTTTCTTGAAGCCTCTGCGCAAAATTTAGGCTACGGTGAAATCTTGCTTGAAACACGAAAAGTGAACAGGCGCGCTGTGAATTTCTATGTGCGGAATGGCTACAGCGTAATCGACAACTACGGACCCTACATCGGCAAGCAAGAAGCAGTCTGTTTCGCTAAAAAATTCATGATGATCTAGCGCGGTCAGAAAATGTGATCAACATCATGAACTTCCCTCATGTTGCATTGAAATTAAGTCACTTCCCCTGCGCCGCGGGCTCAGGCATAAATTATGCATCGGTAACTTCTTAGCAACATGAACTTAGGATGCATAACCACAATGAGCAAAGCTTTCACATATACCCTTAAGCGCAGTTGCTTCGATGAGAATTACAACCCGTCTGAAAATACGCGTACGACCACCAACTTTGCCAACCTGGCGCGCGGGGAAAAGCGTCAGGAAAACCTGCGCAATACGCTGGTGATGATCAACAACCGTTTTAACGCCCTGGCGCGCTGGGATAACCCAAATGCCGATCGCTATGCGGTCGAACTTGAAATCATTTCAGTTGAGATGAACATCGGTGCTGAGAAAGCATTCCCGGCCATTGAGATACTGCAGACCACCATTGTCGACAAGAAAAACAACCAGCGTATCCCTGGCATTGTCGGGAATAACTTCTCGTCGTATGTGCGGGATTATGATTTCAGCGTGCTGCTGCTCGAGCACAACAAGAACCAGCAACACTTCAGCATTCCGGAAAAATTTGGCGAGCTGCATGGCAATATCTTCCGCCATTTTATGAGCTCATCTGAGTACAGAGATAATTTCAAAAAGGCACCTGTAATTTGCCTGAGCGTCTCCAGCAAAGACACCTACCGTCGTACGGGGAACGAGCACCCTGTGCTCGGCATCGAGTATCAGCCAGATGGAGAGTCTTTAACAGAACAGTACTTCGCGAAGATGGGCCTTAACGTACGCTATTTCATGCCTGAAAACAGCGTCGCACCTTTTGCGTTCTTTTTTACCGGCGATTTGCTGAGTGATTACACCGATCTGGAACTGATCGGCACCATCAGCACGATGGAAACGTTCCAGAAAATCTATCGCCCGGAAATTTATAACGCTAACTCGGCGGCGGGACTTTTCTATCGACCGGATCTGAACCAGCAGGATCACTCATTAACAAAAATTGTTTATGACCGCGAAGAGCGAAGCCGTCTGGCGATTGAACAGGGTCGATTTACCGAAGAATACTTCATTAAGCCTTACCAACACATTCTTGAGCAGTGGTCTGATAACTACACGCTTTAATACATTAAAAAAGGTCTTTTACTATGAAAACATTGCTCCCGACTTCTACGGCTGGCAGCCTGCCTAAGCCGACCTGGCTTGCTCAACCTGAAACGCTGTGGTCACCCTGGAAATTACAGGATCTGGAATTACTCACGGGGAAACAGGACGCACTTCGTTTATCTCTGGATGAGCAGATCCGTGCGGGTATTGATATCGTCAGCGACGGTGAACAAACCCGCCAGCACTTTGTCACCACCTTTATTGAACACCTGAGCGGCGTTGATTTTGAAAACCGCCAGACCGTACGCATTCGTAACCGCTATGACGCCAGCGTGCCGACCGTGGTCTCTGCCGTTGCGCGCCAGAAACCGGTATTCGTGGATGACGCGAAGTACCTACGCCAGCTCACGGACAAGCCAATCAAATGGGCCCTGCCTGGGCCGATGACCATGATCGACACCCTTTACGACGCGCACTATAAAAGCCGTGAAAAGCTGGCCTGGGAGTTCGCCAAAATCCTGAATCAGGAAGCAAGAGAATTAGAAGCAGCTGGCGTCGATATTATTCAGTTTGATGAGCCAGCGTTTAACGTCTTCTTTGATGAGGTCAACGACTGGGGCATCGCCGCGCTGGAACGCGCCGTTGAAGGCCTGAAATGTGAAACGGCGGTACATATCTGCTACGGGTACGGTATTAAAGCCAACACTGACTGGAAAAAGACGCTCGGCTCGGAGTGGCGCCAGTACGAAGAGGCCTTCCCTAAACTGCAGACCTCTACCATCGACATTATCTCCCTGGAGTGCCACAACTCCCGCGTACCGATGGATCTGCTGGAGCTAATCCGCGGTAAAAAAGTGATGGTTGGCGCGATTGATGTCGCCACTAACAGCGTCGAAACGCCAGAAGAAGTGGCCGATACGCTGCGTAAAGCCCTGCAGTTTGTTGATGCCGATAAGCTTTACCCGTCAACCAACTGCGGTATGGCTCCTCTTTCCCGTCAGGTTGCCAACGGTAAACTGAAGGCCCTGAGCGCCGGGGCGGAGATTATTCGCAAAGAGCTCGCATAACGGCGAATCACTCCCCCTTCCGGGTAAAGAACAGCGTCACCGTGGCGACGGTGACGCCTAGCTTCTTCATCTCGGTTTTGTTGAACAGATGTGTCTCATCCTGCAGGTACATCCAGTCGTCAAACTTGAGCAGCCAGGTACTGCCGTTCGCCTTCACATTCATGCTGTAATGCCAGTTAAAGGCGTTGCCTGCTGCCTGTCCGGTGGCAACCCCTTCAATGTCCCCTGCCGTTCCCTCGTAGCGATCGTTCCCCACGCGGCGGATTTGCCAGACCCGCTGCTGCTTTTCACCGTCGTCATAAACAAAGTGTTCATTGAGCGTCAGCGTATCGCCGATAACGTCCCCGGTAATCTCCACATGAAAACGGCGGATCTGCTTGCCGCTGCGATCCTGCACCATCCCCCACGCTTCGGTTTTGCCCTGGAAATAGTGGAAGATATCGAGCCGTGGCTGCTGCTGGCGATACTCGGTCACGTCGGTGCTACAGCCGGCCAGCAGCATCAAGAATGCCAGCGCCATCATCAGGATACGTTTCATTTTTGGCCTCCGATTAACTGCTGACGCAGGTCTGGATACTGCGTGCGTGGGCCAAGCCAGATCGCCAGAAAGCGAGTACTGAATGCTTCTGACTGGCGTGGTCCCAGGGGAATAAAACTTTTCTGGGAAGTGGGCTCGCGATACCAGAACTGCCCCTGCTTATCATTGAGGACAAATGCCAGTTGCGAACCCGGTCTGACATCCGGCCACAGTGACTGAAGCATACGCAGCCAGGCTTCGCTTTGCGGTTCCTGCGCCAGGATCCCCTGAGCCTTCCACTGGTCGCGGGTCGCTTCAACCAGCTCTTCGCCATCGATATCGCGCGCATAGGTAATAATTAGCGCCTGATCCTGATTTTCCCGGCTGTATCGACCATCGGGAGTACGCAGCTGGGAGGTATAGACGGTGAACGGTCCCCACGTCAGCGTGGCATCCCCTACCTTACGCCAGGCCAGCCAGTCGGCCGCCTGAACCAGAGGGGACATGGTCATCAGCCAGATAAGCAAAACGGCAGACCTCATTTTTGTCTCCCCAATAGCAGGTGGAAAAACAGCATCAACACCAGCCAGCCCGGCACCATCCAACTGACGACGATAAAGGTCGGCTCCAGAAACGTGATGGCCCCCAGTCGCTCGCCAATCAGGTACGCCACCGGTCCTCCTGTGGCTGCCAGCAGAGTCAGCAGCCAGCCGGGTAAGGTCGTAGTGAGCGTAAGCTGTGTCCAGACGGTGGCGAACATCAGCCACAATGCCACTATCCATAGCGGTATCAGGGACTCGCTCCTGAAGGAAATCAGCCCCGTTAATGCCCAGAGCGCATCCAGCAGGCAGCCCGCTGCGGCCAGACCGATTGCGTACAGACGGTATGCTGACGGCAACAACAGACAGGCAAGGATCGCCAGCGCGAGCCAGATAATCAGGCCATGTTCTCGAAAAAGCACCACCAGCGCCCAGTAAAGATCGAACGCTATGGCCAGCAGGAAGACCTGAATGTATCGTTTCATACGCGCTCAGCGGTCAACTGCACTACGCTAATGGTGCGGGCGTTAAACCCGGCTTCGCAGTAGCCAAAGTAGTAAAGCCACATCCGGCGAAAACGATCGTCGAACCCAAGTTTTTCAATCTCCTGCCAGGTATGGACAAAGCGCTGCCGCCAGTGGGCCAGCGTGCGGGCGTAGTCAGGCCCCATGTCGAAGAGATTACGCACCACGAAATCGGTGTGGCGTGTCATCAGCTCATTCATCGCGGTAATGCTCGGCAAGAAGCCGCCGGGGAAAATATAGCGCTGGATGAAATCGACGCTTTTGCTGTAGTCGCGATAGCGCTGGTCCTGAATGGTAATGGCCTGAATTGCCATGCGACCTCCTGGACGCAGCCGCGCCTGGCAGGTACGGAAGAACACTGGCAAGTAGCGCTGCCCTACGGCTTCAATCATCTCTATTGAGACCAGCTTGTCATACTGCCCGGTAAGGTCACGGTAATCGCAAAGCAGTACCTCGACGCGATCCTGCAATCCAGCGCGGGCGATCCGCTCCGTCGCCCAGAGATATTGCTCTTTCGACAGCGTGGTAGTGGTTACCCGACAGCCGTAGTGACGCGCGGCGTATTCCGCCATCGCACCCCAGCCCGTGCCAATTTCCAGCAGGTGATCGGTCTCATTCAGAGCCAGTTGTTCGCACAAACGCGCCATTTTTGCCTGCTGCGCCGCCGTAAGATCCTGCTCGTCCGCGGTAAATAGCGCGCTGGAATAGAGCAGCTCCTTATCCAGAAAATGGGCATAAAAGGTGTTGCCCAAATCGTAATGGGCGGCAATATTTTCACGTGCCTGCGCGCGGGAGTTACGCCGAGTCCAGTGACGTAAGCGCTCCAGAGGCTTGCCGAGAAAACGGAATCCTTTCTCCAGACGGCCAAGCACCTCGCCGTTAAGCGCCAACAGCTCCAGAAGCGGCGTGAGTTGCGTGGTTTCCCATTCGCCGTCCATCCAGGCTTCTGCCGCGGCAAGGCTACCGCCGGTTAAGACACGCCAGTAGACGCCGGGAGAAAGGATTTGCACATCCGCATGCAGCGCGGAGGATGTCTCGCCAAAATGGAAAGTTTGTGCCCCTTCGCGCAGCGTCAGCGAGCCGCCGCGAATACCGCTTAGCAAACGAAAAAGCAGCCAGCGCGCGATGCGGACGTTGCGCGGGATATCGGGTTCAAGCGCAAAGACAGGATCGGTCATGAGCGTTCACTCCTGCTGACGGGATGGTTATACAGCGGCACACGCTTGAGCCACAGGCGCAGCGCCTGCCAGTAAATGGCAAAAACGGTTTTCAGGGTCATGAGCGGGATGCGCAATAGCAGTGAGCGCAGTGCCGGGCGTGTCAGAGGCGCCCGGCGTAGCGCCAGCGTGGCATCGAAAACTTTCCCTTCCTGATGATTTTCAATGTGCATATGCAGCGTGTTATCCGGGTCGTTAAAGCGCCAGTGATAGACCATGTCCATCGGGTTGAAGGGGGAAACGTGAAACGCTTTTTCGGTGGGCTGCGCATTTTGTCCGTTAACGGCATAGTAATGACGTTCATTCCACGGCGTGTTGCGAACCTCCGCCAGCACCCAGCGCAGCATTCCCTTCCCGTCGTAGCAGTAGTAAAAGTTGACCGGATTGAAATGAAAGCCGAAATAGCGCAACTGTGTCAGAAGCATCACCCGCCCGTCCGGGCGTTCTCTGGTCAGGCTTTCCAGCCTGTTCAGCACGTTCTCTTTGAGCGGCAAGCCGAGCGGATAGTCCGCGTCATAAAACGCGGCGGCGGCAAAGCGATTGCGCCGCACGCCGACGGAGGCCAGCAGCGGCAGTTCATCCAGCTCCAGCCAGGCCATAAAGACGCTGTAGCGAAATTCATGGGTTTTCGGCTGAAGGCGACGGTGGCGCAGTACGCCATGATAGAGGCAGCTGTTCATCTCAGTTCCCCTCTCCGGACGCTATCGCATTGACCACGTCCAGCGCGCTGCGCACGCCATCTTCATGAAAACCGTTGTACCAGTAGGCCCCGCAAAACCAGCTTCTCTGGTGGCCGTTGATCTCGCCCCGCCGCGCCTGTGCCCGCCAACTTTTCGGGTTAAAAAGCGGATGTTCATAAACAAAACGTTGCAGAACGAAGCGTTCATCCATCGGCGTGTCCGGGTTCAGGGTGACGCAGAACAGCGGGCTACCCACAGGCAACCCCTGCAAAATATTCATGTTGTAGGTAACACAGGCGCTGGCCTGCTCGTGTTCGCTCAGGCGGTAGTTCCAGCTGGCCCATGCCCGCTGCCGAACCGGCAGCCAGCGCGGATCGCCGTGTAAAACGACCTCGTTGCGCTGCCAGCCGATATCGCCCAGCACCTCGCGCTCTGCGGGCGTGGGGTCATCAAGCATCGCCAGGGCACTGTCGGAGTGGCAGGCAAAAATGACCTGGTCGAAGGTATGGCTGGCGTTTTCAAGCTGAAGCGTAACCCCGTGCGCGTGGCGGCTCACCCGCTGCACCGGCACGTTGAGGTGTAGCGTCATGCGGTTGCCCAATTTGTCCAGCATGGCGCGGATATACTCCCGCGAGCCGCCGGGTACCACGTACCACTGCGGGCGATGGGTGATATCCAGCAGGCCATGATGGTGAAAGAAGCGTAAAAAGAGCGGCAAGGGGAAACGCTTCATCTCCTGCAACGACGATGACCAGATGGCGGCCCCCATCGGCAGAATGTAGTGGCGCGCAAAAAACGGCGTGAAGCCGTGCTGCTCCAGAAACGTTTGTAGCGTGGCATTCGGGTCCACCTCCCCAGCCAGCGTCTCTTTCGCCAGCCGATTGAAGCGGACGATCTCCCCGAGCAGCCGCCAGAACGTCGGATTCGCCAGATTTCGACGCTGGGCAAACAGCGATGTCAGGGTGTGTCCGTTGTACTCCAGCCCCGTCGCGGGATTGTGCACCGAAAAGCTCATCTGCGTTTTTTGCCCGCTGATGCCCAGCTCGCTGAGTAGCCCCATAAACCGCGGGTAGGTGCGGTCGTTGTAGACGATAAACCCGGTATCGATCGCGTATGTGCCCTGAGGTGTCGTCACGTCAACCGTTGCGGTATGGCCGCCGGGCGTGGCTCCCGCTTCAAACAGCGTCACCCGATGGTGCCCGGCCAGGCGCCAGGCGCAGGTCAGGCCGGCGATGCCGCTGCCGATAATCGCAATGTTCATGAACGCACCATCCTGCGCAGCAGCGCACGCTGAAGAAACGCAGGCAGTCCGGAGAGTAATCGCATAATCAGGCCGAAACCGTCAGGAAACGCGATATGCATTTTTCCTGCCGCCAGCCCGGTGCGGATCGCCTTAACCGCGTCGTCGACAGTCACCCGGCCAGGCATGACAAAATCATTTTTGCGCGTCAGAGGCGTGTCAACAAAACCCGGAGAAACAACCGTGACAGCAATCCCTTTTGGCTCCCAGTCAAGACGCAAGCTCTCGGCAAACCAGCTCAGCGCCGCTTTGGACGCGCCGTAGGCCTCCGCGCGTGGAAATGGAAGCCAGTGGGCCATCGAGCTCACCAGCACCACACGGTTGCCAACAGCCATCTGCGACTGCAGCACCTCAAGGCAATTCACCGGGCCGATGAAGTTTGTCGCCATAACGCGTTCCACCAGCGCCGCATCTACCTCGCCATGATCGAGGTATTCGCAGGTACCGGCGCAAAGAATGATCAAATCGGCATAGCTGCCGGTCAGGGCCTGGCGACAGGCGTCCCTGTCTGTCATATCGAACAGGCGAACGGTAAGATTGGGGCAACTCTGGTGCAGGGCTTCAAGACGTGCAGGGTCGCGCCCGCAGGCAATCACGTGGTAGCCGTCAGCGGCAAATGATTTCGCCAGCCCGGCGCCAATACCCGAGCTTGCGCCAGTAATGAGCACCGTCTTCATGATTTCACCCTCCGCTTCACGCCGCGTACCGCCCAGCCAAGCAGAGGAAGGTGTTCGTAGAGCATCTCTCCTGCATCGTAGTAATCACGTTGACGTGTGATGAGATGGTTTTCCGTCTCCACTACCGAACACCCCGGCAGTTCGAGCGGCTCTCCACCCGCAATGCGCGGGTGCGACCAGTGCATTACCCAGGTGACCGCAAAGCAGCTTTCGCTGCACAGCGGCGGATCGATAGTGAAACGGCAATCTTCGACATTGGCCAGCAGATGGGTGAAATAGCGCTGAAGCGCAAAAATTCCCTGATGCTCGCCGAACGGATCGATAAGCGTGGCATTTGAATGATAAAGCTCAGCCAGCGCAGAGGGTGGCTGGCTATCCAGTGCGGTGTAGTAATTCACAAAACGACTCACGACAGTGTGCAACGTGCTCATGGGTCACATCCCGGCTGTATATAACGTGGCGTAATCGCATAATTAAAACTTACACAATTGTAGTTATTTGTCCAAGTTTGTGTGGGTATTTTTTTTATATCATTTATATTTCAGTTGGTTAAAACTATACTTCGAATGACTAATGATGTAGGCCGGATAGATGCCTTCCCCCTGCTCGTTATATAGAACGCGTGCTCCCCACTAAAACAAGTGGTAGAACATTTTCGCCAGAACGCGCTAGTCTGCCTGCGGACGAGTGGATGACAGACGATAAGATTTTTATGGAAATTATTTTGATGCGACATGGAAAGCCCAAATACGCAGGCGCGCCAAAAGTGTCGTGCAGGGAAATGCCGGAATGGATCGACAACTATAATCTCTCTTCTACGGGCCGCGATATGCCGCCGGAAATCAGTAAAGTGCTGATTTATCGCGCACTCACCTTCATCAGCAGTCCGCTTCCGAGAGCCCTCTCATCGCTAAAAAAACTGGGGTGTGAACCCGGCTTCATTGATGACGTGTTTCGGGAGGCGGAGCTACCGGTATTCCGTATCCCGGGGTTGCGGTTATCGCCTTTTCATTGGGCAGCGTTATTTCGTGTGCTTTGGCTCTGCGGCCTGTCTGGAGAGGTAGAGTGCGTAAGAATGGCAAAAAGTCGTGCCGTTAAGGCGGCAGAGCTCCTCGTGACGGCGGCTAAGGGCTCCGACGGACCCGTCTTGCTCATGGGACACGGGATCATGAACCGGTTTATTGCAAAAGAACTGATCGCATTAGGCTGGAAAGAACAGACTCGCCCGGGTAAGGGATACTGGGGAGCCGGTGTTTACAGCATTGTGTAGCGGCGCATACGGAGGCCGAGTTTTTTTTATCCTCGGCGCTCGGATCATCGGGTCTGGCTAAGAATAACGCGATCGAACAGACGGTCACCCAACCAGACGCGCATGCGGATGAGCATCTTTGCATACTTGCCGGCAGCATAACGTGTACGTGGATGAGGACTGTTAACGGCGCGGGCAACCACGTCCGCAATCACCTTCGGGTCGCTGCCTCTGCCATTCCCGTAAGCATTTTTGACCGAGTTCGCCACCTTCCCCACCAGATGACCATAAGGGCCACTAGCTGAACGTTTGACAATACTGCCGCTGACCACTTCACCAAAGCCTGTCTCGATTAAACCCGGTTCAACAATCACAACCTTAATTCCATATTCAGCCACTTCAAGACGCAGACAGTCAGACCATCCTTCGAGTGCATGTTTCGTAGCGTGATACCAGGCTCCCAGGGGGGTGTAAATTTTCCCTCCTATTGAAGTGATATTGATAATGTAACCACGGCGTCTGGCGCGCATGGCCGGGAGCAGCAGTTGCGTAAGGCGGGCCGCTCCAAACACGTTCGCCTCAAACTGATAGCGAGCTTCATCAATACCGATCTCTTCTACCGGTCCATAGAGCCCAAAACCCGCATTGTTGACCAGTACGTCAACCCCACCTGTCTGCGACACGATGGTATCTACTGCAGCCAAAATGTCTTCATCACGCGAGATATCCATCCGCAGAGCGCGCGCACCAAGCTGGGCGAGATCGTTCATTTTCTCAACGCTACGGGCAGCAGCGTAAACCTGATAGCCATCCTGAATAAGACGACGGGCGATGACTTTGCCCATACCTGACGATGCACCGGTGACCAGCGCGGTTTTCTTGTCCTGAGTAAACATAAATACCTCGGTGAGTAGACTGTCGTTATTTTGCCCTCCTTAGGCCCTACGTTAACTAGCGTACCGCGCCATATGACTCGCAAACTGCGCCATCGAGCGATAAATATGCACCTGTTTACTCAAGACGCATGGCTGTCCTGGCCGCTTCAGGGGTCTGGCCCGTCCAGGTCATAAATGCGCGATAGAATGAGTTAGGATCTTCAAAGCCAAGCAAAAATGCGATCTCATACCCGGAAAGACGCGTATTACGAAGATAATGACGGGCCAGGTGTTCGCGACAAGCATTAACAAGGTTGCGAAAGTTGCCCCCTTCCTGCTCAAGCCTGCGTTGCAGCGTGCGTTTGCTCATTCCCAGACGCTCCGCCGCTTTTTCAATAGTCGCTTCGTTACCGGGAATAAGTTCCAGGAGTACCGCACGAACGCGCTCGGCGGTTGAAGCCAGTTCATTTAACTGACTGAGACGACGCTGAAGTTCTGGTTCAAATACCTGCCACATCCCCTCATTTGCCGTTAAAAACGGCCGAAGAGCATCAGTCGAGGAAAAGCTGATGGCAGGCTGTTCTCCATATTGCACGTCAGTTCCAAAGAAATGGGAAAAGTGGCTGCTCTGAACCGCTGACGGCAGTGCAGAGACACGGACCTGTAAGGGGTTAACCGGTTCGCGGGTCCCCAGCCGCAGAAGCTTGAGCAGGAAGCCCAGCTCTGCCACCTGCAGAGACGGCGGGATAGCTATCGCATAGAGCCAGCGTGGTGAAACGGTAAGGATGCCGTTTTGTTCCACCGTTGTTTCCAGAACCATGGGTGCAATAAGCTGTTTATATCTGGCCAGACGCTGGACAGCCTGCATCATATTGCTGCTACACAGTGCGGCAAAAAGTGGTGGATCAAACACATCCGCTGAGATCAACTCAATGAGCGGTACGGGAAAGGCAGGATGGTTCGTTTCGGCCTCCAGCGCGCTCCAGAAGCGGATGTATTCATGCGTATCGAGTCCGCGCGCTTTTTGCAAAAAGAGATCGTCAGGTAATCCTGCCCTGCGGAGAATGCGTACTGGCTCAAGCCCCGCGTCTTTCAGCAGCGTTTTCCAGCTTATATCGAGAGCGAAAGTACGGTTATAGGCCATTTGCTCATTTCCGGTGTGAAGGTTAGTCAACGCTTAGCGTTATTGTGTTGCGGGCGTTTGTCAGTCGTCGCAGGTGTAAACATTATTTACCCCCTAATAACGCTGCGGCTAGTGCCCTCTTCAACGAATTGATGACATCATCCGTATCCATGCCCATTTGTGCATGGATAATTGCGCCGTCAATGAGCAACATGATTTCGTTGGCGACGTTCTCATTCGTCATGCCCGTCATCTGCGCAATGATTTTCTTTGTTTCGATTTTATGATCGCGGCATATCTCTTTTATTTCGCTTTCAATATCTTCCGATTTTGCCTCTGCGCTGGCATTAATAAACGCACAGCCGTGGAACTCAGGCGAAATAAACCATTCGTAAAGCGTTTCAGATATCGCATCAGAAGGTATTTTACCTTTGACGAGATGTCGACGCAGCGTGGACTCAAACCAGCTAATCCATATTTCATGCCGATAGTGCAAATAGGCAAGAATAAGTAAACTTTTACTCGGGAAATGGCGATAGAAAGTCACCTTTGTCACTTTCGACGCTTTAATCAGCGTATCCACCCCCGTCGCCCTGAAACCTGTGGAATAAAACAGATCGTGCGCCGTCAGTAATATCTTATCCCTGACGCTGATTTTTGTATCGTTGCTTACGGGGTCTGTTTTCACTTTTCGGTAGCCTCAAAACGGATGTTGACAACGTTATTTCACAGGCATAGATTACCGCAAGTAGACAGACCTGTCTACATAATATAATCCTGAGGTAATCGCCATGAACACACGTCCTCCTTTACCGCCCTTCACGCGTGAAAGTGCTATCGAAAAAGTCAGGCTGGCAGAAGATGGCTGGAACAGTCGCGACCCGGCGAAAATCGCACTGGCCTATTCACTTGATACCCAATGGCGCAACCGTGCGGAATTCGCCACCAACCGTGAAGAGGCCCAGGCGTTTCTGGAGCGGAAATGGAAAAAAGAGCTGGATTATCGTCTGATTAAAGAGCTCTGGGCATTTACGGATAACCGGATCGCGGTTCGCTACGCCTATGAATGGCATGATGATTCAGGCAACTGGTTCCGTTCATACGGCAATGAAAACTGGGAGTTTGAGCCGAATGGGCTCATGAAGCGTCGTTTTGCCTGTATCAACGATATGCCGATCAAGGAATCAGAGCGACTGTTCCACTGGCCACTGGGCAGACGCCCGGACGATCACCCCTCTTTGAGCGATCTGGGTTTATAGGATTTTCGCATCACTCCGGGCAGACCCCGGAGTGATGAATTTACAACGCCCCCAGTTGCTTCATCAGCGTCAGGTTGTCCTCAATATGCCAGTTAGCCACAATTTTGCCGTCACCGATCTCATAAATATCCGTGGCGATAAAATCTATTTTCTGCCCCTTTCCTTTTAGCTTGCCAAATGTCCCGGTGAATGTGCCGTGAAAATGTAAATGGGATACAGCACGGTTACCCGAAATAATCATTTGCTTAACGTCACAGCGTAAATCAGGCACAGCGGTACGAAATGCCCGGGAGGCTAAAATCGCGCCTTCAGGACCTTGCTTACGACCCTCAGGGGGTGTTTTATCAATGAAATTAATCGCCAGGGCATTACGGGCCAGGGACTCTTCCCCCGTATTCCAGAACGTTGCATACTCTCTGGCAACATATTCATTCGCCGCTAATTGCGTCTGCGTCAGACTTTTATCGACAATAAGATGTTCCGGTTTCACCAGTTCAACCTGGGCCGAAAATGCGGTTCCCGTGGTACCAGCAAGAATAAGCGCCATTATGCCTGGGGCAAAAAATGTTGAATATTTCATAATCTCTCTCGACACCTTATTTAGGGAAGGTGCGAACAAGTCCCTGATATGAGATCATGTTTGTCATCTGGAGCCATGGAACAGGGTTCATCATGAGTCATCAACTTACCTTCGCCGACAGTGAATTCAGCAGTAAGCGCCGTCAGACCAGAAAAGAGATTTTCTTGTCCCGCATGGAGCAGATTCTGCCATGGCAAAACATGGTGGAAGTCATCGAGCCGTTTTACCCCAAGGCTGGTAATGGCCGGCGACCTTATCCGCTGGAAACCATGCTACGCATTCACTGCATGCAGCATTGGTACAACCTGAGCGATGGCGCGATGGAAGATGCTCTGTACGAAATCGCCTCCATGCGCCTGTTTGCCCGATTATCCCTGGATAGCGCCCTGCCGGATCGCACCACCATCATGAATTTCCGCCACCTGCTCGAGCAGCATCAACTGGCCCGTCAATTGTTCAAGACCATCAATCGCTGGCTGGCCGAAGCAGGCGTCATGATGACCCAAGGCACTTTGGTGGATGCCACCATCATTGAGGCACCCAGCTCTACCAAGAACAAAGAGCAGCAACGCGATCCGGAGATGCATCAGACCAAGAAAGGCAATCAGTGGCACTTTGGCATGAAGGCCCACATTGGTGTCGATGCCAAGAGTGGCCTGACCCACAGCCTAGTCACCACCGCGGCCAACGAGCATGACCTCAATCAGCTGGGTAATCTGCTTCATGGAGAGGAGCAATTTGTCTCAGCCGATGCCGGCTACCAAGGAGCGCCACAGCGCGAGGAGCTGGCCGAGGTGGATGTGGACTGGCTGATCGCCGAGCGTCCCGGCAGGGTAAAAACCTTGAAGCAGCATCCGCGCAAGAACAAAACGGCCATCAACATCGAATACATGAAAGCCAGCATCCGTGCCAGGGTGGAGCACCCGTTTCGCATCATCAAGCGGCAGTTCGGCTTCGTGAAAGCCAGATACAAGGGGCTGCTGAAAAACGATAACCAACTGGCGATGTTATTCACCCTGGCCAACCTGTTTCGAGTGGACCAAATGATACGTCAGAGGGAGAGATCTCAGTAAAAACCTGAAATAACGCCAGAAATGGTGGAAAAAATAGCCTAAATAGGCTGATTCGATGTGTTTGCGGGAAAAAAATCGGCCCAGATCCGCGAAATTTTAATCAGCGAGTCAGCTTGGGAAGAAATGACCTGCTTATTCGCACCTTCCTTAACCGCTCCGCTGGGGCTGATTGGCGTGGTGCCTGTACTGCTGGTTTTCAATCAGCCGTTTGGCATCAATGCGCTGGTCGGATTGATCGCTCTTTCAGGCATTCTTATGCGCAATACGTTGATTCTGATTGGGCAAATCGACCATAACCAGAAAGAAGGTCTCGACCCGTTCCAGGCGGTAGTCGAGGCGACGGTCCAGCGGGCGCGACCGGTATTATTGACCGCGATGGCTGCAGTGCTGGCGTTCATTCCCCTGACGCATTCGGTCTTCTGGGGAACGCTGGCCTATACGCTAATCGGCGGAACGTTAGGGGGAACAATCGTTACGCTCGTGTTCCTGCCTGCAATGTATGCGATCTGGTTCAGGATCCACCCGGTGGAACAACGCGTGCAGCACCCCGCAGAAAACGTGTAAACTACCATCAGTAGATAAAAGTTTTGAGGAAAGCATGGTTGTTAAGCGCTTAAGAAAAGAGGATCGCCGCGTGCAACTGCTGGAGGTTGCGCGTGGTATTGTCCGCCAGCAAGGCACGGAGGCACTGACGCTCGGTTATCTGGCCGAGCGGGCCAACGTGACAAAACCTATCCCCTACGACCACTTTGGCGATCGTGAAGGGTTGCTGATGGCGTTGTACCAGGATTATAGCGATCGGCAACTGGCGAAATTCCGTGAGACGCTGGCGGTCGACAGCAAAACACTGGAAAAGACGATCCGCTTTTTCAGCGCTGCCTATATCGACTGCGCCATTACCGCCGGGCCTGAAACCGGGCCGATCGCCGCGGCACTGTCCGGCTCCCGCGCGTTGCAAACGTTTCGGGAAGCCTGCGTGGCGGAATGTGCCGACTGTCTGCGTACCGCGCTTTCCCCTTTTATCGTTCTGAAAGGTGTCCAGGGCGAAGCGGTACTGACGGCCATCATTGGTGCAGCAGATGCTCTCAGCACGGCCGCAGGTAACGGCGCGCTCGCCCGAAATATTGCAGAAGATATGCTCAGTGGTGCCATGACTGGCGTGCTGGAGACCTACGTGAATAGCACAAAATGATCGCTCGGGGTGGATTGATGCTTAAGTTACCAATGGTAACATAAGCGTCAATTCTTACCCATTCGAGGTCACTATGTCTGCTACAAATGCCATTAATAACGCATTGATCGTGACGGCTCACCCTGTCGACAACTCATTATCCCATTCGCTGGCAACCCATATTGCCGTGAAATTACGCGAGCAAGGTACGCAGGTTGAAATTGCCGATCTGCATGCTGAAGAGTTTAATCCGGCCATGTCTCGTCCCGATCTTGATTTATATCACGGCGATCCCAGCGCCCTTCCCGGCGATATTCTGCGCGAGCAGCAGCGCGTCGAGCGAGCGGATAGGCTGGTGTTTGTCTTCCCGGTGTACTGGTGGTCAGTTCCCGGTCTGTTAAAAGGCTGGTTTGATCGCGTTTTGACGCTGGACTGGGCATATAAGGTGGGAGAAGATGGCCGGATTGTGGGGAATTTGCGTGACGTTCCCGTTCACCTTGTGACAACAGCAGGCACCGATCTCAGCGGATTCGATAAGCATGGCTACACAACGGCGATTCAGACGCAGATAATCGAGGGTATTTTCGGCTTCTGCGGCTTGAAGAACGTCACGCTTGATATTCTTTTCCAGGCGGATACAGCAACACCTTCTCAGGTTGAGGATTTCCTGCAAGGGCTTGTGAGCACCATTACAGCGTAAAACCACCGTCACCCACTTGTACCTGAGCGTACCATTTCATTAGCTCCGCGGTACCTGGCTCGTTTTCAGCAGGTGCCCATGGGGCTGAATCTTGTTCGGCAACAGGCTGGTAGCCACCGTGTTTTACCTCAAAAATGACCCCGCCTTTATCCAGCGATAACACGGCATGCCAGATCCCCGCGTCCATCTCCAGCACCTTGCAATCTTCACCCAGTACAACCCGCTGGGTCACATTACCGTTGTCATCAAAATTCAGTACTAAAAAGCGCCCGCTAAGAGCCGTCAGCAGTTCAAACGTGTGCGGGTGACGATGAGGACGAACATAGGTACCTGGTTCCATGGCAATAGCCAGACGCTGAACCGGATCGCTGAGCTCAGGGTGCAAATTTCGATGAGCGCGTAAGCGAGGGGAATTTGCGGCTTGCTCGCTTTGTTGCTGCAGGTCACTGAACGTAATTTGTTTCATATAAACCTTTGGGAGTGTAGTTAACATACGGCAACCCGATTGCCGCAGCACGTTATACCATTAGAAACAGACAATCAGCTACGGCGATCCTCAATAAATTCACCTCAGAGCCAGCAAAGACCTTAACGCGTCTGCAGGTTCCGAGCCCTGTGTTATGGGTAAAATTCAATGTTGAGTAAAACTCACGCTGAGTCTTACTATTTGTCGTTTTTCAATTTAACCGCACTGAAATATCATTCCCTCAACCTTTTTTATTGCTGTTCGATGAAATGAACATCGAGACGCATACTCTAAATAATAATGAGAGTTGATGAGGAACCTATGACGCTAGAAATTTTATGCCATTTAATGAATATAGTTTTGCCACATAAAAATACCACGACTGAAAATTTACATACGTTTATAAAAATACTTTCAGCTGAGAAAGGAAACTCTGAAGCACTTTCACAATTTATACATCGCCTGCATCTGCTCTCATTCGCCCTTAGCGAGCCTGGCAAAGCTGAGGAGTTGCTTTCTGCGTATTTACCCAAAGAAGACATCCCCCTTCCCCTGCCTGACTTCGCGGAATGGTCCCGGGTGCCTAACACCGCGTCAGATGAAATGCAGGCATCTGAAGCAGTGGATTATTTTCATAAAATGACAGCGGCTGCCAACGTATTACGCACTGCGTTGATCGATGCAGAGCGGGAAAAAGGAGCACCTGCCCTCTACATTCTGGATAAATTGCTCAACCTGAATAGTGCATTGCCGGATAGATATAAGAAAATGGCTAACATCCCCTACGCATAAATAATGCTGACAGACAGGATACTCCGCAGGGAATATCCTGTTTCAGTACGACCTTTTATAATCCCAATCAAGACATACAATATCCAGAGAAGGAACAACCGGAGTATTAAGATTAAGCCAGCCTAACAGGCGTTCGATACTTTGCTTTCTGAGCGAATTTTTCGGCCAGACAATATAGTAGCCCTCTCCTGTTGCGATGGCCTCCCGAAAGGGAAGGACGAGAAGGCCACCCGTCAGGGCTTCTGACGAGAGACGAAGGTCAGTCATAGCGACACCATGACCGTTCATGGCTGCAAGACTTCCCTGTTCAAGGGTATCAAAGACAATCCCGCCACTCACGTCGAGTCCGGGAAATTTCCCCGTCCTTTTCAGCCACCTTCTCCAGTCTCGTCTGTCCGGTGAGGGATGGATAAGATCGCACTGAGGAAGATGATGCCGGGCAGATTCCAGCAAAGAGGGGGCGCAAGCGGGGATAAGCCATTCACTGAAAAGCAACCGGCTCTCTGTGGCTTCACCAAAATACCCATTTCCGAGGAGTATCGCGCAATCGTAAGGCTCGCGAGTGAAATCAACGGTATCAATGTCCATCCAAACACTGGCTATTTCAACTTTGGGTTTCGCATGGCTCTCGCGAAAAGTTCTCAGGGCATCGAGCAACCACCTCATGGTAAGCGAGCTGGGGGCTTTGAGGCGCAGGAGGTGATGTTCACTTCTGAATGCCCGACAGGCCCACTCCATGCTGGCGAAACTTTCGCTGAGTTGCCCGGCAAGAATCCGTCCGGCCTCACTCACCTCGACTCTCGGGCCTTGTCGTTTAAAAAGCTCACAGTCGAACCACAACTCAAGCGTCCGGACATGTCTGCTGACCGCGCCCGGCGTAATATTGAGCGTTTCAGCGGCTTTACTGAATGAGTTCAGCCGTGCGGCCGCTTCAAACGCGCGTAGGGCATACAGTGGTGGTAATGACATCATTCACCTTGTTTTTTGCGATATTCCGGCCAGTGTTCAGTCATTTATCCCCCGACGCCTCCGGAGGAAATGTCAGCAGTAATTCCCTCAGCAGGGATTCAAGCTGCCCGTGTTGTTCGCCCGATAACGGTTTCAGTAGTGCATTCTGTGTTTCTGTATGAACGATCAACGCGCGTTCAATACACTCCTGCCCGTGAGGCGTCAGGCTGACGAGGGTGCTGCGTTTGTCTTCAGGGTCAGCAATCCGCCGGATAAAACCTTGTTGTTCCAGATGATTGAGCCGGTTAGTCATTGCCCCAGAGGTGATCAACAGCGATTTATACAGCTGCGTGGGCGACAGGCAATAGGGCTCACCGGCGCGACGCAACGTGGCAAGCACATCAAATTCGCCCTCGCGAAAACCGAACGACGCCATGGCCTGCGCACGCTTTTTTGCAAGATGCTTCATCAACCTGAGCATGCGGCCAAAAATTTTCATCGATGAGACATCCAGTTCCGGCATGGCACTGCCCCACTGGTCAACAACAAAATCGACATGGTCTTTCATTTTCACCCCTGATAACGCGGGAATTTATCCTGTTGTGCGGTACATCTTACACAAAAAAAGATTTTATCTTAACGTTAAGATAAATGCTTGCGGTGTTTTGCCCTGGCTGCTCACTACCGAAAAGGATCTCATGTTGAAACGCACATCGCCTTTACTCTTTGCCGTTATCGCTTTTATCGTCGGGTTGAACCTGCGCCCTATACTTGCTTCTGTCGGACCGTTGTTTTCAGTACTTCAACGTGAAGTGGGGTTATCAGCCACAGAGTTCAGCCTGCTTACCACGCTACCTGTCGCCATGATGGGGCTGGCGGCATTAAGCGGCCCCTGGCTTTTAGCCAGAGTGGGTGTCGTCCGGGGGATTATGATCGGACTTTTCATCCTGCTCCTGGCCTGTTCATTCCGGGGGATGAGCGCCACGCTGACCGGCCTGATGACCACAGCATTATTGGGCGGGGCCAGCATAGGCATGATCCAGGCGTTAATGCCTGCTCTGATAAAAAGGGAGTATGCACAGACGGCCAGCACGGTGATGTCCCTGTTCAGCACGGGCATTATGGCCGGGGCCGCATTAGCGGCCGCCAGTGCCGAGCCGTTATTTTCATGGCTTGCGCTGAAGCCCGCGCTGGCGATGGCAGGTGTGTTAACGCTGCTTGCGCTGGTACTGTGGCTGGCGTTGGTTAAGCATCATCGCGGGCAAACGCCAGTGCGCGAATCAGTGACTCTCTCCTCTTCCCGTACCGGGCTATTGCTGCTCTTTTTCGGTGTGGGGACGGGAGCCTACACGCTGGTTCTGGCGTGGCTGCCACCGCTCTATATTCAGGCGGGATGGAGCGCACGCAGCAGCGGTTATATGCTGGCCTGGCTAACATTAACCGAAGTTGTCGCAGGGTTTGTTGTCTCTGCGCTAATTGGTAAATTCCCCGACCGTCGCGTTCCGCTGATTACTGTTCTGCTGTTGCTGCTGGCGGGGTTAATGTGTCTGGTCTTTTCGCCAGGAACCACGCCCGTAATATCAACCTTACTGCTTGGCACAGGTATCGGCGCCCTCTTCCCGCTGTCGCTCATCGTCACATTCGATCACGCACAAACACCTGCCCAGGCAGGGAAATTACTTTCGAAAGTGCAAGGCGGCGGGTACATGATTGCGGCACTCATGCCATTAATTGCGGGGATCGTTCGCGACAATGCGGTTTCACTGACCAGCGCCTGGCTGGTAATGAGCGCCGGTGTCGTGCTGTTGATCGTCATCGCCCTTACGTTTAAACCCGTGGCGGCATGCCCGATACGGTAAATGAGATACCAGAATTGAGGGTAGTGTTAATGCCAGCCATACTTTAAATTCAGCATTAATTTCAGGCAATCCAGGGGGTGCTATGTCGCAGATTTTACCGGGAGTTGACGTGTTATTTATCGCGGGTTTCGGACCCATTTCGCGAAATACAGAGTCCAGTTACGGGTTTTATGTCGAGACGCTCGGATTGCCGCTAAAGCCGATGGAAGGTAATAGCGACTATCTTCTTGCCGAAGAAGGTCTTTTGCAGGGGGTTAAACATTTTGCCGTCTGGCCGCTTTCGCAGGCTGCCACGTCATGTTTTGGCCAGGAGCAGTGGCCAGCCGATCATCCGATACCTCAGGGATGGATTGAATACGAGGTGCAGGATCTCGCTTCTGCTACCCGTATCCTGAGGGATAAAGGTTATCGCCTGCTTGTGGCTAACCGTACTGAACCGTGGGGGCAAACCGTCACTCGCCTGCTTAGTCCGGAAGGTTTGTTGACCGGGCTGACGATCACACCGTGGCTACGGGGGTAAACGGTGTCCGCGTCCGGCACGAAGCAGACCTGCATGAGTAAATGTGGGGGTATTCTTTGAGCGAGGAGCGGACGTTGCAACCTGGATCTAAACGCGCTTCGACTCAGGCGTTCCCTGATGGAATACCAATTGCCATTGGCCATTTCCATTCATTTCCCAGCATGAAGAACGAAGAGAGGCATTACTACCATCTGGATCAAAAGTCCTATAATGCAATATTGCGAAATTATTTCTAACGATGATAAGTCTAAATTCGTCACTGTGTATTATTGAACCGCCAACTTCAGTAGAAAGTGCCTCTATTGTTTCTGCCCGATCAACTAACATGCCAGATCGCGTTATCTCTCGAAATTCCTCATGAAGTATCTGTTCAAGCCATTTCCGATCGTTCCGCTTGTTATTATGAAGAGAGCATTCGAGACGTTTAAGTTTCTCAAGGAGCATAGTATTGTCCTGATTACATAGGGTCATTAATTTTTAGGACAATCAACGCTGGAAAGCCACGTCCGCCTTTGGCACTGAGCTGACATACTATCGTCAAGCAACGTCCGTTTCTGGTAAATCAATGATAACCAGTGTGCCAAAACTGCCGGGTTCTACCGTATGAGGAATACCCGCTTTCGCGACATAAAGCTGGCCGGACGTAACAGAGATTTTGTTTCCTTTCACACTCAGCTCCAGACGTCCATCAATAACCAGTAACCCCTCGTCGTACGCATGTACCTCTTCAATGACTGAGCGTTCATCCATGCGTAAAACTTTGAGATTTGCGGTGCCAATGCGGCCTAATACAGTAGAGTGCCAGCTCTCAGGTAATGCAATTGCTTCGGCTCGAAGGTCATAAAGCGTCATAATGTCACTCCTTTTTATGTTCGTTAATCACTCTTATGCCATACAAACTCGCTGTCGCCATATGACAAATATGGACAAACAAGTCGAATAAGATGCTAAACCCTTTGGCTATGCAACATTACCTTGTGTTACTCAGGATTTTTGCTCAATTTCTGCTGCATGAAATCAATGAGCGCTCGTGTTTTAGCAGGCAAATAGCGTCGTTCTGAATAAAGTGCAAACAATTGCAATGGCGCTGGCGATTGTTCAAACTCAACTTCGATTAACTGTCCATTGTTAATGTATGGCTGACAGGCTTGTTTCGAAAGAATGGCAAAACCGACACCTGCGACCGCCGCTCGCCCTGCCATTTCTCCGCTGTTTACCCGGTAATGACCTTTAACCTTAATGGTTTCAAATCCCCCTTTTTTATTAACAAACTGCCAGGGAGCACTTCTAAGTGCACTTACCGTTGTAATACAGGGTAACTCTTCAAATTGCTGTATCCGAGAAGGTGTACCATAACGCTGAATAACGGAGGGGGCTGCAACAATAGTGCAAGGGATAGTCACCAGATGACGGGCTATGTAGTCACAGTCATCCATTTGACCACGGCTAACGATAACAGCTAAATCAAGATCATCTCGCAGGGATTCAAAACCAGACAAATTTGTTACGCAGCTTATTTCCAACTCGGGATACTGGCAAGCGAAATCGGCAACAACAGAGCCCAGCAATGCAGGACCTATTTCATTCGGAATACAAATGCGTAATGGACCCTTGAGTTGCATTTGCCGTAACGTTAATTCTGTTTCAGTTTGCTCAAGCGCCTCCAGTAGTGGCTTAGCCCGGGCATAGAGTAAGTGCCCCGCCTGAGTAAGTTTCATATGTCGGGTGCTGCGCTCAATAAGCTGAAGATTCAGTTTGTCTTCTAACTGAGAAATACAGCGACTTACATTAGATGTAGGCATTTCAAGGAACTTTGAGGCCCCAATAAAACTTTCTCTTTCAACCACCGCCGTGAACACTTTAAGGGTATTAAAATCAAGAGCCGAACGCATCAACTATCCCAAAAATGATAATAATAAGTGCCATTTTTACCATCTAATGAACTGCATTGATAGTAGTTAAACTCGGGTATCTTTCATCCACAGGTTGCTTGCTATGCCACTGGTCAACACAATGTTTAATCATAAAACCCTTATACGAATAGCGATTGTAATGGCTTTTATCCAGTTCAATAATGCGCTGGAATATATGATGTTCAACCCTGTTTTTGCTTTTATGGCCGCTGATTTCGCTGTCCCCGTATCATACTCTGGCTATGTATCCGGCATGTACACAGCTGCAGCCGTGCTGTCTGGGATTATCGCCTTTTACTGGATAGGTCACTTCAACAGGAAACGTTTTTTAATTGCCAATATGGCATTACTAGGCCTGGTGACACTTTTGACTACATTTATCTCCCATTTTAGCATTCTGCTGATATTACGATTCTGCGCAGGATTAGTCGGAGGAACGACAATGGGGGTGGGTATCAGTATATTGATAAACCACGCACCAACTAACTTGCGGGGGAAAATGTTGGCGACGGTGATTGCATCATTTTCGATAGTCAGCATTGCAGGAATGCCCACGATATTATTTTTGTGTACTCATTATGGCTGGCATATCGCTTTGTGGTTAATCAGTGCACTGTGTTTGTTGGCATTGCCGCTGATTGTTTCCATCATCCCTCAGGATCCCGTTTCTTTCGAGCCCCCCCACACACTCACTCTCGACGCTGATACTTTACTGTTTGCTTCCAGTAATGCACTTGTACAGTTTAGTTCGATGTTGGTCATTCCCGTTCTGGTGCCGGTAATGACACAGCAATTGAGCGCTTCGCAGGACCTGTTACCCTGGCTGTTCTTCGTTGGAGGGATGAGTGGGTATCTGTCTACAAAAATGACTGGCGCGTTAGCTTCCCGTATATCTGCTTTGATTTTGGCCTCAGGGTCAACCATCGTCTTTATCCTGAGTTTACTCATACCCATCCTGGGTTATCCGCATCCGGCTCTGTTCATTACTTTATTCCTTGGCGCATCTTACAGCCGTCTGGTTTCGACTTCGGTGGTGACGATTCAGTTTCCTGATGACAAACAACGAGCCGGGTTCGCTTCATTACAGACATCAATAATGTATTTGACTACAACAGTCGCATTTTTCCTCTCTGCTTACCTGTTACCAGGGTACGTCATGGCACCACGAAATATCAACACGTTGCTGGCAGCATCTGCAATTTTCGCATCAGTTTCCCCCTTTATTATTGTTATTCTGCAAAAGAAACTGGCTAAACGTCTTATCCAGGCTGACCACCCCATCACTGACTAGCATTTCATCTGTTTTTATCTGTGTGCTGAAACTGGATGCAACATTCAGATTGATTCTTAAGTAACTTGCATTTTGATAGTTACTATGCCAATTTGCTTGCGAAAGCCACCTATTCATCCAGGTCAGCCCATGAAAAATGAACTGCTTTGCCACGCTCCCTGCCCCATTGCCCGTAGTCTTGGCCGTATTGGTGACAGCTGGAGCATCATGATCCTGCGCGACGCCGCTTCGGGTTTTACCCGCTTTGACGAGTTTCAGAAAAGCAGTAACGTCGCGCCCAATATTCTTTCGCGCCGTCTTAAGTCGCTGGTAGATGACGGATTACTGGAGAAGATTTGCTACAGCAGTTCACCACCGCGCTACGAATATCACCTCACACAAAGCGGACGCGATTTTCGCATGGTTCTGCTGGCGATCGCGGAATGGGGAAGCCGCCACTTTTCACCCGAAGGCCGTCAGATGCAATTGGTGGAAAGTGAAACCCAGCGTTCTGTGGAGCCGATCCTGGTCGATAAAGCAACCGGTGAGGAGATTGTTACGGGCAAATACACCATGGTACCGGGACCCGCGGCCTCACCGATGATGAAATACCGCCACGAATATCTGCTGCGCAAACGCGAAGGCGATAGCGCGCAAAAATTCCAACCCGAACCTTACAGAGATGCCAGCCATGAATCCGACCTGAATTAGCGGGAGGAACGAAGCAAGGTATTTCCCGAAGTAATTGACCTCATCATGATCGGTTTTTTGATTGTCGCGCTGCTGGTTTCATTGCTGAAAAAGTCGCCGGCACATTACTCATACAGGAGAGTTGTTTATGGGTGTTTCAGCTAAACGCATTGTTGTAACCGGGATGGGGATTGTCAGCCCACTGGGCTGCGGTGTACAACACGTCTGGCAGTCGCTGCTGGCAGGAAAGTCAGGTATTACAAAGCTTAGCGAGAAGTTGGTCGACGATATTCCCTGCAAAGTCGCTGGACAGGTTCCGTCCGTTGAGAACGACCCGCTGCACGGCTTCGATCCGTTGACAACCATTCCGGCCAAAGAACGTAAAAAGATGGATCGCTTTATCGAATTTGCGCTGGTTGCCGCGCGTGAAGCGCTGACGCAGGCCGGGTGGTCGCCTGCATCAACGACAGAACAAGATCGTACTGCAACGGTCATCGCGACTGGGATCGGCGGGTTCAGCGAGATCGCCAATGCGGTACATACGACGGATGAGCGCGGGCCGCGTCGCCTGTCTCCGTTCACCATCCCCTCTTTTCTTGCCAATCTCGCAGCCGGACATGTGTCTATTGCTCACGGTTTTCGTGGTCCCATCGGCGCGCCGGTCACCGCCTGTGCGGCAGGAGCGCAGGCCATTGGCGATGCTGCACGAATGATCCGCAGCGGCGAGGCCGATATCGCCCTCTGTGGCGGTTCAGAAGCGGCGATTCATCGCGTTAGCCTTGCCGGGTTTGCCGCAGCAAGAGCACTCTCCACCGCATCCAATGACCAGCCGGAAGCGGCTTCTCGCCCCTTTGACCGTGACCGCGATGGTTTTGTGATGGGAGAAGGTGCCGGGCTTATCGTGATTGAGTCGCTGGAGCACGCACTGGCACGTGGCGCCACGCCGCTGGCAGAGTTGGTAGGCTACGGCACCAGCGCAGATGCGTATCACCTGACAGCGGGTCCGGAAGACGGTAACGGCGCACGTCGTGCCATGGAAATGGCCATTCGTCAGGCGGGTGTCTCAGTAGAAGAGATTGACCATATCAATGCCCACGCCACTTCGACTCAGGTAGGAGACAAAGGTGAACTGGCAGCGATTAAAAGCCTGTTTGGCACGCATCCCGTTGCTATTACGTCCACAAAATCAGCAACCGGTCATCTGTTAGGTGCAGCCGGCGGAATTGAGGCCATCTTCACTATTCAGGCGTTGCGTGACCAGATAGTGCCGCCGACGCTGAACCTGTCTCACCCCGATGAAGACGCGGAAGGCCTGAACCTGGTTGCGCTGTCGGCTCGTCCTCAGAAGATGAACTACGCGCTGTCGAACGGTTTTGGCTTTGGTGGCGTCAACGCTAGCCTGCTGTTGAAACGCTGGGAGTAAGGATCCAGTTCCCCCGCTGGCAAAGGCCGGCGGGTTTGGCCCGATAACCGCCCCGCTGATTATCCCCAACGCTATTTGAACAGAGTCTGACGTGTGTTTTATTTCCCGGTTCACGTCTGAAACGAGCATACATAATCTGCATTCAGCTCCTCATTTTGATTCGAATCAAAAGCTCACCCGATAATGCGATGAATTAACAAACAATTCTTGAATATTGCTAAAACGCTGGGATAGTAGCACTGATTATTAGACGATCGGTCAATATTGAAATTATACTGCTGTTTAAGGGTAGCCATACAACCAAACTTACGAGGTAAAAATGTTTAACTCATTATTAATCAACAAGAAAGAAGACCATTACTCTGCGCAATTTGTTGAGACAGCTGAAAGCGATCTGCCTGACGGGGATGTCACTGTCAACATTGACTACTCTTCCATCAATTACAAAGATGCCCTGGCTATCACCGGGCGGGGTCCTATCGTCCGTCAGTTCCCGATGGTGCCGGGCATCGATTTTGCTGGCACTGTGTCCGCCAGTTCGCATCCGGAATATCAGGTCGGTGATCAGGTTCTCCTCACCGGCTGGGGTGTAGGGGAAAAACACTGGGGCGGGTTGTCCGAAAAGGCACGGGTAAAAGGCGACTGGCTGACGCCGCTTCCGGCTGGCGCAAACAGTAAACACGTCATGGCCATCGGAACTGCAGGCTTTACCGCGATGCTGTGTGTTGACGCCCTGCTGAACCACGGTGTTAAGCCTGAAGATGGCTCGGTACTTGTTACCGGAGCCAGCGGAGGCGTCGGAAGTATTGCGGCCATGATCCTGGCGTCAATGGGCTTCCAGGTCACCGCGTCTACCGGTCGTCCGCAAGAATCCGAATGGCTTTATAAAACGGTCGGGGTCAATGAGATTATTAATCGCACTGAGCTTTCCAGCCCAGGCAAACCGTTGCAGAAAGAACGCTGGGCTGCCGCGATTGATACGGTGGGCAGTCACACGCTCTGTAATGCCTGCGCCGGAGTTCGCTATGGTAGTATTGTTGCGGCCTGTGGCATGGCCCAGGGTATGGATATGATGGGTAATGTGGCCCCGTTTATTCTGCGTGGCGTTACGCTGAAAGGAATTGACAGTGTCATGTTCCCGAAAGAGAAAAGAGCGGCGATCTGGCAGCAGGCAATTACGTATTTACCAGAATCCAGACTGGATAGCCTGACCAGCGTATATCCGCTCAGTGAGGCCATCTCGGTGGCCGAAGCACTTCTTAGCGGCGGCATTCGTGGCCGGGCAGTGATTAAATGTAGCTAAAGCGACAGGATTATCGTTCTCTTAAGGGGCTGCTGTCAGCCCCTCTCTTTTTACTGTTCAGGTGCCACATCCTGCGATGGTTGATAGCGTACAGACGTTTTGAAGTAGCTCCAGAAGTCGTACACAGGTTGGGTGGAACAATAAAGTTTGGCACGCATTACAGCCCCCTCCCAACCACTCCAGAAAATAGCGGCCAGTTGTTTGTCATTCATATCAGAGCATATTTCACCGGAAGATAATGCATCGGACAAACAGGTCGCCACAAGCGCTTGCCAGCTTTCAAGAATATCCTGTAGCTGTTTAATAAAGGAGGGTGGAAGCCCCGGACTTTCCTGCATCATATTTCCAACCAGGCAGCCCCGGGTGAAATTGTACTTTTTAATCCCGTCGCAGGCATCGTGTATAAAATTTTCCAGGCGTAGCATGGGTGCGCAGGATGACGCATGCAGATGTTTTTTTAGTTTGTGCTCGAAGAAACTGTCGTAAGCACTCAGAACGGTCTGGACGTATTCCTCTTTGCTCTTGAAGTAATAATAAAATGAGCCTTTTGGAACACTGGCATTTTTGACAATGGCATCGACTCCCGTCGAAAGAAAACCATTCTGCGTCAGGAGTTCAAGTCCGCTGCGGATCAGATCATTACGGGTATCTGCATAGGTGCTTTCTGTTTTTCGTGGTCTTCCCCGCCCGCGCGTTTCGCCGATCATGACGCATCTCCTGCATGTTTAAACGACAAAGAATAAGTGATTATACGCGACGGCTTCAATCAGTTTATCCCTTGCGGTATTGTATACGCCCCCCCTGTCAACGGGCGGTCATACTACCTGCCGTTTGCCGAAAGTACGCCAGAAGCAAATATCTCGAATAACGGGAACACTCAGATCTTGAGTGCGGCGAGGATGGAGGCTTCCATTTTCTCCGGCGTCGTGAACGGTGCAAAACGCTTAAGCGGTGTACCGTCGCGACCTATCAGGAACTTCGTGAAATTCCACTTGATCCGTCCCCCCAGCACCCCGGGCAATTCATTTTTCAGGTAACGAAACACCGGGTGCGCGGCATTGCCGTTGACCTCTACTTTCTCGAACATCGGGAAGCTCACACCGTAGTTGATATAACAGGTCTGCTCGATTTCATCAGCACCACCGGGTTCCTGCTTACCAAACTGGTTGCAGGGGAAACCCAGCACCACAAACCCATGGCCAGCATACTTCTTGTAGAGCGCTTCAAGGCCAGAGTATTGTGGCGTGAATCCACACTGACTGGCAGTGTTCACCACCAAAACCAGTTTGCCAGCATAGTCAGCCATTGAGATAACCTGGCCGCGCAGACTGGTAGCAGAAAATTGATAAAAGGTGGTCATATCGCGCTCCTGAGAGTAACAACTGCCAATGCCGGCAAAGCCTGGAACCATTTTAAAACAAAAATTTTATTTAGAAGCGTGCCATCATTACGTAGGTAAGATCAATATCCGGAGAAAAACGTGTTCGGAAAATTTTTATTAAACTACATGCCAGGGTTACAAAATTTATTAGCCTACGATAAAAGCTGGCTAAAACATGATGTTAAAGCCGGGTTATCCGTTGCGGCTGTAGCACTGCCCGTTGCTATTGCTTATGCTGAGTTGGCGGGTGTTGGGGCTATCGTAGGTCTGTATTCATGTGTTTTACCGATGATAGCCTATGCGCTGTTTGGCTCTTCACGTCAGCTTATTGTTGGCCCCGACGCAACGACCTGCGCGGTGATTGCCGCCGTCGTGTTTCCTCTTTCTGCCGGAAATCCCGAACTGCACTGGCAACTGACGATCGTCATGACATTGATGATGGGCGGATGGTGTCTGCTTGCCAGTAAATTTCGCCTGGGTGCCCTTGCCGATCTGCTTTCTCACCCTATTCTGACTGGCCTGCTTAATGGCGTAGCCGTGACGATTATTGTCGGGCAATTAGGCAAGGTTTTCGGGATCAAGCTTGATGAAGCGCAGGTTATTGAGAAAATTCTTGCCTTACCGGGCCGAATTTCAGACAGCCATTTATTAACCTTAGGAATATCCATTTTAACGTTAGCGATTTTAATGGCGATCAAAACGTTTCGCAGCCACTGGCCCGCACCGTTGATTGCCATCGTGATTACGACGTTTCTGGTATGGGGGACATCTGCGCAACAGTATGGTATTGCCACTATTGGGGGGGAAGGCTTCCAGCCCGGTTTACCGGTCGTTAACTGGGTGGCGTTCCAGCCGGGCCCGATGCGTGATTTAGTGATCCCGGCGCTGAACCTGGCTTTGGTTAGTTTTGTCAGTCTGATGCTGACCGCCCGCAGTTTTGCCGCGAAAAATGGCTATGAAATTAATGCTGATGCAGAGTTCAGAGCGCTGGGTATTGCGAATATCATGTCGGGGTTATCTCAGGGGTTTGCTATTAGTGGGGCCGATTCCCGGACCGCGGTTAATGATTCCACTGGAGGAAAAAGTCAGCTGGTATCCATTGTCGCAGCCTTAATCATTGGAGTCGTATTACTCTTTTTCACCCAACCCTTACAATTTATTCCGGTCTCTGCCTTAGGCATTGTTCTAATGTATGCGTCGTGGTCATTAATTGATTTGCGTGGGCTATGGAACCTGAGACGAAGAAATAAACAGGCATTTCGCCTGGCCTTTTTCACGTTTGGCTGTGTTTTAATTATCGGCGTAATTCAGGGGATCGGCCTTGCGGTGCTGCTTGGCCTGTTACAGTTCCTCCGTACAGTCTTTCGCCCCTCTGAGCATTTACTGGGAACAGACGAAAATGGCATGATCCACTCATTAGGGAATACCACCGATATTAAAATGGTTCCGGGCGTGCTGATGTATCGATTTAACTCACCGTTGACCTATTTTAATGTGGCTTATTTTAAACGCCGCGTGTTGAACTTAGTTGAAGGCGCAGCAGAACAGCCTAAATGGGTGGTCATTGATGCCGTTGCCTGCTTCACGTATTCAGATATCAGTGTCCTGGCAACCATTAATGAGCTAAAGCGTGACCTGAAGGGTCGGCAGATTAAGCTCATCCTTGCGGGCAGGAAAACGGAATTAACACGCTGGTTCAAAGAAAGTCGACCAACTATCAATGATGATGAAATGATTCTGGCGCCAGACCTCTATCTGGCACTCCGCTTCATTCAAAGCAAAGAGACTGCGAGTGAGGGTGAAACCGGTAGTGTTATATAACCCCAAACGGGTTGAAGGCGAATATTACCAGAATTTTCAAAGGGCTGCTGTCGCAGCCCTGCGATAAAGCGGAGAGAAGGATGTTACTATATGTCGCACAACCAACGGGTGGTACATCACTTCATTCTATAATGTCGTCACACCAGGTGAAGGATTCATCTAAAGCTCCACTGTGCTGTAATGACAAATACGGATGGAATTATAATACCCACATCCATCCCAAAATAAGACGTAAAATTGTATTGAAATCCATGGTATATGTAGGGAGAAAAGCCGATTCCTGTTACTTTTTTGAAATCATGGTATGACCCATGGTCACCACAATCACTGAAAGCATCAAAGAAAAACTCACCGACGTATCCATATATCCCTTTAAAAACCCAACCGTTATCCCACCCTGCCCAGTCTCTTCTGACGCCGGCAGCCAGACATCTGTTATCAAAGCTGTTTTTCATTGTGCCTAGCACAAAGCTATATTTCGAATCATCCGAGAACTTCCTCTCCACGGATATAAAGTTATTCTCAAAATTCTCAGTATATTGTCCGTGATTGTTTGTAAGATGATAGACGTATGAACCCGTGTTTATTGAGTACAGGTTTATTTCATCTGCAGAACAATACAATGCAACCAGATAAAAACTTCCGCACCACAACCATGCGCGGTATCTTTTCCAAACTGTCTGTTCATGTGGACTATTATCCATAATCACTCACTTTGGCTAACGCGCTGAAATTGCGACGTTTTATCTTCGGCTTATCGCTGTACAAATTTTAGCATACTTTCGGATATGTGGGAGACACCCAATATTGGTTGGGTTGCTGAGATGACCTCCCAACAACGCCAAAAAATATTGCTTCCCTATCGTGTACTGGCGGCCAGCCTCGTCTACCAAATGAACGTCTTTTTAACCCGAACGGAGGTACGGAAGTACGGGATCCAGATACAAGCGTATATCACATGCATAATAATAGGCATTATCTGAGCCATATTCAGGGAGATCTGCGGAAAGATGTAAGAAGTGGCGACCCTGTCAATTAGCATCAGAGCGATACCCGAAACAAGCAAAGCACAATAAGCCAGAGGTAACTCTTTCTTTTTCCGCAAAAACAGAGAAACAATATAGATGATAAAGAGCAGGAAAACTAAGTTAATCCCACTAGCAACAAAGAGATAGGTCGTCTGGGAGAGCGGAAGACGACCTACCGTTTCCATCCCGGCACTTAACGTTACTGCCATAGAGTTAAAGTAGGCGTAAGCGATAAACAGCATATTGATAAATGGCAGATATAACAAACCACCTATTTTGCGATATCGTTTTTCTTCGCACTCAGAACAATATTCAAGATGCTGTGGGATCTCTTTATCACATTTAATGCACGTCCACTGAAACGCTGAATTGGTCATTTTATGTCCTTATTTCATAATAGCTCGGTAAGGCCTGGTTATTGATTATCGCGTCACACTCACATTTTCCAGCGTCACCAACCTTTCAGGCTTGTCACCCAGTTGCTGAGCAACAGGGACGAAGATATTGAGATCCTGCAGCCAGGCTAATTTGCTCCTGTTATCCGGTTGCCCCTCATTACTTTCATGACACTCAACTAACAAATATTTCCCACTAAACTCAGGTGCGATACGCTGCGCATCCCCTTCCCCCGTCACTTCACAGCGCATCGCTGACGATGTGACTTTCTTATCCGCATCAATATTTTCCAATTTAGCCTGAAATTTTTGACCCTGTACTAACGGGAAATGCAGATCCGTCTGCAATGTGTTGAGCAACATGGCACCGCTACTGATGGACATGGCGAATTTCAGTTGCAACAGATTAGCCAGCGTTAAACGTTGAACCGTCCAGATGCCATAATCTTCCAGCTTACGTATATAACCATCCGATTGCGCATCCAGCTGGACTTTAATCTTACCGAGCGCGCTGACTTCGGTGTAACGAACCTGTTTAAAACGCGGCATCGCCCAGGATTTGATCAATGCCTGCGCCTGGCGATCAATAGCAGCAGAAAGGGGGTATTTGCTCAACCATTGCGGATTATTATTGCTCAGATCGGGCATTGAGGGCCCCATCAACGTGGATGCTGACTTGTTCACCGCGGGTACAAAGCGCCCTTCAGCGGTGAACGTTTTGCCTGCAGGTAGCTGGCAGAGTTGCTCAAAGCGTTGTGCCTTTTGAGCGTCAATCTTGAAGCTACTTTTGCGACGAACAATATCAGCCGTGATGAGTGAGTCCGTTACGCGACCCTGGCCATCGAAGTTCATTGCAGCGACAGCGTCGCCCTGATGGGTTTTACAGTTATAGAAATAGTGCTCAATCTTTAATTCAAGCGGCGCGTCATAAGGCGGTTCCCAGATGATATCGGCAAAATCATATCCCATGCGTACCGTTAAAATGTCGCCAACGCGATGAATGCTGTTAACATCGACAAGATCGGTAATGCCCGTTGCAGACGTGGCTGATAATCTTTCCCACAGAGGTTCTTTTACCGGTAGCTGGCAGATCTTACGGATATCCTCTGCCGTCATCAGCTTATCATCCTGTGCTGACGCATACCGCATGTAGCTGTCGCCGTAAAAACGGGCTTTGGTTAACCCTTCATCATCCAGTAAATCCTTGTACAGAAGCTCGGACTTACCCTGCTTACAATCCACTGAACGCCATTGTTGCGCTGTTTTGCCGTTATTGAAGTTTAACGACACCATATAACTCACACGATCGTGGATGCGGGTAACAGACAAGGGGTTGATGCCGCCGCCGATAAGTTCAGGCTTTTCAGCGGCCTGAGCAAAAGAAAACGGCAACAGAGAAAGTAAAAACAGAGGGCGTAGTAAAGGCCGTGCGTAATGCATACATGTTCCTTCATATATAATCAGAGAAAAAGATTATCGGCACCAGGGATTAAATAATTAGCCTCATTTAATTGCAACTGTACAGATAACCGCAGCATGGGTCGGTTCCATCCGCCCCTGCTTCAATATCTCACCTCACACCGCCGACTTCGGCCTTAAATTCTCATCAAACGTCAGCCGTTTCCGCCCAGGCTCCACTTCACGCAGCGGTTCCACCTGGTGCATGGTCAGCTTGCAGCGCTCCACCAGCACCTGATATTCCCTTGTACCCTGTTTTTTCCACGCCAGTTCCTGCTCGCTCAACTCGCGAATCGCTTTGGCCGGGCTGCCAATAATCAAATACCCTGCGGGCATTTCCGCTTTCGCCTTCACAAATGCCGCCGCGCCGACGATGCTGTTTTCACCAATCACCGCGCCGTCCATCACCACAGCGTTCATTCCCACCAGTGCGTTACGGCGGATAACACAGCCATGCAGAATAGCGCTGTGGCCGATATGGCCGTCCTCTTCCACCACCGTGTCCTGCTCAGGGAAACCATGCATCACGCAGTTATCCTGAATGTTCGCGCCATCTTTCACCACGATACGGCCAAAATCTCCGCGCAGGCTGGCGTTCGGGCCGACATAAACACCTTTCCCCAGGATCACATCACCAATGAGTACCGCCGTCGGGTGAACATAGCTCTCGTCAGGTACGACCGGCGTCAGACCATCAATTTGATAAACAGGCATCCTCACTCCTTATGTGCTCGTAAGACCACCAAAGCGTTGATAGTAGAGCGTGCCAGGCACGGGCAGTTCACCGACGGAGGTTTCGCCTTTCTCACTGACAAACGCCAGCGCCCCCGGTGCCACACGCTGATAAATATTGATGCAGAGCTGCCGGGCGCTTTGCCCGGCCCAGTGCGCTGGCAGTAGCTCTTCCGGCAGCAATGGGTCTTTCAGCACCACACGACGATAAAAATGGATAAGCAACAGCTGGATCTGGAAACAACGCTCTGGCGTCAGCTCCTCTGGTGTCGCCTCTTTCAGCAGCGGCAGCAGCGGTCGGAACGAGCTAATAAACGTTTCGTACATCGTGTTTTGTTCGGTCAGTTGCCAGCACTCTTCCACCCGCGAACGCAGCGCAGCGCGGGATAAAGCCAGCGGCGAGTGAGCTTCAAAGAAGATGACGTTTTCCGCCACGCCAGCATCATGAAGCAGGGACTGCACATCCGCCAGATGCTGCGATGGCGAGGCCATCAGGCTCGGCGCCAGCGTGCCAAATCCCTGCCAGATCAGCTGTTTTTTGACGTCAGCAAGCGTGGTTTTGTCCAGCCCTTCAGAGAGCAGCAATAACCATTTTCCGTCCCAGGCGGGCAACTCCGCGCGATAGATCTTATTCTCCGCGCGGCGGGTTAAGCGTAGCCCTTTGTCGCTCAGGCGATAAAAGCTGCGGCGTCCAATGCGCGAGACGTCAAGCCAGCCCTCTTTGTTAAGGCGGAACAACGCAGTTCGCACGAACCGTTCGCCGAACCCCATACCCTCCAGTAATGCCGCCAGGCTTCCGAGCCAAATCTCGCCCCCGCGATGGGAAAGCGCGTCACCGTATAATGAAGAGATAAGGGATGTCCCGCTGACCGGAACGGAGCTGACTGCGTGCTGGATGAAGGCGTCGAGTTTCATGTGATTCATTCTGTTGTAATTTTTGTCCCGGATGAATCATAGCATAGTTCTGCGTTCCCTCTCTCCGGCGGAGAGAGGGAAGAAGAAACTCAGCCGTTGGCCGCGACTTTACGCAAATCAAACACCCGGCAGGCTTTCCCCTCTGAGCGAGGGATACTGCCGCAGTTAACGATCATCACGTCGGTTGAAATCCCGACCATGGATTTAATGCGGTGGCGCAACTGGTGGCACACCTGGCAACGCTGTTCGTGCGTCAGCGTCAGGCTGCTCTCTTTCAGCTCCACCTTCACGGAAAGTGAATCAAGATGTCCGCGACGGTTCACCTCCAGCTGGTAATGCGGCGAGAGATGTTCGAACTTCACAATTTCCTCTTCCAGCTGCGACGGGAAGACGTTGACGCCACGGATGATCAGCATATCGTCACTGCGACCGCTGATCCGGTCCATACGACGCATACTGCGCGCGGTTGCTGGCAGCAGGCGTGTCAGGTCACGGGTACGGTAGCGGATCACCGGCAGCGCCTCTTTCGTCAGCGTGGTAAACAGCAGTTCACCCTGCTCGCCGTCATTAAGCGGCGTGCCGTCGTTCGGGTTGACGATCTCCGGATAGAAATGATCTTCCCAGATGGTCGGACCATCGGCAGTTTCGATACACTCCATCGCCACGCCGGGGCCCATCACTTCAGAAAGACCATAAATATCCAGCGCTGTGATCCCTAGCCGTTTTTCAATCTCACGGCGCATGGCCTGCGTCCACGGCTCGGCGCCGAACACGCCCACACGAAGAGAACAGGTACTGGCATCGCCGCCCATCTGGCGTTCCAGTTCTTCAATCAGGTTAAGGCAGTAGGATGGCGTCACCATGATCATATCTGGCTGGAAATCCCGGATAAGCTGCGCCTGCTTCTCCGTCTGACCACCCGACATCGGGATCACCGTTGCGCCTAAACGTTCCGCACCGTAATGCGCGCCCAGACCGCCGGTAAACAACCCGTAACCATAGGCCACGTGAATTTTGTCTTTTGCACTGCCGCCCGCGGCGCGCAGGGAGCGGGCCACCAGATTGGCCCAGGTGTCGATATCATTTTGGGTATAACCCACCACCGTTGGCTTGCCGGTAGTGCCTGAGGAGGCGTGAATACGCACTACCTGCTCCATCGGTACGGCAAAGGTATCGAACGGATAGTTATCCCGCAGGTCCTGCTTGGTCGTGCACGGGAATTTACGGATATCCGCCAGCTCTTTGAAATCGTCAGGGTGAACGCCCGCTGCGTCAAACTTGCGTTTGTACATCGGTACGTTGTTATAGGCGTGGTGCAGCGTCCATTTCAGACGCTCGGTCTGAAGGGCCTGTAATTCGTCAAGGGATGCTGTTTCGATCGGGTCAAGCTTTGTTGTATTTGTCATTGTAGGGTACTCACATTGTTATTCGCTCAAACACGCTCAAGGATCATGGCAATGCCCTGACCCACACCGATGCACATCGTACACAGCGCATAGCGCCCGTTGCGTCGATGCAATTCATTGCTTGCGGCCAGCGCCAGTCTGGCACCGCTCATCCCCAGCGGGTGGCCTAACGCAATAGCGCCCCCGTTCGGGTTAACGTGAGCGGCATCATCGGGTAACCCTAACTGACGCAGCACGCCCAGCGCCTGCGAAGCAAAAGCTTCGTTAAGCTCGATGACGTCCATATCGTTGATACTGAGTCCGGCTCGCTCCAGCACTTTGCGGGTGGCAGGTACCGGGCCTAAGCCCATCAGACGCGGCTCCACGCCTGCCGTCGCCATCGCCACAATACGCGTACGCGGGACTAATCCCTGCGCGAGCGCCATCTGTTCACTGGCGACGATCAGCGCTGCTGCGCCGTCGTTCACGCCAGAGGCATTCCCCGCCGTAACCACCCCATTTTTACGAAACGGTGTTTTCAGTCCGGCAAGCTGTTCAAGTGTCGTATCCGCCCGTGGATGTTCATCCACGCTACATTCCGTTACCGCGCCTTTTTTACCCGGCACCAGCACCGGCACAATCTCCTGCGCCAGAATACCGTTCTGCTGCGCCCTGGCGGTTCTCTGCTGGCTGCGTAGCGCAAAAGCGTCCTGATCGGCACGGCTGATATTTAACAATTCAGCTACATTCTCTGCCGTTTCCGGCATACTGTCAGTTCCGAAGTGCTGATGCATGAGCGGATTCACAAAACGCCAGCCGATGGTGGTATCAAAGATCTCTGCCTGACGCTGAAACGCGGCGGTGGCTTTCCCCATCACAAACGGCGCGCGGGACATGGACTCCACGCCGCCCGCCAGCAACAGATCGCCATCGCCTGCTTTAATAGCGCGGGCTGCAAAGCCAATCGCGTCCAGCCCCGAACCGCACAGGCGGTTAATGGTGGTGCCGGAAACCGTCTGCGGTAATCCTGCCAGCAGGGACGACATGCGCGCCACGTTGCGGTTGTCTTCCCCCGCCTGGTTGGCGCAACCGAGGATCACATCATCAATCCGCTCCAGATCAAGCTGCGGATAACGCGCCAGCAGCGCCCGCAGCGGAACGGCCCCCAGATCGTCAGCGCGAACTGCGGAAAGTGCGCCGCCGTAACGCCCCACCGGGGTTCGTACGCCATCACAAATAAATGCATCACGCATCAGGCTTCTCCTGTCACACTGCCGCCAATGCGGTGCGATTTTCCGCGAAAAAGGGCGACGGTTTTCTGTTGTTGATTCTGAATTTCAATGTCATACACGCCGGTGAGTTTGCCCTGATGCTTTACCCGCGCGGTGGCGGTCAGCGTATCCCCGGCAAAGCCCGGACGCAGAAAATCAATCGAGCAACCGGAGGCGACCGCCGCCAGCCCCTGGCTGTTGCAGGCGTAGGCAAAGGCGGTGTCCGCCAGCGAGAAAAGCTGTCCGCCGTGACAGGTTTTGTGGCCGTTTAGCATATGCGGGGTGATGGTCATCGTCACCACCGCATAGCCTTCGTCCATTTCAATGATGTCGATTCCCAGCGCCTGCGCGCAGGCGTCCTTTTCGTACATCGTGCGGGCGTTATGCCAGGCGTTAGGACTCATAGCTACTCTCCAGAAGCGCACGCTGGCGCAGCAGTGAACAGGGACGATAACGTTCTTCACCGTAATGACGTTGCAGGTTCTCCAGCAGCGTCAGCAGACGTTGCCAGCCCAGACGCTCCCCCCAGGCAATCGGACCGCTCGGGTAGTTCACGCCGAGGCGCATGGCGGTATCAATATCCTTCTCGCTGGCCACCCCTTTTTGCAGGGCATCCAGCGCTTCGTTGGCAATCATCGCCAGCGTGCGCCAGACCAGCATGCCCGGATAATCGGCAATTTGTACGACCCGTTTGCCCTGCTGTTGCAGGTACCAGATGGCTTTTAACGTCGCGGTCTGCGGGTTGCTGGCTGCCGCCGCAATCACCGCCACATCGCGTTCAATACGGTCAACCATCACCACCGGGCAGTTAAGGCGCAACGCCAGCGCCTGAGCGGTTTCACCCTGCGTTTCCATCAGATACACATCGTCAATTTCAGTGACGCCGTCACTTTTCTTTTCGATGCGCATCGGACGATAACTGTCATCCACGGGCTCAACCCACTGCACGTCGGGTTTATCCCCTTGCCAGTCGTAAACGCCCTTTCCGCTTTTTTTACCGAGTCGCCCCGCCAGCACCAGCTCCTGCTGGACCAGCGAAGGCAGAAAACGGCGTTCCTGCCAGAAGGCGTTAAACACCGAACAGGTCACGGCAAAGTTAACGTCCTGACCAATCAAGTCTGTGAGTTCCAGTGGTCCCATCGGGAAACCGCCGCCTTCGCGCAGTGCGGCGTCAATCACTTCCGGTGCGGCCACCTGTTCTTCCAGTGCGCGCCAGGCTTCAGAGTAGAACGGACGTGCAACACGGTTCACGATGAACCCCGGCGTTGACTGGCAGCGAACGGGTTGTTTCCCCCAGTTGAGCGCCAGCTCGCACAGCGCATCGGCCACTTCCGGAGAGGTCGCCAGCCCGCTGACCACTTCCACCAGCTTCATTACCGGTGCCGGGTTAAAGAAATGCAGTCCCGCCACGCGCTCCGGGTGGTGCACGTCGGCCGCAATCGCGGTAACTGAAATAGACGAGGTGTTACTGGTCAGCACCGTCTGAGCCGGGCAGATCGCGGCCAGCTGTGCAAACAGCGCCTTTTTCACCTCCAGACGCTCAGAGGCCGCTTCAATCACCAGATCTGCCGCCGAGAGTGCCTCGATATCGGTCACTGGCAGCAGTCTGGCCAGGATTTGGCTACCGGCATCTGCGGAGAGTTTTCCCCGCGTCACCCGGGAAGCCAGACGCTGGCGAATGCCGTCAATGGCGCGCGAGATCGCATCTGCGGAGATGTCGTATATCAGGACGTGATGACCATGGCTGGCCGCGACTTCGGCAATTCCGGCGCCCATCGTGCCGCTGCCAATCACGGCGACAGTGCGTATGTTCAACATCTTATTTCCCCGTAAAGTTCGGCGCGCGCTTTGCCAGGAAGGCGCTGACGCCCTCGCGGTAGTCGTCGCTGCGCCCGGCCAGGCGTTGATAGTCGCGCTCGAGATCGAGTTGTGCATCCAGGGTGTTGGTTTCTGCCGCGTTGATGGCCTGCTTGATCAACCCCAGACCAAACGTCGGCTGTGAGGCAAAATGCAGCGCCATCTGCTGTGCCGTGGCGGAAAGCTGCTCGTCGTCCACCACCTGCCAGATCATCCCCCAGGCCTGCGCTTGTTCGGCGCTGAGTTTGTCCCCCAGCAGCGCCAGCCCCATAGCGCGAGCGCGTCCGGCAACGCGCGGCAGCAGCCAGGTGCCGCCGCAGTCCGGGACTAACCCAAGCTTGCTGAAGGCCATGACAAAGTTGGCGGAACGCGCCGCAATGACCATGTCGCATCCGAGCGCCAGCGTAGCCCCGGCACCGGCCGCCACGCCGTTGACCGCGCAGATGACCGGCTTCGGCAGTTTTGCCAGGCGGCGCACCAGCGGGTTGTAAAACGTCTCCACGGACATGCCCAGATCCGGCGCCGGGCCGTTGGGGTCAACATTGCGGTCATTCAGATCCTGACCGGCACAGAAACCGCGTCCTGCCCCGGTGATCAGCAGACAGCGGATGGTGTCATCACGCTCGGCCTGTTTCAGGCACTCCGAAAGCTGCTGATGCATCACGTCGTTAAAGCTGTTCAGACGCTCCGGGCGATTCAGCGTAATGGTCATTACGCCTTGCTCTACGTTACTCAGGATAAATTCCACAATTAGCGTCCTTTAAAGTCGGGGGTGCGTTTCTGTAAGAAGGCATTGATACCTTCCCGGCGGTCTTCGGTCGCGGAAAGCAGCGTAAAAAGCTGACGTTCCTGTGCCAATCCTGCCTGCAATGGCACTTCCTGAGACTGGCGCAGCGCCTGTTTCGCGGCCTGCAATGCCAGCGGCGAATGACGCGCCATCAATGCCGCCTGCTTCAGGGCATACTCCAGCGTCAGGGAGACCGGGAACACATCGCTGACCAGCCCAGCACTCAGCGCCTGTTGCGCGGAGAGACTTTCCCCGGTCAGCACCATTTTGCTGGCGAGGGATTTACCCACGCTGCGAATGAGGCGCTGCGTGCCGCCCGCGCCAGGCATAATCCCGAGGATGATTTCCGGCAGACCGAAACGCGCGTTATCCCCGGCGATCACCACGTCGCACAGCAGTGCCAGTTCACATCCAGCCCCCAGCGCGAAGCCGTTCACGGCGGCAATCAGCGGTTTGTTAAATGCGTCTATCCGCTTCCACAGCTGCGGACGGATATCGTTCAACGTGGCCGGCAAGTCTTTATCTGCCATTTCGTTGAGATCCGCCCCGGCCGCGAAGCAGCGCTCGTTGCCATAAATAACGCAGGCAGAAATGCCGCTATCACAGGCCGCCGCCTCAAGCTGTTCCGCAATCTGCGTCAGCAGCGAATTGTTGAGGGCGTTGCGTGCCGCCGGACGGTTCAGCGTCAGCTGCAACACGCGGCCATGGCGGGTGACAATCAGTTCGCTCATGCCATCCCCTTCGCGTCGAAATCGACGATCACGTCAGCGGTTAACGGCAGCGACTGACAGCTCAGCACATACCCGGCGGCCAGTTCGTCCGGCTCCAGGCTATAGTTGGTCACCATGTCCACTTTGCCGCGCAGCACTTTACATTTACAGGTGGCGCACACGCCGCCTTTACAGGCATACGGCAGATCCGCCCCCTGGCGCAGTGCGGCATCAAGAATACTTTCATCGTCCGCCGTCAGGGTGATTTCACGGTCACGGCCGTCCTGACGAACGGTGACTTTCTGCCCCTCAGCCTGCACGCTAACCGTGCGTTTAGCCGCTGAGCCTGGCGTATTAAAACGTTCCAGATGGATGGCTTTTTCCGGCATCCCCAGCGCTTTTAATGTGCTTTCAGCCTCATCCATCATCGCCGACGGACCGCAGATAAACGCTTCGTCGTACTGGCGGAAGTTGATCAGCGTTTTCGCCAGTGCCTGCAGTTTTTCCCCGTCAATACGACCATGGAGAAGATCGCTATCCAGACGCTCCTGGCTGAAGATGGAGACCAGCTGCAGCCGCTGCGGGTATTTGTCTTTCAGGTCCGCCAGCGCCTGGCGGAACATCATGCTCTGGCTGCTGCGGTTGCCGTAAATCAGGGTGAAATGACTGTTCGGTTCGGTGGCAAGCGTTGCGGATAAAATCGCCAGCATCGGGGTGATCCCGGAGCCTGCGGCAATCGCCAGATAGTGTCCTTCACGTTCCGCCTGCGGCTGGTAGCCAAACTGGCCCTGAGGAACCATCACCTCCAGCGCCATACCCTGTTTAATCTGATCCCGGGCATAGCGGGAGAATCGTCCGCCCTCGATGGCTTTGACCGCCACGCTGATCTCACCCGGTGCGCTACTCCGGCAAATGGAGTAACAGCGGCGCAGTTCATCCCCGCCCAGTTTCGTTTTCAGGGTCAGGTGCTGCCCCGGACGGAAGCGGTACGCGTCCTGTAATTCCTGCGGCACCGCGAAGGTGATCGTTACCGCATCACGGGTTTCGGGTTCCACTTTTGCCACTGTTAATGAATGAAACGTTGTCATGGCAGCCTCAAATACATTTGAAATAATCGAAAGGCTCACGGCAGGTGTTGCAGCGATAGAGCGCTTTGCAGGCCGTTGAACCAAATTCACTGATAAGCGAGGTATCGGTGCTCGCACAGCGCGGACACGTCACCTCAGCGGGCGCATGGGCATGGCAGCTGTGGCCGACCGGCGGGCTGATGCCATATTCACGCAGACGCTCGCGGGCATCGGCGGTCATCCAGTCGGTGGTCCAGGCGGGTTCAAGCTGGAGCACAATATGAACCGGCGTAAACCCGTGTGCGGTCATCGTTTCGCGGATAGCACCCAGCAGGTGTTCCGTCGCCGGGCAACCTGAGTAGGTTGGCGTGAAGCCAATGACCCAGCCTTCACCTTGCGGTGCGACGCTGCGCACCATGCCCAGATCGGTGATGGTTAACACGGGCACTTCCGGGTCCGGGATCTGGCTTAACAGCGACCAGATCTGCGGGATCTCCGCCGGTGCAATCTCAGCAAAACGCTGCATCATGACCTCCGCTATTACCACTGTTGACCCGGGTACGCGCGCTGGAGATATTGCATTTCCGCCAGCATCGGGCCCAGATGTTCGGTATGTAGCCCTTTCTTGCCTCCGGTGCGATACGCCACTTCGTCGGGTACCTTCAGGTTGGCTTCTGCCATGCCGGCAAACACTTCGCTTTCCCACGGCTGGCGCAAGGTGCGCGGGTCAACCGCCACGCCGGAGGCAGTCAGCTCCAGCTCGACGTCATCGGCTTCGAACAGTTCGGCCGTAAAGCGCCACAAAGTGTCGATGGCCTGCTGCATTTTTTGCGCGGAGGTTTCGGTGCCATCGCCCAGGCGCACCAGCCAGCCACGGCTAAAGCGCAGATGGTAGCGCGCCTCTTTAATGGCTTTTGCGGCAATGGCGGCAAGCTGACTGTCGCTGCTGTGTGCAAGGCGTTCATATAGCGCCACATTCCAGGCATCCATCAGGTACTGACGGGCAATCGTGTCGGCGAAGTTGCCGTTCGGCTGCTCCACCAGCAGTAAATTGCGGAACTGACGCTCGTCACGCCCAAATGCCAGCGTGTCTTCATCGCCCTGACCTTCCAGCTCCGCGGCATAGGTCAGGAAATTGCGCGCCTGCCCCAGCAGGTCGAGACCGATATTGGCCAGCGCGAGGTCGATCTCAAGCTCCGGTGCGTGACCGCACCAGGCGCCGAGACGCTGCGAAAGCACCAGACCGTTGTCGCCCAGACGCAGGGCATATGCAGTGACTGTTTTCATCCCCATCCTCACATATGCTCGATGCCATCAGGGATGGTGTAAAACGTCGGGTGGCGGTAGACCTTGCTTTCCGCCGGGTCGAAGAACTCGCCGCTCTCTTCCGGCTGGGAGGCGATAATCTCGCTCGCCTTGACCACCCAGATGGAGCACCCTTCGCTGCGGCGGGTATAAGCATCACGCGCATTTTCCAGCGCCATGCGATCGTCAGCGGCATGCAGACTTCCCACGTGACGGTGGGACAAACCTTGTTTGCTGCGTACGAACACTTCGTACAGCGGCCAGTAGACATTGCTCATCGTGATTCCTCTCAAGCCACTTTGCGGGCATGTTGTTTTTCTGCGTGCGCCAGTGCAGCTTCACGCACCCACGCCCCCTCTTCCCAGGCCTTGCGTTTGGCGGCCAGGCGTTCGTGGTTACAGATGCCACGCCCGTTAATCACCTCTTCAAATTCCTGCCAGTAGATCTCGCCGAAACGGTAATGACCGCTCTCGTCGTCAAAACGCAGGTCGGGATCGGGCACCGTCATGCCGAGCATCTCCACCTGGGGAATGGTGTTGTCGACAAAACGCTGGCGAAGTTCGTCATTGCCGAAGCGTTTGATTTTCCAGGCCAGGCTGCGGGCGCTGTTCGGCGAGTTGTCATCGTTCGGCCCAAACATCATCAGTGCCGGCCACCAAAAACGGTTGATGGCGTCCTGCAGCATCTGGCGTTGGGCTTCACTACCCTGCGCCAGCGCCATACAGGCTTCAAAGCCCTGACGCTGGTGGAAGCTCTCTTCTTTACAGATTTTCACCATTGCCCTGGCATACGGCCCATAAGAGGTCCGGCACAACGCTACCTGGTTAACGATGGCAGCGCCGTCCACCAGCCAGCCGATCACGCCGATATCGGCCCAGCTCAGGGTTGGGTAGTTGAAGATGGAGGAGTATTTCATCTTGCCGTCGAGCATCTTCTGGTAGATGTCTTCCCGCGCGCAGCCCAGCGTTTCTGCCGCGCTATACAGGTACAAACCGTGTCCGGCTTCGTCCTGCACTTTCGCCAGCAGGATCGCTTTACGGCGCAACGTCGGTGCGCGGGTGATCCAGTTACCTTCGGGCAGCATGCCGACAATTTCGGAGTGCGCGTGCTGGCCAATCTGGCGGATCAGCGTCTTGCGGTAGGCCTCAGGCATCCAGTCCTGGGGCTCTATCGCCGTCTCCTGCGCTATGCGCTGCTCAAACCGTTGTTCTTGCGTCACGTCATCACCTTTATGATTCGTTAGTTTGCAATCTAAAGCGAAATGTTGAATCACTTTGTTTTTTAAAAGTTACACAAAGGTTAAATATAACCCCAAGAATTGTTTCCTGGTTTTGTGATGCCGCTCGCAAGGCTTTTACAGCACACCCTAACATTCGGGCGTTTGCGCACTGCGTTTCATCAGTGCCGGATCACAATGTTAACAAATCATTAAAACTCAGCTTGATTTTTATGATTCACGATCAAACTATTAATGGTGAATTTTCGTAACATTTGGAGATAAGCGATGCAGCAGTTAGCCAGCTTCTTGTCCGGTACCTGGCAGTCTGGCCGGGGCCGCGAACGCACTATTCATCACGCCATCACTGGCGAAGCGCTGTGGAGCGTAACCAGCGAAGGGCTGGATATGGCGGCCGCCCGTCGCTATGCCATTGAGCACGGCGGCGAAGCACTTCACAAAATGACCTTTATCGAACGTGCTGCCATGCTGAAGGCGGTGGCGAAACATCTGCTTAGTCAGAAAGAGACGTTTTATGCCCTGTCTGCCCAGACCGGGGCGACAAAGGCAGACAGCTGGGTGGATATTGAAGGCGGTATCGGTACCCTCTTCACCTATGCCAGCCTGGGCAGCCGCGAACTGCCGGATGACACACTGTGGCCTGAGGATGAGTTGATCCCTCTGTCGAAGGAAGGTGGTTTTGCTGCACGCCATGTCCTGACGTCAAAATCAGGCGTGGCGGTCCATATCAACGCTTTTAACTTCCCGTGCTGGGGTATGCTGGAAAAACTGGCACCCACCTGGCTCGCCGGGATGCCTGCCATCATCAAACCCGCTACCGCCACAGCGCAGGTGACCCAGGAGATGGTGAAATCCATTATCGACAGCGGCCTGGTACCGGACGGCGCCATCAGTCTAATCTGCGGTGGCGCAGGGGATCTGCTGAATCATCTCGACAGCCAGGACGTGGTGACGTTTACCGGCTCCGCCAGTACCGGGCAAAGCCTGCGCGTCCACCCCAATATTGTGGCGAATTCCATTCCCTTCACCATGGAAGCTGACTCCCTGAACTGCTGCGTGCTGGGGGAAGACGTTACGCCAGACCAGCCAGAATTTGCCCTGTTCATTCGGGAAGTCGTCCGTGAAATGACCGCCAAGTCCGGACAAAAATGTACGGCGATCCGCCGCATCATTGTGCCGCAGACGCGGCTCGATGCCGTCAGCCAGGCGCTAATCGCGCGGCTGGAAAAAGTGGTGGTGGGTGACCCGGCGCAGGAAGGGGTAAAAATGGGCGCGCTGGTGAACAGCGAACAGCGTGCGGACGTTCAGGAGAAAGTGGAGCTGCTGGTTGCCGCAGGCTGTGAAATCCGCCTGGGGGGCAAAGCGGATTTGCAGGCTACTGGTGCCTTCTTCCCACCGACCCTGCTTTTCTGTCCGCAGCCGGATGAAACACCGGCAGTTCACGCGACTGAAGCCTTTGGTCCGGTTGCGACCCTGATGCCGTATCGCAATGCAGCCCACGCGATGCAGCTTGCCCGCGCGGGCGGTGGAAGCCTGGCCGGGACGCTGGTCACTGCGGATCTGGCAACCGCCCGCCAGTTTATTGCCGGCGCGGCACGCGCTCACGGACGTATTCAGGTCCTCAATGAGGAATCCTCGAAAGAGTCTACCGGCCACGGTTCTCCGCTTCCTCAACTGGTCCACGGTGGTCCAGGTCGCGCGGGCGGCGGTGAAGAGCTGGGCGGCCTGCGGGCAGTGAAGCACTATCTGCAGCGCACCGCCATTCAGGGCAGTCCATCCATGCTGGCTGCCATTGGCAAACAGTGGGTGCGCGGTGCTGACGTGCAGGAAGACCGCGTTCATCCGTTCCGTAAATACTTCGAGGAGTTGCAGCCGGGCGACAGCCTGCTGACGCCGCGTCGTACGCTCACAGAAGCGGATATCGTGAACTTTGCCTGCCTGAGCGGCGATCACTTTTACGCGCACATGGACAAGATTGGCGCGGCAGAGTCAATCTTTGGCGAACGCGTGGTCCACGGTTATTTCCTGATTTCCGCCGCAGCAGGGTTGTTCGTTGATGCGGGTGTCGGGCCGGTGATTGCCAACTACGGCATGGAAAACCTGCGCTTTATCGAGCCGGTTAAACCGGGCGATACCATTCAGGTGCGCCTGACCTGCAAACGTAAAACGCTGAAGAAACAACGCACCGCCGAGGAAAAACCGACGGGCGTGGTGGAGTGGGCCGTTGAGATTTTTAACCAGCATCAGCAGGCCGTGGCGCTCTACTCCATTCTGACGCTGGTGGCGCGCCAGCAGGGTGACGCCTGACTCTTTTCTCTCTCGCACGTTGACCGGGGTGTGATGCCACCCCGGTCTTTTTTTAACCTGGCAAGACTGACAAATAATCTGGCAGATGCAGGCAAACGCTTTTCTCAGGCGCCTGTCAGGATAAGGCTGTCACCACACAATAAACACAACAAGATGAGGTCTACGATGGGAAGCAATTCTTCTTTTTCTGCCCGTAGAACGGCACTGGCTATGGCTGTTGCGCTGTGTTGCGCCTGGCAACCCCCTGTTTTCGCTCACGGCAGCGAGGCGCACATGGTCCCGATGGACAAAACGCTGCAGGACTTTGGCGCAGATGTACAGTGGGATGATTACGCACAACTGTTCACCATCGCGAAAGACGGTGCTTTTGTGAAGGTCAAACCGGGGGCGAAAACCGCTATCGTCAACGGTAAAACCCTCAAGCTGCAGGTACCGGTGGTGATGAAAGGCAAAAAGGCCTTTATCTCTGACACCTTCATCAACGACGTTTTCCAGTCCGGCCTCGACCAGACTTTCCAGGTTGAAAAACGCCCTCACCCGTTAAACGCGCTAACGGCTGACGAAATCAAACAAGCCGTAGAGATCGTCAAAACCTCTGCGGATTTCAAACCGAATACCCGTTTTACCCAGATTGCCCTTGCTGAGCCAGATAAGACCAAAGTGTGGGACTTTGTGCTTAACGGTACGGCAGTGGATTCTCCCCGCCAGGCGAACGTGGTTATGCTCGACGGGAAGCACGTTATCGAAAGCCGGGTAGATCTGAAGGACAAAAAGATCCTGAGCTGGGAACCGGTAAAAGACGCACACGGCATGGTGCTGCTGGATGACTTCACCGCGGTTCAGCAGATCATCAACGAGAGCACTGAGTTTGCAGAGGTGCTTAAAAAACACGGTATCACCGATACGAAGAAAGTGATTACCACGCCGCTGACCGTCGGCTATTTCGACGGTAAAGACGGCCTGAAGCAGGAAGATCGCCTGCTGAAAGTGGTCAGCTACCTGGACGTCGGTGACGGTAACTACTGGGCGCATCCGATTGAAAACCTGGTGGCCGTAGTCGATCTTGAGCAGAAGAAAATCCAGAAAATTGAAGAAGGCGCTGTTATTCCGGTTCCCATGGCTCCGCGTCCGTATGACGGCCGTGACCGTATCGAAACAGCGAAAAAGCCCCTTGAGATCGTTGAGCCAGAAGGCAAGAACTACACCATTACCGGTGATATGGTGCACTGGCAGAACTGGGATTTCCACCTGAGCCTGGATTCCCGCGTCGGCCCGATGATTTCGACTGTGACGTACAACGATAACGGCAAAAAGCGCCAGGTTATGTATCAGGGCTCCTTAGGTGGCATGATCGTCCCTTACGGCGACCCGGACGTGGGCTGGTATTTCAAAGCCTATCTGGATTCCGGCGACTATGGCATGGGCACCCTGACCTCTTCGCTGGTACGGGGGAAAGACGTGCCGTCTAACGCCGTGATGCTCAATGAAACGATCCCGGATTACACCGGTGCGCCAATGGAGATCCCGCGGGCAATCGCCATTTTCGAACGCTACGCCGGGCCGGAATACAAACACCAAGAGATGGGACAGCCAAACGTCAGCACCGAGCGTCGTGAACTGGTGGTACGTTGGGTGAGTACTGTCGGTAACTACGATTACATCTTCGACTGGGTATTCCATGAAAATGGCACCATTGGAATTGATGCTGGTGCGACGGGTATCGAAGCGGTGAAAGGCGTACTGGCGAAAACCATGCATGACGCCACCGCGAAAGACGACACCAAATACGGCACACTGATCGATCACAACATCGTGGGTACCACCCACCAGCATATCTATAACTTCCGTCTTGATATGGATGTGGATGGCATCAACAACAAACTGGTGGCAATGGATCCGGAAGTGAAACCGAATACCGCCGGTGGCCCGCGCACCAGTACCATGCAGATCAATCAGTACGACATTGATACCGAGCAGCAGGCGGCACAGAAATTCGACCCGGGCACCATTCGCTTGTTGAGCAATACCAGCAAAGAGAACCGCATGGGCAACCCGGTCTCGTACCAGATTATCCCGTACGCGGGCGGTACACACCCGGTAGCGACGGGCGCGAAGTTTGCCCCGGACGAGTGGATTTACCATCGGCTGAGCTTTATGGATAAGCAGCTGTGGGTCACCCGCTACCATCCTGATGAGTTGTACCCGGAAGGGAAATTCCCTAACCGTTCCATCCACGATACGGGCCTGGGGCAGTACAGCAAAGATAATGAGTCACTGAATAACCAGGATGACGTCGTCTGGATGACCACAGGGACAACCCACGTCGCCCGTGCCGAAGAGTGGCCGATCATGCCGACGGAATGGGTACATACTCTGCTTAAACCGTGGAACTTCTTTGACGAGACCCCCACGCTGGGGAAGAAAAAAGACGCTAAATAACATACCGGGCGCAACGCCCGGTTTTTTATTCATTCACTTGCTGAATACCTCTTCCCGATTATAGTTATTCATGCCCTCTTTATTTCCACTTCATCTCTTGAATCACTTTCAGCCAGGACACGACGTTTCTACGTAAGCCGTAATACATCACTGAGAGGTTTTAGGATGAAATTTAATTTGATTGTCAGGAGCCTGGCGTTAGCAGGTTTTTTTATTTCCGTCAGTTATTCATTTGCCGCTGAAGCGCCAAAAGATGCTACAGCAGCAACTCAACAGGCCAATAATGCCCTTTTTAATCAACTTCCTTTCTCTGACAAAACCGATTTTACCGACGCGCATAAAGGTTTTATTGCCCCTCTCCCTCAGGAGGTTATCAAAGGGGAACAAGGGAATGTTATCTGGGATCCGCAGCAATATTCGTTTATTAAAGAAGGCGATAAAGCGCCTGATTCCGTCAACCCAAGCTTATGGCGTCAATCACAGCTGATTAATATTAGCGGCCTGTTTGAAGTCACCGACGGGGTATACCAGATCCGTAACCTCGACCTGTCAAATATGACGATTATTGAAGGTAAAGCGGGAATAACGGTCGTTGATCCGCTGGTATCCGCCGAAACCGCTAAAGTCGGGATGGACCTGTATTTTAAACATCGCGGGAAAAAACCGGTCGTGGCTGTTATCTATACCCACAGCCATGTCGACCACTATGGTGGCGTGCGCGGCGTGGTAGATGAAGCCGATGTAAAAGCTGGTAAGGTAAAAATTTACGCCCCGTCCGGTTTTATGGAAGCCGCAGTAGCGGAAAATATCATGGCGGGTAACGTCATGAGCCGCCGCGCCAGTTATATGTACGGCAACCTGCTTAAGCCCGATGCGAAAGGACAAGTTGGTGCAGGCTTGGGTACAACGACCTCTGCCGGTACGGTTACGCTTATCGCTCCGACCAATATCATAGAAAAAGATGGCCAGAAAGAGGTCATTGACGGCCTGACCTATGATTTTATGCTGGCGCCGGGCTCTGAAGCACCATCAGAGATGCTCTGGTTCATCGAAGAGAAAAAACTGATCGAATCAGCAGAAGATGTCACCCACACGCTGCATAACACTTACTCCCTGCGCGGCGCGAAAATTCGCGAGCCGTTACCGTGGTCGAAATACATCAACCAGGCGATCGTACGCTGGGGCGACAAAGCCGAAATTATTATGGCGCAACACCACTGGCCAACCTGGGGTAACGAAAATGTGGTCAAGCTGTTGAAGAGCCAGCGCGATCTTTATCGTTACATCAACGACCAGACACTGCGTATGGCGAACGAAGGCCAGACGCGTGACGAGATCGCCGCCAACTTTAAGCTCCCGGATTCGCTGGCGCACACCTGGGCTAACCGGGGCTACTATGGCTCCGTCAGCCATGACGTGAAAGCCACCTATGTCCTCTATCTTGGCTGGTTCGATGGCAACCCAGCGACGCTGGATGAACTGCCACCTGAAGAGGGAGCGAAGAAATTCGTTGAGTACATGGGTGGTGCTGACGCCATCCTGAACAAAGCCAAAACGGACTTTGACCAGGGGAATTATCGCTGGGTTGCACAGGTCGTGAGCAAAGTGGTCTTTGCCGATCCGAATAATCAGGCGGCACGTAACCTGGAAGCAGATGCGCTGGAGCAGCTCGGTTATCAGGCCGAATCTGGCCCGTGGCGTAACTTCTACCTGACCGGTGCGCAAGAACTGCGTAACGGCGTGGTGAAAGGCCCGACGCCGAATACCGCTAGCCCGGATACCGTGCGGGCAATAACGCCAGAGATGTTCTTCGACTATCTGGCTGTGCATATCAATGGCGAAAAAGCCGGTACTGCCAAATCCGTGTTCAACATTGATTTAGGCAGCGATGGCGGAAAGTATAAACTTGAGCTGGAAAACGGCGTGTTGAACCACACGGCTAACGCCGAGGCGAAGGACGCTGACGCCACGCTGACCCTGAACCGTGATACGCTGAACAAAATTATCCTGAAAGAAGTGACGCTGAAACAGGCGCAGGATAGCGGCGATATTAAGATCACCGGCGATAGCGCGAAGCTGGATGCGATGCTGGGCTATATGGATAAATTTGAATTCTGGTTTAACATTGTGACACCGTAACACATCACCTGATGGGCGGTAACCCCGCCCATTTTTCTCCCGCTCCTTTCGATACGGAAATCCCTCTTGATAGAAAAAAGACGCAATACACCACCCGAGCTAGCCACCTGGCCCACCCGAAAATCCATGGTGCACCATGGCCTGGCGATGAATCTACCTTGGCTGGCTTTCGTGAACGTGAGCTTTGCGCTGATGCTCCTGCTGCGCAACGTCTTGTTCGGTAACATCGACAGCCAGGTCGGTGCAACGAAATACCTAACGATGATGGTCGATACCTCAATGCTGGGGGTCATTATCCTTTCAACTGCGCTGATGGTTATGGCCTGGCGACGTATCGTCGGGATCAGTGTCGTGCTGTTTATCTGCAGCCTGCTGTGGTCACTGTGTAGTTATTTGTTGATCACGGTTGTTCAGCTTCCTCACGCCTGGCCAATCTTCGTGATTCTGTTGCTCGCGGGAATGACCGCGCTCTATTTTCACCCGTCGGGGCTGCTCTCTTTTGTCCTGCCGCTCTGGATCGCCCTGCCGTCTGCAAGCATCGCCCTGAACCAGAGCGTTAACCTGCGCTTTGCCGTGATCTGGGTGGTATTCACCCTGATCCTGATTTGCGGACGCTTTATCCTCCTGAACTGGTTCGAAGAAGCCTGGCGACGTAACCAGCAGAATCAGCGACTCATTCTGCGGCTGGACGCGCTGGCGCATCTGGATGCGTTAACCCAGACGGCAAACCGCCGGGCCATGGAAACCGTGCTGGAAAACGCGGTTGATCAGAAAAAAGCCTTCTCGCTGATTATGCTGGATGTCGACTATTTCAAACTTTACAACGACACTTATGGCCACCAGGCGGGTGACGACTGCCTGGCGCAGGTAGCGCAGGTGCTGAAAAAATCAGTACGTACACCTCACGACGTTGTTTCTCGCTACGGTGGTGAAGAGTTTGTAGTGATCCTGTTTGACTGTCCGGAGAACATGGCAGAACAGGTTGCTATACGCATTCAGGAGGGGTTGTATTCAGCCGCGATACCGCACAGTGGCTCGAAGGTTAGCGGGGTTGTCACCGCCAGCATGGGGATTGCGGGAATGGAGGACGGTCTGGCGGGTCCCGAGATCATCGCCCGCGCTGACGCGGCGTTGTATCGGGCGAAAGAGGCCGGGCGGGATCGGTGGTCCCGTTAATAAAGCCGGGTGAGGCGTAGCCGCCACCCGGCTTGTTTTTTAATACCGCACGCACACCGACTTCGTTTCGCACCAGCCGTCCAGCCAGTCCGGGCCAAAGTCGCGTCCGGTGCCAGACTGTTTCATCCCGCCGAACGGCAGGTTAGCGTCGATCAGCGTATGGCTGTTTACCCAGACGGTACCCGCCTGCAGCCTGTCGGTATATTCCAGCGCCTTGCTGATATTCTGCGTCCAGACGCTGGCCGTCAGGCCATACTCGGTGTCGTTTGCCAGCTGGAGCGCCTCTTCACCATCGGCCACTCGCACCAGGTTGACCACTGGGCCAAATACCTCTTCACGAGTGAGCCTCAGCGCGGCATCCGGGTTCACCACCAGCGTTGGTGAAACGTAATAGCCTTTGCCTTCCGGGCCACGGTTACCGGCGATCAGTTCCGCATGACGGGACTTCGCTTCATCGAGGAAAGTCTGCACCTTGTCGCAATGCGCACGCGAAACCAGCGGGTTAATAAAGGCTTCCGGCGACATGCCCGGCCCGACGCTCAGCGATTTCACCGCCTGTTCAAACCCGCTGACCAGCGTGTCGAACAGCGGCGCTTCGATATAGATGCGGGAGCTTGCCGCACAGACCTGTCCCTGATTCAGGAAGCTGCCGGTCATCAGGCCTTCAATCACCCAGGCAGGGTCGGCATCTTTCAACACGATGGCCGGGTTTTTCCCGCCCAGTTCCAGGGTCACCCCGGTTAACGTGTCCGCCGCCGTGCGGGCAATTTGCTTACCCGTTGCCGTTGAACCGGTAAAACTCACTTTCGCAATGTGCGGATGCGAGGTCAACGCTGCGCCACACACCGCGCCGCTACCGGTTACGACGTTGAACACCCCGTCCGGGATGCCCGCTTCGCTGGCCAGCTCCGCCACGCGCAGCATGGTCAGCGGCGTGGTTTCTGACGGTTTAATCACAATGGAACAGCCCGCGGCCAGCGCAGGCATCACTTTCCACATCCCGATCATCAGCGGGAAGTTCCAGGGTACAATTCCGGCCACCACGCCAACCGGCTCTTTGCGCGTCCACGCCTGGTAGCGGGCCCCCTGTGGCAATGGGATAGAGAGATCCAGCGTTTTGCCAGCGATCTTCGTGGTCAACCCGGCGGTGTAGCGCATCCAGTTCAGGGTGCAGCCAACTTCAAAAGCGCGGGAAATGTTAATGGATTTGCCCTGCTCCAGCGTTTCAAGCTGAGCCAGCTCCTCACTGTGCTGCTCAACCAGATCGGCAAAATGGAGCAAGATCCGCTCGCGTTCAGCCGGTAATTTTCCGGCCCAGCTGCGGGCAACAAACGCGCGCCAGCCGGACATCACGGCGCGGTCAACATCGTCAACGCTGGCATCGGCAGTCGAGGCAATCACCTCGCCCGTGGCCGGGTTGTAGACATTCAGCCGTTTTTCACTGTCTGATGCGGCCTGACGCCCTTCGATCCACAGGCCATGATGTCGGTCTAAAAACTGCTGCACAGCAGGTTGGATTGCCACCAGTGATTCAGACATAGGGTACTCCTTCGTTATTATTCGTCGGGTGTTGATCCAGTCTAAGAGGGGTTTCGCATTCTCGCTTTTGTCTGTGTGACATTCGCTTTGCCACCTGTGACAGGCTCCGCAAATCGTGATAATTCCGCCTTATATCACTGTTCCCGGTGAGTGTTCTTTCCTATAGTCAGCCTCATAGCTCTGACAAAATGCAACACAAATGCAACAATGCGAAAACGTTGACGGCGCAGTGAGAGAAACGATGGCGTGTGCAAGCGAGCAGGAACAGTATCAGCAGTGGCTGGCGCAAATTAACCAGGTTTGCGGGCGCTTTAACGCGCGTCCTCTGGAGGGAAAATTCTTCGGGAACTGGAAACCAGCTACGCGCGCAGCCTGAAGCTCAGTACCGTTACCGCAGGCGGCGTGAATCTGTTCCGTTCTCGCCAGGAGATCGCTCAGAGTAATGATGCCTGGTTCTATACCGTGTTCCAGCTTGAAGGCAGCGCGGAAATTGAACAGGATGACCGGCGCTCTGTGCTTAAAACCGGTGATATCACGCTGCTTGACGCATCACGCCCCTGCTCAATCAACTGGCAGGAAAAATCCCGCCAAATTTCGCTGCTGGTACCCCGTCAGATCATTGAGCAGCAGTGTCGGTTTCAGGAGATCAACTGCGCGCTCACTCTTTCCCGTTCGTTGCCAACGGTACAGCTGAGTCATCGTCTGTTAATGGACAGTATGAACAATGCCGATCTGAGTGACCGGGAGAGTGAAGCCGCGCTCGAAGCGATGGTCTGCCTGCTGCGCCCCGCTTTCCAGCAGCGCGAGTTGATTCAGCCGCGTAAGGAACGCCAGTTCCTGCATGTGGTGGCGCTGATCGACGATCATATTCAGTCCGAATCTCTGCGTCCGGAATGGATTGCCGCCGAGAGCGGTATGTCCGTGCGAAGCCTCTACCGCATGTTTGCCGAGAAAGGGCTGGTGGTGGCGCAGTACATTAAAAACCGTCGTCTGGATCTGTGCGCGCAGGTGTTGCGTTCTACCAGTGATGACGAAAAGCTGGCGGGGATTGGCTACAGCTGGGGATTTACCGACCATAGCCATTTTTCCACGGCGTTTAAGCAGCGTTTTGGCGTCTCGCCAGGTGAATACCGCAAGCGCTACCGCTAACTATTTTTTCAGCCATTTTCCGTTAATGCCCTTCACATACTCGCCGGGTTGAGCACGGGCAACCAGTTTTTGTCCCGCCATTTTCGCCACTTCATCGACCGGTAAATTATTGCTGTCAGCCAGCTTCTGGTAGTTTTCCGTGCGCGCCGCATTGATACGGTTAACCAGCGCCAGCGTTTCCGCATCCTGTTGGATCGGGGCAAGATACCCGCTCAGGGTTTCCCCTACGCGCCCCTGCGCCCGGGCATCATTTAAGGTGAGCGCGGCCGCCTGCACGTTCATCCCCAGTGCCAGTAAAATCAGAGCTAATCGTTTCATGGCGTCCTCAGAACAGATCGCTGCGCGATTTCAGCAGAGTTTCAACGTCTTTATCGACCTTAATGTGGATCTCATGTTCGATTTTGACATTCATATTGATGGTAATCGGCTCTTTCGGTGCCGCGACTTCAATGCGCGGCGTACAGCCAGACAGTAGCGCGACAACGGCAACGGTGAGTACACCAGCCATCTTTTTCATTGTTGTTCCTCACTTTCCTTGCCAGTCGAACTGCGGGGACCGGGTATCGCCGCGTGTTGCTCAAACCAGGTTTGCAGGTTGTCTCCAAAACGCAGGCTGCGCCAGAGGGTAAAGACATTCTCGTCATGGGTATAGTTCAGGTTGACGGTGCTGCTTTTGCCATCGACACGGCTGGTCCCCTTGATGGTGGCCTGCATGGTTAATTGCCCCAGGTTATCTAAATTGATTCTCGTCCACGAACGCGAAATTTCCATATAGCGGAGCCAGTTAATCGCGGCGCCCGCGACCATATTATCGTTCACAATGGCGTCTGCGGTATCTTTGTCGATACGCAGCGTCATGGGCCCGGGGTTGCTCAGCCAGCCATCTTTGATGATCCATTTTTCATTGTCCAGCCAGAACGGCAGCGCCCCGCTGACCGGCCCCGACATGGCAAACTGTTTCGGATTGACGGCGCTAATCAGCTCGCTGGAAGATATATTATCTACGCGCAGCAAGGCCGGATCGTGCTGCGGCATCCTCAGCTGCTGCATGGTGATCTTCCCGCCGAGGGTTTCCACCTTCACGTTGGTGAGCAGAAGCGGATTGTCCTCCGTCCAGGGATAATCCCCCTGTAAGTCGGCGGTGATGTTGCGCGCGGTCACCAGGTTTTCGACTTCATCTATGCGCAACGTGACCGGGCCGCGCGTGCCCAGGGACCAGGTCCCTTCGCTGAAGCGGAACGGCAGCACAAAATCGACGCCGTTGACCTGGTTATCAGGCATCCAGGCGCTGCCGGATTTCAGCACGCCGTGCCCACCGGCTTCAAAGCCCTGATCGGCCGCCGCCGAGAAGGCGACCTGCGCATAGAGTTCCCCGTCACGCAGCGTCATTTTCCAGTCCGGTGGTATCAGCGGCTGAAATACGGTAAGCGACTGTTTCGGCCACCAGGCCTGCCCGCGAAGACGTTCCCCATCCCATCGACCATTTACCTGTACCGGGCCAATTTTGTCTGCATGGAGGTCGCCCTTGAACTGGAAAATCGTTGGGTCTGTTCCGTCGACGCTAAAGGTCAGTACTGAGGGCGGTAACACGCTCCCGCCGGAGAAGCGGGTTTGTCCCGCATTGAGCGCCAGCGCGCCGCTGAAGGTGGGTTTTTCGGGGTCACGGAACCAGCGCACCGGTTGATCCAGCACCAGACGCGGCTTGCTGACTTCCATCGTACCGTACTGAAGTTTGTCAAAACCGGTGGAGAGCGCAGTTAGCTCAATGAGATTGTCACGCCATTCGCCTTTCCCGGCGACATCCCAGCGCGCATTCATCGGCGTAAAGCCCCCTTTTCCCCAGTAGCGCCACTGCCACAGACCGTTGTCGGGTAAAAAGTCGTTGGCCTGGCCGTCCAGGTGGAGCTCAAAATCGCCCATTTCGTTTTCATGGGCCCGCAGAATGGCCTGCAAACGGCCATCAACACCCTTTTGCGTGAGCTTGACGCCCGCAAGTGGCCAGCGAATTTCATCAATATTGAGGGAGTTAATAATGCGTCCGCGTGAACGAAGCAGCGCCCCCGGCTCAAAGGAAAGCTGAGGTTCATACAGGCTTCCGGTCAGTTTTGCCGGCAGTCTGGCGTAGAGAATAAGGTCGTTTTGTTTCGCCTCACCGCTCAGATACAGCGGCATGTCGCTGTTTTCCATACTGAGCCTGCCCGGCCCAAGGTTCAGAACCGCGTTGCCTTTCCCTGCATCACCCTGGGTAAGCACATTGAGACGTCCGGACAAGGTAGCTTTCTCCAGTCCCTGTTGCCAGTTGTCGACTCGCAGGCCAACTCGCCCGCTCAGCGGCATACCGGAGAGGTCCCAGTTCCAGCGTCCGTCACTGATATTCAGCTGTTCTGCCGTGATCTGCCACGGGAGGTCGAGCAGCGGGTCGGGGTTATCGCGCGCCATCACCACCAGTTGTCCCTGATTTTCCGCCCAGTCCAGATCGGCATCGACCAATGAGGTGAGCTGTGGCACGTTAAAGGTCGCGACCGCGTGGCCTTTAACCGGTACCCCATCGGGAACCAGCGGCAGAGTGAACTCGCCCACCAGTTTTATGGGCTGAGGCCGATCGGGAAGCTGTACATCGAACTGGCTGACGGAGAGCAACTGTCCACGAAGTTTCCCTTTAATGCTGACCTGCTCGCCATTATAGGTAATCTCCTGGCTGGCAGGCGTCAGCGAGGCATAAAGCTCGCCCTGCCATTGTTGCCAGGGTGAGAGCGTCAGGCGATGAACGGTAAGCCAGGTCTTCGGTAAAACCGCCTGCCACTGTGCCAGCGTTTTGGGCGCAACCGTTGAGGGTGCAGACTGAGGGATTTTGCTTAAACACTCGGAATTAAGCTCGAGCGCACCGATATCCAGTTTCCAGCGACTGGGACGTGACAGCGTCACGTTATCGACCCGGGCAATCTCACAGTCTTCAACCAGATAGCGAACATCGGGAATGACCAGTGCGTGACGGGTGATTTTGGGGCTTTGTTCAAAGGCGATACGTGTCCCGACGGGTAGCCAGATACCGGCAAGCGTTGGAACCCACTGGGCGAGCGTCATCAGCAGCGTCAGCGGCAGGAGGATGAACAGCAGTAAAAGCGCAATTGCGGCTTTGTATTTACCCTTCATGGGCAGTTAATATCCTGATTTAGCAAAAGAATTAAGCCGACATTGCCGATCATTGTCGCATGTTTAGCCAGTCAGTTGAAGGGAATGCCATTTTTAAGGATAGATGCTCTAGAATAATTGATAGAACTTATTGAATTCAATAATATTTCAAAAATTGTAAGATAATTTTAATCATGCTAACGTGAATGCAAAATCACTGGAGAAAGTCTTATGAAACTCGCGGTATATAGCACAAAGCAGTACGACAAAAAGTATCTGCAACATGTTAACGAGGCTTACGGGTTTGAGCTTGAATTTTTCGACTTTCTGCTGTCTGAAAAAACCGCCAAAACGGCGCACGGCTGCGAAGGCGTCTGCATTTTTGTGAACGATGACGGCAGTCGTCCGGTGCTGGAAGAGTTGAAAAAACAGGGGGTGAAATACATCGCCCTGCGCTGCGCGGGTTTTAACAACGTTGACCTCGACGCGGCGAAAGAGCTGGGCCTGAAGGTGGTTCGCGTGCCGGCGTACTCCCCGGAAGCGGTCGCGGAACATGCGATTGGCATGATGATGTCGCTCAACCGTCGTATTCACCGCGCTTATCAGCGCACCCGTGATGCTAACTTCTCGCTGGAGGGACTGACCGGCTTTACCATGTACGGCAAAACCGCCGGCGTGATCGGCACCGGTAAAATTGGCGTCGCCGCCCTGCGCATTCTGAAAGGCTTCGGCATGCGTCTGCTGGCATTTGATCCCTACCCAAGCGCTGCGGCGCTGGAACTGGGCGTCGAATACGTCGACCTGCCAACCCTGTTCTCACAGTCTGACGTGATCTCCCTGCACTGCCCGCTGACGCCGGAAAACTACCACCTGCTGAACCAGGCGGCGTTTGACCAGATGAAAGATGGCGTGATGATCATCAACACCAGCCGCGGTGGGTTGGTTGACTCTCAGGCCGCCATCGAAGCGCTGAAAACGCAGAAGATTGGCGCGCTGGGGATGGACGTGTATGAAAACGAGCGCGATCTGTTCTTTGAAGACAAGTCTAATGATGTGATCCAGGACGACGTGTTCCGCCGCCTGTCTGCCTGTCATAACGTGCTGTTTACCGGACACCAGGCGTTTCTGACTGCCGAAGCGCTGATCAGCATTTCGGAAACCACGCTGGGGAATCTACTGCAGCTGGAAAAGGGTGAAGCCTGCCCTAACGAACTGGCATAAGCCTGGCGCCGGGTGGCGGCTATGCCCCACCCGGCGAACTGTCAGTTTCCCATGTCCGATTAGCGCAGCGCCACCACAGCAGCACGGCCACCAGGGCAATCGCGCTCAGTACGCTGAACGCCGTCGCAAAAGAGTAATGACCGGCGATCGTACCGGTTAACGCCGGACTCATGGATGCCCCAATCCCCTGCATCAGCATCACCACGCTTTGCCCGGCATTGACGTGCCCGCTTCCGCGCAGCAGCACCACAATAAACGACGGTACCACGACACCCAGGATCCCGGCGGCCAGTCCGTCGAGGATTTGTACCGGTATCATCATTAACGGCGCGTCCGTAGATGCCGCCAGCGCCGCGCGCACCGGCATAACCAGCAGCGCCAGCATAATTAAGCGCCAGTAGCCGTAGCGTTCTATGCGGTGTGCGACCCAGATGGCAACGGGGATCATCACGGCCTGTGAGATGATGACGGTACCCGCCGCATACAAACCGGGGTTAATCGAGGCAGGTGCCGCTGCAACTCTCATGCTCAGCATCGGCAGCAGCGCGGCGTTTGCCAGGTGAAACAGCAGCAGCGTCAGCCCGGTCACAAACAGCGCACGGTTTTTCATCAGCACCGCAAAACCGGGAACCGGCAGGTTCGCCTGAGATGACAGCCCGCGCGCGGCGTTGTTGTCGATATCGCCGTGGCGAATGGCAAGCAGCGCGCAGAGCGTGAGCAGCGTCGTGCAGGTCATCAGCAGGAAAATCCCGCCCACGCCCCAGTACCAGGCAATGCCGCCTGCAATCAGTGCAGTGACAAAGTTGCCGCCGTGATTGAACGCCTCATTTCTGCCCATCTGCGCACTGAACCCGCTCTGGCCGGTCAGCCCCAGCGTTATACCGGCGAGCAACGGCCCCACAAATGCCGCACTGATACCGCTGACAATTTGCGAAACAGCGACAACGCTGCTCTGCTGGCTAAACCAGAGCAGGAGCGTACTAAGGGTGATGAGCAGGCACACCAGCGCCAGCACGGATCGCTTGCTGCGTGAGGTGTCGGTGATAAATCCCGCCGGCAGCGTGGCCAATAATCCCGCCAGACCACCGGCCGTCATCAGTATGCCGATATCATCAGGGGACCAGTGACGTTCAGTCAGAAAAATACCGAGAAAAGGACCAAGACCATCGCGGACATCCGCAATGAAAAAACTGGTCAGGCACAACGCCCGCAGTGAACGAAGAGACATACTGTCTGCCTTAGCATGTTACAGCCTGTTATAAATACAATCGAGTATACCGGGTATTGTTGAAAATCAGGTGACATCTGTAAAAACTTTTTCCCGAACTTAAACAATTCATAACGAACGTTGTTTTTTCGCTTTACTCATTATAAAGCCTTATTATACTGGCGATAAATTTACACAGGAGTCCTTCGTTGGAAAGTCACCTTATATATGATACGAAGGTAAGCTAGTGCGATTTCACGCTGCTTACCTGAACGGTGGGCAGCAATCATCTCAACGCGATTGCATCCCGACACATTAAGAACCGCTATAATTGTGGGTAATCGCCATGTTTCTGTTTACACATTCACTCTTCCCGCCGCCGTCGCGCTGAAAATACGTAGTGTTTAAATGGCGTCATATAGTGCTTTAGCACTGACGTTTATTATTGAATATCGTAAACAGGCGACAGGATGATGTTCCCATATATCTCTCATCTGCTCGCAGCAATGCTGCTGGGCGCAATTATTGGCGCAGAAAGACAATGGCGCCAGCGGATGGCCGGGCTTCGTACTAATGCACTGGTTGCTACAGGCGCGGCAGTATTTATTTTAAGTTCCGTCTCCACTTCTCCTGATAGCCCGGGGCGCATCGCGGCACAGATCGTCTCCGGAATAGGTTTCCTCGGCGCCGGCGTGATTATGCGTGAGGGAATGAATATTCGGGGTCTGAATACCGCGGCAACGCTGTGGTGTTCGGCTGGAATTGGTGTGCTATGCGGATTAGGCCAATTCTGGAATGCCGCGATGGCCAGCGTAATTATTCTCTGTGCTAACATATTGCTTCGCGAAGCCGCGCAGCGGATTAATCAACTCCCCGCGCTTCACGAAGGCGAAAAATGTTATGTTCTGAAAGTGACCTGCAATGATGAGCATGAAGATGCCGTGCGGCAGAATGTTGTCAAAATGGCTCAGGAGCTGACGTTAAGTCTGAAAGCCATCTATTCAACGGCAGCGAAAACAGAAGGAACCACCGAAATTCGGGCTGAAGTGATTACCCGTGAGGAATACCGAAAATTACTCGATTTGATTATGGGTAATATGGGTGGGAATAAAATTATCGCTTCCGTAAGCTGTCATGCAATATGAACATAAGCCGGGCCCTGTGCCCGGTTACGTGACCACTCAGCAAGCCCACGCGCCCAGACGGCTAAAATAAAATTTGCTAATTAATCCTGTCCGTGTATTAATGATCTCGTTGGTTCGATGCAATACAGAATGTAACATTTTACTAAGCAGTCCTCATAACCAGGCGCTATCGCTGATACCCCCTCCTTTTGAGTCCATACGTATACAATTTATACGTTCTCTATCATAACGTTACTACTTTAAAAGCATTCAAATGGAGTATATATGTCGTCAAAAATTTTAGGTCTGGTTAAGTGGTTTAACGAAGATAAAGGCTTTGGCTTTATCTCCCCGCTTGATGGCAGTAAAGATATTTTTGTCCACTTTTCCGCCCTTGAGGGGGACAGTTTCAACACGCTTTTTGAAGGTCAAAAAGTCGAGTTTGCTATCATTAGCGGCAGTAAAGGCCCTGCAGCAGGCAACGTAACGCTTTGCGATAAATAATATCGCCACGGACCCGCGATAACGATGACGGTTTTCCTGAGTAGACGGGTCCTTAGCATTGCTTTTTAATTTTCTGGCGAAATTATTTTTTTAAAATCGTTGAGAGGACTTAAAAAGAGTATTGCAATATGGGCAAACAAGCTGTGCGCCCTTTTGTACGCGATTATAGCTGTGCTCTGAATCTTTCGAGCAGTTTGGGCAGGGACATTTGACTAAATGATTTCGACGAAATTGCGTATTTTTACGTCCAGACATAGGCTTCTCCTGATTAAATGGACTGCCACAGTACACGTTAAGTCAGGATATTGCTTGCTTTAATTTTCGAAAAAGTTAAAACAATGAATAAATCAGTCTTTTTGGACGGCATCAGCTTAAAAAATCACGAATGATTACAGGGTGATATATGAAAAAGGTGATAGTGTTCTTTAATGGTAAACCGAGCAAAGTTATGACTGTGCTTAAGGGCATTACATCCATACGTGAAGAATACCCGAATGGCGAAGAGGTTAATCTTCAAATAATGTCTGCTGGTTTTCCGTCTTTAACAGGCGATCATGATGTTATCTATGTTGCCTCGGATCGGGAACTTACCTCTCAGGAAATACTCGATGCAGCACAAAAATATTTGTGATGTATCGGGTTCGCAATTAATTTTTTGAATTAAGATTAGAATAATAACTATGCATCATCATTAGCGCCTGCTTAATGCAGGCTTTTTTTATGACCATTTGTCCTCAACGGTGAGCGGGTCAAGCGGGCGCTAACCCTGGATGACCCGCCAACTATGGCATTACGCGCTCAATCCGCGATTCTCCAGCATCGGTTCAATCTTTGGATCGTGCCCGCGCCAGCTACGATACAGTTCCGCTAAATCTGTACTATTCCCACGGGATAAAATCGCCTCACGGAATTTTTGCCCGTTTTCACGGGTTAAACCGCCCTGCTCGACAAACCACTGATAGCCATCGTCCGCCAGCATTTGTGTCCACAGGTAAGCGTAATACCCCGCCGCGTAACCGCCACCAAAGATATGAGCAAAGTAGCTGCTGCGATAGCGCGGCGGTACGGCGGGCAGATCCAGCCCCTCTTTTTTCAGGGCGGCGGCTTCAAACGCCTCGACACTTTCAACAGGCTCACGAATACTGTGCCAGTTCATGTCCAGCAGCGCGGCACTGAGTGTCTCCGTCATGTCATAGCCTTTGTTAAACTGAGTCGCACTCAGCATGCTTCTCCGTAGCGCTTCCGGCATCGGTTCACCGGTTTCAAAATGACGGGCGTAATGGGCAAATACCTGAGGATGGCTGGCCCAGTGTTCGTTTATTTGCGACGGAAACTCAACGAAATCACGTGGGGTATTGGTACCCGCGAGCGTGGCGTAGCGCTGACTGGCAAACAGCCCGTGTAGCGTATGGCCGAACTCGTGGAACAGGGTAATCACGTCATCCCAGGAGAGTAGCGCCGGGCGTCCATTACCCGGTTTCTGATAGTTACAGACGTTGTAGATAACCGGACGGGTGGCAAATTCATAGGATTGCACGACAAAACTGTCCATCCACGCCCCACCTTGCTTGGAGTCACGGGCAAAGAAGTCACCGTAGAACAGTGCCATACCAACACCCGTGTGGTCGAAAATTTCCCATACGCGAACGTCCGGGTGATAAACCGGGATATCAAAGCGCTCCACAAAGCGGATGCCAAACAGCTGGCTGGCCGTCCAGAATACGCCATCGTGCAGTACGTTATTGAGCGCAAAATACGGCCTGATTTGCGACTCATCGAGGGCATATTTTGCCTGACGCACGCGCTCCGCATAGAAGGCCCAATCCCAGGCCTGCACGGTGAAACCACCCTGTTCGTCATCAATGACATTCTGAATATCGGCCTGCTCGCGTTCCGCGCGGGTACGTGCGGCAGGCACAATGCCACGCATAAAGGTAAGCGCGGCGTCTGGCGTTTTCGCCATCTGGTCGGCAATGCTCCAACTGGCATAATCCTCAAAGCCCAGCAAGCGAGCCTGACGTGCACGTAACGCAGTAAGACGAAGGATCAGCGCGCGCGTATCGTTCTCATCCCCTTTCTGGGTACGCGTCCAGCCTGCGTTAAACAGATTTTCCCGCGTCTGACGATCGCGCAGCGCCGAAAGCGCTGGTTGCTGGGTGGTGTTCAGGAGCGGGATCAACCAGCGATCGTTAAGCTCTCTCTCGGTGGCAGCCTGTGCGGCATCAGCGATTTCGTCAGCGCTAAGCCCATCAAGCTGGTGTGCGTAATCCACCACCAGCCCGCCAGCCTTATCAGCAGCCAGCAGACGCTGATTAAACTGGCTGGTCAGAGAGGCCGCCTCGGTATTAAGCGCCTTCAGCTCGGTTTTTTCTGTCTCATTCAGACGTGCGCCGGCCAGAATAAACCGCTGATATGTCTCCTCAACCAACCGACGGGATTCAGCGTCCAGCGCGGCACGGTCCTGCCAGACGCTCTCCACGCGAGCGAAAAGCGTGTCGTTTAGCCAGATATCGTTCGCCAGCGCGGCAAGTTCGGTAGAGAACTGCTCTTCCAGTTCCTGCAGGTACGCATTGGTGTGTGCGGAGGTCATGGCGAAGAAAACGCTGTTGACGCGCGTGAGCATGGCGCCGCTTTTCTCCAGCGCCAGTACGGTGTTGGTGAAGTCTGGCGCAGTGGTCTGAGAGACAATGGCGTCAATATCCGCCCTCTTCTGGCGAAGCGCTTCATCGAAAGCCGGGCGATAGTGGCTATCGTTGATTTCATCAAAATGAGGTGCCTGGTAAGGTAAAAGGCTGATTTCAAAAAAGGGATTCGTGGCCGTCATCTTTTGCTCCTGAGTACGGGTATCCTCCCAGATTAGGCCAGGCCGCCATCCCCTGCAATGCTGCCATACAAATGTTGCCTTAACGCACCCTCGTCGACCGTGCTATGTTAGTACCACACAAAAAGCGTTGAGGAACAGTGAGATGATTATTTTAGTTACCGGGGCGACAGCGGGTTTTGGTGAAAGCATCACGCGTCGCTTCGTCGCCAACGGACACAAGGTGATTGCAACGGGCCGTCGTCAGGAGCGTCTGCAGGAGCTGAAAGACGAATTGGGTGACAGCATCCTGACCGCGCAACTGGATGTGCGTAACCGCGCGGCCATTGAAGAGATGATTACTAACCTGCCTGCCGAATGGCGTGCCATTGATGTGCTGGTTAACAATGCCGGTCTGGCGCTGGGCATGGAGCCTGCCCACAAAGCCAGCGTTGAAGACTGGGAAAACATGATCGACACCAACAACAAAGGGCTGGTCTATATGACCCGTGCAGTGCTGCCGGGCATGGTCGAGCGCAACCGCGGCCACATTATCAATATTGGTTCCACCGCCGGGAGCTGGCCATATGCGGGCGGCAACGTCTATGGCGCGACCAAAGCGTTTGTGCGCCAGTTCAGCCTGAACCTGCGTACCGATCTGCACGGCACGGCCATTCGCGTCACCGATATCGAACCGGGTCTGGTTGGCGGGACAGAATTCTCCAACGTGCGCTTCAAAGGCGATGACGCGAAAGCGGACAAAACCTACGAAAACGCTAACGCGCTGACGCCGGAAGATGTCACTGAAACGGTGTGGTGGGTGGCGACGCTGCCGAAACACGTCAACATCAACACTGTAGAAATGATGCCGGTCAGCCAGAGTTTTGCCGGACTTAGCGTCCATCGTGGCTAACTGAGCCCTTCCCGGCCTGCGGGCCGGGTCTGTTTCGGGTTATAAAAGAATGGTAGTATGTTCTGGCTAACTCTCTGAGAAATGACAACTCATGGCCGCTGAATCGCAACTCAATCCCACCCAGCCAGTAAACCAGCAAATCTATCGCATTTTGCGACGTGATATTGTCCATTGCCTGATCCCACCGGGTACACCGCTTTCTGAAAAAGAGGTGTCCGTGCGTTTTGACGTTTCCCGTCAGCCGGTGCGCGAAGCGTTTATTAAGCTCGCAGAAAACGGTCTGATTCAGATCCGCCCGCAGCGCGGCAGCTATGTGAACAAAATTTCACTCTCGCAGGTGCGCAACGGCTGTTTTGTTCGCCAGGCGATTGAATGTGCCGTCGCGCGCCGTGCTGCAACGCTTATCAACGACAACCAGTGTTATCTGCTGGAGCAAAATCTGCACCAGCAGCGCATTGCGATTGACCGTAAACAGCTCAATGATTTCTTCCTGCTGGATGACGAATTCCACCAGAAGCTGGCGCAAATTGCGGACTGTCAACTCGCCTGGGACACTATCGAGAACATTAAGGCCACCATCGACCGCGTGCGCTACATGAGCCTCGACCACGTCTCCCCGCCGGAAATGCTGCTCCGTCAGCACCATGATATTTTTAATGCGCTTGAAAAACGCGATGCAGACGGTGTGGAAAAAGCGATGACGCTACATTTGCAGGAAATTAGTGAATCCGTGCAGCTTATTCGCCAGGAAAATAGCGAGTGGTTCAGCGAAGAGTAACATTTGCCGCACCCCTTACGGATGCGGCGAAGAAATTAACGAACGACTAATACCGGAATAGTGGCGTAGCGCAGAATAGATTCCGCATTTGAACCAAGCAGATGAGTGGTGATGCCCGGGTTTTTCGACCCGATGACGATCACATCATATTCCCCCTCCTTGCTCAGCTTGATAATTTCATCGCGGACATTGCCAAAACGAACCATGCCGTGAATATTCTCAGGGGAGATATCGAACAGTCTCTTTAACTCGTTCATTTTCTTCCCGGATTCAGCGGTCATATACTCTTCAAATTTTTTTATATCAGCGTTAAACCCGCGCAGCAGTGAGCGACTGCTGGCCGGAAGAATGTTGACCAGGGTAATCGACGCGCCCTCAGCCTTTGCCAGGTTGGCCGCATGGCGTACCGCTTTATCGCTTAATTCCATTTCAAACACATCAACAGGCATCAAAATCTTCTTATACATAAGCCTGACTCCTTATTCCGATGAAGGGTTATTTCCTGCCTCCAGAATGGCATCAGAAATATAAACCAACCCTCAACGCTTCCCTATCGAAACTATCAGCTTATGAAAATAACGGTCTGCTTTGTAAATTGCTGTCGTGAACCGTCAGCACTCGATGCAATAAACAAAAAAGTGTGAGTTTGATCAAAAACAAAAACATGAAGCGCGGACAGGCGTATTTATATGCCCCGTGAACGGCAAACCTGAATTAGCGCCGTAACGGATAAGTTAGAGAGGAGAATATACCATGATGACATACGACCGTAACCGTAATGCAATTACCACTGGCAGCCGCGTCATGATAAACGGCACAGGCCATACTGGGGTCATTAAAGCGATCCACAGCGACGGGCTGGATGCCGCGCAGGTGCGTCGTAGCAAAACGGTGGAAGTGGAAGGATGCGAAGGTAAGTTCGAACCGATTGAACTGATTCGCCTGGGTATGCACTAAATTGTACCCGTACATGCCGCCGCGAACGGCGGCATGAGATGAATTATCGTTGCGCGGCGTACTGTGCCACCGTGGCTTTTGCTCCCTTCTGTAGCAACGTCTGATACGCGCTCATCACCGCATCCACAAAGCTAGCCTCTTCAGGTAACTCTCTGCCAAAAATAGCCTCGATGCCAAGCAGGGCTTTCACACGGCTTTCCCCCTCGGTACTTCCCTTCACTGCCGCCTGAATCACGGCCAGTTGCGGATCGCTCACCTCAATGGTATTACCCTGTTCATCCACACCGCCAACATAGCGCATCCAGCCAGCCACACCCAATGCCAGTAGCGGGAACGGCTTTTGATGCACCAGGTGCCAGCGCACAGAATCCAGCATACGCTGCGGGAGCTTCTGGCTACCGTCCATCGCAATTTGCCAGGTTCGATGACGCAGGGCCGGGTTACTGTAGCGAGCAATCAGCAGATCGGCATAATGACCTAAATCGACGCCTTTCACTTTTAAGGTTGGCGCCTGCTCGTTGAGCATCAGCTTATGCGCGGCGAGGCGGTAATTTTCATCCTGCATACAGTCGTTGATATGCTGGTAACCCGCCAGATAACCAAGATAGGCAAGGAATGAATGACTGCCATTGAGCATACGCAGCTTCATCTCTTCAAACGGAATAACATCTGACACCAGCTCGGCCCCGGCTTTTTCCCATTCAGGACGCCCGGCAACAAAGTTATCTTCAATCACCCACTGGCGGAACGGTTCACAGGCCACTGCCGCCGGGTCGAGCACGCCAGTCAGTTGTTCGATTTTATTCAGCGTGTCTACCGTTACTGCAGGCACGATGCGGTCCACCATCGTTGACGGGAAGGTGACACTGGATTCAATCCAGTCCGCCAGCTCACCATCGACAGCGCGAGCATAAGCACAGGTGACATTGCGCATCACATGGCCGTTCTCCGGCATGTTGTCACAGGACATCACGCTGAAAGCAGGCAGACCCGCAGCTTTACGGCGCGCCAGGGCTTCAACCACTACCCCGGGTGCGGATGTCGGGTGATGGGGGTTTTGCAGGTCGGCGGCAATTAACGGATGATCGAACATCAGTTGCCCGGTCGCGGGTGAGTGACAATACCCTTTCTCGGTGATCGTCAGCGAGACAATTGCCACCTGCGGTTCACACATCGCGGCCAGCACGGTCTCCAGCCCGTCAACCTGCGCATGGAGTGCTTTTTTGACCACTCCGACCACGCGAGATGTCCATGCATCGGCAGACATCTCCGCCACGGTATAGAGGTTATCCTGCGCGTTGAGATCGGCAATCTGCTGCTCGCCGCCAATCAGGTTTACTTCACAATAACCCCAGTTGCTGCCGTGTTCCGCTGCGAGAATGTCGGCATAAACCGCCTGATGCGCACGGTGAAATGCGCCGAAGCCAAGATGAACAATGCGTGCCTTCAGGTCGTCGCGAGTGTACTGAGGAAGCGTGGCTTTCGCCTGTAATAACCGGTTTTCCATGATTAAGACTCGTTAAGTAGAACGCTGTGAACCACTGCCGCCCATTGACCAGAGCGGCAGCGCCTGCTGACTACACCAACTAGAATGGCAGTTGGGGTAAAAAAATAACTGCCATTAACCATACTGATACTTCAGTTTGAAATTTTGATTTATATTAACTTTTGTTCATGTGGTGTGACACACGCTGAAAGTTGTGTGACAAATTACTCAAGTTATAAACCATCAGCGCCGTGAGGAGACGGCTCCGTAGCTTACGGACTCTTCTGGCGCGACTTCCGCTGCATCTTGCGCCGCGCTCAGGTCACGGTCACGCACTTCCGGCATCAGGAATGCAGAAACCAGCCCAATCACGGAATAGGCCACCAGCATGGCGACAATCGGCCACCAGGAGCCGGTCATATTGCAGAAGATCCCGGCCAGCACTGGGCCAAACCCGACCGCCACCAGACCACCCGCCTCTTTTGAAATGGCCATACGGGTAAAGCGATTACGCGAACCAAACATCTCCGCCATGGTGATGTTTTCCAGTGCAAACAGCCCCAGAACGGCAAAATTATGGATAACGATGATCGAGAGCATAATCACGCCCGGCGCATAACTTTTATCAACGATGATCGACAGCATCGGGTACGCCAGAATAATGGCGGAGATATTCAGGATAATGTACGGCAGACGACGACCCACTTTATCCGACAGCCAACCTAACAGTGGGATGGTGATAAACCCGAGAACCGAACTGATCATCAGCGCATCAGTGGGAATCGCTTTATTAAACAGCAACGTCTGAACCAGATAACCGGCAAGGAACGTCTGAATCAGACCTGAGTTACCCGCCTGACCAAAACGCAAACCTGTTGCCAGCCAGAAGGATTTGCTCTTAAACATGGCACCTAAAGATGTATCGGGAACCACGGTCTCTGTATCGCTGACTTTCTCAAATACCGGGCTCTCTTTGAGGTTCATCCGCAGCCAGATGGCGAAGATCATCACCACCACACTGGCAAGGAACGGTACGCGCCAGCCCCATGCGAGCAGCTGTTCACGATCGAGGGCAAAGAACATCACAGCCCAGATAGCCGTTGCGCTCAGCGTCCCGCAGTTGGTCCCCATCGCCACCAGCGAGGAGATAATGCCGCGTTTCCCTTTCGGGGCATATTCTGCCAGCATGGTCCCGGCTCCGGAGATCTCTGCCCCGGCCCCCAGCCCCTGAATAATGCGCAGCGTCACTAACAGAACAGGTGCAAAAATCCCGATTTGCGCATAGGTCGGCAGGACACCGATGAGGGTGGTACAGATCCCCATCATCGTGATGGTGATGAACAACACTTTTTTACGGCCGATGCTGTCCCCCATTCTGCCAAAGATAAAGGCCCCGACGATGCGCGCAATATAGCCTGCACCGTAGGTTCCCATCGCCAGGATCAGCGCCATCGCAGCAGACTGTTCCGGGAAGAAGATCTCATGGAAGACCAGGGCGGCCCCAAGCGAGTAGAGCTGGAAATCCATAAACTCCAGAGCGGTGCCCAGCCAGCCGGAGACGGCGGCTTTCACCAGATCGGAGGTCGTTCTTTGAGGTTGTATTTGCGTCATAATGGCTATCTCTGAAAGGTAAGATGCGTACCACATAGAGCCTGTCTGCGCAGGCTCTTAACCGCGTGAATTATTATTTGTCGAATGTCAGCAAGACCTTGCAGCACTGCCGCTGATCTTTCTCAAACAGTTCGATGGCGTCTGTTACATGGTGATAGTCAAAGGTGTGCGTAATCAATTTTTCAGGGTCGATAAGCCCCTTTTCCAACCAGTTAATAACGACCGGGAATTTGTTGGCGTTCAGGCGTGAAGAGAAAATCGTCAGCTCTTTACCGGTGATGCCCTGCTGAGCAATCTGACTCGGCTCGCTTGAGAAGCCCATCAGCACGATGCGCGCCGCCGGAGAGGCCAGCGTAATGGCCTCCTGCAAAATCGACGGATGACAGGCGGCATCAATGATTAACGTCGGTTTGATGCCTTTTTCCTCCAGCGCAGCCTGTAAGGACTGTTCGCTGTTGTTAAATACCCAATCAGCACCACTGCGCTGGGCCATTTTCAGGCGTTCATCGATGCGGTCAACCACGATAACCTGCTTCACCTTGTAGACGCCCTTCAGCGCCTGAACGGTGACCAGCCCCATCGGTCCTGCGCCGTATATCAGCGCAACGTCCTGCTCGGTGGGGTTGGCCTGCCCCGTCACGTTGGCGGCAATGGTGAAGGGTTCAACCATGACGGCGTGTTTATCCGGGATCGCGTCCGGGATAGGCCAGGCATTTTTAGCAGGTACTGCCGCATAGTCGCTGAAGCCGCCGTCACGGTGAACGCCCAGCACCACCAGCGAGGTGCAGACGTTCGGTTTTCCGACGGAACACGGATAGCAGTGCCCGCAGCTGATCACCGGGTCAACCGAGACGCGCTGGCCCAGGCGCGAACTGTCGACGCCCTCGCCCACAGCATCAATGACGCCAAAAAATTCATGTCCGATCACTCGCGGATACTTCGCAAACGGGTTATGCCCCCGGTAAATATGGCTGTCTGAGCCACAAATCCCGGCCAGTTTAATGCTGACACGCACTTCTCCGGCAGCAGGTTCCGGGTGTGGACGCTCTTCAATCACCAGTTGGTTCGGCTGCTGAATCACTATGCTTTTCATCGTTCGTTCCTCACTTACCAGTTCCACAGCGTGCCGTCTTCAAGACGGGCCACCGGCAGATAGGCAGGATCGTACGGATACTTCGCTGCCAGCTTTTCATCAAATTCAATGCCCAGGCCCGGCTTATCGCCCGGGTGCATATAACCGTTATCAAAGCGCCAGCTGTGCGGGAAGACCTCCAGCATCTGTTCGGAATAGCCCATATATTCCTGCACGCCAAAGTTCGGTACCCACAGGTCGAAATGCAGCGCGGCCGCATGGCACACGGGCGAGAGATCCGACGGGCCGTGTGAACCCGTGCGCACCTGGTAGAGCGAGGCAAAATCCGCGATGCGGCGCATCCCGGTGATCCCCCCCGCATGGGTAATGGTGGTACGGATATAGTCGATAAGCTGCTCTTCAATGAGCTGCTTGCAGTCCCAGATGCTGTTAAACACTTCACCCACCGCAATTGGCGTAACGGTGTGCTGGCGGATCAGGCGGAAGCACGCCTGATTTTCCGCAGGCGTGGGGTCTTCCATCCAGAACATACGGAATTCTTCGATGCTTTTGCCGAAACGCGCCGCTTCGATGGGCGTCAGACGATGGTGCATGTCGTGCAGAAGATGTTCATTGAAACCAAATTTACTGCGTACCGCGTCAAACAGCTTTGGAGTGAAGTCGAGGTATTTTTCGGTGGACCAAAGCTGCTCTTCCGGCCAGTCTCCTTTCGTGGCAGGCTCATACGCCAGCCCTTTCCCTTTTGACATGCCGTAGGTTGTTTTCATGCCCGGTACGCCACACTGGACGCGGATCGCTTTAAAACCCATCTCTTTGTGACGGGCATAATCTTCCAGCACGTCCTCAAGGGTGTGCCCGGTGGTGTGGCAATAAACCATCACCCCTTCCCGGGACGCGCCGCCCAACAGCTGGTAGAGCGGCATGTTCGCCGCTTTGGCTTTGATGTCCCACAATGCCATATCCACGGCAGAGATGGCCGACATGGTAACCGGGCCACGACGCCAGTAAGCACCTTTATAGAAAAACTGCCAGATATCTTCGATGCGGTGGGCATCACGACCAATCAACTGCGGGCAGAGGTGATCCTTCAGATAAGACGCTACGGAAAGTTCGCGCCCGTTCAGCGTGGCGTCGCCAAGACCGATAATCCCCTCGTCGGTAGTGATTTTAAGCGTGACAAAGTTCCGCCCCGGGCAGGTAACAAACACGTCAGCCGCGACAATCTTCATAATTCCTTTCCTTACATCGTTGGTTGTGATGTTGGAAATTTACTCATCCACACTACTACCATACAAGTATAATGATCATAAAATCAGCGAGCGGTCACAAAAACCGGGCGCTCAGGCTCGCCCCCATCCCGCAACAATAATCAGCATACCGCACAGGGCAATCAGCGCGCCGGCCCAATCGTATGCGCTGAGTTTTACGCCATCCACCACGCGCAGCCACAGCAGTGCGGTACAGACATAGACTCCACCGTAAGCCGCATAGACACGACCGCTGGCTGCCGGGTGTAGCGTTAACAGCCAGACAAACAGGGCCAGCGCCACGCCGGCCGGGATGAGCAACAAGACCGTTACGCCCTTCTTCAGCCAGAGCCAGGGCAAGAAGCATCCGATGATTTCGCAGAGCGCGGTGGCGAAAAAAAGGAGTGTGGTTTTGATCATATTTAACGTTGTATGAGGATTTATTTAGACATCATACCTGATGATGTCCTTTACTTTTCCATACCCTGGCTACGGGTATGACGTAATTTTACTTTGGTGTAGAATCTGAACGGGATAACGTGATTATCTGCACTCACTTAAAAGGAAACGCGATGACTACATTAAGCAAACGCCTTTGTCTGACAGCCCTGCTGGCGCTGTCATCGTTCGCCTTTGCCGCCTCTGCAACAGCGGAAACCAGTAAACTCGTTATTGAGTCTGGTGATAGCGCGCAGAGCCGCCAGAACGCCGCCATGGACAAAGAACAATGGAATGACACCCGCAACCTTCGTCAGAAGGTTAACAAACGTGCGGAAAAAGAGTGGGACAAAGAGGATGTCGCTTTTGACGCGCGTGATAAATGCCAGCAAAGTGCAAACGTTAATGCTTACTGGGAGCCAAATACCCTGCGCTGCCTGGATCGCCGTACTGGCCGCACGGTAGCGCCTTAATGTCAGCGCCCTGTGATATAAAACTCCGTCCGCTGGAGCGTGAGGACCTGCGCTTTGTCCACCAGCTCGATAACAACGCCAGCGTAATGCGCTACTGGTTCGAAGAGCCTTACGAGGCTTTTGTCGAGCTGTCCGATCTTTACGATAAGCACATACACGATCAGAGCGAACGTCGTTTTGTGGTGGAGTGTGAAGGTGAAAAAGCCGGGCTTGTTGAACTGGTTGAAATCAACCACGTTCACCGTCGGGCAGAGTTTCAGATTATTATTTCACCGGAACATCAGGGGAAAGGTCTTGCTTCACGCGCGGCGAAGCTGGCGATGGATTACGGATTTAACGTCCTGAATCTCTACAAGCTTTACCTGATAGTCGATAAAGAGAACGAAAAAGCGATTCACATCTACCGCAAGCTGGGCTTTATGGTGGAAGGTGAGTTGATACACGAATTCTTTATCAACGGTGAATACCGCAATACCATTCGCATGTGCATCTTCCAGCACCAGCACCTGGCCGGACATAAACCCTCCAGTGCCAGCCTGCTGAAACCTACCGCGCAGTAACCTGCGCGGCTTTATGCTCAGTAGTAGTCAATCGTGTTTTTGATCGTGTATTTGCGCTCAACGGCGGGTTTGACGCTATCGTCCGTTATTGTGAGATCGCAACTGACAGGATTATTATGACGATCGTAGTCGCAGCTCTGCTTCACGTTGCCCAACGGCTTGTCATTCAGCATGCTCACTGCCGAGTAATCCATTCTTTTGCGAATATCCTTAGACGGTGTCGACTGAACGGATAAATGCTGATCCCCGGAGACGGTGGTTTTACCCAGCGGGTAACCGTCCGCGTCGTAGCGATACTTCACCTCCATCTCTTTGCCATGCGCCGCCACCACAAAACCGTTATCGTCGGTATCCCACGTCACCCCGGCTGATGGTAATTCCGCCAGCTGGCATTTTCCCTGCAGTTTCACTTTGCGCTGCTGAGTTTCCGCATCAAGGTAGTAGTTGGCATCCAGCACCAGCGCCACACCGGTGTTAGCCTCGAGGTCGTGCAGCTCCAGGGTATCGAAACACCCTTCTGTCGACACGGTACCGGTGACCCGTTTAGACACTTCCCCTTTTTCATTGAACAGCGTCTGGGTAAAGTCTTTGACCGGACCGCGCAGAGGGTCAAAATCAAACTCGTTAGAGAAGCTCGCCATCTCGGGGGTAAACGACAGCGGCGAGGTGTTGTTATCACACCCCACCAGTGTCGCTGCCAGTAGCGTTATCGCTGTGTATTTATTCACATTCATTACCGTACAGAGAGATTATTCCCAATCATATTAGCAAATACAGTTGTTTACACGAAGCCTGCTAAAATTAATCTACACACAGAGATAAGGAGCTACAGATGAAACGGTTACCCTGGATTACCGCCCTGCTGTTAATGAGTGCTTCAACGGCCGCGCTGGCGGCACCGGATTCCTGCGAACGCGTGAAAAGCGACATTCAGCAGAAAATCATCAACAACGGCGTGCCGGAGTCAGGTTTTACCCTGAGCATTGTGCCAAACGACCAGGCCGACCAGCCGGGCACACAGGTGGTGGGCCATTGCGCCAATGACACCTTTAAAATCTTGTACACCCGTACGGGTAGCGGTGCTGCTGAAGCTCAGTAATTCACCCTCAATCCCCTTTGATTTGATGAGGATTAATATTTAATACCCCCAAATAAGTAACACTCACCCCATCATTAGCCCGGTTGTAATTACGGGAAAAAAAATACGCAATTATAATGATGGGGTGAGCCATGTCCGATACTGAACATCACGGCGGAATTAGCCGTCGAACACTCGTGAAATCTACTGCCTTAGGTTCTCTGGCGCTTGCCGCCGGTGGTTTATCGTTGCCCTTTGGCGTGAAAAGCGCCGCCGCTGCGGTGCAAAACGCCATAAGCCCTGTGGAAGATAAAGTGGTCTGGGGCGCCTGTTCGGTCAACTGCGGTAGCCGCTGCGCATTGCGTCTGCATGTCCGTGACGACGAAGTGTATTGGGTCGAAACCGATAACACCGGTGAGGATATTTACGGTAATCACCAGGTTCGCGCCTGCCTGCGCGGGCGTTCTATTCGGCGTCGGATCAATCACCCTGACCGTCTGAACTACCCGATGAAACGCGTGGGCAAACGCGGTGAAGGCAAATTCGAGCGTATTTCGTGGGATGAAGCGCTGGATACGATCGCCCGCAACCTGAAAGGTGTGGTGGAGAAATACGGTAACGAGGCGGTTTACATTAACTACTCCTCCGGTATTGTTGGCGGCAATATCACCCGCTCCTCCCCCTATGCTTCTCTGGTCGCGCGCCTGATGAACTGTTACGGCGGTTTTCTGAGTCATTATGGCACCTACAGCACCGCGCAAATCGCCTGCGCGATGCCGTACACCTACGGCAGCAATGACGGCAACAGCACGTCTGACATCGAAAACACCAAACTGGTGGTGATGTTCGGTAATAACCCGGCGGAAACCCGCATGAGCGGCGGCGGAATTACGTATTACCTCGAGCAGGCTCGCGAGCGTTCCAACGCGCGCATGATCGTCATCGACCCGCGCTACACCGACACCGCAGCAGGACGTGAAGATGAATGGATCCCGATCCGTCCAGGCACCGATGCCGCACTGGTGGCAGGTATCGCCTGGGTATTAATCGACGAAAACCTGGTCGACCAGCCTTTCCTGGATAAATACTGCGTTGGCTACGACGAAAAAACGCTCCCGGAAGGCGCTCCCGCTAACGGTCACTACAAAGCGTATATTCTCGGCCAGGGTGACGACCAAACAGCCAAGACCCCGGAATGGGCCTCTCGCATTACGGGCATACCGGCCGATCGCATCATTAAGCTTGCGCGCGAAATTGGCTCCGCAAAACCGGCCTGTATCTGTCAGGGCTGGGGGCCACAACGTCAGGCTAACGGCGAGCTGACAGCCCGCGCCATCGCCATGTTACCGATTTTAACCGGAAACGTGGGGATCAACGGCGGTAACAGCGGCGCGCGTGAGTCGACGTATACCATCACCATCGAGCGAATGCCGCTGCCGGATAACCCGATAAAAACGCAAATCTCCTGCTTTAGCTGGACGGATGCCATCGCTCGTGGGCCGGAAATGACCGCCCTGCGCGACGGCGTTCGCGGTAAAGATAAGCTTGATGTGCCCATCAAATTTATCTGGAACTATGCAGGCAACACCATCATCAACCAGCACTCGGATATCAACAAAACCCACGACATCCTGCAGGACGAAACCAGGTGCGAAACCATCGTGGTGATCGACAACTTCATGACGTCATCGGCGAAATACGCCGATATCCTGCTGCCGGATCTCATGACTGTCGAGCAGGAAGACATCATTCCCAATGATTACGCCGGAAACATGGGTTACCTGATTTTCCTTCAGCCCGTGACCGCACCGAAGTTTGAACGCAAGCCTATCTACTGGATCATGAGCGAAGTGGCTAAACGTCTTGGGGCTGATATTCACCAGAAATTCACCGAAGGCCGTACCTAGGAACAATGGCTGCAGTATCTGTATGCCAAAATGCTCGAAAAAGATCCGCAGCTGCCGTCGTATGATGAACTGAAACAAATGGGCATCTATAAGCGCAAAGATCCCAACGGGCACTTCGTGGCCTATAAAAAATTTCGCGATAACCCGGAGGCTAACCCGCTGAAAACCCCTTCGGGTAAGATTGAGATTTACTCCAGCAAACTTGCAGAGATTGCGGCAACCTGGGAGCTGGCCAAAGATGAAACCATCAGCCCTCTTCCGGTTTACGCTTCGACATTTGACGGCTGGGATGCCCCCGAGCGCACCCAATTCCCGCTGCAGCTGTTCGGTTTCCATTTTAAAGCTCGTACTCATTCGAGCTATGGCAACGTCGACGTGCTGAAAGCGGCCTGTCGTCAGGAGATCTGGATTAATCCTGTTGATGCTGAAAAACGCGGCATTAAAAACGGCGATACGGTGCGCGTCTTTAACGATCGCGGTGAGGTGAGAATTGAAGCGAAAGTCACGCCGCGCATCATGCCCGGCGTGAGTGCCATGGGACAGGGAGCCTGGCACGACGCCAATATGAACGGCGATCGTATCGACCACGGCTCTTGTATCAACACCCTGACGACCCATCGACCTTCTCCGCTGGCGAAAGGCAACCCGCAGCACACCAATCTGGTGCAGATCGAGAAGGTGTAGAGGGTGAAACGCAAGACCATGGTTTATTCTATGGTCAGTATTATAGGTTAACACAGTCGCGCGGACGTCATCCGCGCGAGCAAGGAAGGTTTAATGAAAGACATATCGCATCGTGAATCGTTAGCGTTTAGCGCCCGGGTACTGGGCGCGCTGTTTTATTTTTCTCCTGACAGCAAGCAGGCTGAACCGCTGGTGCAGGCCCTTTGCGCTGGTGAATGGGTTCAGGACTGGCCCCTGCCATCGGACACTCTGCAACCTGTTGCTAAAACCTTCGCCACGTCTGCCGATGAGTCACTGACGGACGCCTGGCAACGGTTATTTATCGGCCCTTACGCCCTACCCGCTCCTCCGTGGGGTTCCGTCTGGCTCGACCGTGAATCCGTGCTGTTTGGCGACTCGACTCTCGCGCTGCGCCAGTGGATGCGGGAAAACAATATCGCCTTTGAGATGCAGCAGAACGAACCGGAAGATCATTTCGGTACCGTGCTGCTGCTTGCGGCGTGGCTGGCCGAGAATGGCCGCGAGGCGCAGTGCGATCAGCTTCTGGCCTGGCATCTATTGCCGTGGAGCACCCGCTTCCTGTCAGTGTTTGTCGACAACGCCGGGCATCCGTTTTATGCCGCGTTGGGCAAGCTCGCACAGTTGACGCTTGCGGACTGGCAATCAAGGCTAATTATTCCGGTGGCCGAAAAAACGCTCTACCGCTAAGGGCTTTGACTTGCTTATGGTTGAAGGGTTGGCTGTAGCTCCTGGCATTACCTGATAAAGCTGCACAGCAGCTACGGCTTTTTCAGAAATATAGTGATGTTTTGTTTGGTAACCAATACCTGGTATCAAGCGATAGCAATGCCGGTAACTGGGAACGAAGCGAGCATTTATTGCTATTTCTAAACGCTATTGCCAAAGCATGGATTGTCACCGAAGTCATTGTGCTGCTCAATGAGCGGCAAAAAGCAGCATTTCCTTTGTATCTCAACTGGTATAGAGAACATCTTCCAGACTGGTTAGATGATGTCGTCAAAATGCTATGAATGAACAATGGCCCAGTTACAGACAATGATGTCCGCTTTGTGCCACAAGCGGACGTTGCACTAAGGTGTATTAGTACCCTCTGAACGCCTGGAATGACCATCAAAAAGAATAGTTAAACCTCCCGTTTATACTTCAGCACATCAATGAACAGAGAAAATGCCGAACCCGCATGGCGGCGGTGTGGGTAGTACAGATGATACCCAGGTAAGTCAGGGGTAAATTTCTCCAGAACGCGGGTCAGTTTTTTTTCTTCAATAGCCTGCTGAACCTGGTCATAAGGCAGATACGCGAGGCCGTGCCCGTCAATTGCGGCATCGAGGATCAGATCTATTGTATTTAATAGAAGTTGTCCTTCCATGCGAACCCTGACTTCGCGCCCTCCACGCACTAATCTCCAGCGATTTGCGGTGCCCGATGACGGAAGGAACAGATTAATAGCCTGATGATCGACCAGGTGCGCCACAGACACTGGAATACCTTTTCGCGAGAGATAATCCGGCGCACCAACAATTGCCATCGGGATATCGGGTCCGATTCGAACAGCAATCATATCCTTGTCCATCTCTCCCCCCAGGCGAACCCCGGCATCAAAGCGCTCAGAGACGACATCAGTCAGGCCGTAATCGATGAGTATCTGCACATCAATTTCGGGATGGGATTGCAACAACGTGCGCATGGCGGGCAACAATATGGTCTTTGCGGCATGTTCCACTGTGGTAATGCGTATGGTGCCAGACGGACGATCGCGCAGGTCGCCCAGGGAAGTCAGAGCAGAATCCAGGTCATGCAGCATTGGGCCAAGAACAGACAAAAGGTGTTCACCCGCTTCCGTCGGTACCACGCTGCGTGTGGTTCGCGTTAAAAGCCGTAACCCTAACCGTTCTTCCGTGCGACGAACTATCTGACTTAACGCTGACTGCGCCATGCCAAGACGGGCGGCGGCCCGGGTGAAACTACGCTCTTCGGCGACGGCCACAAAGGCCATCAGATCGGCTATCTCATCGCGTTTCATCTCTTTTTTCCATCCGGGATATTAATCATTTAAATGATAAGTCCAGTCATTATTTTGGGTCTAATCATCTTAATAATCAATGGCTATAGTTATCCCATCAAGCATGACAGATAACCGACAGCCCATGAGGAACCGGATGATGAACCAGAAAATCAGCTTCACCAACAGCAATATCCCGACAATCTCTTTGTCCGCCGTGCTTTATTTCCCACCCGCATTTGATGAAAGCCGCAAGTACCCGGCTATTGTAGTTTCGCATCCGGGGGGCGGCGTTAAGGAACAAACCGCCGGTACCTATGCCGAAAAGCTGGCAGAAAAAGGGTTTGTGACCGTGGCTTACGATGCGTCTTATCAGGGCGAAAGTGGCGGCGAACCGCGCCAGCTGGAAAACCCGTACATCCGTACCGAAGATGTCAGCGCAGTGATTGATTACCTGACCACACTGCCTTATGTCGACACCGCGCGAATTGGCGCTATGGGAATATGCGCCGGTGCGGGCTATACCGCCAATGCCGCGATTCAGGATCGCCGTATCAAGGCCATCGGAACGGTCAGCGCCGTTAATATCGGCTCAATGTTCCGCAACGGCTGGGAAAACAATGTGAAGTCCATTGATGCACTGCCGTATGTTGAAGCCGGTTCAAATGCCCGTAGCACCGATATCAGCAGCAGTGAATATGCCACCATGCCGCTGGCTCCCATGAAGGAGTCTGATGCTCCAAATGAAGAGTTGCGCCAGGCCTGGGAGTACTACCACACGCCACGGGCACAGTACCCGACGGCCCCTGGATACGCCACGCTGCGCAGCCTCAACCAGATCATTACCTACGACGCGTACCATATGGCGGAGATTTACCTGACCCAGCCACTGCAAATTGTTGCAGGTAGCGTGGCGGGAAGTAAATGGATGAGCGATGATCTGTACGATCGCGCCTCAAGTCAGGACAAGCGGTACCACATGGTCGAAGGTGCTAACCACATGGACTTGTATGACGGTAAAGCCTACGTCGCTGAAGCCGTTTCCGTATTAGCCCCATTCTTCGGGGAGATTCTGTCATGAAACATGTTCAAATCCAGAATGCCGATATGGCCTGGCATGTTGCCGCCAACGTTCAGTTTCCACCTACGTTCGATGAGTCAAAACAGTATCCGACAATTATCAGCGTCCACCCTTTTGGCAGCTGTAAGGAACAGACGTCCGGCAATGTCTACGGAAAAGCGCTGGCTGAAGCAGGCTATGTCGTGATCGCCTATGACGCCAGCTTCCAGGGGGAGTCCGGCGGCTCTCCACGCTGGGTGGAGGATCCGACTCAGCGCGTGGAAGATATCAGTCGGGTTATTGATTACGCCGTCACCCTGCCGTATGTCGATGCTGAACGGATTGGCGTGCTGGGCATTTGCGGCGGCGGTGGCTATGCCATTAATGCCGCACTGACGGAGAAACGTATTAAAGCCGTGGTGAGCATCACCGGCGTAAATATCGGTCGTCTTTTTCGCGAAGGCTTCAGCAATTACGACCCTATTGGCGCGCTGAATGCGATGGCGGCACAGCGTACAAATGAAGCCCGTGGGGGGGAGGTTCAGGTTAATGAACTGCTCCCCGCCAGCCTGGAAATGGCAAAGGCTAGTGGGCTGACTGAGCGTGATGTATTTGAGGCAACAGACTACTACAAAACGCCACGCGGCCAGCAGCCAGGCGGGGCAACGCGGATGGTGTTCTCTCATGCGCAGAAAACTCTGGCCTGGGATGCCTTCGCTTTCGCCGAAGTGTTGCTGACTCAGCCAGTAATGGTGGTAGTTGGTGAAAAAGTGGGTGCTTTCGGTGCTTACCGTGACGGGCTGGAAATCTATGGCCGGGCTGTAGCCTCGCGTGACCGTCAGTTGGTCTCATTAGCCGATTTTTCGCATTACGAACTGTATGACAAACCGGAAGCGGTTAGTGAAGCGATGTCAAAAGTACTTCCGTTCTTTGCCGCACACCTGGAGTAATGCCCTGTGAAAAACATCATTCAAAAAGTCCTGGTACTTGGCGCCAGCGGGCAGATTGCCCGCCATGTTATCGACCAACTGGCCGATAAACCAGGCGTCATACAGACGTTATTTGCCCGTCAGCCAGAAAAAATCACCCAGCCTCACCCGGCCAATAGCCGGATTATCATGGGCGATGTGTTAAACCATGCGGCGCTGGAACAGGCCATGGTGGGTCAGGATGTGGTTTACGCCAATCTGACCGGGGAGGATTTAGATCTACAGGCGAAGGCGGTGATTGCGGCGATGAAAGCCACTGGCGTAAGACGCCTGATTTTCGTCCTTTCTCTCGGTATCTATGATGAAGTCCCGGGAAAATTCGGTGAGTGGAATAACGCCATTATTGGCGAACCTCTCAGACCATTCCGCCGTGCGGCTGATGCGATTGAAGCCTCCGGGCTGGATTACACCATCCTGCGTCCGGCTTGGCTGACGGATGAAGATACGATTGATTATGAACTCACTACCCGCAATGAGCCGTTCAAAGGCACGGTTGTATCACGCAAAAGCGTTGCCGCATTAATCGCCGATATGATTGATAAACCTGAAAAACATATCGGTGAAAATATCGGTGTTAACCAGCCCGGGACCGACGGCGACAAGCCGTACTTTATGTAAATCAATCATGCCCTTTTACCCGTACAGCTTGTATTGCAGTACGGGTTCTTAAACTTATCGAGGTGAACTGAGATGAATCGTGTTTGGTTTGTAACCGGGGCTGCCCGCGGTATGGGGGTCAGTATAGTGAATGCCGCTTTGCAACAGGGAGATCGTGTGGTGGCAACGGGGCGTAATATGGACAAATTACGCCAAATATTCAGCACGGTAGCGGCGGAGAATATTGCGCTGCTGGAGCTTGATGTTCGCGATGAGCACCAGGCTAAGGTTGCTGTAGATGCCGCTGTTCGCCGTTTCGGGCGTATTGATGTTCTGGTTAACAACGCGGGATTCTGCCTGCTGGGTCGCTTTGAAGAGGCAACCGCTGAACAAATAGAGCTGCAGTTTGCCACTAACGTGTTCGGCACGGCCAATGTGCTACGCGCTGTCTTACCGGTCATGCGCCAGCAGCATAGCGGACGCATTATTAATACGTCCTCGATCGCGGGTGTCAAAGCGGTCGCAAACGCTACATTCTATTCTGCATCGAAGTTTGCCGTTGAAGGTATGACGCTGGCCCTTGCCGATGAAGTTACGCCGCTTGGTATTCATGTCACCGCGATTGAGCCCGGTTTCTTCCGCACAGAGTTTCTCAGCAATAGTTCGGCCCACTATGGCGAAAAAAAGATTGAGGACTATGCCGATTTCGGCGATGCGCGTGAGTTACTGGCATCCGCAGATGGTCAACAGCAAGGGGACCCGGCCAAACTTGCACAGGTCGTTTGTCAGATGGTTGAAATGGAGAACCCACCCCGACAGCTGCTTATAGGGAATGACGCTATCAGTTATGTAATGCCTTCGCTGGAAGCCCGTATTAAAGAGATACGCGAATTTGCGGCGCTGAGTAATACAACCGATTTTGATTAATGGGTGTAAGCACCCGATGTTTTAAATATCGAGAGTACAATGACTGACTTATTAACCCAGGCCTTCACGTTTAAAAATGGCCTCAGGATGCGTAACCGCGTCGTTATGGCACCGATGACCACCTGGTCCGCTAATGACGATGAAACTATTTCAGATGAAGAAGTAAACTATTATCGGGCACGCGCTACCGGTGTGGGATTAGTGATAACGGGATGCGCTCATGTTCAGAGAAACGGAGTGGGTTTCACCAATGAATTCGCAGCCTACGATGATCGTTTTATCCCGAGTCTGAGGAAACTGGCTGATGCGGCAAAAAGCGGGGGGGCGCTGGCAATCCTGCAACTGTTTCATGCCGGTAATAAAGCGGTTCCCGAACTCATCACTGGTGGAGAGCTGGTCAGCGCCAGCGCCCTGGCCGCTCCGGCTGGCCCTTTTAATCGCGGGGAACAAGCCAGCCGGGCGATGGAACATGACGAAATTCTTGATGTCATTCATGACTTCGGCGAAGCCACTCGCCGCGCAATTGAGGCCGGATTTGATGGTGTCGAATTGCACGGCGCACATGGTTTTCTTATCCAGAACTTCTTCTCCCCCTGGTTTAACCAGCGTACTGACGAATGGGGTGGTTCATTAGCAAACCGGATGCGTTTCCCGCTGGAGGTCGTTCGGGAAGTCCGGCGGGTTATTGAAACTCATGCCAGGAAACCCTTTTTACTGGGTTACCGGTTATCGCCGGAAGAGTCAGGAGACGGAGGATTACGGATTAATGACTCCCAGGCTCTGGTGTGTCAGTTAGAGAAAGAGAGGCTTTGTTGAATAAATCGAACTTTTGCTGAGTTGAAGGATCAGATCACGCATCTTCCCGACAACGCAGACCGTTCCGTGGCAAAGCAAAAGTTCAAAATCACCAACTGGCCCACCTACAATAAAGCCCTCATCAACCGTGGCTCCATAACTTTCTGGCTGGATGATGAAGCTATTCAGGCCTGGTATGAGTCAGCAACACCTTCTTCACGAGGCAGACCTCAGCGCTATTCTGACCTTGCCATCACGACTGTGCTGGTCATTAAACGCGTATTCAGGCTGACCCTGCGCGCTGCGCAGGGCTTTATTGATTCCATTTTTTCTCTGATGAACGTTCCGCTACGCTGCCCGGATTACAGCTGTGTCAGCAGGCGGGCAAAGTCGGTTAATGTCAGTTTCAAAACGCCCACCCGGGGTGAAATCGCACACCTGGTAATTGATTCCACCGGGCTGAAGGTCTTCGGTGAAGGCGAGTGGAAAGTCAAAAAGCATGGCCAGGAACGCCGCCGTATCTGGCGTAAGCTGCATCTCGCCGTTGACAGTAAAACACATGAAATCATCTGCGCTGACCTGTCGCTGAACAACGTTACGGACTCAGAGGCCTTCCCCGGGTTAATCCGGCAAACCCACCGGAAAATCGGGGCAGCATCGGCAGACGGCGCTTACGACACCCGGCTCTGTCACGATGAACTGCGGCGTAAGAAAATCAGCGCGCTTATCCCGCCCCGAAAAGGCGCGGGTTACTGGCCCGGTGAATATGCAGACCGTAACCGTGCTGTTGCGAATCAGCGAATGACCGGGAGTAATGCGCGGTGGAAATGGACAACAGATTACAACCGTCGCTCGATAGCGGAAACGGCGATGTACCGGGTAAAACAGCAGTTCGGGGGTTCACTGACGCTGCGTGACTACGATGGTCAGGTTGCGGAGGCTATGGCCCTGGTACGAGCGCTGAACAAAATGACGAAAGCAGGTATGCCTGAAAGCGTGCGTATTGCCTGAAAACACAACCCGCTACGGGGGAGACTTACCCGAAATCTGATTTATTCAACAAAGCCAGAAAGAGACTCTCATTGACTATCTCCATATCTCACTCCACGACGTACTTACTGAGCGGCCGCAGGGTAGTGAGGATAAGGAAACAATTCTGGCGCGGTTTGTAGAACAATTTAATGGGCGTTTACCTTTGCTGGCGGCCGGAAAAATTACTTCGTCACAGGCGGCTCAACAGGCTCTGGAGGCCGGACTGTCACTGGTTGCCTTAGGCCGGACGATTGTCATGAATCCCGACTGGATGGAGCTGGTGCAGGCAGGCCATGAGAATAAGGTAAAAAACATGCTTATCCTGTCTCAACGGTCAGACGAATTAGCGATCCCTGAAAAACTATGGCAAGTGATTCAGAAAACGCCCGGATGGTTCCCGACATAAACAAGACCTGAGTAATCAGACATCAGTACAGGTAATTCTGAAATATACCGTTTTGCCTGTAACTATCTGGAAGGTGAAACATCAATTTGTAGCTTTCTATCCATACAGGGCGAGAAGGTCCGCTTCTCGCTCATCGCTGCCGGTCAGATAGCAGGGGAGCAAACTGCCATGGACAGAATCACCGCAAAATCCACCAGAATGAATCGCCACGGATAATCTAGACACTTCCGAGCCGTTGATAATACTGGTTTTCATATTCTGTCGGTGACATCTGTTCGCTAGAACCATGCCGACGCTTACTGTTATAAAACATTTCGATGTAATCAAAAATATCACTGCGGGCTTCTTCCCGCGTTCCGTAGATCTTTTTCTTTATCCGTTCACGTTTCAACAACTGGAAAAAACTTTCTGCAACCGCATTATCATGGCAGTTACCGCGACGGCTCATGCTACCCTCCAGGCCGTGTGATTTCAGGAACGACTGCCACTCATGGCTTGTGTACTGACTGCCCTGATCCGAATGAACCAGCACCTGTTTTTCGGGATTACGCCGCCATACAGCCATCAGCAGTGCGTTCAGGACAATGTCCTTTGTCATCCGGGATTGCATGGACCAGCCGATAATTTTGCGTGAGAACAGATCAACAACAACGGCAAGATACAGCCAGCCTTCGTGGGTCCTGATGTAGGTTATGTCCGTTACCCAACGCTCATCAGGAGCATCCGGATTGAACTGTCGCTGGAGCCTGTTGGGTGACACGATACTGGCCTCGCCTTTACGTGCCCGCGGGCTTCGGTATCCGACCTGAGCCTTTATTCCGACACGTTTCATCAGTCTCCAGACTCTGTTTACTCCGCACTGTTGCCCGCTGTCACGCAGATCCAGATGGATTTTGCGATAACCATAGACGCATCCCGATTCCAGCCAGAACTGTTTAATCTGTCCTGTCAGTCTCAGGTCTGCCTGATGGCGTTGTGAATGCGGCTGCTGAAGCCAGGCGTAAAAACCACTGGGATGAACATCCAGCACCCGACAGAGCAGGCGAACAGGCCAGCAACAGGAGTTGTCACGGATAAAGGCGTACCTCAGTCGGACAGCTTTGCGAAGTACGCCGCGGCTTTTTTTAATATGTCCCGTTCGTCGGTAACCCGTTTCAGCTCTTTCTGGAGACGGCGGATCTCGGCCTGAGCATCTGACTGTTCTTTATTAGTGGAAGAATCCGGACCGTACTTCTTTATCCAGGCATAAAGGCTGTGGGTGGTGATATCGAGACGTGTTGCAACGCTGGCAACAGAATAACCGCGATCAACAACCTGTTTGACTGCTTCAGTTTTAAACTCTTCAGGATAACGCTTACCGCTCATGGGCACCTCTCTTTAAGTCATCTTAAATGACTCTGAGGTGTCTGTTAAACGCGTGGCGATTCAGAACGAAAACGAATATCACCCCTACATTTAGTGGTGGCTACGTGAAGGTGGTTCATCTATTCTGCTTGTATCAGCGGGCAGGCCGGAGTCACTCTTTGTGGATAATCCCATCCTTCAGAAAACCATCATTATCTTTATTCTCATCTTGTGGGTAATCGATGAATTCAGGGCCAGGAAAAGAAAATGTTCTGACCCCGCTATTGAAGCAGCTGATGCCAGAGAACGCCAGGAATGGCGCTATCTCAGATGGGGGTTCCGGACTATACAAGTGGCAGCGACAGTGTATATCTTCGTTCAGCTGATTCAGGTATTACTGAGATAAATGCCACAGGCAGGTACAACTGGACAAAAACATCTTACTGTCCAGTTGAGCCTCGGTGAACGCCGTTATGTAGGTCACCTGAGTGCCAGGAGCGGTCATTTCACACTTCTGTTTATGTTGCCAAAATCGGTATGCCACTACGCCGGACTATCCAGCGGGTACGGGTTATTTCAATACATACTCGAACTTTTCTTCCCAATTTGAATTCAGGTCTTGCAGTTTTGCCCTCTCAAAAACCTTGATAATTTCGTCGAAATAACTGCCAAGATATATTCTGGATAAATCAGAGTTTAACCATATTATTTTTACTGGCCTTTCAACATCGGTGCTAAGGCGATCCCACAATGCATCGAGATTTCTACCATAGTAGGGCCCAAAGTCTAATGATGCAGACATAATGGAATGAAACTCTTTTTCAGATAGGACGTGCGCTCCATCCAAATACAATTCACCTACACTCATTTCCTGTTCACTCACTTTGACTTTCTACCCGTTAATTAATACACGACAATGCACGTAATGTCCGCCTTGATGGTTTCAACAATTACCAACTTCCGCTCTTCATTCAAAGCAGACCTTTGGCTCAGTTAGATCGTCCGCTTCGTGCTGTGAGGCATCCCAGTCCCTGTAATGTCATACGAACAGCCTCATCAAGAGGGGTATGCGGCTCGGCACCTAAAAAAGTCACGAGTTTCGTATTGTCCAGGCGGACCGATTGACGCCACAGATACCGCATTTCCAGAAGTTCGCGCAAGGTTGCGTTGAAAGGTGCTGCCAGGTGCATAAACCACCACGGAAATGAGTGTATTTTGGCAACACCGCCATAGTGTGCGGTGATACGTTGTATCGCCCTGACCATTTGGCTGCCGTCGGGATCCCAATGTCCTTGCATATGGAATCGCGCAAATGGCTCAAGTTCTTCACGTCGCGCCAGCAATGCAGCAATAGTTTTCGCGATATCAGGTAAATAGGCCCACTGATGACCTGTTTCAGCCGTACCTGGATTAGAAATTACTTTTGGCAGTGTGCCGGGCTTGATCAAACCTTGAGAAAACCAGTTATTACCAGCGTGTGGACCGAAGAAATCCCCCGCGCGGACGACCAGGACCCGTCCGCCACGCCGTGAATAGGCCTCAAGTTCTTTCTCCATTTGTACCCTGATCGCTCCTTTCCTTGTGACTGGCCTTTGCTGAGCATCTTCTCGTAACAGCGGGAAGGCATCAGGACCATAGTTGTAAACGGTACCTGGAAGCACTACCAAGGATCCATTTCTTTCTGCTGCATTGATTGTGTTGCGCAGCATAGGCAATACAAGATGCTGCCAGTTTCGGTAGCCGGGTGGGTTGACGGCGTGTACGATCACAGAGCAGTCTTTCGCCGCAGAGGCGACTTGTTCTTTGTCGAGAGCATCGCCCGCTATCCACTGGATTTCGCCATTAAGTTCGCTTCCATGGCTTCCTCGTTTTAATGCACGTACCTCCCATTTTTCCCGAATGAGTTGTCGAGCAGTTTCACCACCAATACCGCCTGTAGCGCCTAGTATTAAGACCTTCCCTCTGGTTTCCATCGTATTTGCCTCTTTGCTGATTTCAGATTGACAGCATAAGTACAGGCAGAGCTAAATGGTATTGCATATCAATATAGGGCAGGTATACAAATTTGTATGAAGACATCTATTCCATGGGAGTGGTACCGAACATTTCTTGCGGTGCTCAGAGAAGGGTCTCTTTCCGGTGCATCCCGCATGCTTGGTATTACGCAACCAACGGCAGGTCGGCACATAGCTGCACTGGAATCTGCCCTCGGCCAGGTATTGTTCACGCGGTCGCAAACGGGATTGCTGGCAACTGAAACTGCGCAGGCGTTGAGGGAACATGCCGAAGCGATGGAGAGTACGGCTAACACGCTGGAGCGTACAGCGGCCAACGTTGGTGCTAGCAGCGCGTCCATTCGCGGTGTAGTACGTGTCTCTGCAAGTGAGATTATTGGTGTCGAGGTACTCCCGCCACTCATTGCGCAGCTCAGGGAATCCAACCCGCAAATCACGATTGAATTAGTGCTGTCCAATCGGGTTCAGGATTTACTGCATAGAGAAGCAGATATTGCGATACGCATGACGACGCCAATACAGGAGCAGCTTATTGCTCGTCGCGTTGGCAGCATTGAGCTCGGTCTACACGCGTCCACTGCTTATCTTGCCCGACATGGCGCGCCTGACAATACCGAAGATCTGTTGAAACACGCGCTGGTTGGTTTTGATCGGAATACGCCTTTCATCCGTAATGTATTGAAAAAATACCCGCAGCTAAATCGGGATCTCTTTTCTATACGCACTGACAGCGACGTGGCTCAGCTAAGCCTGATTCGTGCCGGTGCAGGCATTGGCATATGCCAGGTACAACTGGCCAATGGACCTATTCCGCTTCAGCGGATACTTCCACATTTCTTTTCTTTATACCTTGATACATGGCTCGTCATGCACGAAGACCTGCGTAATAGTCGGTGCTGCAAATTAGTTTTCGATGTTCTGTCAAAGGGATTAGCGGAATATATCTACCCGAAGCGAACGTAAAAATGCCAAAATACATCACCCATGTAATGGCATGCCACCATACAGTTCGGCCTTAGATCGTCCTTAATCAGATTACACTGAGCGCTATCGTGCAAGAAATAAAGACTCATGCACGCGAGTTTATCGGCGTTCTTCATATTTGCTGCGTTTATGCTGATAGAGCAACTCGTCGGCTTTCAGCATCGCGACATCCAGCGTGTCCCCAGGCCGCAACTGATATGCCCCCCAGGAAAATGCCACCAGTTTATTCGGGTCAATCGTGAGTAATTGCTTCTGCGCACGGGTAATAACTTCGCGGGATTTATTCAGCGTATAATCGATAAGAAGTAAACAGAACTCATCGCCCCCAAGCCTGATACCGTAGTCACTTTTACGAATGACATTGCCCAGAACCATCCCCAGCGTCTGTATCGCTTTATCCCCCATATGGTGGCCGAGAGAATCATTGATTCTTTTGAGGCCATCACTGTCAATGGCGATGATCGTGACAGGGATAGCTCTGTCAACGAGTGAGCGGATTTTATGTTCCAGCTCAGGTGTAATGACTTTTCTGTTATACAGTCCGGTCATTGCGTCCGTCACATTATCCCTGGAAAGCAACGTTTGTCTGATTAACTGCTTATACGCATATCGGCATAATGCCCAGGTACCAAGGAGATAAAGCAGAAACAGCCATAAATTCGCAATAATGACGTAGAAAGCATCCAGTTTCACATGCAGAGTGTAATACTGGGTGAGTGAATCTTCATAACTGATCAAGGCAAAAGATTTGATATATGGCTTATGGAAAGCAATATGGATGCCGGTTCCATTATCGGTGACATATAAAGAAAGGAATCGCCATAACAACGGACGATCGACAGTATTAAACGAAACGACCAGATCGTCAACATTGATGTCTGTAATCAGAATGCCTTTTACTTTATCACCCAGAAATACCGGGGTAAGCATGCTAATAATATTATTGCGGGTGTAGCCATCCTGATAAATATGAGACAGCGTGGTTTCCCCCTTCAGTAGATCTTTAAGGGCATTATCATCAATCGAAATCGTGTGTGCGCTATGTGCAATATTGATGCTGCCATTATTACCCTCAAGCCAGTTACTGAAGGTATAGTTGTGGGTATTAACTAGCTGATTAATATAAATATAGTTATGAGCAAGATCGATATAGTATCTGATGTTCCTGAACGTATAGCCGGAATAATTTGAAAAGCTGTACTTCGACTGGGCTGCGCGCTCAGCGGTGTGGATAACCGAAAGTGCGCCAATGTCTCCCGCCCACTCGTTGCACGAGGTATTGCGGGTTTGCAGCGTACCTTCAAGGTTATTCCTGTTTTTCTTCAACAGATTGAATCCGTAAATATTACCCTCGGTTTCTAACTGCTGACATATTGATGCCCGTTCGCTATCGTCAGAGTCCGGATCGGCTATTCGACGATAAAACTCGCGCGAGAGCCGGGTGGCAATATTCTGGTTAATAGACTCTTCATGAAAAAGTGCCGATTTCCCATTTTCAGCAACGTACCCCAGATAGTTCTGTAAATCATGCACGTTACGAACAGCCAGCGCGGTAAACAGTGAGGTTGTGCAAACCACGATCAGAAAAATCGCACTGATATATTTTTGTCTGGTCAAGATGGCTCATTCCCTGTTGTACCACCTAAAAATAATAGCAATTATAGCACTGGCATCTTAGCGGATGCTTGCTCAAGGAATAAATTTTCAATGCCACCCATAATGCCAATCTATTCCAGACAACCACCAAAGGTTACGATGGATTTAATTCCATAGATATCAAGTAGTTGCGGTGATATTTTATATGGCAAAGGTATAACAAATGCTGATGCCGCATGAAATATATTAATATTGCCGGAATCTAATGCAATTCATAATGACCTTGATTATGGAATGAGATATAACGTGCCCCGAAGAAAATTAACATTTTCATAACGTAATTAAGGTTAAGCAAATGAAGCAAGTTGGTATTGTTGGCTGGCGAGGTATGGTCGGTTCGGTTTTGCTACAGCGAATGGTTGAAGAGAACGACTTCGACAATATTTCTGCACATTTTTTCAGCACCTCCAGTGCAGGTGCTGCTGGTCCTGTCATTAATGGCGTCAGCTACACGCTTAAAGATGCTAATTCCATTAGCGCCCTGGCCGATATGGATATCATCATAACCTGTCAAGGTGGGGATTATACCAAAGCCGTTTACCCGGCTTTGCTTAACCATGGCTGGCAAGGCTACTGGATTGACGCGGCCTCCGCGCTGCGGATGGATGAGAAAGCCTGCATTATTCTCGACCCCGTCAACCGCACAAATATTGATCGAGCAATCAAAGAAGGTATTAAGCTTTTTGTCGGTGGCAACTGTTCCATTACGCTGAGTCTTATGGGCCTGGCTGGGTTGATAAAGGCTGACTTGATCGAATGGATGAGTGTGATGACCTATCAGTCCGCATCGGGTGCGGGTGCACAATATGTACGGGAATTAATCACACAAAGTGCTTACATAAATAACCATTTATCTTCGGATGAGCTGGCGTCCTCAGGTTCAGTGCTTCCTTTAGTTAACAAGGTCAGTGAGTTGATTAACAGCGCTGATATGCCGACCCAGAACTTCGGTGCTCCTTTGATGGGCAGCATCATTCCCTGGATTGACAGCGATTTAGGCGATGGCAATAGCCGTGAAGAATGGAAAGGTGAGGCTGAAACGAACAAAATTTTAGGTCTGTCTCCCGGCACGATCCCGGTTAACGGCTTATGCATACGAGTCGGCGTAATCCGCTGCCACAGTGCTGCTATAACCCTTAAGCTCAAGCGTGAAGTCCCCGAAGAGGAATTTGCAGAATTAGTGATGAATTCCCACCCTTGGGTTAACTATGTGCCCAATAACAAGGCTGAGAGTATCAGCACACTAACACCGGCATATATCAGCGGTTCGCTTAAGGTGGGTATTGGCCGTTACAAAAAAATGTCGCTAAACAATGAACCTATCTACTCGGTCCTGACGGTAGGCGATCAGCTATTGTGGGGAGCAGCGGAACCATTGCGTCGCATGTTGAATATTCTGCTTGGTAAAGTGTAAATCATAATATTCCGACAAAACACCTACTTAGTAGGTGTTTGCGGAACTTACTTTAGCGATTTCGTTTCACCTCGTATTGCAGGCACACTACCCCCGACGGGAAAATATGACTCTTCACCAACATGAGTGAGGTTCTGTCTTGTATATTTTTGAACAAGGGAATGCCTTGCCCCAGCAGAACGGGATTGACGAATAGCCAATATTCATCGATGAGGTTTTCCGCCATTAGCGCGTGAGTCGCTGAGGGGCTACCAAACAATAAGATTTCGCTGCCCGCGTTTTGCTTGAGCTTATTGATTTCGTCGCTTAAGTTGCTACTGATAATTTGCGTATTAGGGTGATTTTTTTCCAACAGCGTTTTCGACAACACCACTTTTTTGGCAGATTTATACCAACGCGAATGCGCAAGGTCATGCGGGCTGGCGTCAGGCTTATCGGCAGCAGTGGGCCAGTACGATTCCATCATCTGGTAGGTGGTACGCCCATATAGGGCGGTGTCGGTCTGCTGAATCCGCTTCTCCACGTATTCAAACAAATCGGGGCTTATGCAAATCCAGTCCAGACTCGCCTGCCCCTCAGCGTTAGATGCGACAAAACCATCCAGCGACACATGAACAAACGAAACGATTTTTCTCATGGTTTTCTCTCTGATTAAGTGTTGATTACGTAGCCTTTGGTTTGTCCATTCACCACCGATCACGCTCAAGTTGTATCGGATCGCGATGAACAAAAGCGTGAAGCGGTGAAAAAAATAGGATGTTCGATCACGAATGCCGCAGATTGCTTCAAAAAAATGACCGTATTTGTTATATTGTTGCTCATTGATTATTCACCTCTGCGGTGCCAAAAAGAATAAGATTCACCGCAACCCAGGAAAGAGAAATGTTAGATTACCGCTTCCCGACAGCTTTGCAGATGGTTCTCAGCGTAGCGATGGCGGAGCAATTGGGTGAACGTTCGACGAGTGCCATTCTTGCCTACGGCCTGGAAGCCAACCCGAGCTTTATCCGCAAATTGATGGTTCCGCTTACGCGTGATGGCATTATTGTCTCAACGCTTGGCCGTAACGGCTCTATTCATCTTGGTCGCCCGCCGGAAGAGATCACCCTGCGCGACATCTACCTTTCGGTCATCGAAGATAAAAAGCTATGGGCGTCGCGTCCAGACGTACCGGCTCGCTGCGTAGTCAGCGCTAACGCCTGCTGGTATTTCAAGTCAATTTCCGAAGAAGCGGAGCAAGCTTCGTTAGCGGTATTAGCGCGCCACACTGTGGCAAGCGCGCTGGAAGAGGTCAAAAAAGCCGATACCAGCGGGTGCGATCCGGTGCCTGAACTTATCGCCCTGTATAAAAAAGCCCATTAATTTTTACGAAAAAAAACCGCCTTCACAGTGAAGGCGGTTTTTTATTATCTGCAATGTCCTTACGCAGGCAGCACTTCCCTTTCCGCTTTACCGCGCGTTACGAGTTTACGCAGCGTCACGTAGAACACCGGTGTCAGGAACAGACCAAACAGGGTCACGCCCAGCATCCCGGAGAAGACGGTGATCCCGGTGACGCCGCGCACTTCCGCACCCGCACCGTGACCGAGTATCAGCGGAATTGTCCCGGCAATAAAGGCGATGGAGGTCATCACTATCGGACGTAAACGCAGACGACAGGCCTCCAGCGCCGCTTCCATAATGCCTTTGCCCTGAATTTCCAGCTCGCGGGCAAACTCCACGATAAGAATCGCGTTTTTACAGGCCAGCCCCATCAGTACCACCAGCCCCACCTGCACGAAGACGTTGTTATCGCCCCCGGTCAGCCAGACGCCAAACAGCGCGGAGAGCATGGTCATCGGCACGATGAGGATCACCGCCAGAGGCAGCGTCCAGCTTTCATACAGCGCCGCCAGCACCAGGAACGCCAGCAGTACCGCTACCGGGAAGACGATCAGCGCCGTATTGCCCTGGGTGGCCTGCTGGAAGCTCAGATCCGTCCATTCAATATTCATCCCGTTCGGCAGGATCTGCTTAGACATCGCGTCCAGCTGCGTCATCGCTTGCGCTGATGAGAGCACGCGCGGGTCGGCATCACCAATCAGGTCCGCCGCCGGATAACCATTGTAGCGAATCACCGGATCAGGCCCGTAGGTGGTCGTGATTTTCACCATACTGCCAATCGGCACCATTTCGCCCTGGCTGTTACGGGTGCGCAGATTAGCAATATCTTCCACGCTGTCGCGGAACTGCCCATCGGCCTGCGCCATCACGCGCCAGGTACGCCCGAACTGGTTGAAGTCATTAACGTACGACGAGCCCAGATAGGTTTGCAGCGTACCGAAAAGATCGGTCAGCAACACGCCCTGCGCTTTCGCCTTATCGCGGTCAACCTGCACGTCCAGCTGCGGCACGTTAGCCTGGTACGTTGAGATCGGGAAATGCATCCCCGGCGTTTGCATAATCGCACCGGACATGGTGTTCACCGCGTTTTGCAGCGCGCCATAGCCCAGACCACCGCGATCCTGGATGTACAGCGAATAGCCCGACCCCTGACCCAGACCTAAAATCGGCGGTGGCAGGATAGAGAAGCCAAAGCCTTCCTGGATTTGCGCGATTTTTGCGTTGATCTCAGCGTTAATTTCCGCCGCAGTATGTTTGCGCTGGTCGAACGGTTTCAGGCCAAAGAAGACCGTCCCGGTATTCGGCGTGTTGGTGAACTGCAGCGCATTCAGCCCCGGAAACGCGACCGCATAGTCCACACCTTCGGTATTCATCCCGATTTCGCTCATTTTGCGGATCACCGCATCGGTGCGCGCCAGCGACGAACCTTCCGGCATTTTCACGCCACCAATCAGGTACAGCTTGTCCTGCGTCGGAATAAAGCCGCCGGGCACCGCTTTAAACATCACGCCCGCCGCACAGAGCAGCAGCAGATACACCGCAAATACCGCACCGCGTCGTCCGAGCGTTTTCCCCACCAGCCCCTGATAACCGTTCGAGCTGCGGTGGAAAAAGCGGTTAAACGGACGGAAAATCCAGCCAAACAGACGGTCAATAAGCCGGGTCGGAAAATCCTTCGGTGCGCCGTGCGGTTTTAACAGCAGAGCCGCCAGTGCCGGAGAAAGCGTCAGCGAGTTGATGGCGGAAATCACCGTCGAAATCGCGATCGTCACCGCAAACTGCTTATAGAACTGCCCGGTGACGCCTGAGAGGAACGCCATCGGCACAAACACCGCACACAACACCAGCGCAATCGCGATAATCGGCCCCGAAACCTCACGCATCGCCTGATGCGCCGCCGCAAGCGGAGCAAGCCCCTCTTCGATATTTCGCTCGACGTTTTCCACCACCACGATGGCATCGTCCACCACGATACCGATAGCCAGTACCAGCCCGAACAGGCTCAGGGTGTTAAGTGAAAAGCCCAGCAGGTAGAGAATGCTGAATGTCCCCACGACAGAGACCGGCACCGCGATCAACGGAATGATCGACGCGCGCCAGGTTTGCAGGAACAGAATCACCACCAGCACCACCAGCACCACCGCTTCCAGCAGCGTTTGTACGACAGCACGAATCGAATCGCGCACAAAGACCGTCGGATCGTAAGGAGCCGCCCACTTCATGTCTGCCGGGAAACGCGTGGACAGTTCGTCCATTTTGGCGCGCACCGCGTTAGACAAATCAATGGCGTTCGCCCCCGGAGACTGGAAGATGCCAATCCCGACCGCGTCTTTATTGTTAAGCTGGGAACGCAGCGCATAGCTGCCGGAACCCATTTCGATACGCGCCACGTCGCGCAGGCGGACAACCGTACCGTCCTGCGTCGTTTTCAGGACAATATTGCCAAACTCGTCTTCAGTATGCAGACGCCCCTGGGCGTTAATGGAGATCAGGAAATCACTCTCTTTCGGCAGCGGCTCGGCACCCAGTTGCCCAGCGGACACCTGAACGTTCTGCTCCTGCATAGCCGTGACCACGTCCGATGCGGTCAGCCCGCGGGCTGCCACCTTGTTAGGATCCAGCCAGACGCGCATCGCGTATTCGCCTGAGCCGAAAATCTGAATCTGGCCGACGCCGGGCAGGCGCGCCAGCTCGTCCTTCACCTTCAGCGTGGCGTAGTTACGCATATACAGGGAGTCGTATTTCCCGTTGGGCGAAAACAGATGCACCACCAGCGTGAGCGTTGGCGACTGTTTCTGGGTGGTAATCCCCAAACGCCGCACGTCTTCCGGCAGGCGCGCCTCGGCCTGCGCGACGCGGTTTTGCACCTGTACCTGCGCCTGATCCGGGTCGGTTCCCGGACGGAAGGTGACGGTGGTCACCAGTACGCCGTCCGAGCCCGCAACGGACTTCATGTACATCATGTTTTCAACGCCGTTGATCGCCTCTTCCAGCGGCGTCGCCACGGTCTCGGCAATCACTTTCGGGTTGGCGCCCGGGTATTCCGCGCGCACCTGCACGCTTGGCGGCACAACGTCAGGATATTCGCTCACCGGCAACAGCGGGATGGCGATCAATCCTGTGATAAAAATCAGAATCGACAGGACGGCGGCAAAAATGGGCCTGTCGATGAAAAAACGGGAAAAGTCCATGGGTCGGATTCTCAGGTAAGGGATCAGTTAAGGGCGGCGCTGGTAGTCATGGCAACGGTTTTCGCGTTAACCGGCATCCCCGGCATGAACACTTTTTGTAAGCCCTCGACGATGACTTTATCGCCAGGGTTCAGCCCCTGCCGCACGATGCGTAAACCGTCTGCCAGACGTCCCGGCGTGATGTCGCGACGCTGTGCTTTCCCCTCTTTATCCACGATATACACGTATTTGCGATCCTGATCGGTCAGCACCGCTTTGTCGTCGATCAGCGTGGCTTTGAATTCCGCGCTGCCCGGCAGGCGTACGCGGGCAAAGAGCCCTGGCGTGAACTGACGCTGCGCGTTATCCAGCAGCGCGCGCATACGGATGGTGCCGGTACTCGGCGTTAACTGATTATCAAGGAAGTCCACTTTGCCCTGATGGGGATAACCCTCCTCGCCCGTCAGACCAATCTCCACCGGAAGCGCCATGTGATTGCTGGACGCCCCCTGCCCGCTGCGGGCCAGATTTTGGTAGTGAAGATAGGTCGACTCATCCACGTCAAAGTAAACGTAAACCGTTTTCTGCGAGACCAGCGTGGTGAGGACGCTGGCGGTGTCCCCCGCCGTCACCAGATTACCGCTGGTGATCAGCGCCCGGCTGGCGCGGCCATCAATAGGCGCGGTGACTTTGGTGAAATCCAGGTTAAGTTGTGCGGCGTCAACCGCCGCCTGCGCGGCGCGAATGTCGGCCTGTGCCTGGGTGGCAGCTGAACGACGCTGCTCCCATTCTTCACGGGAGACTACGTTGGTATTGACCAGTTTATCGGTACGGTTGGCCTCGCTTTGTGCCAGGCTGGCCTGCGTTTTGGCTCTCGCCAGGTTCGCCTGTGCCTGCTCCAGCGCCGCACGATAGGTTCGGTCATCAATGGTGAACAATACCTCGCCCTTTTTCACCTCCTGGCCATCGGTGTAATTCACTTTATCAATGTAACCGGAGACGCGCGGACGTAACTGAACGCTCTCCACTGCCTCAATCCGACCGTTAAAGCTATCCCACTGGCTTATGGATTTCACAACCACGTCAGCAACGCTGACGGCGGGCGCAGGTGGCGCAGCGTTTTGCGCGACACTGTTATCGCATCCGACGAGCAGCACGGAGAGCAACATGACCCCCAGCGCGCTCAGATGAAAGTTACCCCAGGTTTTTTGCAGGCTCATTATTTTTATTCCGATAATTGTAGCCGCCGGACAAGACGCCGCAGGAGATGCCGCGCCACTTCCTTTGTCCGGTAGCTGGCTTAAGGCCATTTGTGCCGTTCATCGCCACAAAACTGTAACAGTAATGAATACACTATTCGCGGCGATTGTAGGAATGCGCTTAACTAAGTGCAAGAATAATTGTTGCACTTTATGTGCTATTTGAGTCGAAGGGAAAAGAGCCGTTTCGCTCAAGGATTTAAATGCAACAATAAAACTTGCAATTAACGTAAAAACCAGCCAACCTTTAAATGCAACAGACAAAGATACTTTTAGGCGAGCGGTATGAGGATAACCAGATGAACACTGGCGCATTTATGCATGATTTACTCGACTGGATCGACAACAACCTTGATAGCCGTCTGGACATTGAGTCCGTCGCCAGGCGATCCGGTTACTCAAAATGGCACCTCCAGCGGCTCTTCAAAGAGCATACTGGCTCCCCTCTCGCCGAGTATATTCGCGCGCAAAAGCTGCAAAAATCGGTCGAACGGCTGGCTCAAAGTGATGAACCGATTCTGAATGTGGCGATCGCGCTGGGCTTTGACTCACAGCAGTCCTTCAACCGCAGCTTTAAGCGTCAGTATGGTCAGGCGCCTGGCGCATGGCGGCGGAGTCTGGGTGGCCCGGAAACGCAGCAGCTACGCTAGCAATGAAATTGTCACGGATGACATCCTCCCTGCTTGCGTCCCAGGCGATGCCCACCTCCCAGCTTATTGACTCCCCCGTTAGCGGAATAATCACCAGTTCCGGCGGCGCGATATGGGTCACGCTGGTGGGCAGAATGGCCACACCGATCCCCGCAATCACCATTGCGACGATAGTTTGTATATCGTCAGTCAGTTGCGTCGATGAGATGAAAAGACCGTTGTCATGCAGGAAGCGGTCAATCTGTGCGTTTAAACCCCGTCCTCGCTCATCATAAAGCCGCAACAGAGGGCGTTTCGCGAGCCACTCAGCCACAGACATTGTCGGCGACGCGGCGGGCGCAACCAGAACCAGCCGATCGGTAAATAACGGCAGGTATTCAAGCGCCACGGGGGGCGGAACCCTGACAAACCCCACCTGTAGCTCATCATTTTGCAATTGCTCGTACTGCTGGAAGGAAGGCAGATCCGTCAAGGACATCTCGACTCCCGGGAAGTCGCGACGAAAGTCTGCAATACAGCGTGGTGCCAGATAAAAGCTTGAGAGACCGAACCCGACGGCAATATGCCCTTCAACCCCTTTTGAGACCCGCTCAGCATGCTGCATAAATAACTGGGTTTGCCTGACCACTTTTTCAGCCTCTGGCAGTAAACGTTTGCCGTTGGCCGTCAGTACTGCGCCGTGACGACCTCGTGAAAAAAGAGACATATTCACCTGAGATTCGAGGAGATTAATCTGTTTGGTCAATGCCGGTTGTGAGATAAACAGCGCCCGCGCCGCATCGGCATAGTTCCCTTTTTCAGCCAGTACCACAAAGGCTTTAAGCAACCGGATGTTCAATTTTGCATTCCAGATGGTTATTAAAATCAGAAATGATTTGATTATACAGTTATTGGAAAGCGTTATGTAATTCAGTTTCGATGACAACTGGAGACACATCATGAACGAACATCAATCCTTAAAGGCGGCAACCGTACAGTTTCAGCATCAGGCCAGTAATAAAAAATACAACCTGCTGATAATGTAGAAATTTATTGAGCAAGCGGCGCTTGAGCAGGTGAAAATTCTCACCTTCCCTGAAATGTGTATCACCGGCTACTGGCATGTCCCCAAACTCACCTCAGCGGAGGTATCAGCTCTGGCAGAGCCGATTGCTGAAAGCCCTTCCCTGATGTTAATTCGCTCTCTGGCGATTAAACATCAAATGCTTATTGGCGCAGGTCTTATTGAAAGAGCCGACGATGGCCGTCTTTACAATGCATATGTTGCCTGTATGCCGGACGGCTCAATGCATACGCACCGTAAACTCCATGCGTTTGAACATCCGGCCATCAGCAGCGGGGACAGCTTTACCGTTTTTGATACGCCCTGGGGAGTGAAAGTCGGCATCCTGATTTGCTGGGACAATAATCTGGTCGAAAACGTGCGCGCGACGGCGTTGCTGGGTGCCGATATTCTTCTCGCGCCGCATCAAACGGGCGGTACCGATTCCCGCAGTCCTCATGGCATGAAGCCGATTCCGCTGGCGCTCTGGGAGGCGCGGGAAACGCGCAAGGAGGAAATTACGGCCGCATTCAAAGGGGCAAGCGGTCGGGAATGGCTCATGCGCTGGCTGCCTGCCCGTGCACATGACAACGGATTATTTGTTCTCTTCAGCAACGGTGTGGGTGCAGATGATGACGAAGTGCGCACAGGAAATGCCATGATCCTCGACCCCTATGGCAGGATTGTGAATGAAACCTGGGCGGCTGAAAATATGATGGTGAGCGCTGAACTGGATTTAAGCCTGCTTGCTATGAGCACCGGACGCCGCTGGATCCACGGTCGCCGCCCCGATTTATACCAGATATTGACCCAGCCGCAGGGCTATGAACGTGATGCGATCAGCGCACGATTTTCGAATGAGCCCCCTGCCCGCTAGAAATGTCAGCATTTTTTAGCTGCAACATAAACCCGGAGCTGTTATGCTGTATATAATTACAGTATGAGGTGCGCATAATGGCTGTTGAAACAAAATATGTTGTCGTAAGAAAAGGTGAAGAGAAAATGACATTTGCCAGTAAGAAAGAAGCTGACGCTCACGACAAGCTGCTTGATATGGCAGACGCGTTCACCGACTGGCTGTTGCAAAGCGGAATGCAGATGGATGAAACACAGGCTGAAGATCTTGGTCTGTATCTCGCCGAGCAGAAAGAGGCCGTGCAGCATATTCTGCGTACCAGCAAGCTTCCCGATCTCAATGCCGCCGTTGTTGCAGATAAAACAGAAGCCGATGCGGTTGATGATAAAAAAATCAGAGCGGTGAAAGCGGCCTGATTACGAGAATAATCATTACCTGTTCCGAAGCCGTAAGGAGATAACTGCTTGCGGCTTTTTTAGCTGTTTGTAGGGTTCCCTGTTAATCTTTCAGCAGGCTTATTTCTTCGAACAGCCATTGCTTCAGCGTTCGTATTTTAAACGAATCCTTATTATCCAAACGGTAAACTAAATCGTATCCCCGCTCTGCTTTAAGTTTGTATTGCGGAAACGGAACAACAAGCCTTCCGGTAGCGACATCATCTGCAATCAGCACACTCCGTCCCAGAGCCACGCCTTCGCCACGTATAGCGGCTTCGGTAGCCATGCTGCCAAGCGTCCATAAGGTCCCCTGATGGCCGCTGAAATGGTTTTCTCCGGCCATTTCAAACCATGCCTCCCAGTTCGCCAGCATTCTGTACTCATGAAGAAGCACGCAGTTTGAAAGATCCTTAATTTCTTTCAGACCGTTATGTTCCTTAATAAAGTCGGGGCTACAGACAGGGGTGACTGTTTCACTCAAGATTCGCTCAGAACAGACGTCGCGATAATTACCACGGCCATAACGAATTGCTGCATCGACCTGACCATCGTTAAGATCCACGTTAATGTCAGTAACATCCAGCTGAATATCGAGTTCAGGATGCCGCTGCCTGAAACGGCTGAGACGTGGGGCCAACCACTTACTGGCGAATGAAACCGTTGTACTGATACGCAAACTTTTTGCTGGGCTCCTTTCGCGTAAACGCTCGGACTCTCTCACTAAATCACCCAGAAGGCGGGTAACCGAAGGGTGGAATTCAGCCCCCTCCTCCGTCAGGATTATCTGTCGCGTCAGTCTGTGAAATAGCTTTATCCCCAGATGATCTTCAAGCTTCCGGATTTGCCGGCTTATCGCGCCGTGCGTGACGTGCAACTCCGCTGCCGCCAGCGTCATGCTGGAGAGCCGGGCAGTGGCTTCAAAAGCCCGAAGCGTTTGCAAGGGTGGGAGGCGATCGAACATCATACGCGTGATAATAATTCACGCATGGTGTGAGAACAAATGATTTGTCAGGCCCTCGTCCCAAAATCAAAATCGAAACAAATAACCATTTTATTTTCATCATGTTATCGGAGGGATAATGGAAAGTTTGTTCGTGTACGGGACGCTCGGTCCAGGCAGACCTAATGCGCATATTCTTGAGAATATCGGTGGGTCGTGGCAGGAAGGACACGTGGGTGGGTCTCTGTTAAATAAAGGCTGGGGTGCAGAGATGGGGTATCCGGGGATCGTGCTGGATGACTCGGGTAATCGTGTTCAGGGGTTTATTTTCACTTCAGCGAATTTGCGTAATCACTGGGATGTACTCGATCGGTTTGAAGGTGCTGAGTATGAGCGTGTACCGGTAGACGTCACGACGACTGCCGGTCAGACAATACATTCATGGGTGTACCGGCTTAAGCCATTCGCTCATTTTACGCAACACTGCATTTACTGAATGCCCGTTTTTAACGAGGTTCGAACGCATTATGATGGCGCTATTCCGTTATGAAGGAGGCAACATGCGTTTTGAGAGACTGCAGTATTTATTTGATCCACTTTGCGGCTGGTGCTACGCCAGCGCGCCGGCGCTGGGTTACCTTGCTCAGCACCACGCTGATAAACTTGCGCTAATGCCCAGCGGGCTGTTCAGCGATGAGGGAGCCCGGGACATCACCGCGGAATGGGCGGAGTACGCCTGGTCCAACGATCGGCGCATCGCTTCACTCACCGGGCAGCCTTTCAGCGAGCGCTATCATCAGCTTCTGCTGAGCGGTACGCGGTTTGATTCGACGTTTATGAATCGTGCTCTGACCATGGTTCGTGACATCAACCCGTCGGCCGAGACACATCTTCTTCATACGCTACAGCATGCCCGCTATGTTGAGGGGCGAGACACCTCAAGACCTGACGTGGTGGGTGATATCATTGAGGACTGGGCCGGGAAAAACAACCTCGCGTTAAAGCATGAACGGGTCGCTCTGGCGCTTGAAACCGATAACGCGCTGCGGCATATCACGGACGAGAGGATCGCGAAAGTGAATCGTCTTATGAATCAGCGAGGTATCCGGGGAGTGCCTTTGCTGCTGGCAACGGTTAATGGCACAGAGCATATGATTAGTGGACATGCTCTTTACGGTGGCGCAGAGAAATTACGCGCTACGCTATTAGCGCTTGGCTGAATGGGTTTGCCAGCACGCTTAGTGGCGAGAAAGGATGCAAAAACAGGCTGTTACTGCACAAGCTGTCAGAACTAATCCCAGCTGCTGCACGATACCGGCAAGTCCCAGCATCATTCCCAACAGCATATAGTAGACTAATCCAAACAGCGCTCCGGCTGCTCCGGCCTGTTCACGATACTGGCTCAGGGCCTGGCTCAACACGTTTGGAATCGCGATTCCATAGGCAACCACAATCCCGGCCATCGGCAAAAGGATCCATACGGATTGCTGTAAAACCCATGCTGCAATACCCGATAACAGGGCCAGCAGGCACGCATTCTTCACCAGCTGTTCTGGTGACAAACCGACAGACAACAGTTTCCGGTTCCAGAGGCTGCCCGACAGAGAAGCAAAAGCCAGTAAAATTCCCGTCCATCCGAAAGCCCTGGGACTCCAGCCCAGTTGCCCAAAAAGAAACGGCGCAAGGCTGTAGTAACTGAAAATCATCGTATTGAGCAGCGCAACAAGCGCTGCATTTTTCCACAGCCTTGCATCACCCGCCATTCGGTAAACCAGCCCGCCAAGACGGGCACTGGAAGTATTTTCCGACCGCGTTTCTGGCAGCAAGAATGCGGTCAGTGTCAGCAGAACCAGCGCCAGTGAGGCCAGCGCAACAAATACGCCGGTATGTCCGTACAGGCTAACCAGCCAGCCTCCACTCACCAGACCGAAAACCGGGCTGATTGCCAACGCCGCACCCATAACAGAAAAGACGCGAGCTAAGGCCGTCGATTCGTAACTATCACGCAGCATGGTCTGAACGACAACGGATCCGGCTGCTGCCCCCATGGCCGCGACCATGCGAGCCATGAGCAAAACACTAAAGCCTGGAGCGACAAGCGCCAGTGTGGAACCGGTCCCGTAGCACAGTAGTCCGGCCATCATCGCCGGTCGCCGACCGATATGGTCGCTTAACCAGCCCCAGAGCGCAACGCCGACGGCAAACGCGACAAAATAGACAGAAAGAGTCTGCGCGGCACGTTCACTGCCTACCTGAAAAGCACGGGCAATGTCAGGCAATGCGGGGCTGTAAATGGTTTCGACCAGTTGAGGAAACATAATCAGTAATGTCAGAAGCCACAACGGTGGCTGTTTATCGGTGTTCATAACAACAATCCTCAGATAAGCAGAATATGCAGGTATCATTGCGGAAGTTGCCATGTCGAATTACCATTATTACGACTACATATATTTAAAATCGGACATTCAATGAAGATAAACCCTCAAGATTCTTTCGATCCGGATCTGTTCGACGATCTGGTTATCGGAATTGCATCCGATATGGGGGTACATGATTCAGGGATGCACAGCCACCTTCGTCATCAGTTACTTTTTTCGGCGGCGGGAAGTATCACAATTGAGCTGGATAATACCCTTTGCCTGCTTCCACCCAGGCGTGCGGCATGGATACCGGCCGGCACGGCTCATCGCGCCATAATGAAGGGTACGATGGCCTACCGTTCTCTGTACTTTTCTAGCACTTTACCGTTATCAGCATTACCTCTACAGGTTGTTGAAGTTAATCCCCTGTTCTTTGAGGTGATCGAGCGGATGGCATTCTGGCCATGGGGAATGCCCACAGAACAACAAAGCAGTCTAATCAATGTTTTTTGTGAGGAAATTAAAAATGCCCATCGCGAAAACTGGACGTTACGGTTTCCCTCAGATATTCGCCTGAATACCTGGCTGAACACGATCCGTAAGGGCGAATTACCCCCTCGGCTTGGACAATTAGTCCAGAAGGTAGGGGCATGTGAACGCACGATAAGCCGTATATTTATCCGGGAAACGGGAATGAGTTATCAGAGCTGGAGGCAACAGTGGAGGCTGCTGAAAGCGATGGAAATGTTGTGCGAGGGTATGCCGCTAAGTCAGGTTGCACAGCAGCTAGATTTTGTCAGTGACAGTGCCTTTATTGTCTTCTTCCGCCAATATACGGGAACAACGCCGACCCGCTACCTCCGGCATTTAATTGCTGAACATCAGGACGTAACGTCGGTTTAACAGCCAGTCTTCGCTCACAGCTGACTTGCTTCTTAGTTAGCTCGCCCGCTTTGTGCCAGGAGAGGAAGTTGGAGTGCCAGAGATTATATAAAAGCTAATGGTTCGTTTTACTGGGATACTTACACTTCTGCCATGGAACGTGCAAGGTGTTGCCATCTTCAGACGTAAAATTTCCTGCCTTATCATCCGTCCTGAAACACCGGGTGACTTTACCGTCAATTGACCTGCTCCCCGTTGATTAGTACACCCCGATGTTAGTAATGTCTTCATAAGCCACATGAGGACATCCCCATGAAGAAGCGTTTTTCCGACGAACAGATCATCAGTATTCTCCGCGAAGCCGAAGCTGGGGTACCCGCCCGTGAACTCTGCCGCAAGCATGCCATTTCCGATGCCACGTTTTACACCTGGCGTAAGAAGTATGGCGGTATGGCGGTGCCTGAAGTTAAGCGCCTGAAGTCGCTTGAGGAAGAGAACGCCAGACTCAAGAAGCTGCTTGCCGAAGCCATGCTGGATAAAGAGGCGCTTCAGGTGGCTCTTGGGCGAAAGTACTGACGACAGACCAGAAGCGGGAAGCCGTGATGTTGATGTGTGATGCGACCGGTCTGTCGCAACGTCGTGCCTGCAGGCTTACAGGTTTATCCCTGTCGACCTGCCGCTATGAGGCTCACCGTCCGGCTGCTGATGCGCATTTATCAGGGCGCATCACTGAGCTGGCACTGGAGCGCAGGCGTTTTGGCTACCGTCGTATTTGGCAGTTGCTGCGCCGTGAAGGGCTTCATGTTAATCATAAGCGCGTGTACCGGCTTTATCACCTCAGTGGCCTGGGCGTAAAACGCAGAAGACGTCGTAAAGGGCTGGCAACAGAACGTCTGCCGCTGCTCCGTCCGGCGGCGCCCAATCTGACCTGGTCGATGGATTTCGTCATGGACGCACTTTCCACCGGTCGCAGGATCAAGTGTCTTACCTGCGTCGATGATTTCACAAAGGAATGCCTGACGGTCACTGTTGCCTTTGGGATTTCAGGCGTTCAGGTCACGCGTATTCTGGACAGCATTGCACTGTTTCGAGGCTATCCGGCGACGATAAGAACTGACCAGGGGCCGGAGTTCACTTGCCGTGCACTGGATCAATGGGCCTTTGAGCATGGTGTTGAGTTGCGCTTAATCCAGCCGGGCAAGCCAACGCAGAACGGATTTATTGAGAGCTTTAACGGACGATTTCGCGATGAATGTTTGAATGAGCACTGGTTCAGCGATATCGTTCATGCCAGGAAAATTATTAATGACTGGCGGCAGGATTATAACGAATGCCGCCCGCACTCCACGCTGAATTATCAGACACCGTCTGAATTTGCAGCGGGCTGGAGAAAGGGTCATTCTGAGAATGAAGATTCCGACGTTACTAACTGAGTGTTGTATCTAATCGTGGGGGCAGGTCACAATCTTGCAATTCTCCCGTTCCCGTAACAGCGTCGTTTGTGACGCACAGAAGAAGCGCTATGACTTATCTTCAGGCGGACGGTTCCGCGTAGCGCCTTCAGAAACTGATAGCCCCTGCTCCATACGGTTAATGGGACTGAAATACGCGCTAGTGCAGGAGACGGAAGGCAAACTAGGCCTGGTGAACCTACTCTGTGTCAGACATTGCCTGCGCAACTCTGAATAGCAAAAGATTAATCAGGAGGGAGGGTGGAGACTTCGTAGGTCAGGGCCGCACTATACTGCGGCCCCCACCGTTAACCATTCTTATCAATATCATCAATTGTACGGTTGTTGTCATTGTAAGTCTTCATTAAGCGACCATCACCGTTTTTCAGGTCCTGTCCTGCCTGTTCTGCAATGGTGTTGTTCACTGTTTTAGCACCATTAACCCAGGCTTTCTTATTCTCTGCAAAATTTGCGCGGAGATCACTTTCGGGTTTCTTTAACGGTTTCTTTGCCATGCTGTATGCCCTCTAAATAATTGATGATTTCTTGAACGGTTATAGCAGCGTTCCCAGTTAGAGAGATGGTCTTGAGCTCCCATCCTTCTTTTACAGAAAACTCTTTCATCGGACCTAAGGTATAAACTACTTTTTCTTGAGAAAAGTACAAGACATTAGATTTTTTATTTGTTTGCCAGTCGGAGGGAGGAGAAAGGCGAAACTTTATTTTCCTCTGACCTAGCAATGACTTGATTCTTAAGAATAAGTTTCGTTTATTGACCGAACCTGTAGCGCTTTTGAACTTCTTCTCAAGACTTTCGATGTACTCATCCGAGGACATTTCATCTATCGGGGTTTCTTTTACGTCAGCTGAAAAGGTTAAGACATTAGACACTTTGCGCCCCCTTAAATTTCAAGAATCATTTCCAGTCAAGAGTAACTGAACCTGTTGCGATCATTCAAGAAAAAGAAGCATTGCGGTGGCCTGCGCCCGCCCGATGGGCGAACATTGGCAAATTATGAGCCGGCGTCACTGTGTGAAATCTGAGAAAACGTCAGAGATAAAAACCCCGACAGAATGCCCGCAGCGCGGTCAGAGGAGACAGAGCGTTTATGTCACTACCTGTCTTAAACGGTCAGCCCCCCCTCAGCCCGACTGCGGCCACACGCCGAGCTGCCCCGCTAACTGCTTGCGCCTGAGGTTACCGGCCTGCGTCACCGCCGTGATGTCGGCCTGAACGCGGCCATTTTGCACGAGGTGATCCGCACTACCAAGCAGCGTCGATCGGGAATCGGCTGGCCGAAAAATGGCACGTGTCCCGCTTTCCGAAACGGCCGACATTGACGATCTAAGGAGACTTTCGCAAGTTCCAGAGAGGAACTTGAGGCGGACGAAGAAACCTGCAAGCAGCGCGTCCTGCCCGTCAGGATCTGCGACTGGCTGATCCGAGCCACCGATGTGACCGTACGCGCTGACGCGTTACCCCACACGTTCTGTCCGAGATGCAGCAGTGGCTGCTGGATCATTAAAAAATTGAGTTAACACAGTCGGGCTAAGGACTATTCGTAGAGGACTCCAAGAGAGTCATAAATCGTTCATCATTAATGTCCGCTTTTCGCTCATAGCCGCCCTAACGTTACCTAAACCCCGAACTCCCCCCATAAAACCTGGTAGCTATACAAACGCACCAGGCTGTTACGTTAATACGTGTTAATCACTTAAAAAGGAAATGCGCATGACCCCACATCCGCTGCGCCAGATAATCGAATCCTGCGATCGCGCCATCACCACCAAAAACTATGACGCCCTGATGGAGTACTACGCCGAAGATGCGGCTCTGGTGGTCAAGCCAGGCATGACGGTTAAAGGTAAAGAAAACATCCGCAGCGCGTTTATTGCCATCTCAGATTATTTTCAGGATCAGCTGGTTGTCGAACAAGGAGAGATGCAGGTGATAGAAGGTGGCGGCAATGCGCTTGTTATCATGGAAACCATTCTGCGTTTTCCTGATGGCAAGGGTGGAAGAACGGAAATATCACGTCGCGCGACCTATGTTTTTCGACAGGAGAGCGATGGTCGCTGGCTTTGTACCATCGACAATTCCTACGGGACGTCACTCCTGGATACGAGGAACTGATTACTTTTATCACGACGTCAAAGGGGCGCTACCGCCCCTCCATACCAGCAACCTTAATGCGCAGTAATGCGCGGCTCCTTCACAAACTCCGCCAGCAGCCACACCATATCGTGCAGCAAGCCCGTTAGCTCTTTCGCTACATTCGCAGGTAGCGTTCCGCCCTTAACCGCTTGTGTCAGCGCCAGAGCATAGTCCACCTGAGTCACGGTATCCTGCCAGCAGTCCGGCACGCAGGAGTTCAGTTTCTCACCCATGATCAGTTGTGCGATCAGGTCTGGCGGAAGATCGACATCGCAGAGTTCCCTTAGCTTCCACAGGGCGTGCAGCAGACGCTCGCAAAGCGTCGTAAACATCGTTGCATCTTCGATTTCGACCAGCACACTCACCAGTGCAGCGCAGTTGTCGGCGACGACAAACAGATCGGCGTCAGCCGGAAGTGGTCGGGAGATAAGTTGCAGAATGACGCTTTCGTCAGATGGGAGGTAAGTCAGGGTTGGGATCGTAGCCATCGTAAGGCATCCTCAGTGTATAAATTTGGGTGAACCACCCGATGAGTTCCTACGCTCGAGGGGGTAGCGCTGACAGAGGTAGGAATACCGCCCACAGAGAAAACGGCCAGCCTTGCGGCTGCTCCGCCAGCGCCACCGCAATTTTAGCGATTGAAACGCTGCCGCGACAAATAAATATCGCTCTGTAGATACGGGTTCCTACGCCCGATTGCGGATGTGCCGCAACGCAGGCACTTTACGACCGCGATCGCCTGAATAAAAGAGATATCCCTGAATTACACAGGGTTACTTTTAGGTTTGCGAGGCGTCTTCCAGAACGGCAACCCTACCGGGAGTGCTACGCTTGCCCGGCCTACATTTTCAGCGTATCAATCACCGCTCTCAGCGCGGGCGACACGTTACGGTGCGGGTAGTAAAGGAACAGACCCTCCATACGCAGGCTGTAGCGCAGCAACACCCGGATAAGCGTTCCGCGTGCAAGATCGTCTGCCACCAGCTCAACCGGCACATACGCCAGACCCAGACCCAGCCGTGCGGCTTCGGCTTCCATATAGCTGTCGGATAACGCCCACTGTCCTTCCGGCCGATGGGTAACGATTTTTTCGTCCTGCACCAGTTCCCAGTGATAAAGACTGCCGTCAGCAAGCTGGTAAGCAATACAGGGGTGAGGCGTCAGATCGGCAGGCGTTTGCGGGAAGCCGTAGCGGCGAAAGTGCTCCGGTGTGCCCACCACCGCCATCTCCATGTCGGGGGTGATGCGTACCGCGATCATTCCCTGCCCCACTTCCGGCCCCAGCCGCACGCCTGCATCGAAGCGCTCGGCGATGATGTCAACGAACCGACTCTCGTTTATTAGCTCCAGCCGGATATCCGGGTAGCGCTGCTTAAACACCGCGAGCTTCGGCAGCAGACATTTGTCGATGGCGTGCTGGCTGGCATTAATGCGCACCGTGCCGGAGGGGGTCTCGCGAAAATGCGCCAGGGTGGCAAGGCCGTTATCAAGCGCATCAAATCCCGACTCCGTGGTGCGATAAAGTTGCTCGCCAGCCTGAGTCAGGGACAGCTTTCGCGTGGTGCGAACCAGCAGCTGAACGCCCAGCCGTTCTTCCAGTTCGCGCACCGAACGGCTGATCCCGGATTGTGCCAGCCCAAGCCGCTGCGCGGCTGCCGTAAAGCTCCCTTCCCGCACCACCTGCATAAACAGGTACAGCTCATTGTAGTTTTCCCGCCTCGCCATCCCGCCCCCATATTTATAACAATATGATATGAATCCTAGCAGAATTCGCCCTCTAATCAGCACTTTTTCTGCTAACTATAATGGCCGCATCACAACAACGCACGGTACCTCTTATGAAAACATTCACCCAAAAACTATCAGTTGCGATGCTGCTCTGCGCATCTTTAAGTGGAGTTACAACAATGAGTTATGCAGATACCATCAACCCAAACGCACCCGTTTCAATGGTGACCACCTGGGACAAAACCTTCGCTGAAAGTGATAAGGTCGACCATCGCAAAGTGTCATTCCAGAACCGCTACGGGATCACCCTGGTGGGCGATTTGTATCTTCCTAAAGATCGTGGAGACCGTAAACTGGCGGCGATTGCCGTCAGCGGGCCGTTTGGCGCCGTTAAGGAGCAATCCAGCGGCCTGTACGCACAGACGCTGGCCGAAAACGGGTTTGTGACGCTGGCGTTCGACCCGTCCTACACTGGCGAAAGCGGCGGCCAGCCACGCAACGTGGCCTCCCCTGACATCAACACCGAAGACTTTAGCGCGGCAGTGGATTTCCTCGGCATTCAAAAAGAGGTGGACCGTAACCGCATCGGTATTCTCGGCATCTGCGGCTGGGGTGGTATGGCACTCAATGCGGCATCTATGGACACCCGTGTGAAAGCGGTCGCCACCAGTGTGATGTATGACATGAGCCGCGCCATGGGTCACGGCGTGGGCGACGGTAAAGACCGTTACACCACGGCAGACCGCCACGCCGTGTTGCAGTATCTGAACGAGCAGCGCTGGAAAGATGCCGAGAGTGGCACCCTCGCCCATGCGGGCCATGACATTTATGTCGATGAACACAGTAAGGTGACCGCCGCCGATCGTATTCTGCCGGAGTCATTACCTGCGAACCCCCATCCGGTTCTGAAAGAGTTCTTCGATTACTACCGGATGCCGCGCGGCTACCATGCGCGTTCCGTCAACTCAACCGGCGCATGGACGGCAACAATGCCTTTATCCTTTATGAATATGCCGCTGCTGAGTTATGCCAAAGAGATCACCATCCCGACGCTTATTGTCACCGGTGAGAAAGCGCACTCCCGCTATTTTGCTGAAGATGCGTATAAAGCCGTGGGCAGCAAACAGAAAGAACTGGTGATTGTCCCGGGTGCAAATCATGTTGATCTCTACGACAACGCTGCCGGAAAAATTCCGTTTGCTCAGTTTGAGCAGTTCTTCAAAACCAGCCTGAAATAACCTGCTACGCCACCCGTTTCTGCGGGTGGCGCTTCGTGAAATCTGACTATGTCCACACTGAACCACACCTCATCATCAAACGCTGAGCGTGCGCACTGGGGCGGTATTTTTGCCATGACCCTGTGCGTGTTCGTCCTGATAGCTTCTGAATTTATGCCCGTCAGCCTGCTCACCCCCATCGCCCGGGATTTGGGTGTGACAGAGGGGCTCACTGGCCAGGGGATTGCCATCTCGGGTGCACTGGCGGTGCTGACCAGCCTGAGCCTTTCTCACCTTGCCGGGAAAATGAATCGCAAATATCTGCTGCTGGGCATGACGATGCTGATGGCGATATCGGGGATCATTATTGCCTGTGCGACCGGCTATCTGGTGTATATGGCAGGCCGCGCGCTCATCGGCATCGCGATTGGTGGATTCTGGTCGATGTCTGCCGCGACGGCTCTCCGTCTTGTGCCGCAACATCAGGTATCCCGCGCCCTGGCTATTTTTAACGGCGGCAACGCGCTGGCGACGGTTATCGCAGCCCCGCTTGGCAGCTATCTCGGCGCGACCATTGGCTGGCGTGGCGCTTTTCTGTGTCTGGTGCCGGTCGCCATCGTCGCCGCTATCTGGCAGTGTTTTAGCCTGCCAGACATGGCAAATCAGCAAAGCCCACGCGGGAGCGTGTTTCGTCTGTTCCGCGAGCGCGTGGTCCGTACAGGGCTGATGGCCTGCGGCCTGTTCTTCATGGGGCAGTTCGCGTTATTTACCTACATACGGCCGTTCCTTGAAAACGTCACCCGCGTCAGTCCTTCCGGCTTATCGCTTATTCTGCTTGCCATCGGTATAGCGGGTTTTGTTGGCACGCTTGTTGTTGTCCGGGTTCTGAGCGCTGCGTTTTACCCGACGTTAATGGCGATCCCGCTTCTGATGGCGGCCATTGCTGGCACGTTAATCCCGGCCGGAAACAGCGTGTGGATAGTGGCGGTGCTGTCAGGCGTTTGGGGAATGCTGGCCACGGCGGCGCCAACAGGCTGGTGGAGCTGGCTTGCCCGTACTCTTCCTGATGACGCCGAGGCAGGCGGCGGGCTGATGGTCGCGGTGATCCAGCTGTGTATTGCGATAGGTTCAACGGTGGGCGGCATGGTGTTCGACCATGCTGGCTGGCAGAGCACGTTTGCACTGAGTGGCCTGTTGCTGCTGGCCTCGGCTGCACTGACATTTTTCACATCACGGCAAAAATAACCTGAATTTGCGTAGCGACTTCCAGAACGGCAACCCTACCGGGAGTGCTACGCTTGCCCGGCCTGCGTATTCCCCACCAAATTTTGCCCCATCCTTCCCCTCTAACTGTTGTATTGTTTCCAGACATAACCCCTAAAGGACACCTGCACCATGCTCAAGATCCTCGGCAAAACAACCTCGATAAACGTTCGCAAAGTACTCTGGACCTGTGAAGAAGCCGGGCTGAATTATCGCCAGGAAGATTACGGGATCGGTTTTATCTCAACGGAAACGGAAGAATTTCGCGCCCTGAACCCGAACGCAATGGTACCGGTGCTGATTGATGAGGAGTTTGTGCTGTGGGAATCTAACTCCATTTGCCGGTATCTGGCGCGCAAAGCCGGACGCGACGATCTGCTCCCTTCTGAGCCAAAAGCCTGCGCGAATGTCGAACACTGGATGGACTGGCAAGCCACAGAATTCAACAATGCCTGGCGTTACGTCTTCCCGGCGCTGGCGCGCAAGAACCCGGACTATAACGATCCAGACCGCATTGCCGCAGGCATTAAAGAGTGGAACCACTGTATTGCTATCCTTGAACAGCAGCTCCAGCGCACAGGGGCGTGGGCAGCGGGCGAAAACTTTACTCTTGCGGACATCGTGCTGGGATTGTCGGTCAACCGCTGGAAAATGACGCCGTTCGAGCACCCAGCCGTCCCGGCTATTGATGCCTGGTTTGCGCGCCTTAACCAGCGTCCAGCATTTTTACGTCGCGGGAATAACGGGATGGTGTAAGTCTTATCCGCCGTCCTCTGATTGCCGCATATCAGTCCGGGGACGGCCCCCGCTCCAGAAATGTCTGTTTTGTGACGATGGCTCCGATGAATGGGGGTTAATATGTGACAGTGTCACACATCATTTGTATCTTTAGGACTATTCTGCCTCTGGCTTAGCCAGCCCTTACCCTGTCAGGCCTGACACAAGGTTTACTCATTAATCATAGGGTTACTGATTCCCCCCCTTCGCTGGAACCCTTCCCAAACGCTTGCTATAGGTGAAATACCCCTGCCGAAACATGGCATAACAACAGGCAACCGGTGGTTGCTATAACGCATGCGTACAGGGAGACACACCGCAATGCACCCATTACTTAAACGTTCGCTGCTGTTTGTCGGCGCCATTATCGTGGTCCTCGCCCTCCTCGTCTGGGGGATCGGCCTGGAGACGATTAAGGCGCGCCAGGTTGACCTGGTTTATCTCGGGCAACAGCACATGATTCTGGTTTTCTCATCCATGTTTTTTGCCCTGCTGGTGGGTATTCCGGCCGGTATTCTGCTGAGCCGCCCGGCCGCGCGCGGTATCGCCGAATACGTGATGCAAATCTTCAACGTCGGCAACACGCTGCCGCCGCTGGCCGTGCTGGCGCTGGCGATGGTGGTGATTGGCATCGGCGATACGCCCGCCATCATCGCCCTGTTCCTCGCCTCTCTGCTGCCGATTGTGCGCAATACCTATGCCGGGCTGTGCGCGGTTCCGCCGTCGTTGCTGGAAGCGGCAAACGGCATCGGGATGACCAAATGGCAGCGGCTGCGTCAGGTTGAGTTACCCACCGCCTGGCCGGTCATGCTTTCGGGGATCCGCATCGCCACCGCCATTAACGTCGGTACCGCGCCGCTGGCGTTCCTGATTGGCGCCAGCAGCTACGGCGAGCTGATTTTCCCCGGCATTTACCTGAACGATTTCCCGACCCTGATCCTCGGCGCGGCGGCCACCGCCCTGTTCGCCCTGATCCTCGATACCCTGCTGGCGGCGCTGGGTCGCGCGATGAGCCCCCATCTCGCTCGATAACAATAATAAGGAGCTTTTATGAGACTGTTTTCCGGCCTGACGGCGCTGTGTGCCGCGGCGCTGTTCACCAGCCAGGCGATGGCGGCCCCGCTGATTCTGGCGACCAAGAGCTTTACCGAGCAGCACATTCTCTCGGCGATGACCGTGCAGTATCTGCAAAAGAAAGGATTCCAGGTTCAGCCGCAAACCAATATCGCCACGGTAATTTCCCGTAACGCCATGATCAACAAGCAGATTGATATGACGTGGGAGTACACCGGCACGTCGCTGATCATCTTCAACCACATCAACAAGCGCATGTCTCCAGAGGAGTCCTGGGAGACGGTGAAGCGCCTGGACGCGAAGCACGGTCTGGTCTGGCTCAAGCCCGCCGACATGAACAACACCTACGCTTTCGCCATGCAGCGCAAGCGCGCCGAGGCGGAACACATCAACACCATGTCGGAAATGGTGGCGAAGATTGAGCAGATCCGTAAAACCAACCCGGACAAGAACTGGCTGCTGGGCTTAGACCTGGAATTTGCCGGACGCAGCGACGGCATGAAGCCGCTTCAGGCCGCCTATAAAATGGACCTGGACCGCCCGCAAATTCGCCAGATGGACCCCGGTCTGGTCTATAACGCGGTGCGCGACGGCTTCGTCGACGCGGGTCTGATTTACACCACTGACGGGCGCGTGAAGGGCTTCGACCTCAAGGTGCTGGAAGATGATAAAGGCTTCTTCCCGAGCTATGCGGTCACCCCGGTGGTACGCAAGGACACGCTGGAGGCCAACCCGGGGCTGGAAGAGGCGCTCAACACCCTCTCGGCACAGCTCAACAACGACGTTATCACCGAACTGAACAAGAAGGTGGATATCGACCATCAGTCACCGCAGCAGGTCGCCCGTGATTTCCTGCGTAGCAAACAGCTGCTGTAGGAGGCGCTATGGAGACAATTCACTACATTCTGGACAACTGGGATTACCTCTTAACCCTGACGCTGCAGCATCTGTGGCTGGTGGCGCTGGCCGTAGGCTTAGCCATTCTCATCGGCGTCCCGCTGGGCATTCTGATTGTCCGCCACAGGTGGCTGGCAACGCCGGTGCTGGGGATAGCCACCATTGTGCTGACCATTCCGTCCATCGCCCTGTTTGGCCTGATGATCCCGCTGTTTTCGCTGATCGGTCAGGGTATCGGTGCCCTGCCCGCAATCACGGCGGTGTTTCTCTACTCGCTGCTGCCGATTGTACGTAACACCCATACGGCGCTCGACAGCCTGCCGCCTGGCCTGCGCGAAGCCGGGCGCGGCATTGGCATGACCTTCTGGCAGCGCCTGCGCTGGGTAGAGATCCCGATGGCGCTGCCGGTGATTTTCGGCGGGATCCGCACCGCCGTGGTGATGAATATCGGCGTGATGGCGATTGCCGCCGTGATCGGCGCGGGCGGTCTTGGCCTGCTGCTGCTGAATGGCATCGGCGGAAGCGATATCCGCATGTTGATTGCGGGCGCGCTGATGATTTGTCTTTTAGCGATTGTGCTCGACTGGCTGCTGCACCGTCTGCAGGTGGTTCTGACTCCAAAGGGGATTCGATAATGATAAAACTGGAAAACCTCACCAAACAATTTTCACAGAAGCGCGGCCAGACCTTTAAGGCCGTTGATAACGTCAGCCTGAACGTGCCGGAAGGGGAAATGTGCGTCCTGCTTGGCCCGTCCGGCTGCGGAAAGACCACCACCCTGAAGATGATTAACCGCCTCATTACCCCCAGCAGCGGAACGATCCTGATCAACGGTGAAGACACCAGCGGGATGGACACCGTCACACTGCGCCACAACATCGGCTACGTGATCCAGCAGATTGGCCTGTTTCCGAACATGACCATCGAAGAAAACATCACCGTCGTGCCGCGCATGCTGGGCTGGGATAAAGCCCGCTGCAAAACCCGCGCCGAAGAGCTGATGGATATGGTGGCGATGGATCCGCATAAGTTCCTCAACCGCTACCCGCGCGAGATGTCCGGCGGCCAGCAGCAGCGTATCGGCGTGATCCGCGCCCTGGCGGCGGATCCTCCGGTACTGCTGATGGATGAACCTTTCGGCGCGGTGGACCCGATCAACCGCGAGGTGATCCAGAACCAGTTCCTGGAGATGCAGCGCAAGCTAAAAAAAACCGTCATGCTGGTCAGCCACGATATCGACGAAGCCCTGAAGCTCGGCGACCGTATTGCGGTGTTCCGTCAGGGGAAAATCGTGCAGTGCGCCAGCCCGGATGAACTGCTGGCGAAACCGGCGAATGAGTTTGTCGGCTCGTTCGTCGGTCAGGACCGTACGCTGAAGCGTCTGCTGCTGGTATCGGCGGGCGACGTGACCGACCAGCAGCCGACCATAACGGTACAGGGCTCTACGCCGCTTCCCGACGCCTTTGCGACCATGGACGATAATGATATTCGCGCCGTGACGGTGGTCGACGAGCATGGCAAACCGCTGGGCTTTGTGAAGCGTCGCGAAGCGCGTCAGGCCAGCGGTACCTGCGCCGACATCCTGCATCCGTTTCGCATCACCGGCAAAGCGGAAGATAACCTGCGCGTGGTGCTTTCACGTCTGTATGAGAGTAATACCAGCTGGATGCCGATCGTGGATGAGGACGGGCGCTATAACGGCGAGATTTCTCAGGACTATATTGCCGAGTACCTGAGCTCCGGACGTACGCGTCGGGCGCTGAATATTCACAGCGACAGCTAACCTTTCTGGCCGGGCGTCGCCCGGCTTTTTCGCACGCATACCTTTTGCTAACCCCGCGATTTCCCGCCACAATATTGTATCGTTCCTGTTTACTCGCGACCCATGCAACGTCTTCATGCTTACCCCGACATCCGGGCAATGTTTCGCCGACTGCTGATTGCTACCGTCACCGGTGTACTGGCCGCGCTGGCCGTTGCGGTGTTTCGACACAGCATGTATTTGCTGGAGTGGCTGTTTCTCAGTAACGACAGCGGCAGCCTGGTGAATGCCGCCGCCGCGCTCGCTCCCTGGCGGCGTGCATTGACGCCTGCCCTGGGGGGGCTGGCGGCCGGGTTGCTGTTATGGGGATGGCAGCGAATGACCGCGCAGCGCCCTCACGCCCCCACCGATTACATGGAAGCGCTGGAGACCGGGGACGGTCAGTTTGACTACGGTGCCAGTCTGGTAAAATCCCTTGCCTCACTGCTGGTCGTGGCCAGCGGGAGTGCCATTGGTCGCGAAGGCGCGATGATCCTGCTTGCCGCCCTCGCCACCTCCTTTTTTGCCCGGCGCTTTACGCCGAAATCCGAGTGGAAACTCTGGATCGCCTGCGGCGCCGCGGCCGGGATGGCCAGCGCCTACCATGCTCCGCTAGCCGGAAGCCTGTTCATTGCAGAGATTCTGTTTGGCACGCTGATGCTGGCCTCGCTTGGCCCCGTGGTTATTGCTGCGGTGGTGGCGCTGCTCACGACGCATCTTTTAGCGCCCGGAGCCCTCACGCTCTATGACGTGCATCTGAGCGGCATATTCACCGCGGCAGATTATGCCCTGTTGCTCGCTATGGGTTTGCTGGCGGGCCTCTGCGGCCCACTGCTGATGTGGCTGATGACGTTCAGTCATGGGCTATTCCTGCGTCTCAAACTTTCACCACCGTGGCAACTGGCGCTCGGCGGTTTGATCGTCGGGCTGCTGTCCCTTTTGACACCTAAGGTGTGGGGGAATGGCTACAGCGTGGTTCAGGCTTTTCTGATCGCGCCCCCGTTGCTGTTGGTCATTGCCGGTGTGTTTATCTGTAAACTGCTGGCGGTGCTGGCCAGCAGCGGCTCCGGTGCGCCGGGAGGGGTATTTACGCCTACGCTGTTTGTCGGTATGGCGACAGGTATGCTGTTTGCTCAACTTTTCGCGCTGTGGTTACCGGGCTCTGAGACGGCGATTTTGCTGGGGCTGGCAGGGATGGCAACGTTACTCGCCGCAACCACACATGCGCCCATTATGTCGGCGCTGATGGTCTGTGAAATGACCGGGCAGTATTTTTTGCTGCCCGGTTTGCTGGTCGCCTGCGTGGTGGCGTCCGTTCTGTCGAGGACGTTACGCCACGACTCTATCTACGGTCAACACGCCACCGAGGGCAGAGAGATCGATGTATTGCGCTAACTCGCGCTGCTCTGCGCGGGGCAGGTACGGCAACTCACCGACCAAAGGCCCGGGCAGTTTTGTGCTCAGCACGTCGATGATTTCAGCGTAGTGCGCAAGTCCTGGGTTGATGCGGTTTGCCACCCAGCCAATCAACGGCAGGCCGTCATTGGCTATGGCTTGTGCCGTCAGCAGCGCATGGTTAATGCACCCTTCCTGGATACCCACAACCATCACCACAGGCAGCTGCTCCTGCACGACCCATTCAGACAGCGGGCGCAAATCATTCATCAGGCTGCGCCAGCCGCCCGTCCCTTCAACCACAACGTGATCAACCTTCCCGCTCAGGTTTGCCAGGCCATCAGACAGCAGGGGGTAATTAATCATACCGCTGTGCGCCACGCTGCTCTCCTCTTCGCTTAACGCAATTGGATTAACCGCGTCATATGTCAGCTCCAGCGACGAGACGCTTTGCAGCACCAGAGCGTCTTTATTACGCAATCCCTCTGGCGTCTCTTTACTGCCTTTTGCGACCGGTTTGTACCCTGCAACGCGTTTACCGCTTGCAGCCAGAGCCTGCAGTAATGCGCGGGATACGACTGTCTTGCCGACAGAGGTATCTGTACCAGTAACAAAGAAACGCTTAAGCATGACTCACTCCACCTCTTGGGTATGCTTCGAAAATATAAACCAGGTAAATAATTCAGTGGGGGAAGTCTACGGGATGCATGCGCTACCCGGCTTGAGATAGCGCAATTTTTCTTACATCTGCAGAAAAGAGTTAACCCTGTAACAGGCGGATCAACAGCGAGCCGTTATACATGGCATCTTTGACCAGCGCCGCACCTGCCATCGTGCCCTGGTTGGAGAATTGGGTACTTTCTACCGCAATATTCTTGCTGTACGCGGGGAGCGACTGCTGATGAATACAGGCCGAAATAGCCGGGAAGAGGATCTCCGCCGCCTGGCTGAGCGGCGAACCAATCAGGATTTTTTGCGGGTTGAAGAGATTCACCATAATAGCCAGAATGCGGCCAACGTTGTTACCTACGCCGGTAATAATGTCCTTCGCCAGGAGATCGCCCTGACGCGCGGCAGCGCAGAGGGAGTCCACCGTTAAGGGTTGTCCGTGTAGCGAAGAGCTCATGGACTGGCCGAGCCTCGCCTGCGCCAGTTCCAGCACGCTTTCCACGCTGGCAATCGTCTCCAGACAGCCATGGTTCCCGCAATAACAGCGTTTACCGTAAGGGTCGACCTGGGTGTGGCCGATTTCGACCAGACTACTGCTTCCGGCATGCAGAAGGCGTCCGTCGGTGATCACGCCCGCCCCGACGTTATGATCGATGACGACCTGAATGACGTCCCGCGCACCGCGTGACGCGCCAAACAGTGCCTCAGCCATCGTCCAGGCGCTGATGTCATGCTGAATATAGACCGGCACACCGGTATGGTTTTTCAGCACTTCACCCAGCGGCATCTCTTTGACATCGTCGTAAAACGGCATACGGTGAACAATGCCGTTTTCGGTATCAATAATGCCCGGCATGGTGATGGCTATCGCCGTTAAGCGTTCAAGCCGCTGCTGATGGCGGATAAAGAAGTTATCAATATGCGAGACAATCGCATCGAGGAGCGGTTCCTCAGCATTGAGCGGCAGTTCAAGCCGGTCTTCCACCACCAGTTTGCTGCTCAGGTCGCGCAGCGCAAGGAAGATTTCCCCCCGACTGATGCGCAGTGACAGGTAGTGCCACGCTTCCGTCTCGACCACCAGCCCGACCGCCGGACGGCCACGGCTGCCCGGCTCCTGGATCTCGGTCTCCTGAACCAGGTGGGCTTCCAGCATTTCGCGGACAATCTTGGTGATACTGGCAGGTGCCAGTTGTGCCAGGCGCGAAAGATCGATACGCGAAACCGGACCAAGCTGATCAATCAGGCGATACACCGCGCCAGCATTGGTCTGCTTAATCTGATCAATATGCCCTGGCTGACTATCAGCAACCACCTCGTACTCCCTTATTTTCGAGCTTCGAAATAAACTGTGGGCTATGGTGAAGCACTTCCATGTCCGTCGTCAAATATTTACTTAGCCATGTGATTTACTGCACATTTTTGCCCGTATTTCCCTATAAATATCGCCCGGCAGAGGCGCTAATTAACTGCTGTTTAAAACGCTGTGCGGCATGACTCTGTTCATGATGTTTTGACCATACCAGCCACATCTCTGAAACAGCGTCCTCTTCAGCGATGGTAACCCAGCGCATTTCGCGCAATTGTACCCGTTTAAAGGAGGCCGGAAGAATAGACACGCCCAGCCCGGCAGCGACCAGACCAATAATGGTCATCGCTTCCCCGACTTCCTGAGTAATAACCGGGGCAAGATCGTAGCGGCGCATCAAACCCAGAATATCATCATACAGGCCCGTCCCGACCTGCGGGTCAAAAAAGACAAACGGTTCTTTTGCCAGTTCTGCCAGCGTGACAGACGGACGCGAAGCCAGTGGATGATCGTGAGGGATCATCGCCATCAGCGGTTCGCGCAGGATCACCTGCCACGACAGCGTGTCCGGCAGTTGAGTGTTTCGCATCAGCCCCAGATCCAGCGAACCTTCATTCAGTGGCGCAATCTGTTCGCGGGTATTAATTTCGCGCGTCTGAATATGAACATCCGGAAAATGCCGGCGGAATGAGGAGAGCGTCTCCGAGACGGCGCTGATAAACGGTGCGGACGAGGTAAACCCGATCCGCAGTTCTCCGGTTTCACCGAGATACAGCCGTTCTGCCCGCGCCGCGGCCTCCTCGACCATACTCAGGATTTGTCTGCTATCGGCCAGAAACTGTTTTCCCGCCGCCGTCAGGCTTACGCTGCGGTTGGTGCGGGCCAGAAGACGCGCCCCAACCTGCTGCTCCAGGATCTGAATCTGCTGGCTTAGCGGTGGCTGAGAGATATTCAGTCTTGCCGCCGCGCGGCCAAAATGCAGTTCTTCGGCAACGGCAACAAAGTATCGGAGGTGACGCAGCTCAATATTCATATTTTTAAAGTATCATTTGAGATTATTAATATATTAGACAGAATATTTACATTTTCCTACTCTGATCGTGTGATCATACCCGTCACCAGAAATCACGGGGATGTTTAAGCAAGGAAACTGTGTGAGTCGTACAACTGCCATTGATATCGATCCGGCCAGAGATATCAATGATTTACCCGTAGCATCTCAGCCGGTTCAGTTCATTAAACGCGGTACACCTCAATTTATGCGCGTCACGCTGGCGCTCTTCTCAGCGGGTCTGGCAACGTTTGCATTGCTCTATTGCGTTCAGCCGATCCTGCCCGTTCTCTCTCACGAGTTTGGCGTATCGCCTGCCAGCAGCAGCATTTCGCTCTCAATTTCCACCGGGATGCTGGCAATTGGCCTGCTCTTTACCGGCCCACTTTCCGATGCCATCGGTCGCAAACCGGTGATGGTTACCGCGCTGATGCTGGCCTCGGTCTGTACGTTACTCTCGACCATGATGACCAGCTGGCACGGTATTCTGGTGATGCGCGCGCTGATTGGTTTATCGCTCAGTGGGGTTGCCGCTGTAGGGATGACCTACCTCAGCGAAGAGATCCACCCGAGTTTTGTTGCCTTCTCAATGGGGTTGTACATCAGCGGGAACTCCATCGGCGGGATGAGTGGACGCCTGCTGAGTGGGGTATTTACGGACCTCTTTAACTGGCGCATTGCGCTGGCTGTCATTGGCTGCTTCGCCCTTGCCTCTGCACTGATGTTCTGGAAAATTCTGCCGGAATCGCGCCATTTCCGCTCCACCTCGTTGCGCCCGAAAACGCTGTTTATCAACTTCCGTCTGCACTGGCGTGATAAAGGGCTGCCGCGCCTGTTTCTGGTCGGCTTCCTTCTGATGGGCTCCTTCGTCACGCTGTTTAACTATATTGGCTACCGCCTGATGCTCTCACCGTGGCATCTGAGCCAGGCCGTTGTCGGTTTGCTTTCTGTCGCTTATCTGACCGGAACATGGAGCTCCCCAAAAGCCGGAGCGATGACGGCACGCTTCGGGCGGGGACCGGTGATGCTGGTATTCACAGGCGTGATGTTACTCGGCCTGCTGTTGACGCTCTTCTCCTCCCTGTGGCTGATTTTTGCTGGAATGCTGCTCTTCTCCGCGGGATTCTTCGCCGCCCACTCGGTTGCCAGCAGTTGGATTGGCCCACGCGCCCGTCGGGCCAAAGGTCAGGCGTCGTCGCTTTATCTGTTCAGCTACTATCTCGGTTCCAGTATTGCCGGGACGCTCGGCGGCGTGTTCTGGCATAACTACGGCTGGAACGGCGTGGGCGGGTTTATCGCGCTGATGCTGTGCGCGGCGCTGCTGGTTGGCGCCAGTTTGCATAAACGTCTGCATTAACAATCCACCGCCTTCGTGTTTAAATCAAGCCGATGCTAATTTTTGTCATCGGCTGATTCAGACACGAGGACTTCATGAAAAACAACAACTACCAACAACTCACCCGCACCTTCCAGCGTCTCTCCCGATTCTCCCACCTCTCCTCTATCGCCAGTTGGGATATGTTCACCATGATGCCGCCAGGCGGCAGCGCTGCCCGTGGCGAGGCGCTGGCGGAGATAAGCGTCCTGCAACACCAGATCCTGACCGATAAAAAAGTCGGCGACCTGTTAGCGGCGGCGGCAGATGAAAATCTGAATGATATCGAACAAGCCAACCTGCGCGAAATGACGCGTCAATATCAGCAGGCCTCGCTGCTGCCAGAATCGCTGGTGGAAGCCAAATCCCTGGCGGGCAGCAAGTGTGAACACGCCTGGCGCACGCAGCGCCCCGCCAACGACTGGCAGGGCTTTTCTGCCAACCTGAAAGAGGTGGTCAAACTCAGTCGCGAAGAGGCTCGCCTGCGGGCCGAAGCCAAAGGCTGTACGCCGTACGACGCGCTGCTGGATATTTTTGAGCCCGACATGACCAGCGCGCGTCTGGACGTCCTGTTCGGCGATATGAAATCCTGGCTGCCGGACCTGCTGGCAAACGTGGTGGAAAAACAGGCTCAGCGTTCGTTTGTTCCACCGCAAGGCCCCTTCCCGACAGCAACACAGCGTGAGCTGGGGCTGGAAGCTATGCAGATGCTGGACTTCGATTTTAACGGCGGACGCCTGGACGTCAGTGCGCACCCGTTCTGCGGTGGCGTACCGGAAGATGTGCGAATTACCACGCGTTATGATGAGGATGAACTGCTGAGCGCGCTGTTTGGTGTGATTCATGAAACCGGGCACGCCCGCTACGAACAAAACCTGCCGCGAGCGTGGGCAGGACAGCCTATCGCTCTGGCACGCTCCACCGCCATCCATGAATCCCAGAGCCTGTTCTTTGAGATGCAACTCGGCCGCAGTGAGGCCTTCCTCAAACATCTCCTCCCTGCGGTGCACGCCCGCTTTGGCAGCCAGGCGGCGTTCAGCGAAGAGAACTTTATTGCCTGGAACCAGCGCGTGAAGCCGGGCTATATTCGCGTCGATGCGGACGAAGTGAGTTACCCGGCACATGTGGTGCTGCGCTATGAGATTGAGCGTGCGCTGATCAACGGCGAGATCGAGGTGGACGATATTCCCGCCCTGTGGGACGAGAAAATGCAGGCCTGGCTCGGATTATCCACGAAAGACAACTACCGCAACGGCTGCATGCAGGATATCCACTGGACCGACGGCGGTTTTGGCTACTTCCCGTCCTATACGCTGGGGGCCATGTATGCCGCGCAGCTGTTCCATGCGGCCAAAACGGCGCTTCCGGGTCTGCAGTCCTCCATCGCTGAAGGCGATTTTTCCGCGCTGTTTGACTGGCTGCGCCAGAACATCTGGCAGCACGGTAGCCGCTTTACCACGTCGCAGTTAATTACCCAGGCAACGGGTGAAGATCTGAATATCAGCTACTTCCGGGAACACCTGACCTCACGTTATCTGTAATTCTTTCAGCCGGAGCATGCTCCGGCTACCCCCTCGCCGAATTTGTTTAAGACTATGATTTAGCGCATACCGTTCCGATCACACCTGGTGTATTACTGCGCTTCCTTGTCAAATAATTAAACCGCTATCAGACAGGGATTAACAAAATAAAGGGATGAATGATGAAAGGCATAATGAAAACGATGTTGGCCATTGTGTGTGCGACGAGCTTAAGTACCTTCGCGGCCACGGATAACACACCACAAGACGCATTCAATGATATTACCCATTCACTGACAGATCTCCAGCCCATCACGTTTCAGGCTCCCGCGGAGCGATATAAGCTGCTGGTGTTTATTGATAATCAGTGCATTTACTGCAGCAATGTGGTGAAAAACGTTAAGCAGTATACGGATGCCGGGTTGACGATGTCGTTTCTGACCGTTGCGCCCAACGCCATTCGCGACTCGGTCATTGAAGATATGGGGCGCGTCTGGTGTTCAACCGATAAGGTCAAAAGCCTGCAAAAAGCGATGGCGGGATTTTTACCTGATAATGACACCACCGCAGCGTGCTCCGATTTGATCGTGCGGCAATCCGCGCTGGCTGAACGGTTGGGCGTGAGCATTACGCCAGTTATGGTAGTAATTGAGCCTGAGTCACGCACCATCATTGGCAGCCAGCCTCCGGCTGCGATTCTGGCTGCACTCAAAAAATAACGCAGGCCTGAACGGACAGCGGCGCAGGCCCTGTCCGTTCACCGTTTCCACCCTTTGTACATATGGTTACACAGCGATACCAATCACTCACGGAAACCTCGAATTTACAGGGATATAGTTATTTCAACGGCCCCGCAGTGGGGTTAAATGAAAAACCAAATTCGAGGGTATGAGAATGAATAAAGTATTAGCTCTGGTTGTTGCCGCTGCTATGGGTCTGTCTTCTGCTGCGTTTGCTGCTGAAACTACTGCAACCGCTGCACCGGCTGCCGCTCCAGCTGCAACCACTACCGCTGCTCCAGCAAAAGCAGTTCACCATAAGAAACATCATAAAGCAGCAATGAAAAAAGAAGCCGCTGCACCAGCAACCGCAGCACCAACCGAGCAAAAAGCTCAGGCTGCCAAAAAGCACCACAAAAAAGCCGCTAAACCGGCTGTAGAGCAGAAAGCGCAGGCCGCTAAAAAGCACCACCACAAAAAAGCGACCAAACCAGCTGTAGAGCAGAAAGCGCAGGCTGCTAAAAAGCACCACCACAAAAAAGCGACCAAACCAGCTGTAGAGCAGAAAGCTCAGGCCGCTAAAAAGCACCACAAAAAAGCAGTAAAACACGAAGCTGCTAAACCAGCTGCACAGCCAGCTGCGTAAGAGTACAAGCTTAATCGTGCCCTTCGGGGCACGTTGGTAAACCGGCGCTGAACCGGAACAGGTTCCGCGCCGTTTTTTTATCCGGAGGGCGTATGCTGCGACGCTATCGGTTTGAGCTGATCCTGATCCTGCTTATTTTATGCGCGCTCATCGCAAGCCATTTTTATCTTTCCTGATTGTAGCACGCTGATTTTACTCCCACTTTAGCGCTGTCCCGTCTATAGTATTTTCATAGGGTTCACTTTTAATAATCATAATTACCCCCACCAGAGTGTGATATGCGTAAATCTGTTGTGTTGTTACTGGGAACGTTTGGTCTTTTTTCTGGATTTTCACATGCGGATGATGGCGGTGATGACACCATTAGCGCGAAAGATCTAAAAACGCTTTTTTTCGGTCATGATGACCGGACTCGCGTCACCGATCCTACCCAGGCGCCCTGGGATGCAATAGGGCAACTGGAAACCGCCAGCGGTAACTTGTGTACCGCGACGTTGATCACCCCGCAGCTTGCCCTGACGGCCGGCCACTGTCTGTTGACACCGCCAAACGGTAAGCCAGACAAAGCGGTTGCCTTGCGGTTTGTGTCGCAAAAAGGAATCTGGCGCTATGAAATCCACGGTATTGAAGGCCGGGTTGACCCTTCTCTCGGCAAACGCCTGAAACCCGATGGTGATGGCTGGATAGTGCCACCGGCAGCCGCCTCATGGGATTTTGGCCTGATCATTTTGCGCTACCCGCCTTCAGGTATTACGCCGCTGCCGTTATTTGACGGAGATAAAGCCGCACTCACCGCCGCCCTGAAAGCTGCCGACCGCAAGGTGACGCAGTCAGGCTACCCTGTCGATCATCTGGATGCGCTTTACACTCACACCGACTGTGTTGTGACGGGCTGGGCACAAACCAGCGTGCTTTCGCATCAGTGCGATACGCTGCCAGGCGACAGCGGTTCACCGTTAATGCTGAAAACGGATAATGGCTGGCAATTGATTGGCGTCCAGAGTTCCGCGCCTGCGGCGAAAGATCGCTGGCGCGCAGATAACCGGGCGTTGTCTGTTACCGGTTTTCGCGACAAGCTGGAAGCGCTGGCGCAACAGTAAATCAGCACTGCCTGATCTGATGTAATTCTCTGATTGACTCAATTGGCATCGGCTGGCTGAACCAAAAACCCTGCAGTTGATCGCAGCCAGCCAGCCGTAGCAGTTTCATCTGTTTTTCGGTTTCCACCCCTTCCGCCACCACCGCCATGCCCAGCGCATTGGCGATCCGCACTGTGCCGCTGACCAGCGCTGCCGCCTGTTCATCGTTGCCCACCAGCCCGGCCAGTGATTTATCAATCTTAATGGTGTCGAAGTTAAAACGCCGTAAATATCCAATACTGGAATAGCCCGTGCCAAAATCATCCAGCGCCACCGCGGTTCCAAGCGCTTTAAGATTGGCTATTGCCATGCGGGCTCGCTCCGGGTTTTCCAGCACATAGGTCTCTGTTACCTCAAGCTGCAATCTGTTGGCCGGGAAACGCGTGGTCTCCAGCACACTGGCCACTTTGTCTTCAAATTCAGGATCGCGAAATTGTGCAGGAGAGATATTCACGGAGAGTTTTAACTCACTGAATGGCTCCAGATCCTGACAGGCCCGCTGCAAGACAAACTGGCCCAGTTTGTAAATCAAACCACTGGTCTCTGCAATGGTGATAAAGGTGTCCGGGTCAAGTGGCCCGCCCGGTCGACGCGGCCAGCGAACCAGCGCTTCGACACTGCCCATTTTCTGGCTGTGAGCGTCAATAATTGGCTGGTACCAGACCTCAAACTCATCGCGCTCCAGGCCGCTTCTGATCTGATTCTCAATCGCCAGCTTACGTTCACGGGTACTGTTCAGCGCCGCGTCGTAGTGGGTGATGCGCCCTTTTCCACTCATTTTGGCGTGATACATGGCAATATCCGCACGGCGAAACAACTCAGTACTGGTGCATTCGATCAGGGTGCCGCTGGCAATACCTATACTGGCGCCGATATGGATTGTGCGCTCCCCTAGCCGAATCGGGATGTTGAGAAAATCCAGCACCGAACGGGCAAACGCAGTGGCCTGCGCTTCCGCGCCATCACCACCGATGGTCATAGCAAATTCATCGCCGCCCATGCGTGCCAGCATCCCTCCCGGTGGGACGCGTTCATTCAGCGTTTTCGCTATCACTACAATGAGATCGTCACCCACGCTATGGCCGTAGATGTCATTGACATCCTTAAAGCCATCCAGATCGATAAACACCACGCTTTTGACGTCAATATCACCGCGTAAACTCACGCGATCCAGATCTTCGATCAGCGCACGTCGGTTCGGCAGATGGCTTAACCAGTCCGTTCTCGCGACCATACGCGCCTGATTTTCTCCACGCGCAAGTTTGTACAGCCCCACACCGCTCACCAGAATGAAGAGCAGGATCAGCGCCGACGCCAGCACCACAATCTGCGTAATATCAGACGATGCAGCCCGGGCGGCTTGCGCTCCCGGAAGACGAGCCTGCCAGTTCAGGTATCCCAGTAACTCTCCTGCTGAACTGCGCAGGGGCATACTCAGATTATTGATTTTTTCAGGGGTAAAATTGAGGTTATCAATCTGAAAGGTCGTCCCCAGATCGGATAATATTTTCGCGTTCAGATGACGCGTAATCACCAGATAGCGGCGTGTTCCATCGGTAACCTGTAAATCTCCAACCATCGGGCGAATCAGCCCTATCCCAATAAATGCAATGCCGTTACGCGTTCGGGTGATGCCCGCATAGATATTTTTATCACCGGGCAGTGCTTGTCCGTACTGGTTAATAAGCCCTTTGAAGCCTTTACCAAAAAAATCAAGGTTCGTCTCTTTGAACGGTTGGCTTTGAAACGATCCCCAGATGACATTGAAGTGTTCATCAAGCACGAAAGTGCCGTCATAAAGGTTGTTAATTTTAAAGCCAGCGCCCCAGGTGTTATACAGCCAGTTGGGATCCAGAGTTGGACGGTACGTCTCGTGTACCGCATCGTCCCAGACAGCGTTATCCAGGACCAGAGAGGAGACTCGGTTGACGGATGTCTGAATGGCACCCTGCACGGAAAGTGCCGAACGGTGTTCGTCAATTTCATTGGTTTTCGTGCTGATAAGGTGCAGGGATAGATAGAGCAGTGCCACAATGGAAATGATTAAGCCGATCCCCGCGATGAAGACCATGGCAAACAATGTTCTCGCAGTAGGAATATTGCGCCAGCTCAATGTGCGATACATCAGCCATCCTCTTCAATGTTATGCTTTTCTAAGAGTACTACAGGCAGCGAATTTCGCTGCCTGTAAATAATGGCTGTCAGTATATCAGGCGAGTTTTATCATGATCATACCAGCAAGCAGTAATATCAATCCTACCCAGCCTTTGTTATTTAAACGCTGACCGAAGAGCACCCAACCTGCTGCCAGCGTGGCGGCGATACCAAACCCTCCCCACAGCGCATAGGCAACAGAAAGGTCGATTCCTTTTACCGCCTGGGACAGGGCACTGAACGCCCCCAGAACCGCCGCAATCGACATCAGTCCGTACACTTTACGGCGAAAACCATCCGAGAATTTCAGCAGGACGTTAGCCAGAATTTCCAGCACGATGGCAAAACCCAGCCAGGCCGCATGAACCCATTCAAACTGTTGCATGGTTCTGCTCCTTCTGCTGTTTTGTCGGCTTACGAGTACCCGATTTAATCAGCACAATACCCGCAACCAGGGTCGTTAACCCGGCAACCTTCATCGTGGAGAGCGTTTCGTCAAATATCATGACGCTGAACAGTGTAATCAGCAAAATACCGATCCCCTCCCATAGGGCATAGGCCACACCCAGCGCAATTTTTTTTACTGCAAATGAGAGGAAAATATAGGAAAGTGAAATCATCACCAGCATTAAAATAAAACCGGTGTTGCCATCGCTGACACTTGCCCATTTCATCGACAACGTGCCGGTAATTTCAGCGATAATAGCCAGAGCTAATAAAATCCAGTAAAACATGTTTTTCTCCTGCTTGAGAATATAATCCATCGTGGCCCGCCGCGAACAGCAAACCAAAAAATATGAAATTAAATCGGACAGCTAAGCGCGTAGCGCCAGCTCAGGCAGAAGATGTGACTATAGTGCGGTGCGCCAGTGTTGCTCACCAGAAAGCAGGCAGAAGGAAGAGGAAAATACAGCAGTATTGTTTGAAAAGTACGTCCTGAACAAATTGTCCATAAAATTACAATTATCCGCGGTGTTGCTTCTCGTCTTTGCGGATCAAAATTGTCCTCGGTAGTTAAACACGCCAGATTTGTACCATAAGTCAGGATTTTACTCAAAGTCTTTGCAATTCTTTACCCACCCCGTTTGATTTTGGTTACTTTATTACAGCGGGTTTCGCATTTATTATAAATAAAAAGATTATTCCGGAGTCACCATGGCTAAACCCATCATTACCCTGAACGGGTTAAAAATTGTCATCATGCTGGGCATGCTGGTGATCATTCTGACAGGCGTTCGTTTTGCCGCCGACATCATTGTCCCCTTTATTCTGGCGCTGTTTATTGCGGTGATCCTTAACCCGCTGGTACAGCGCATGACACGGTTACGCATCCCGCGCGTGCTGGCGATCACCCTGCTTATCAGCATCATTATTATTGCGATGGTTCTGCTCGTCGCTTATCTGGGGACGTCGCTCAATGAACTGGCGCGAACATTGCCGAAATACCGTTCGTCACTGGCGATACCGCTCCTGCAAATTGAACCCTGGCTGCAGCGTGCAGGCATAGAAGTCTCGGTTGAGGAGCTCCTGAAATATATCGATCCCAACGCGGCCATGACGCTTGTCACCAGTCTGCTGGCGCAACTCTCCAATGCCATGACCTCTATTTTCCTGCTGTTCTTAACGGTGGTGTTCATGTTGCTGGAGGTGCCGCAGCTTCCCACAAAGCTGCAGCAGATCATGGTTCGTCCGGTTGAAGGTATGGGGGCAATTCAGCGCGCGCTGGACAGCGTTTCCCGCTATCTGGTGTTAAAAACGGCCATTAGTCTGGTCACAGGAGGGGTGGTCTGGGGAATGCTCATGGCGCTGGATGTCCGCTTTGCATTTGTCTGGGGACTGCTGGCGTTTGCGCTGAACTACATCCCTAACATCGGCTCCGTGCTGGCAGCAATCCCGCCTATTCTTCAGATGCTGGTTTTCAGCGGGTTCTATGACGCGTTGATTCTGCTGGCTGGATATCTGGTGATTAATCTGGTGTTCGGCAACATTCTTGAGCCACGGATGATGGGGCGTGGACTGGGGTTGTCCACACTGGTGGTCTTTTTGTCCCTTATTTTCTGGGGCTGGCTGCTCGGCCCCGTTGGGATGCTGCTTTCCGTTCCGCTGACCATCATTGTGAAGATTGGCCTGGAACAGACGGCTGGCGGGCAAAGTATCGCGGTGCTGCTGAGCGATATGAGCCATCAATAACGGTCACGCTATCATCGACAGGATCGGCTTGCCGATCCTGCCACCTTCACGGTACGCACTTAGCGCCCTCTGCCATTCCGTCAGAGGGTACACCGTGGCATGGCTGTACTGGCTACCACGCAACTGAGGCCAGATGCGTTCGAACTCGGCATGCCACGCCTCCACGCTGAGGGCATCGAGATAGTTGCGAATATGAAACCATGCCACGCGCGGCATGGGGCGCTGCTGACGGAAGGTTTGCCCGGAGAGCAGTCCGTAGCAAACAAACATGCCCTGCTCGGGCATCACGTTGAGAATAGCTTCCGCAAGCGCTCCTCCGGTCGCATCGTAAACAACATCGGCACACGCAGCGATAGCGCCGATTCTCTTCGTATCCTGTTGCGCGACGGGAATGATCCCCATCGCATCCAGCCTTTCAGCATGTACAGGTGAACGGTGAATACCGTATACCGCTTGTGCTCCCCTCTGACGCGCCCACTGCCCGAGCAGAATGGCACAGTCAGAACCGGCAGCCGTGAGCAACACCCGCTTTCCCTGTGGTGGATAGTGAGCGAGCATCATCTGCGCCGCCAGCGGATTGATATAGGCCCGTGCGGCCAGGCGTGAGTCGATATTGTCCGGAACCGGGATCGTATACTCAGCCGGGCAATCAACATAGCGCTGCCAGGTTCCCTGCCCCCGTAAGGGTAAGACGCGCTTGCCCACCAGCCCCGTGAAGGGGGCTGGTGCCTGGGTCACAATCCCGACGCCTTCATACCCTGCCACCGCCGGTAGCGGCGTCCGGTGGCGATAGGCCCCGGTAATGGGGATAAGATCGGACGCGTTCACCGGGGAAAACAGCATTTGCACACGAATATGACCTGGAGCAAGCTCGCCCAATGGCGCTGTTTCCGGCTGCAGAACAGAATCTGGCTCGCCAAAACGTCGATACCAGAGGGCCAGGTTTTCCATTACGATCTCACGGCTAATTACAGAATGGCTACTCGCGCCAGCCCATTGCCGGTGCGACATGTTTGAGAATGGACTCAATCACGTGCGCATTGTAATCCACACCAAGTTGATTCGGCACGGTCAATAATAACGTATCGGCTTCGGCAATCGCGTCGTCCTTTTTCAACTGTTCAATCAGCTTGTTAGGCTCTGCGGCATAGCTACGTCCGAAGATCGCACGCGTTTTCTCATCAAGATAACCGACGCTATCGCTGTCGCTCCGGCTGGAGCCGAAGTACATCCGATCGCGATCGTCCATCAGCGCAAAAATACTGCGGCTAACCGAGACTCGTGGCTGACGCGTATGCCCCGCTTCCGCCCACGCCTGACGGTAAGCGCGGATCTGTTTTGCCTGCTGAATATGGAACGGCTCACCGGTTTCATCGTCTTTTAAGGTAGAACTTTGCAGGTTCATTCCCAGTTTTGCCGCCCACACTGCCGTCGCATTCGAACCGGCGCCCCACCAGATACGCTCGCGCAAACCGGCGGAATAAGGTTCAAGGCGCAGCAACCCCGGCGGGTTCGGGAACATAGGTTGTGGATTCGGTTTTGCAAAACCTTCTCCACGCAATACCTCAAGCAGTACCTCGGTATGGCGGCGTGCCATATCAGATTCGTTTTCCCCTTCCTGCGGGACATAGCCAAAATGACGCCAGCCATCAATAACCTGCTCCGGGGAACCCCGGCTGATGCCAAGCTGCAAACGCCCACCTGAGATCAGATCCGCGGCTCCAGCATCCTCTGCCATGTACATCGGGTTTTCATAGCGCATATCAATGACGCCAGTACCGATTTCAATGGTTTTCGTTTTGGCGCCTATTGCGGCCAGCAGGGGGAACGGGGAGCTCAACTGCCGGGCAAAGTGGTGCACACGGAAATACGCGCCGTCTGCACCCAACTCTTCGGCCGCCACGGCCAAATCAATGGACTGAAGCAATGTATCCGCTGCTGAACGCGTACCGGACTGCGGTGAAGGTGTCCAGTGACCAAACGACAGAAACCCGATCTTTTTCATAACGATTTATCCTGATGGGACTTTGCATCTCACCTACTTTACGCATTACCCGGTGAGAATAAATGCCGTTTATTTAACGGAATGATTCAAATAAATTGACTGAATTGAGGGGTTCGTCATTACGCTCCATAATGGGATATAATATCCCCCACTCTTTTCATGGCAGGTAAAACCGGCAATGGCTTTGATCCCTAAAAACTACGCGCGGCTGGAAAGCGGCTATCGCGAAAAAGCATTAAAAATCTATCCATGGGTGTGTGGTCGCTGCTCGCGAGAGTTTGTTTATTCCAATCTGCGTGAACTCACGGTTCACCATATCGATCACGACCATACCAACAACCCGGAAGATGGCAGCAACTGGGAACTGTTGTGCCTGTTCTGCCATGACCATGAACACTCGAAATACACCGAAGCGGATCAGTACGGTACCACCGTGGTTGCAGGGGAAGACGCGCAAAAAGACGTGGGCGTTGCCACGTTTAACCCGTTTGCCGATTTAAAAGCGATGATGAATAAGAAGAAATAATATCGCACCGCCCATACCAGCCGTATGGGCGATTCTCGGGGCAGTGTGACAGCAGGCCGCCCCTTCTGTTTTACGCCGTCGTCAACGCAAAACGGTCTTTCAGCATACTGGAGATTTCTTCCTCCGCCAGTTGCTGTATTTCAACCCCATCCGCAGTGATCGTCTTCAGCACATCGCCCAGTAAAATCTCACGTCCTTCCGGGCGATGCTGCACCACCACCAGCTTCTGGACAAAGATGGCATCCGGATGCGTGGAGTTAAGGTAGTTGGCCGGAACGAAATCAATCCATTCCTGAGGCGTGAGATCAAAGCCGTATTGACGGGCCCATTCCCCCTCCACTTTTGCCTGAAGCAGATATTCGCCCTCTGCGCTACGGCTAAGCCGAAACGTGTCGAAATCCTGGGTGATATCGACATCAAGCGTGTCCAGCGCCATCGGTGCACGGATGCCGTAGCTGCCGAACCCGAGATCGCAAAGCCACTGTCGACTATCTACCTCAGCGATGAGCGCCATGTGGGTTTTCGGTCGTCGCGCAGGGTAGAACATCGGGCGTGCCGCCACGAAACGGTAAGGAATACCTACCGCCTCCAGCGCCATGGCAAAAAGACCGTTCACCTCATAGCAGTAACCGCCGCGCCCCTGCGTTAACACCTTATCGGCAATATCGTCTGGTGCCAGCGAGACAATTTTGCCCGCCTGCACGTCCAGATTTTCAAAGGGAACTGAAAAGAGCTGATGACGCATAAGCGCATGTAACGTGGCCGTATCGGCAGCCACCGGTCCGGTGTAGTTTATGCGTTTGAAATAAGTAGAGATGTTGAAATTATTGCTCTGCATAATGCCTCCTTGTCCTGAACATGTCGGACACTATAGATGGCGCGCATCATTGGCTGTATAGTCAGTTTTATCGAAAATCAGCCTGAACAGATGCCCATGTCTGCCCCATCTCCGTCGTCCCCACATTACCGCCGAATAGCTGAGATGCTCCGTCTAACACTGACTTCAGGTGCGTTGCGTGTAGGCGACCGGATGATCTCCGCGCGTAAACTGGCCGAACGCGAACACGTTAGCCTTCCGACGGCGCTGGAAGCCCTTCGTTGCCTTGAAGCAGAGGGGCTGATTGTGGCGCGTCCGCGTTCGGGCTACTTCATCTGCCAGACCAGCATCACTCCGCGTGCGGAACCTTCGCACTCCGTACCTGGTCCGGTCCCTGTGGCAATGTCCGCCGTGGCCCGCTCGCTGTTCAGCAGTGCAGAAGCCCGTCTGATACCGTTGGGCGCAGCCCTGCCTGACCCCGCATGGCTACCCGGCGATATGCTGCAACGGGCGTTGCACTCTGCCGTCCGCCGTCTGGACGCACACGGACAAAGCTATAGCCTGCCTCCGGGAAGGCGTGATTTACGAAGTAAGATTGCCGCGCGTTCTGCGCAATGGGGGGCTCGTTTCGGCGCGGATGATCTCATCATCACCGCGGGTGCAACGCAGGCGCTGCGCCTTGCCCTTCAGGCAGTGTGCCAGCCAGGTGATGTCGTAGCGATTGAGCAGCCTGCCTACTTTGGTACACTCCTGCTGCTGGAAGATTTAGGCCTAAGAGCCTTAGCGATCCCGACCGATCCCGTTGAAGGCCTGTTACTGGAACCGCTGGCTGACGCCATTCGCTACCACCGCCCCGCTGCCGTTTTGGCCTCACCCACCGTGCAAAACCCTTTGGGTGCCAGTATGCCCGTTGCACGCAAGCAAGAGCTTGTTGCTCTGCTTGAGCAGGCAGAGATCCCTTTAATTGAGGACGATGTCTATGGTGACCTCGTTGGCGAAGGGCAACGCCCTCCGGCCTGCAAAGCGTTCGACCAGAGCGGAAACGTGATTTACTGCAGTTCGCTCTCTAAAACGCTTGCGCCAGGCTGGCGGATCGGCTGGATTGCCGCCGGGCGCTACCACGCGCAGGTATTGCAGACGCGTATGGCCGGAGAGTGGGCAGGTGCGCCAATGCTGGAAGCCGCAACGAGCGAGATCCTCGCAAGTGGCGACTACGATCGTCATCTGCGGCGGTTAAAGCACCGGATCGCAGAGGGAATAGACGCCGTCGTTGCGCGGGTCGAGACGAGTTTCCCACCGGGTACACGTGTTAACGTGCCCACTGCCGGTTTCCTGTTGTGGGTAGAACTTCCTCAGCAGATCAACGCGCTGGAGGTGCATCGACGTGCGCTGGCGTTGGGCATCGGCGTCAGCCCTGGCCCGCTGTTTTCCCCTGGCGCAGAATTAACGCACTTTCTGCGGCTAAACTGCGCAAACGAACCAACGCTCCTCCTGCTGAATGCCGTGGAACAGATTGGCGCGCTGTGTCACGAACTGGCTGTTTTCACACCAGACTCTCCAGCCACTCGGTAAATACCCGCACTTTTCGGGAGAGGTGACGGTGTGGATAGAGAAGTGACAATTTTCGGTCCGGAGATCGGTAGTCTGGCAAGACTTCAACCAGAAGACCGCGGTCAATGTAAGGCTGCAGAAAGAGATTCATCCCCTGCATTAATCCCAGTCCGGCCAGACCTGCCGCAATGTAGGCTTCGGAGTTATCCACCACAAGTTTTCCGGGAAGTTTAATCTCAGCAGTCCCTTCTGGCGTTGTAAAAGTCCACGGATAAATTTGTCTGCTGTTGTTGTTAACCCAGTTGATCGCCTGATGTTCGCGTAAATCATCCAGCGTTGCAGGCGTGCCGTTTTTCGCAAGCCAGGCCGGGCTGGCGCAAGTCGTAATCTTGATATTCCCGATTTTACGCGCGATATAGTCACCATCGTCGAGTTCTCCCACCCGTAGCACACAGTCCAGGCCCTCTCGTAGCATATCCCGACGACGGTCAGAACTGCTCAGGATAATATCGATTTCAGGATGCTGGCGATAAAAATCAGGCAGATTAGGTATCACCCGCAACGCCGCAAAAGAGATGGGCATATCCACACGTAACTGACCGTGTATTGCCCGGCCACTGCCAAACGACTCCAGTAATTCATCAGCCTGCACCAGCAGAGGTTTACTCTGACGGTAAAACGCTTCCCCATCAGGTGTCAGGCTGATACGACGCGTTGTTCGTTGCAGTAAACGTGTGCCGCTGTGTTGCTCCAGAAGCTGTAATGCTTTGGTGACTGCCGGACGATGGATTTGCAGATTCTCCGCCGCCTGGGTAAGACTCCCTGACTCGATAATTTCAATAAAAATCCTAATAGATTCAAAGAGGTTTATTTGCATAAAGGATGTTTTTGCCGCAAGCAGGATAAAGTTATTGTTATGAATTTTATAACAGTGATGAATCTTTTTGGCTATTTTTCCTAACAATATTGAGCCCTACACTCTCCCCCATTCAAACATGAGGGAGAGTCTGCTATGAAAAATAACCGTATCTGTCAGATCCTGGGTATCGAAAAACCTGTTATTCAGGGGCCTTTATCCTGGCTCACTGATGCACGATTAGTCGCCGCAGTCAGCAATGCCGGAGGGCTCGGTGTGCTGGGACCAAATGCAGGTTTAACCGCCGATACCGCGGTCTCTACGCCGAAAGAGACCGCTGAAAAAATGCGTGAGGAAATTCGTAAAACCAAACGGCTGACCGAAAAACCCTTTGGCGTGAACCTGATCCCCACAGCCGTTAATGACATCTGGACCGGGCCTATCCTTCAGGTGGTAAAAGAAGAAGGTATCAGGGCCGTGGTGTATACGGGTTATGGGGAAGGCAGCATTATTCCAGCGCTTTTTAACGAGTTAAAAGAGACAGGTATCACCATTATCTACCGCGACATCAACCCAACGCCTGAAAACACTCGTCTCGCAGAAGACCTGGGAGCAGACATTATCGTCGCCACCGGTTTTGACGAAGGGGGCACATTGCCCGCAACGGTGCTTGGCACCTTTTCCATCGTGCCGCTGATTGCCGATGCCGTGAAGCACATTCCAGTGATGGCTGCGGGGGGTATTACCGATAACCGCACCGCCAGAGCGGCCCATGCATTAGGCGCTGAAGGCGTGTTTGCCGGTTCGGTCTTTATCAGCACAGAAGAAAGCCGCGTGCCGCAGGGGGTCAAAGATAAAATTATTGCCGCCAACGGTCTCGATTTGCTGCTTTTCCGCACCGTGCCCCATTACTACCGTTCTCTTCCCGGCAAGCTGGCGGAAAAACTGGCGTTGATGGATAAAACAGGTGCAAGCAACGAAGAGTTGGGCAAGGTGATGGGAGGATTACGGGGTTTACGCCTGGGTATGCTGGAAGACAACACCGATGAAGGTTATATCGCGCTTGGCACAGGCATCGGAAATATCCGTAGTGTTAAAAGCGTCGCCGACGTCGTCAATGCGTTAACAGTTGAGTAAGTGTCCCCGCGTCCTGGCTTGCACCAGGACGCCCTTACAGTCAGGGAATAATACGTGCCGCTCTCAGCTGCGCGAACAGGTTGAAAAACATCTCATCGGTTGCCTGCATTCGCGTGAAGCCAGACCGCCGAAGCTTGCTGCCATCACCGAACATGTCGTAATTCCAGCTAAAGACGAAATCGGCAAAATGTCCGTCATTCAGCTGCATAATATCCGTTTCTACCAGCCGATCTCTGGCAAGCTCGCGCCATACCTCACGATAGTCCTTAAACAGCTGATGAAATGACAACCTCACGGGCGGAGCAGATTCCAGTTCAAACCAGCGTGCGATGCGCGGCCATAGCTCACTCCAGCGCCAGATATCGCCGTTATTCACGTTGAAAGCCTGATTCTGCGCCGCAGATGTCGTGGCAGCCCACAGCGTTGCCTCGGCCAGCAACCCGGCGTCGGTATGATCAACGATACTGTGCCAGGTCTGCTCGGTACCGGGAAAGCGCAAAGGTAGCCCCTGAGCCTTACACAAAGACGCATACAGAGCGATGCTCAGCGCCAGATTCATCGTGTTGCCGGGCACGGTACTTCCCACCACGCCCGGTCTGATGGCATTCCAGTGCCAGCTTTTCCCACGCTGAAAATCGCTGAGCCACGTGAGCTGAGCGGCGTTAAATTCTGCACCCGGTACGCCCGGATCGCTTTCGCGTGCCGGGGTTTTGAACGGCCCCAGATGTGCACCATAGACTTTGTACCCCTGCATCAGGCTGACCGTCTGCAGCGGTGCTGTTTTTTCGATATGACTGACCAGATGACGCAGCATCGTAACGTTCGGCTCGACCATGTCTGTCCAGTTTGCCGCGTTCGCCCAGGCGCTGTAAAAAATATGGGTGATACCACTCAGGGGTTGCAGCACCTCTGCGCTGTTCTGCGCATCCAGTAAATCGACATTCACCATCGGAATAGCATCCGGATGGGTCACTGCATGGCGACTGAGACCGATCACCTGCCATTTATTGTGCAGGAGCGTTTTGACGAGCTGTCTACCCACAATTCCGCTGGCACCAGCGACCAGCGCGACGTTTTGTTGCGGCATCTTATTCATGAAGTTTCTCCAGAAAGGGTGACAGGCGCAGTGTCATATATTATTTTTTTATTGGATATCCCCTTAAACCGATGGCACTTATCAGAAAAATCATTAAATGAATAATAAACTCAACGCCATTTCCACCTTTCTTTGCGTTGCAAAAGCAGGTTCCTTTTCTGCCGCCGCCCGCCAGAGCGGGATGAAGCAATCTGCGGTCAGCCAGCAGATCGCCGCCCTTGAACAAGAGCTTGGTGTCGTGTTGCTGCATCGTACAACGCGATCAATGAAGTTGACTGAACAGGGAGAGCGTTACAGCCGTGATATGCAGCTTGTGCTGGATGCCATGCGGGAAGCTGAGATGCGGCTGGATCCTGTCGATCAGCAATTTCAGGGGAGAGTGCATGTCCAGCTGCCGAGCGGGCTGGGCCAGATCTTTTTGCCACATTTGCTTTCGCTGCAACGCCTGCATCCAGAATTGCACCTGATGCTTTCCCTCGATGACCGCATTGCCGACCTGGTGACAGAAGGGGTGGATGTCGCAATACGACTAAGCAGTGAGCCTCCTATGGCGCATGCGGCTCGCGTGCTGGCACGTGTTGAAACCGCGCTGTTTGCCACCCCCGAATTTCAGGCGGTGCACAGCGTCAGCGAGCTGGCGACGCTGCCACATGTACGATTTAGCGGCATCCCGCTGGATGCCCCATTGCGGCTGCTTTCTCAGGAAGAGACCCTCGACGTGAAGGTGAATACCGTTTTCCGCGCCAATACCAGCGACGCGCTATTACAGGCGCTGGAGTCAGACATCGGAATCGGAGGCATGCAGCTACCGCTTGCGGCCAGAGCATTGAAAAATGGCACACTGGTGCCGATCTTACCCGCCTGGCGGTTACCCGACCGATTCCTCTATGCCGTTTTCCCTGATGCCCGCTTTATTCCACAGCGCGTCCGACGTGTCGTCAGCGTGATTGAGCAATTACTGCCTGAGATCATGAAGAAAAACTGAACATTCCCCCCGCAAATCACGTGCACTTTTTGACCATAAGGAATAGAGTATTTTCACCGTATCCTCTTCTTTATGGAGCACATATGCCCGATTACAGTTTCTTCAGGAAAGGCCCGGATCTCGTTGCGATCGAGAGCGCAAACATCGATGCAGCTTCTCAGCTGACCGCTCAGGGGTTTGAAAAGCAGTTTGAGGAGATCAGCGCTGCGGATGAAAAAACGGCGCTTACCCGCTTTGCTGATATCCATAAAAATAATGACATCGATCGCCATAACTTCCTGGCAGGTGCGGGCCAAATGCCGTTGATCGGCGTGCTGACGGCGGCGGCAACCTGGTTGACGCAAAAGAAATAACGCAGGAGTTCTCTACCTCGCCACCGGCAAATCTGCGTATCGCGTGGTATAAGCCGGAGACAGCATCTCGCGTTTCATTGCCCAGGATTTCTCAATCCCCTGCCCGGCAAACCATATCTTCCCTTTGCCGGAATGATTGACGCTATCGATCATGTCCATCAGTGCCGCACTGTTGACGCGCAGACGGTTATCGTCAAACAAATTAAGCTGGGCGACACCCGTACTGAAAAAGTCCGCCAGCATCACCCCCGCTTTCATGTAGCGATACCCGTCAAGCCATATACGCCCCAGCGCCTCCGTGGCTGCACGGATGATATCGCGTGAGTCGTTGGTCGGCGTCATCAGGATGGTTGAAGCCTGATTGCCGTAATAAATTTCGTTGTCGGCATGAGGGCTAGTGCGCAAAAACACGCTGATAAAGCGGCAGTATTGATGCTCGCCGCGTAGTTTTTCTGCTGCACGTTCCGCGTAGGCGCAAATGGCCTGATGCATCTCTTCGTATTGCGTAATCCGGTGTCCAAACGAACGGCTACAGATAATTTGCTGCTTTGTGGGAGTAAACTCTTCCAGGTCAAGGCAGGGTTCACCGCGAAGCTCTCTCACCGTGCGCTCCAGTACCACGTTAAAATGTTTACGAATGACCCAGGATGAGGCATCCGCCAGCGCCAGTGCCGTGGAGATCCCCATCGCATTGAGTTTTTTCGTGATGCGCCGTCCAACGCCCCACACCTCGTCTACCGGTACATTCGCCAGCAGTTTGCGCTGCCGCTCGCGATCCGATAAATCCACCACGCCACCGGTACTCGACCACCGCTTGGCCGCATAGTTGGCCAGCTTCGCCAGCGTTTTTGTCGGGGCAATACCGACGCCAACCGTTAAGCCCGTATTTTTAAGTATCTGCGCGCGCACCTGGCGACCAAATGCTTCCAGCGACATGCAGTGGCTGACACCTGACACATTCACGAACGCTTCATCAATGGAATAGATCTCTATTGCCGGGGCAAGATCGGTCAGGGTTTGCATCACCCGGCTGCTGAGGTCGGCATAGAGTGCATAATTCGAACTAAAGACGTACACCCGGGAGGGGTAGCTCTTCTCTTTGAATTTGAAATACGGCTCACCCATTTTTATACCGAGCTGCTTTGCCTCCCGCGACAGTGAAATAATGCAGCCGTCGTTATTCGAAACTACCACGATAGGTTTCCCCTCCAGATCGGGACGGAACACCTTCTCGCAGGAGGCATAGAAACTATTCACATCAACCAGCGCGAACATGTTTATGCGTTTTGAGTGTGTGGGTAACAACCCCGAAGATTTGCAGCTCCTCTTCGGACTGAAAGGTGATCGGCTGATAGCGGACATTATGCGGCAGGAGTCTCAGGACCGGACGGGTCTGCAACTCTTTCACGGTAAATTCACCGGCGACCGACGCCACCACGATATCGCCATGTTCAGCATTTAACGAGCGATCAACCACCAGCAGATCGCCGTCGCCGATCCCGGCGCCAATCATCGAGTCTCCGCTCACCTTGACGAAATAGGTTGCACTCGGGTGTCTGACCGCCAGCCTGTTGAGATCGAGGCGATCCTCCACATAATCCTGCGCAGGGCTTGGGAAACCACAGGCAACACGCTCCAAAAATAAAGGTAATTCAATGTATTGCTTTGGATGATAAGAAAAGAGAGTGTTCATAAATGCCTTTCTCGCCACGCACTGTATATAAATACAGTATTACAGATAATGCCCCAGGATCAAGGTCATTTCCGCAGACGATCCCAAACGCATTGAAGTTTGAGAGGATTTAATTCAGCTGCAGCTTCTGCAGGTTACTCCACCACCACTTTCACCTTCGGCTTCGACAACAAAATATGAATAAGCTCGGTAAAAGGAACTGGTTTAAAAAAGTAGTACCCCTGCTGAAAGACGATGTTATTGCGATTGAGGTAGTCTAGCTGCGCCTTCGTCTCTACGCCTTCCGCTACAATGCTGATGGAGAGTTTACGCGCCAGATCCAGCACACAGTCGAGGATGCGGGTAGAGTCCGCATGCTCGTTCACCCGGCTGACGAAGCTATGGTCAATTTTGATATAATCAATATGCAGATCATGCAGATAAGAGAGTCCAGAATAGCCGGTACCAAAATCATCCAGTGCAATAGCGAACCCTTTTTCATGGAGCACATTCAGGGTCTGGACAAGGTTTTCATCAATATCCAGCGGTTCCCGCTCTGTCACTTCGATCACCAGGTTCAGATCTTTTCTGACGAAACTATCCTTGTACTTCAGGCACTCATCCAGGAAGGTCGGCATCGCAATGTGGGGGGCACTGAAATTCAACCCGACGTGAAACCCTTCCGGTAATTTCGTGGAAATCGCGTTCATCTGTGTCGTCACCTGCGCCATCAGGCTTTGCGTCAGAGGAACAATCAGCCCCGATTTTTCAGCAATGGGAATGAATGTGGCCGGAGAAATATAGCCCGCCTGCGGATGCTTCCATCTTGCCAGCACCTCCACGCCCCGCAACGTGCCTTCTCTACCATTCACTACAGGCTGGTAAAACGGAACGATTTCCCCCCGGGCAATTGCGGTACGAAGTGACTCTTCAGGCAGGGTGTTTTTGTTCAGATACTTATGCAAAACGTAAGCGGCAGTACCGGAGATCAGCAGTAAAAACAGCATGATGCCTGCCCCGTGTTCGATCAGCCTTTGTACGCTAAACAGAGGAGGAAGATTATATCTGACGCTATAGGGGTAATTTCCCGACCGGGCCTGCCCGGCCTGCGTTTCCTGGCGATGAGTGATGGTGAAATTGCCGGAAGCATCAAGAGCGTAACCGCCCACCACCAGTGCGTAATTAACATGCTCCAGGGGCGTACTCAGAGCGTCACGGATATGGCTATCGCTCACGCTGACCATAATACGATTGGTGGCAAAGTGGGTCTGAAATAACAGAACAGGTCGTCCATTTACCGTATCGCTCGCCGGCGTGAGAAGTAATTCTGAAAAAGGTATATCATTAATATTTAATAATAAAATACGATTCCCCGGCAGAGATGAACACCAGGGTTGCCCCTTTTTGAGAATAACGATGGTTCTGAGATGGGGTTGCAGAGCGGCCTCCGTACCAAGCTGATACTGCCCATCTGCATCACATCCCTTCGCAATAATTTCCGTCGCGGTTCTGGCTGCAACCCGTGCTTCATCAAGAATGGCATTGATATTGTTAACGGCGTATCTGGCTCCCGACGAGCTATCAACCCGAGCTGAATACCAGAGCTGTATATTGAGGATAAAAACGCCAGCAATAAAAATAGCCACTGCTGTTATGACAGGAATAAAGACATTGCGCATTGCCGTCTCAACTGTACTTAGCATTATCAGTACAAAGAGCATGGTCGACAACATTAAAAATAACCACTGAAAAAAGAGACAAATCTCAGGGTGTTGCAAACAAAACCCGGAAATTTTCCGGGCTTTGCTTATATCAGGTTTAGTCCACCAGCGAATTTAGCGTTTTCACGGCTTCAGGCGGTAGGTGCAGTGCCCCCGCCGCAAGGTTTTGCCGCAGATGCGTCACGGAAGAGGTTCCGGGGATCAGCAAGATGTTCGGGGAACGTTGCAACAGCCACGCCAGCGCCACCTGCATTGCCGTTGCGCCCAGTGAATCAGCAACGGCCTGCAGCCCGGAAGATTGCAGTGGCGTAAAACCTCCCAGCGGGAAGAACGGTACATACGCAATGCCCTGCTGTGCCAGCCCATCCACCAGCACATCGTCCCCCCGGTTTACAATGTTGTACATGTTCTGCACGCACACCACCGGCACCATCTTCTGCGCTTCCGCAACCTGAGTGGCCGTCACATTGCTCAGACCAATATGACGCACCAGCCCTTGCTGTTGTAGCTCTGCCAGGGTGGAAAGCGGTTCCGCAATCGACCCTTCCGCAGGCCCGTGTGTGCTGAACATAATTCGCAAATTCACCACGTCCAGCACGTCAAGCTGCAGATTACGCAGGTTGTCATGCACCGCCTGAGTCAGTTCCTGCGCGGAAAAGGCCGGCAGCCAGGCACCTTTACTGTCGCGACGGGCACCGATTTTGGTCACGATAGTCAGATCGTCCCGGTAAGGATGAAGTGCTTCGCGGATCAGCTGATTGGTAATATGCGGACCATAAAAATCACTGGTATCAATGTGGTTCACCCCCGCCGCGACGGCTTCACGTAGCACCTCCAGCGCGGCCAGCTTATCCTTCGGTGGACCAAAGACGCCCGGCCCGGCAAGCTGCATCGCACCGTAGCCCAGTCGTTTAACCGTCCGCGTCCCGAGCGCGTACGTCCCGCTTTTATCAATGCTGCTCATGTTAACCTGCCTCATAAAAATGATCCGGATTTACAACAGGTTCCCTGAGAGAACCCTTGGTTAAGCGCGAGTTAAATTAAAGTTTAAATTCTCTACGACGATAGTATTGGAGTACCCCTGCATTTTCTCTAACGGACGACCGCTATGCTGAAAAATCTGCACGTGATTACCGGTATTATCTTTGCCCTCACCATATTCTGTCTGTTGCAAGTTGTCACGGGAGGGTTGTTCTACTCTGCTGTCAGCAACGATCGCCATAACTTCCAGAACTCCGGGGTGCTCAATGCCCAACAGGAGAGTCTGAGCGACAGCGTGAACACGCTGGTGAAAACCCGCGTCACCGTCACCCGCGTGGCGATCCGTTACCTGAAAAACCAGCGTGACCCGGCTTCCCTTGCGGCGATAAACAAACTGCTTGGCACCGCAGGCGACTCGCTGGCAAAAGCCGAGGCCTACAACAAAGAGTGGCAGAAACTGCCGCAGGTTAAGGGTCAGGATGCGGCATTAACCGACGAAATGCAGAAGTCCTGGAACCAGATGCACGAAGTGATGCGTTTATCGATTGAGTACCTGCGTGCCGATAACTACCAGGCCTATGGCGATCTGGACGCTCAACAGGCCCAGGACGATATGGAAGCGGTCTATAACCGCTGGCGTGCCGAAAACAACACCCTGCTGAAGGCCGCAACGGAAGAGAACCAGAGCAGCTTCACCCAGATGCAATGGACGCTGGCGGCTATTTTGCTGGCCGTTATCGCGGTACTGGTAGTGATCTGGCAGGGTTTACAACATCTGCTGTTAAAACCCCTCAACACCATTATGAACCATATTCGCGCGATTGCGGGCGGCGATCTGACGCAGGATATCGTCATCACGGGTCGCAATGAGATGGGTCAACTGGCCGCAGGTCTGCAGGATATGCAGCAGTCGCTGGTGACCACCGTCAGCGCCGTACGTGGGAGCACTGACTCCATCTACACCGGCGCTGGCGAAATTGCCGCAGGCAGCAACGATCTTTCCGCCCGCACCGAGCAGCAGGCCTCCTCGCTCGAGGAGACCGCCGCCAGCATGGAAGAACTGACCGCAACGGTTAAACAGAACTCCGATAACGCCCGTCAGGCTACGCTACTGGCGAAAAACGCCTCTGAAACCGCAGCCCGTGGCGGTCACGTGGTGGATAACGTTGTTCGCACCATGACCGAAATTGCTGACAGTTCGCAGCAAATTGCGCACATTACCGGCGTGATTGACAGCATCGCTTTCCAGACGAACATTCTGGCACTTAACGCAGCGGTGGAAGCTGCTCGTGCCGGGGAGCAGGGTCGTGGTTTTGCGGTTGTGGCAGGCGAAGTCCGTACGCTGGCGAGCCGCAGTGCGCAGGCTGCGAAAGAGATCAAAGGGCTTATCGAAAACTCCGTCAGCCGGGTGAATACCGGTTCTGAGCAGGTTAGCGAAGCAGGCACCACCATGAAAGAGATTGTCGCTGCCGTTACCCGTGTGACCGATATTATGGGTGAGATTTCGTCGGCATCCGATGAACAGAGCCGTGGTATCGAACAGGTAAGCCTGGCCGTTTCACAGATGGACAGCGTGACACAGCAAAACGCCGCGCTGGTGCAGGAGTCCGCCACGGCGGCGGCGGCGCTGGAAGATCAGTCTGAACAGCTGCGCCAGGCAGTGGCGGCATTTCGTCTGAACGGCAAAGAAAAAGTCGCAGCCCCGCGCCCGGCCAATGTGAAGACACCGCAGTTGCTGCGTCCGGCAACGACAACCGCCTCTACCGACAGCAACTGGGAAACGTTCTAAGTCTATGGCGGGCGAGGCTATCGCCCGCTAGCGGCTGCGCTTGGCGTGCCGCTCCCAGTTTTCCTGTTTCGCTTCATCGGATTTTCGTAGCGAAACATAACATGCCCCGCTGCCGCCGTGATGCGGCAGCGCCACGCAGAAAGCCTGCACTTCCTCAAACTCGGTTAACCAGCGCGCCAGATAGCTGCGCACCACATTAGGATGGGAGTTCTGCTCACGCCCTTTCCCGTGAATGATAATCAGGTTACGTAACCCGTCACGTCCGGCCTGGCGAATAAAAGAATACAGCATCTGACGGCAGCGTTCGGCGGGCTGACGTAAGAGATTTAAGCTGGCCTGGCGGGCATATTTACCCGTGCGTAGCTTATCAATAACGCCCTGCTGCACCCCTTCACGCTGGAACGCCAGCGCCTCTTCAAGGGGCAGAAGTTCCAGAAAGCCCAGGGTCAGGAAGTTATCCAGCTGTTCGGTATCCATCTCCTGGCGCGACCGCGTATTGCGGCTTGGCTGCCAGTGAATATCCGGGCTGCGCTTCAGGGGCTGGACATCCTCCATGGCGTCAAGAAAAAAGGATTTGTCGTCAGGGTTCATGGATATCCTCCGGCTACATCTGAGGACTGTACTATACCTGTGCCAGACAGGGGCCTCAATAACCGTTATACCGCAAGGTATGGTATAAATATTAACCTGATGAATAGATATAATAATCCCCCCACAGACTTAAACCACACTTAACTAAAATTTTAGCAAAGATAAAATAAGTGATTTGTGTTAAAAATTCGTGAAATCAATCACTCACCCGCCTTTCAATTTTCAGGAAAGGTGTTATAACTAAATAAACCTGCTCCATGGATATAACACTCAGGATCTGCGAAAGGACGCACTGCTGTGTGTACTGTAGGGTCTGTCTGATGTCGGGCAGACCCTGTTTTTTTATTATATAAACTTCACTCTACAACTATTTTTCTCGCTTCTCTTCTGAATTGCGTTATTAACGATTCGGCAAGAGGCGTCTGACGTGAATCACGGCGCTGAACTAAATAATATGCCGCTTTTGGAAGCGACTCGATAACCGGGATCATGACCAGACGGTGCGCCAGCAGCGGGTCACAGCCCAGTTCCAGTGGCAATATACTTAAAAAATCACTTTGCGCGACAAGGCTAATACAGGAAGTAAACGTTTCACAGACCACACCAATCCGCGGTATTTGTGAGCGATGGTTAAATACATCCTCTAATTGCTTATAATAACTTCCCCGTGGCGTCGGCATTGTCCAGTTATAATGCAAAAGTTCATTAATAGAGGTTGCTCCTGTCGCCGGATGCCCTTTCCGGCAAAATACCGCAAACGGTTTTTCGAACAGCTTTTCAAACGTAAATTCATGGTCGTAAGGTCCCTGATAATAGGTGTTGATGGTAAAGTCCAGCTCCCCCTGGCGTAGTTCATTGATCATCGACACCAGTTGCCCTTCCATAATCCGGACTTTGACCTGCGGGTGCTGCGCATGAAAGCGGGTGATGACGGCGGGCATGAGGCTGCGTGAAACACTGGCCCCCATCCCAATGTTGATTTGCCCGGCAAGTTCCCCCTGCCGCTGGCGAATGTCATCCTGCGCCGCACGTAACTCTTCCAGAATCAGCCTGGCGCGCGGGTAAAAACCTTCGCCACATTCGGTCAATGCCACGCCCTTACTCCTGCGCACAAAAAGCTGCGCCGCCATGCCCTCTTCCAGCTCTTTGATGGATTTGGTCAGCGCCGGTTGTGACAGATTGAGCGCCCTGCTGGCACCACGAATACTGCCCTGGCGCGCGACTTCAACAAACGCCCGGATTTGATGAAATTTAATCTGAAATGACATAGCCCGACCGATAACCGTTGTTTATCAGAGTAAAGAAACTGTCATCTACTTTAATAGAAAGGGATGTGCGAGGGTAATTCCTGAACGGTTAAAACTGTGAAAAAACGGTTAGTGATAAGTAAAAACTATCACAGCGTGAAGCAGTTCACATATTTTAATGATAACAGGAACAGATATGGACACACTGGCGCAATACATCCAGACATTAACGCCGCAGCTAAGGGCATGGCGTCGCGATTTTCACCATTTTGCGGAATCCGGCTGGGTGGAGTTTCGTACCGCCGCGAAGGTCGCGGAAATCCTTGACTCAATGGGTTACGAACTGGCGATGGGCCGCGACGTAGTGGATGCCGAAAGCCGTATGGGGCTGCCTGATGACGACACCCTTGCGCGGGAGTTTGACCGAGCCCGTGCACAAGGCGCGCCTGAAAAATGGCTCGCGCCGTTTGAAGGCGGATTTACCGGGATTGTAGCGACCCTCAATACCGGCCGACCAGGGCCGACTCTGGCGTTTCGCGTGGACATGGATGCCCTTGATTTAAGTGAAGCGCTCGACGACAGCCACCGCCCGTATCGCGACGGATTTGCCTCCTGCAATCCTGGGATGATGCACGCCTGCGCGCACGACGGCCATACCACCATTGGTCTGGGACTGGCACAGGTGCTTAAGCAGAGTGAATCACAACTCAATGGTACCCTCAAACTGATCTTCCAGCCTGCCGAAGAAGGGACGCGCGGCGCACGCGCCATGGTCGCAGCCGGAGCGCTGGACGACGTGGACTATTTCACGGCCATCCATATTGGTACCGGCGTGCCTGCCGGTACGGTTGTCTGCGGCAGCGATAACTTTATGGCGACAACCAAGTTCGACGTGAACTTTACCGGCGTTGCCGCACACGCAGGCGGTAAACCGGAGGATGGGTGTAACGCTCTGCTCGCCGCGGCGCAAGCCGCCATCGCCTTGCACAGCATTGCACCGCACAGCGAAGGTGCATCCCGGGTGAACGTTGGGGTAATGCAGGCGGGCAGCGGACGCAACGTGGTGCCCGCCAATGCGATGATCAAGGTTGAAACCCGCGGCGAAAGCGAAGCCATTAATCAGTATGTCTTTGAACGGGCACAGTCTGTCATCACCGGCGCGGCGGCACTCTATGGCGTGACGGCCGAGATACGCCTGATGGGAGCCGCCACCTCCAGCGCCCCCACCCCCGCCTGGGTCGATTATCTGCGCGAGCAGGCAGGCCAGGTGTCCGGCGTGGTGCATGCCATTGATAACGTTAAAGCCCCGGCGGGTTCCGAAGACGCCACGTTAATGATGGCCCGCGTGCAGCAGAACGACGGCATGGCGTCATATATGGTGTTTGGCACGAATTTGAGCGCCGGACATCACAATGAAAAATTCGACTTTGATGAGCAGATAATGGCTGTTGCCATCGAAACGCTGGCGCGGACTGCGCTTAATTTCCCGTGGACGCGAGGTGTGTGATGCAGGAGAACTACGCTTTTATTGCCGATGCGATCGACACGCGATGTCGGATGTTAACCGATATTGCCGACGAGATTTGGGATCATCCCGAAACGCGTTTTGAAGAGTTCTGGTCAGCTGAACGGCTCGCCAGTGCGCTGGAGGCCGAAGGCTTCACGCTAACCCGTGAAGCGGGTGGCATTCCGAATGCCTTTATCGCCAGCTTCGGCAGCGGGAAACCGGTTATCGCTCTGCTGGGCGAATACGACGCGCTGGCCGGCTTAAGCCAGCAGGCGCACTGTGCAGCAGCGCAATCCGCCACGCCGGGAGCTAACGGCCACGGCTGCGGGCATAATCTCTTAGGTACCGCAGCATTTGCGGGGGCAATGGCGGTAAAAAGCTGGCTGGAACAACACGGTGGTAGCGGAACAGTGCGTTTTTACGGCTGCCCCGGTGAAGAAGGCGGCTCCGGAAAAACCTTTATGGTGCGTGAGGGTCTGTTTGATGACGTCGATGCCGCCGTCACCTGGCACCCGGAAGCGTTTGCTGGCATGTTTAACGTCAGTACGCTGGCCAACATTCAGGCCGCCTGGCGTTTTCACGGCGTGGCGGCGCATGCGGCCAACTCTCCCCATCTTGGACGCAGCGCGCTGGATGCCGTAACACTGATGACTACTGGCACCAACTTCCTTAACGAACACATCATTGAGAAAGCGCGCGTCCATTACGCCATTACTGACACCGGGGGCATTTCACCGAACGTGGTGCAGGCGCAAGCCGAAGTGTTGTACCTGATCCGCGCTCCGGAGATGGCCGACGCACAACAAATCTATGAACGCATCGGGAAAATCGCCCAGGGCGCAGCGATGATGACCGAAACCACCGTCGAGTGCCGCTTTGATAAAGCCTGCTCCAGCTACCTGCCGAACCGTACGCTCGAGGCGGCGATGTATCGCGCAATGCAGCACTACGGTACGCCCGAATGGACCACCGAAGAGCGCGATTTTGCCCGCGAGATCCGCGCCACGCTGACGCCAAACGATCTGCAAAACAGTCTGAAAAATATTGCTGCAACAGGCGGGGAAGCCGGTAAAGCCTTTGCCCGGCGCCATCAGGAGACGCTGCTGGTGGATGAAGTCGCACCGTATGCCATTACTGACAACGTGCTGGCGGGTTCAACCGACGTGGGCGACGTCAGCTGGAAAATGCCCGTTGCACAGTGCTTCAGCCCCTGCTTTACCGTCGGCACGCCGCTGCACACCTGGCAACTGGTCGCTCAGGGTCGTACCTCCATTGCCCATAAAGGCATGCTGCTGGCCGGAAAAGTGATGGGTGCGACCGCACTCAATCTGCTGCAGGACGCGGTGCTGCTGAAAAAATGCCGTGAAGAGTTCGAACAACAAATACAAGAAAAACCGTACGTGTGTCCGATCCCACAAGGTGTGACACCGTCACCTTTAAAATAAAAAAACACAACACAACAACACAATAGTCACGAGGAACGCCCATGAGTATGTCATCCATACCTTCGCATTCCCCATCCGGTAAGCTCTATGGCTGGGTTGAAAGGATCGGCAATAAAGTACCGCACCCTTTCCTGCTGTTTATCTATCTGATTCTGATTTTAATGGTCGCCACTGCCGTGCTCTCCGCCTTTGACGTGAGCGTGCGCAGCCCGGCTGACGGCAGCCTGGTGGCGGTAAAAAACCTGCTCAGCGTTGACGGGCTGCATTGGTTTTTACCCAACGTCATCAAAAACTTCAGCGGTTTCGCCCCGCTTGGTGCCATTCTGGCGCTGGTTCTGGGTGCAGGGCTCGCGGAACGCGTGGGACTGTTACCGGCCCTGATGGTGAAAATGGCCTCTCACGTCAGCGCACGTTACGCCAGCTATATGGTGCTGTTTATCGCCTTCTTCAGCCATATCTCTTCCGATGCTGCGCTGGTCATTATGCCGCCCATGGGCGCGCTGATTTTCCTCGCAGTCGGACGTCACCCTGTAGCGGGTCTGCTGTCGGCAATTGCGGGTGTCGGGTGCGGTTTTACCGCCAATCTGCTGATTGTCACTACCGACGTACTGCTCTCGGGCATCAGTACGGAGGCGGCGAAAACTATCGACCCCGCGATGCATGTCAGCGTCATCGATAACTGGTACTTTATGGCAAGCTCGGTCATTGTCCTGACGATTGTCGGCGGGCTGATAACCGATAAGATCATCGAACCGCGTCTGGGAAAATGGGAAGGTCGCAGCGATGAAAAGCTGGAAACCCTGAGCAAAGAACAGCGCTTCGGCCTGCGCGTGGCGGGCGTGGTCTCGCTGGCCTTTATCGCGCTGGTGGCGCTGATGGTGGTGCCGGAAAACGGTATTCTGCGCGATCCGGTTAAACATACCGTTCTTCCCTCACCGTTTATTCAGGGCATTGTGCCGCTAATTATTCTGTTTTTCTTTGTCGTGTCGCTCGCCTACGGCATCGCTACCGGCAAGATTCGCCGTCAGGGCGATCTGCCGCAGCTGATGATCGAGCCGATGAAAGAGATGGCGGGCTTTATCGTGATGGTTTTCCCGCTGGCTCAGTTCGTCGCCATGTTTAACTGGAGCAATATGGGCAAATTTATGGCCGTCGGCCTGACCGACGCGCTGGAGGCTGCCGGGTTAAGCGGCGTCCCGGCGTTTGTCGGTCTGGCGCTACTGTCATCCCTGCTGTGCATGTTCATCGCCAGCGGATCGGCCATCTGGTCAATTCTGGCCCCGATCTTCGTGCCGATGTTTATGATGCTGGGGTTCCACCCGGCATTTGCCCAGATCCTGTTCCGTATCGCTGACTCCTCCGTCATCCCGCTGGCGCCGGTATCACCGTTTGTTCCGCTGTTTTTAGGCTTCCTGCAGCGCTATAAACCTGAAGCCAAACTGGGTACCTACTATTCGCTGGTTTTGCCCTACCCGCTTATCTTTTTAGGAGTATGGCTGGTCATGCTGGTGGCGTGGTATCTTGTCGGCCTGCCAATTGGACCGGGGATCTACCCGAGGCTGAACTAAAGGAACGAGGATGCTGAGATTACTCGAAGATAAGATTGCGACGCCGCTTGGGCCGCTGTGGGTGATCGCGGACGAGCAGTTTTGTCTGCGTGCCGTTGAGTGGGAAGAGCACAGCGATCGCATGGAAGAACTGCTCGATATTCATTACCGCTCACAGGGGTATGAACGCATCCGCGCCACTAACCCGGGCGGACTGAGCGACAAGCTGGCGGCGTACTTTGAGGGCGATCTCAGCAGCATCGACACCCTACCCACCGCCACGACCGGAACACCTTTCCAGCGCGAAGTGTGGCAAGCACTGCGGACTATCCCGTGCGGACAGGTCATGCATTATGGCCAGCTCGCGGAGCAGTTAGGCCGCGCCGGGGCGGCACGCGCAGTGGGTGCCGCGAATGGCTCCAACCCGGTCAGCATCGTGGTGCCCTGCCATCGAGTGATTGGCCGCAACGGCACCATGACGGGGTATGCCGGAGGCGTACAGCGCAAAGAGTGGTTACTGCGTCACGAAGGGTATCTTCTGCTGTAAATCCCAGGCTTTTTGTGCTTAATTTTCTACCGGTTAGGCTAAAAATCCATAATCAAGCTGTGGAATTTCAAGGAGATGGCAGCGCATTGCCGTCTCTTGTTCTTATTGAGAGTTTGCCAGGCTTACGTACTTACCAAAAAGATGTTAAAATTGACCAATATCAATTAAGGCTTGAGCAAACCTATGATCCCGGAAAAGCGAATTATACGACGCATTCAGTCTGGCGGTTGTGCTATCCATTGCCAGGATTGCAGCATCAGCCAGCTCTGTATCCCGTTTACCCTGAATGAGCATGAACTTGATCAGCTTGATAATATCATCGAGCGCAAAAAGCCTATTCAGAAAGGGCAGACGCTGTTTAAAGCGGGAGACGAACTGAAATCGCTCTATGCTATCCGTTCTGGCACCATCAAGAGCTACACCATCACCGAACAGGGTGATGAGCAGATCACCGGCTTCCATCTGGCGGGTGACCTGGTTGGCTTTGATGCCATCGGCACTGGCCACCACCCGAGCTTTGCTCAGGCGCTTGAAACCTCTATGGTTTGCGAAATCCCATTTGAAACTCTGGATGACCTGTCCGGAAAAATGCCTAATTTGCGTCAGCAGATGATGCGCCTGATGAGCGGTGAGATCAAAGGCGATCAGGACATGATCCTGCTGCTTTCCAAAAAGAATGCAGAAGAGCGCCTGGCTGCGTTTATCTACAACCTCTCCCGTCGCTTCGCTGAGCGTGGTTTCTCTCCACGCGAATTCCGTCTGACCATGACGCGTGGCGATATCGGCAACTACCTGGGCCTGACCGTGGAAACCATCAGCCGTCTGCTGGGCCGTTTCCAGAAAAGCGGTATGCTGGCTGTTAAGGGTAAATACATCACGATCGAAAACGGCGAAGCACTGGCCGTTCTTGCCGGGCACGCCCGTAACGTGGCATAAAGCCCATATGTATATTGCCAGACCAATAAATTTTCTTGATTTATTGGTCTGGCATATTAACACTTCCGTTATCTGACATTTTCACCGTAGCACGTCCCCACACAGCGCCCAAAAGGTTCTCGTTGAGGTTATGAATTGAGAGAAAGTTTATTTTTCGTTTCAGTCGTGATTGCCTCAGTGACCTTTATCTTCATCTGGATCATGCTTGTCGGCCCGATGAAGGGGGAGGAAAAAACCTACGTTCAGGATTCCACGACCTTTGTGATAGCAGTGATGGTGTTGCTGTTTATTGCATTTATTGCGGTGACAACGACCGTTCTTTTCCTCTGATAATTTTTCATGAATTATTGATCTGGCAAAACCTCCCCCCTGTTTCATTCAGGATATATAGGTTACTCTTTTAATTACAGACTGTGGTGACAGTAGTAAGGAGACCTGTATGGCAAAGTATCAAAACATGCTGGTAGCTATCGATCCGAATCAGGACGATCAGCCGGCATTACGACGTGCTGTGTATTTACATCAACGGATTGGTGGCAAAATCAAAGCGTTTTTGCCGATCTATGACTTCTCATATGAGATGACCACCCTTCTGTCGCCTGACGAGCGCACCGCTATGCGTCAGGGAGTGATCAGCCAGCGTACCGCGTGGATCCGCGAACAGGCGAAGTATTACCTGGAAGCGGGAGTTCCTATTGATATTAAGGTGGTCTGGCATAACCGACCTTTCGAAGCCATTATCCAGGAAGTCGTTGCCGGTGAGCATGACCTGCTGCTGAAGATGGCGCACCAGCACGACAAGCTGGAATCCGTGATCTTCACCCCTACCGACTGGCATCTGCTGCGTAAATGCCCTTGCCCGGTCTGGATGGTGAAAGACCAGCCGTGGCCTGAAGGCGGTAAGGCCGTCGTGGCAGTCAATCTCGCCAGCGAAGAGGATTACCACAATGCGCTGAACGAGAAGCTGGTTAAGGAGACAATCCAGCTCGCTGAACAGGTCAATCACACCGAAGTGCATCTGGTTGGCGCGTATCCGGTGACGCCTATCAATATCGCCATTGAACTGCCTGAATTTGACCCGAGCGTGTATAACGACGCCATCCGTGGTCAGCACCTGTTAGCCATGAAAGCGCTGCGCCAGAAATTCAGCATTGATGAGAAAATGACCCACGTGGAAAAAGGGTTGCCTGAAGAGGTTATCCCGGATTTAGCCGAACATTTGCAGGCCGGGATTGTCGTGCTGGGCACCATTGGTCGAACCGGTATTTCTGCCGCATTCCTCGGCAATACCGCCGAACAGGTGATCGACCATCTGCGTTGTGACCTGCTGGTCATTAAACCGGATGAGTACCAGACGCCGGTTGAGATGGACGACCCGGAAGACGATTAAACAGCGTTTGGGGATAAAAAAGCCGCCAGAATTGGCGGCTTTTTCATTTAGTACAACTTACAGCGCTTTCAGAATCGCATCCACGCTGGCTTTGGCGTCGCCAAACAGCATATGGGTGTTCTCTTTGAAGAACAGCGGGTTCTGAACCCCGGCATAGCCAGTGTTCATGGAGCGTTTGAAGACAATGACGTTCTGCGCCTTCCACACTTCCAGAACCGGCATACCGGCGATTGGGCTACGCGGATCGTCCTGCGCCGCCGGGTTAACGGTGTCGTTAGCACCGATGACCAGCACGGTGTCGGTCTCGGCGAAATCATCGTTGATTTCATCCATTTCCAGCACGATGTCGTACGGCACTTTCGCTTCCGCCAGCAGTACGTTCATGTGACCAGGCAGACGCCCTGCCACCGGGTGAATACCAAAGCGAACCTTGATCCCGCGCGCGCGCAGCTTCTCAGTGATCTCCGCGACCGGATACTGAGCCTGTGCTACCGCCATGCCATAGCCTGGGGTGATAATGACTGAATGCGAGTTTTTCAGCATATCAGCAGTATCTTCCGCGTTAATCTCGCGGTGCTCACCCACTTCTTCGTCAGAACCCGTCGAGGAACCATCAGAACCAAACCCACCGGCGATAACGCTGATGAACGAACGGTTCATCGCTTTACACATGATGTAAGACAGGATCGCACCGGAAGAACCCACCAGCGCACCGGTGACGATCAGCAGGTCGTTGCTCAGCATAAAACCTGCCGCCGCAGCCGCCCAACCGGAGTAGGAGTTCAGCATGGAGACGACCACTGGCATATCCGCACCACCGATGGAGGCTACCAGGTGCCAGCCGAATGCCAGCGCAATGATGGTCATCACCAGCAACGCCAGTACCTGCAGACCCACGCTTTCGGTACGCACGAAGACCACCAGCAGCACAAACGACACCACCAGCGCCGCCAGGTTCAGCTTATGACGGTTTGGCAGCATCAGCGGTTTAGACGAGATCTTCCCGCGCAGTTTACCGAACGCAACAATGGAGCCGGTGAAGGTGACCGCACCGATGAAGATTCCGAGGAACACTTCCGTCAGGTGGATGTTCACCAGAATCGGTTCCAGACCCGGGGTGTGGTACAGGTAGCTGTTGAAGCCTACCAGCACCGCCGCCAGACCGACAAAGCTGTGCAGAATCGCAACCAGCTCCGGCATCTCGGTCATTTCAACGCGTTTCGCCAGACGAATACCAATCGCACCACCGATGATCATCGCCACCAGGATCCACGCAACGTTGCCGGTGTCCGGCCCAAAGATGGTGGCAATCAGTGCAATCGCCATCCCGGCGATACCAAAGTTATTACCCTGCTGAGACGTTTCGTGTTTGGAAAGCCCCGCCAGACTGAAAATAAACAGGATTGCAGCAACAATGTATGCGGCTGTCACTAATCCTCCAGACATATGCTACCCCTTAGCCTTTACGAAACATTTTCAGCATGCGCTGAGTCACGGTGAAACCACCGAAAATATTGATACTGGCGATCAACACCGCAACAAAGCTCAGGAAGCTGATCCAGCCGCCGTGACCAATCTGCAGTAACGCCCCAACCACGATAATCCCCGAGATGGCGTTGGTGACCGACATCAGTGGCGTATGCAAGGCATGGGAAACGTTCCACACCACGTAGTAACCCACCACGCAGGAGAGCGCGAAGACGGTAAAGTGGCCAAGGAACTCTTTCGGTGCAACGTTAGCCAGCCAGCCGAACAGAATAATCGCCAGCGCCATGATCGCGTATTTGCGCCATGGAGAAGCGGGTTTGGCGGGTTCTTTAGGTTCTGGCGCCGCTTTCGGTGCAGCCTGAGGCTGAGCAGAAACCTGAATAGGTGGCGCAGGCCAGGTGATTTCACCTTCACGAACCACGGTAACGCCACGTACGACCACATCGTCGAAATCAACGGTGACGTTGCCATCTTTCTCTTTGCAGAGCAGTTTCAGCAGGTTAACGAGGTTGGTGCCGTACAACTGAGAAGACTGCGTTGGCAGACGGCCTGGCAGATCGGTATAACCGATCACCTTCACGCCGTTCGCGGTCGTGGTCACCTGATTCGGGACGGTATATTCACAGTTACCGCCGTTTTGCGCCGCCAGGTCGACAATCACGCTGCCCGGCTTCATGGAATCTACCATTTCACGGGTGATCAGCTTCGGCGCGGGTTTACCCGGGATAAGCGCAGTGGTGACAATAATATCGACATCTTTCGCCTGGGCAGCGAAGAGTTCCATTTCGGCTTTGATAAAGGCTTCAGACATCACCTTCGCGTAACCATCGCCGCTGCCTGCTTCTTCCTTGAAGTCCAGCTCAAGGAATTCGGCACCCATACTTTGAACCTGTTCCTTAACCTCAGGACGGGTGTCAAACGCGCGCACGATAGCCCCCAGGCTATTTGCTGCACCGATTGCAGCAAGACCCGCAACGCCCGCGCCAATCACCATCACCTTCGCCGGAGGGACTTTACCCGCCGCAGTGATTTGACCGGTAAAGAAGCGACCAAATTCGTGGGCCGCTTCAACAATGGCGCGGTAGCCGGCAATGTTTGCCATGGAGCTTAAGGCATCCAGCGACTGGGCACGCGAAATACGCGGCACAGAATCCATGGCCATCACGGTCACGCCACGTGCCGCCAGCTTCTCCATCAGCTCAGGATTTTGCGCAGGCCAGATGAAACTCACCAGCGTCGTACCTGGATTGAGCAGCGCAATCTCACTCTCTTCCGGTGCGTTCACCTTCAGAATCACCGGTGACTGCCAGACTTCAGCACTGTCCACCACTTCCGCGCCAGCCTGGATGAAGGCTTCGTCATCGAAACTCGCCAGTTTGCCTGCGCCGCTTTCAACCGCGACGGTAAAACCCAGTTTAAGCAGTTGCTCCACCGTTTTCGGTGTTGCCGCTACGCGGGTTTCATTGGCTAACCGTTCTTTTGGTACCCCAATACGCATAGTTTTCCCTTCCATCGGTTTTTGATGATGGTTTGTCGATAAATGCCCGCGGTTTGTATCAATTTTCGCCATCACAATAGCGACGAGATATGATTAACCCCGGAAAATAAAACAGTAACAAACTGTCTATAACCTACTGAAAATAGCGCCCGTGATCTACCGCCAGAAAACACTATTTCTTACTTTATCTGTGAAAAATAAGCGATCGGCGTCACTGACAGTGATATTTACCTTAAATTCATCGTCAAAGCCGATAAATCGCGCAAACGAAGCGGTAAAAACATGATATAGCGCCATAAGAGAACAAGTTATTAACATTAAATTAACTTGTGAAAGTCATAAGCTTTATCAGTTTTACTTGTCAAACGTCTGTTTTTTCAACATATCACTAAATGTTATCGAATTCGGTGATTCAGTAAGCACTGGCAGTGAAAAATGCCGCAGACAGCGACAGGTTTTAAATGCCATAATCGGGACCGTCTCAAATTAACAACAATACCAGTACATGGTTTGCGCAAGGCGAAGGATTATTTTTATGAAGCTTAAGAACACACTCCTGGCGTCCGCACTTCTCTGTGCGACCGCCCTGTCTGCGAATGCCGCAACAGAGTTAACGCCGGAGCAAGCGGCAGCGTTAAAACCTTTTGACCATACGGTCATTGTGGGTCGTTACAATTCCATTGGCGATGCCGTCGCCGCCGCATCAAAAGCCGCCGATAAAAATGGTGCGGCCTCGTTTTACGTCGTTGACCAGTCTGATTATGGCAACAGCGGTAATCAGCGCGTAACGATTGCGCTGTTCAAAGACAATGCACCAAAAGCTGATGCACCGAAAAATCGCGTGATTAATGGCATCGTTGAACTGCCAAAAGATCAAGCGATCGCATTGGAACCTTATGACACCGTCACCGTTCAGGGCTTCTATCGCAGCCAGCCTGAAGTGAACGATGCCATCACCAAAGCGGCGAAAGAGAAAGGGGCATACTCTTTCTATATCGTGCGTCAGGTGGATGCTAACCAAGGCGGCAACCAGCGCATTACCGCGTTCATTTATAAAGAAGATGCGAAAAAACGTGTTCTGCAAAGCCCGGATGTTATCCCGGCTGATTCCGAAGCAGGCCGCGCGGCGATAGCGAAGGGCGGTGAGGCAGCGAAGAAAGTTGAAATTCCTGGCGTAGCAACCTCTGCTGCACCAAGCGCTGAAGTGGGTCGTTTCTTCGAAACGCAATCCACGAAAGGTGGCCGTTATTCCGTGACGCTGCCAGACGGTACCAAAATTGAAGAGCTGAACAACGCCACTGCTGCACAGATGGTGCCGTTCGACAGCATCAAGTTTACCGGCAACTACGGCAACATGACGGAAGTTTCTTATCAGGTCGCGAAGCGTGCGGCGAAGAAAGGCGCGAAATACTACCACATCACCCGCCAGTGGCAGGAACGTGGCAACAACGTGACGATCAGCGCCGATCTCTACAAGTAACAAAATCATTGATCAAAGGCGGCGCAATGCCGCCTTTTTTTGTTACTTTTTTTGAATTTCTGCCACACGTCATTGCATGCTTTCGTTACACTCCGTAAAATCCCGCGCCTTAGTGTGATCCACCATTTTTATGCGCCTGTGCGAAATAATTATTCTGGATTTGGACTTTTCATAACAGGAAGCCAATGGAAAAGAAACTTGGCCTGAGTGCTCTGACTGCACTCGTTTTAAGCTCAATGCTGGGCGCGGGCGTATTCAGTTTACCGCAGAACATGGCGGCGGTGGCAAGCCCAGCCGCACTCCTCATTGGCTGGGGTATCACCGGCGTTGGAATATTGCTGCTGGCGTTCGCAATGTTGCTGCTGACCCGCATCCGACCTGATCTGGACGGCGGTATTTTCACCTATGCACGTGAAGGTTTTGGTGAGCTGATTGGCTTCTGCTCCGCATGGGGATACTGGTTATGCGCGGTTATCGCCAACGTCTCCTATCTGGTGATCGTCTTCTCGGCGCTGAGTTTCTTTACCGACACGCCTGAGCTGCGTCTCTTTGGCGATGGTAACACCTGGCAGTCTATTGTGGGTGCCTCGGTACTGCTGTGGTTCGTTCACTGGCTGGTTTTACGTGGCGTACAAACAGCAGCCAGTATTAACCTTGTGGCAACCCTCGCGAAGCTGGTCCCGCTTGGTCTGTTTATCGTGCTGGCCTTTATTGCGTTCCGTATGGACGTATTTAAGCTCGATTTCACCGGCGTTGCGCTGGGCGTACCTGTCTGGGAGCAGGTGAAAAACACGATGCTCATCACCCTGTGGGTGTTTATCGGTGTTGAAGGCGCGGTCGTGGTTTCCGCCCGGGCACGCAATAAACGCGATGTGGGCCGTGCAACTTTGCTGGCCGTACTGGCCGCGCTGGGGGTCTATCTGCTGGTGACGCTGCTGTCTCTGGGCGTGGTAGCACGTCCTGAGCTGGCCGGAATGCGTAACCCATCAATGGCAGGGCTGATGGTGAAAATGCTCGGTCCCTGGGGCGATGTGGTGATTGCTGCGGGGCTGATCATCTCCGTCTGTGGCGCTTACCTGAGCTGGACCATCATGGCCGCTGAAGTCCCGTTTCTGGCCTCTACGCATAAGGCGTTTCCACGCCTGTTTGCCCGTCAGAACAAAAACAGTGCGCCGTCCGCGTCACTCTGGCTGACTAACATCAGCGTGCAGGTCTGTCTGGTGCTGATCTGGCTCACAGGTTCTGACTATAACACTCTGCTGACCATCGCCTCCGAGATGATTCTGGTACCCTATTTCTTAGTGGGCGCATATTTGTTAAAAATCGCCACACGCCCGGCGCACTATGTTGTGGGTGTAGGAGCCTGTATTTACGGTCTGTGGTTGTTGTATGCTTCCGGGCCTATGCATTTGCTGCTGTCTGTAGTGTTATATGCACCGGGTTTGCTGGTGTTTATCTATGCACGCCGCACGCATCAGCTGGAAAACGCTCTTAAACGCCGCGAGATGGCCTTAATCGGACTGTTACTGGTTGCAGCTTTACCGGCAACCTGGATGTTAATGGGATAGCATCGCCTTTCCCATTGTTGAACTGTAAAGGAGAATACGATGGGAAATGAACAGCTTCACCCAATACTGATTACCGGTGGAGGCCGACGTATCGGCCTCGCCCTTGCCCATCATTTTCTCAACCTTCGCCATCCGGTCATCGTCAGTTATCGTACTGAATATCCTTCTGTCGAAGGATTACGGAAAGCAGGAGCTGTCTGCATTCAGGCGGATTTTTCAACCGATGAAGGCATTCTGGCCTTTGCGGATAAGGTGAAGTCCATCACGACGGGGCTACGTGCCGTTATCCATAACGCCAGTGCCTGGTGTGCCGAAAAGCCCGGCACGTCGCTCAGCGAAACGCTCTCTGCCATGTTACAGATCCACGTTAATGCGCCCTATTTGCTTAATCACGCGCTGCAGGATCTGCTGCGCGGCCACGGGCATGCTGCGGGTGACATTATTCATTTCACCGATTATGTGGTGGAGCGTGGCAGCGACAAGCACATTGCCTATGCAGCCAGTAAAGCCGCGCTGGATAACATGACGCGCTCGTTTGCCCGCAAACTCGCGCCCGAGGTGAAGGTAAATGCCATCGCTCCGGCAATGATTTTATTTAACGAAACCGATGATGCGGAGTATCGCCAGCAGGCGCTGAACAAGTCGCTGATGAAAATCGCCCCAGGCGAAAAAGAGGTGATCGACCTTGTGGATTACCTGCTCACCAGTTGCTACGTTACCGGCAGAACCTTTGCCGTGGACGGAGGCCGACCACTGCGCTAGTGAAAACGACTCCAGAAGAAGATTAATACCCAGGCGCTGAGCCCCCAGCAGACCACTGCCCCGCTCAGCGCCAGGGGAAGTCGCAGAAAACCGGTGAAATACCAAAGCGATAACAGGTAGAGGAAATACGGGATGATAGACCACATGCCAAACACGATGGTCGTTCGCAATGCTTCTGTGCCCCGTTCAGAGGCCACAATATAGTGCGCAATGAGCGCAAAAGTCGGGAAGAGTGGGATCAGCCCGGCAATATAATAATTTTTGGTTTTTGCCAGAATGCCAATCAGTAACACCACCAGCGCCCCAAGCGCGGCTTTAATCACCAGCCCCATACTTTTTCTTTCCTGAAACAATCAAGTAACAATATGAGTCAGAATAACGGAACTGATGCTAATTTTGAAAGATTAATGGAAGGTTAAGGTTCTGCGGTGTATGTTGACATTTTTCACGATAACAGACGTTGTATGAATAAGATTGTTTATGTTGAAGACGAACCCGAAGTCGGGCAATTGATCGCCGCCTATCTGGGTAAACATGATATGGACGTCATTGTTGAGCCTCGTGGCGATCGCGCCGAAGAGGTCGTCGTGCGTGAAAACCCGGACCTGGTACTGCTGGATATCATGTTGCCAGGAAAAGATGGCATGACGCTCTGCCGCGACCTACGCGCCCGCTGGGACGGTCCTATCGTACTACTCACCTCGCTGGACAGCGATATGAACCATATTTTGTCGCTTGAGATGGGTGCCAATGACTACATTCTGAAAACCACACCGCCTGCCGTTTTGCTCGCGCGCCTGCGCCTTCATTTACGCCAGCACGCCAGCATCGAACGTGAGGCGCCTGCTCCGTCACTGACGCCGCACAAAGCGATGCGTTTTGGTACGCTTTCCATTGATCCGATCAACCGTCAGGTACTGCTTTCCGACGAGCTTATTGCGCTCTCGACCGCCGATTTTGACCTGCTTTGGGAGCTGGCGACCCATGCCGGGCAAATCATGGATCGCGATGCGCTGCTGAAAAACCTGCGCGGAGTGAGTTATGACGGCATGGATCGCAGCGTTGATGTGGCGATATCGCGCCTGCGCAAAAAGTTGCAGGATAACGCCACCGAGCCGTACCGCATTAAAACCGTGCGTAACAAGGGTTACCTGTTTGCCCCGCACGCCTGGGAAACCTGATTATTTCATCATCCGGAATCGTTAATGAAAAAGCTGTTTGTGCAGTTTTATCTTCTGCTGTTTGTCTGCTTCCTGGTGATGACCATGCTGGTCGGGCTGGTCTATAAATTCACCGCCGAACGTGCGGGCAGGCAGTCGCTGGATGACCTGATGAAAAGCTCGCTGTATCTGATGCGCAGCGAGCTGAGAGAGATCCCACCGCACGACTGGGCAAAGACCCTGAAAGAGCTGGATCTGAACCTGTCGTTTGATTTACGCATTGAGCCGTTGAAAGATTTCGATCTGGACGCGCGTGCCATGCAGCGTCTGCGCGACGGGGACATTGTCGCGCTGGATGAGAAATATACCTTTATCCAGCGTATTCCGCGCAGCCATTACGTGTTGGCCGTCGGGCCGGTGCCCTACCTCTATTATCTGCACCAGATGCGTCTGCTGGATATGGCGCTGATGGCCTTTATCGCCATTTCACTCGCGTTTCCGGTTTTTATCTGGATGCGACCACACTGGCAGGACATGCTGAAACTGGAATCCGCCGCACAGCGTTTTGGCGAGGGACATTTTACCGAACGTATTCACTTCGACAGCGGTTCCAGCTTTGAACGTCTGGGCGTGGCCTTTAACCAGATGGCAGATAACATCAATGCCCTAATCGCCAGTAAGAAGCAGTTGATCGACGGGATTGCACACGAGCTGCGGACGCCGCTGGTTCGCCTGCGCTATCGTCTTGAAATGAGCGAGAATCTGACGGAAGCGGAATCTCAGGCTCTGAATCGCGATATTGGCCAGCTTGAAGCGCTGATTGAGGAGCTGCTGACCTACGCGCGCCTCGACCGCCCGCAGAACGAGCTGAACCTCAGCACGCCGGATCTGCCTGACTGGCTGCAAACTCACATTGATGATGTCCAGAGCGTGAACCCACAACGCACGCTGTTGACCCGCGTTACCTCGGGTGATTATGGTGCTCTGGATATGCGCCTGATGGAGCGCGTGCTGGACAACCTGCTCAACAACGCCATGCGTTACAGCGAAAGCACATTGCAGATTGGACTGGATTTACAGGGCAATCAGGCTCGTCTGACGGTGGAGGATGACGGGCCGGGGATAGCCCCGGAAGCGCGAGAAACGGTGTTTGAACCGTTTGTGCGTCTCGATCCCAGCCGCGATCGCGCCACTGGCGGATGCGGCCTGGGGCTGGCGATTGTCTACTCTATCGCACAGGCGATGGGCGGAACGGTGCATTGCGAGGAGAGCGAACTCGGTGGCGCGCGCTTCTGCTTTAGCTGGCCGGTATACCATAACATCGCCCTTCCCGTTCCTGCCTGACTTAAACCGCACGCTGGCCTGACCCGGCGTGCTGTGCTATATGATAAGTATGTTGTAACTAATGAGTATATTTATGGCGACTTACGATCTCATCGAAAGGCTCAACAGCACCTTTCGCGAAATAGAACATGAATTACTTACGCTGACAGAACGCTTGCAAACCTGCCGCCTGCTGGCCGCGCGCGTCTTTACCCTACCGGATGTAGCCAAAGGGGCTGAACACGATCCGCTGGATACCATCGACGTGAAACAGCACATCGGCAAAGCCGCATTTGAACTGGCATTAAAACATTATCGTCACCTTTTTATTCAGCAGCAGTCAGAACAACGCAGCAGTAAGGCGGCTGTTCGTCTGCCTGGCGTGATCTGCCTGCAAACCGATGCGACAACGCGTGAAGCGCTGGAAGGTCAGATTACGTATATCAACACTCTGAAAGCGGCATTTGAAAAGATCATCACCGAAGAGTCAGGCCTGGCCCCTGCTGCCCGGTTCGAGTGGGTGCATCGTCAGCTTCCTGGATTGATTACCCTGAATGCCTACCGCACGCTGACGGTATTGCGTCATCCCGCCACGCTGCGCTTCGGCTGGGCCAATAAGCACATCATTAAAAACTTCACCAAGGATGAGATTCTGGCGCAACTGGAAAAAAGTCTGAAGACGCCGCGCACCGTGGCACCGTGGTCGCGGGAACAGTGGATTGAACGCCTGGAGCAGGAGTATCACAGCATCGCCTCGCTACCGGCGGACACGCGCCTCAAAATAAAGCGCCCGGTGAAGGTCCAGCCTATCGCCCGCGTCTGGTATTCCGGTCAACAGAAACAGGTGCAGTATGCCTGTCCGACACCGCTGATTGCGCTTTACGATGCCGATCAGGGTGCTATCGTGCCGGATATCGGTGAACTTCTGAATTACGATGCTGAAAATATCCAGCACCGTTACAGACCTCAGGCGCAGCCGCTACAGCTGATTATTCCGCGGCTGCACCTGTATGTGGCGGGATGATTATTTCAGGCTGCCGACCATCGCTTCCGGACGAACCCAGGCGTCGAACTCCGCCTCCGTCAGGTAGACCAGCGCCAGGGCGGAGGCTTTCAGCGTCAGCCCCTCTTTATGCGCTTTTTTGGCAATCTCGGCGGCTTTATCGTAGCCGATATGGGTATTGAGCGCCGTCACCAGCATCAAAGACTCGTTGAGCAACTGGCTGATGCGCTCGCGGTTTGGCTCAATACCTACCGCACAGTGCTCGTTAAAGCTTTCCATCCCGTCCGCCAGCAGCCGAATGGATTGCAGAACGTTGTGGATCACCATTGGACGATAGACGTTCAGCTCGAAGTTGCCGGATGCGCCTCCCATGTTAACGGCCACGTCGTTGCCTATCACCTGACAGCAAAGCATAGTCATGGCTTCGCACTGGGTCGGGTTCACTTTACCCGGCATGATGGAGCTGCCCGGCTCGTTTTCCGGGATGCTGATTTCACCAATACCGCAACGCGGACCCGAAGCCAGCCAGCGTACGTCGTTGGCAATTTTCATCAGCGAGGCCGCCAGCCCTTTCAGCGCGCCGTGGGTATGAACCAGCGCATCGCAGGTCGCCAGCGCTTCGAACTTATTGGGTGCCGTAACGAACGGCTGCCCGGTGATGTTTGCCAGCTCCTCCGCCACGCGCACCGCGTATTCAGGATGGGTATTTAACCCGGTCCCGACCGCCGTCCCGCCGAGCGCCAGCTCCGCCAGATGCGGCAGGCTGTACTCAATATGCTTCAGGTTATGTTCCAGCATCGCGACCCAGCCGGAAATCTCCTGGCCGAGCGTCAGCGGCGTGGCGTCCTGCAGGTGCGTACGGCCAATTTTGACGATGTCACGGAAGGCCTGCGCTTTCTCGTTGAGCGTGGATTTCAGAACGTTGAGCTGCGGGATAAGCTGCTCGCGAATAGCGATGACCGCCGCCACGTGCATTGCCGTCGGGAACACGTCGTTCGAACTTTGGCTCTTGTTCACGTCATCATTCGGGTGAACCTTACGCTCCATACCACGCACGCCGCCCAGCAGCTCGCTTGCGCGGTTTGCCAGCACTTCGTTCATGTTCATGTTGCTTTGCGTGCCGGAACCGGTCTGCCAGATGGCCAGAGGGAATTCATCAGGGTGCTTGCCTGCCAGCACCTCATCAGCCGCGCTGATGATGGCCGAGGCTTTTTCTGAAGCCAGCAACCCTAAGTCCTGATTCACTTTGGCTGCGGCGCGTTTCGTCAGTGCCAGCGCCTGAATCAGCGAAACGGGCATTTTCTCAGTTGAGATGCGGAAGTGTTCCAGCGAGCGTTGGGTTTGTGCGCCCCAAAGTTTGTCGGCCGGGACGTCGATCGCGCCCATAGAATCTGTTTCGCGACGATGCGTTGTCATTACTTTCTCCTTGATAACAAAGATGGGATTGCTCACATGCTTAAGAGATAAGTATTGATGGCTTCTGAATTACTGTATGGCGCTTTGTGCGCTCTTTATTATGCCGGGTGGCGCTGACGCTACCCGGCAGAGTTTTAGCTTACTTCACACACGCCGAACACTGGGAAGACTGGATCTGTTTGAAGAAGTCGTTACCTTTGTCATCCACGAGGATAAACGCCGGGAAATCTTCCACCTCAATTTTCCAGATCGCTTCCATACCCAGTTCCGGGTATTCCACACACTCCAGGCTCTTGATGCTGCCCTGCGCCAGCACGGCTGCCGGGCCGCCGATGCTGCCGAGGTAGAAGCCGCCGTGCTTGTGGCAGGCGTCCGTCACCTGCTGGCTGCGGTTGCCTTTCGCCAGCATGATCATGCTGCCGCCGTTGGCCTGCAGCTGGTCAACGTACGAGTCCATACGGCCTGCCGTGGTTGGGCCTAACGAACCGGAAGCATACCCTTCAGGCGTTTTCGCCGGGCCTGCGTAGTAGATCGGGTGATCTTTAATGTACTGCGGCAGCCCTTCGCCGTTGTCCAGACGCTCTTTCAGCTTCGCGTGCGCGATGTCGCGTCCGACGATAATCGTGCCGTTCAGGGAGAGACGCGTCGACACCGGATACTGCGAAAGCTGTGCCAGGATCTCTTTCATCGGACGGTTCAGGTCAACGCGAACCGCTTCACCCTCACCTGCTTTACGCAGTTCTTCCGGAATGTACTTACCTGGGTTGTTTTCCAGTTTTTCGATCCACACACCTTCGCGGTTGATCTTGGCCTTGATGTTACGATCCGCAGAGCAGGACACGCCCATCCCGACCGGGCAGGATGCACCGTGACGCGGCAGACGGATCACGCGCACGTCGTGAGCAAAGTACTTACCGCCAAACTGTGCACCCAGGCCCAGATTACGCGCTTCTTCCAGCAGTTCTTGCTCAAGCTGCACGTCGCGGAACGCCTGGCCGTGCTCGTTCCCTTCCGTTGGCAGGCCATCGTAGTATTTGGTTGAGGCCAGTTTCACGGTCTTCAGCGTGCTTTCAGCCGAGGTACCGCCGATCACGAAGGCAATATGGTACGGCGGGCACGCCGCGGTGCCGAGGGTGCGCATCTTCTCAACCAGGTAGTTCTTAAGCTTGCCCGGGGTGAGCAGCGCTTTGGTTTCCTGGTAGAGATAGGTTTTGTTGGCTGAACCGCCGCCTTTGGCGATGCAGAGGAATTTGTACTCGTCACCGTCTACGGTATAGAGGTCAATCTGCGCAGGCAGGTTGGTACCGGTGTTGACCTCTTTGTACATATCCAGCGCCGCGTTTTGCGAATAGCGCAGGTTATCTTCGGTGTAGGTGTTGTAGACGCCGTGCGCCAGCGCCGCTTCGTCACCACCGCCGGTCCAGACGCGCTGGCCTTTTTTACCGACAATGATTGCCGTGCCGGTGTCCTGACAGGTCGGCAGAACGCCTTTGGCTGCGATATCGGAGTTACGCAGGAACTGCAGGGCAACGTATTTATCGTTCTCGCTGGCCTGCGGGTCGCTCAGGATATCGGCAACCTGCTGCTGATGCGCGGGACGGAGCATAAACGAAGCGTCGTGGAACGCATGCTGCGCCAGCAGCGTCAGCGCCTGCGGATCGACCTTGAGGATCTCCTGTCCTTCAAACTCAGAGACGGAAACGTGATCGCGGGTTAACAGGTAATACTCGGTCTGATCCTTACTCAGCGGGAAAGGATCCTGATAATGAAAGGGTTTATTCGACATTGTTCTCTCACTTACTGCTTCAGTCTGATTATTTGGGCAGATGTTCCGCTGCCCGCTTAAAAGCGAGTCAGCTTATCCTACACAATTTTTTAACAAAAACTGAGACTAGTACGACTTTTTACATCCGCAGGTTACTTCCACGTGGTTTATTGCTTTAATACCCGGAGTTAATTCCACATTTGAATCAGGGCTTGATAATGCAAAAACTCATTAACTCAGTGCAAAACTACGCCTGGGGAAGTAAAACTGCGTTAACGGATCTCTACGGTATCGCGAACCCGAACAACCTGCCGATGGCAGAACTGTGGATGGGGGCGCACCCGAAGAGCAGCTCAAAAATTGAAGATGCCAGCGGCCAGATTCGCGCTCTGCGCGACGTCATTGATGCCGATAAAGGCGCGCTGCTGGGCGACAAGGTTGCCAGCCGTTTTGGTGAGTTGCCGTTCCTGTTTAAAGTACTGTGCGCCGACCAGCCGCTCTCCATTCAGGTTCACCCGAACAAGAAAGCCTCTGAGATTGGTTTCGCCAAAGAGAACGCCGCAGGCATTCCGTTAGATGCCGCCGAGCGTAACTACAAAGATCCTAACCATAAGCCGGAGCTGGTCTTTGCGCTGACCCCGTTCCTGGCGATGAATGCGTTCCGCGAGTTTTCAGAGATCATCTCCCTGCTGCAACCTGTCGCAGGTGCCAACAAGGCTATCGCCCACTTCCTCGAAAACCCAAACGCAGACGCGCTGAGCCAGCTGTTTGCCAGCCTGCTTAACATGCAGGGTGAAGAGAAATCGCATGCGCTGGCGGTGCTGAAAGCGGCGCTGAACACGCAGCAAGGTGAACCGTGGGAGACTATCCGTCTGATTTCCGAATTCTACCCGGACGACAGCGGTCTGTTCTCTCCTCTGCTGCTGAACGTGGTGAAGCTGAACCCGGGCGAAGCGATGTTCCTGTTTGCCGAAACGCCTCACGCCTATCTGCAGGGTGTCGCCCTGGAGGTAATGGCCAACTCTGACAACGTGCTGCGCGCGGGTCTGACGCCGAAATATATCGATATTCCTGAGCTGGTTGCCAATGTGCAGTTCGTGGCGAAACCAGCCGGAGAGCTGCTGACTCAGCCGGTGAAAAACGGCGCAGAACTGGACTTCCCTATCCCGGTTGAGGATTTTGCTTTCTCACTGCACGACCTGAGCCAGACAGAAACGACCATCGCGCAGGAGAGCGCGGCGATCCTGTTCTGCGTAGAAGGCGAAGCGGTGCTGCATAAGGGAGAACAGTGTCTGGTGCTCAAGCCGGGCGAGTCGGCTTTCGTTGCGGCCAATGAATCTCCGGTTAGCATTAGCGGTAAAGGCCGCCTGGCGCGCGTTTTTAATAAGCTATAGGGACTTACTGAATTTTTTAACAACTCTTGCTAAGCTAGTTGCTGGCTTTATATCTCCGGGCGGTGTCTACCGCCTGGTTTCATTTTAGGGATAGTCGCAATGAAAAAATCGGTCGTAGCGGTTGGAGTGATTGTAGCGTTAGGCGTGGTCTGGACAGGTGCCTCCTGGTTTACCGGGAAACAGCTGGAAGGCCGTCTGGCTGAGATGGTGGCGCAGGCTAACAGCGAGCTTAAACGCAGCGCGCCGGAAGCAGGTCTTGAGCTGAGCTACCAGAATTATCAGCGCGGCGTATTTACCAGCCATATGCAGGTTGTGGTGAAGCCGGTTGCCGGTACTGAAAACGGCTGGCTGAAATCGGGCCAGAGTGTGGTGCTGGATGAAGTGGTCAGCCACGGTCCGTTGCCTCTGGCGCAGTTGAAGTCCTTTAACCTGATCCCGTCGATGGCATCCGTTCACACCGTACTGGTGAACAACGACCTGACCAAACCGCTGTTCGACCTGGCGAAGAATGAATCACCTTTCGAGATTAACACCCGCATCAGCTATGCCGGTGACACGAGTTCCGATATTGCCCTGAAAGCGCTGAACTACGAGAAAGAGAATGAGAAAGTCGCCTTCAGCGGCGGTAACTTCAAGCTTGATGCTGACCGCGACGGAAACGTGTTCTCCCTGACGGGTGAAGCGGAAAGTGGCCTGGTCAATGCCGTCAATGAATACAACCAGAAAGTTCAGCTCACCTTCAATAATCTGAAAGCCGACGGCAATAGCCGAATGACCGATTTTAAAGAGCGTATCGGCGATCAAAAACTGTCTCTCGATAAGGTTGCCATTGCGGTTGAAGGAAAAGAGATGGCCGTGCTGGAAGGCATGGACGTCAACGGCAAATCCGACGTTTCCAAAGACGGTAAGAGTATCAATACTCAACTGGACTACACGCTGAAGAGCCTGAAAGTGCAGAATCAGGATCTGGGCACCGGCAAACTCTCTCTGAAGATCGGCAATATCGACGGCCAGGCGTGGCACGAGTTTAGCCAGAAATACAGCAAAGAGAGCCAGGCGCTGCTGACCGATACCGCACTGCAGCAGAACCCTGAGGTATATCAGCAGCAGGCGATAGCGGTGCTGTTCAATAACCTGCCGATCCTGCTGAAAGGCGAGCCGGTGATAACCGTTGCGCCACTGAGCTGGAAAAACAGCAAAGGTGAAACCAACTTTAACCTGTCTCTTTTCCTGAAAGATCCGGCAACTGCCACGGGTGAACCGCAAACGCTGGCGCAGGAAGTCGATCGCAGCGTGAAATCGCTCGACAGCAAGCTGACCATCCCTATGGAGATGGCAACCGAGTTTATGACCCAAATTGCGAAACTGGAAGGCTACGGTGATGAAGACGCCGGCAAGCTGGCGAACCAGCAGGTGAAAGGCCTGGCGGCGATGGGCCAGATGTTCCGCATCACCAAGGTGGAGAACAACACGATTTCCACCAGCCTGCAGTACGCCAACGGCCAGGTCACGCTCAACGGCGATAAAATGCCGCTGGAAGACTTCGTCGGCATGTTTGGTATGCCGGCTCTGGGGATGCCGGACCCGGCTGAACCGGCAGCGCCAGCTGAACCGGCTGCACCGCAGCAGTAAACGTCAAAACCCCTCGCATGAGGGGTTTTTTATTGCCGGGTGGTGCAGAGGCGTCTATTTCACCGTCACCAACCGCGCCGCCACAATCTGATGCCCGGCCTGGACATCCGTATTCTCGATGCGCTGCATGATCCTGTCTGCCAGCGTGTAGCCCATCTCCCGCGCGGGCGTCGTGGCCCAGACGATTGGAAGATCGTCCAGCGCGTTTTCGCCGACGTCGGCAAATGCCCCTAGCGCCACCTGATGGCCGAAGAAGGTTTCTACCCCGCCCTCGCCGCTCTGACGCCCGGCGCGGATCAGCCCAAACCAGGCTCCCATGGCGATCACGTCGTTATAGCAAATCACGGCGCTGATCGTCGGGCTGCTGCGCAACAACGCGCTTATCGCTTCCGCCGCTTTCTTTTGGCTGGATTCGCACTCAACGACCCATTCACTGTGGAATGGCAGGCCGTATTTAATCAGCGTCGCGCAGTAGCCGCCTACCCGCTCGGCCCGGGTCAGGGACGAACTTTTGCCGCCGAGCCAGGCAATGCGCTGATGACCGCGACGAATAAGATGTTCGGTTAACATTTGTGCGGCCTGCATGTTATCCGGGCGCAGCGTATCAGCCTCATCCAGGTAACTGGCGCGCGAGGCAAAGACCAAAGGCACACCTTTTTCGGCGGCTCGTTCACACAGCTCACTGCCTACGCCTGACGCCCCGGCGACAATCACCCCGTCGACACCCTGGTTAAGCAACATATCCAGGCGGGAAAGCAGCTGATCGGCTTCACGGCCACCGTGCAGCAGAAAGACCATCCGTCCCTGCGCTTCAAGCGCCTCGGTTAACCCTGCAGTCAGTTCTGCATAGAAGGGAGACGTCAGGTCACGAACAATCAAACCGATCACCCCGCTTTGCCCACCGCGCAGCGCCGATGCCTGGCGGTTACGCACAAAGCCCAGCTGTTCAACCGCCTCGTTCACCCGCTGGCCGGTCGCAGGAGAGATCCGCCCTTTCCCGCTTAGCACCAGAGAAACGGTGCTGACGGAAACACCCGCCGCCAGCGCAACATCGTTGATGGTGATTTTTTTCGCTACAGCCATGTGTCGGCGTGACTCCCTGAAATGAGATCGGTAAAACGTTTTATCAATACGTTATCTTTATACTACCAGTCAAAGCCTGAGAATGTGATTTAGCGCGCACTAAACTTTGATAAAACGTTTTATCTTCTCGCAGCATTGAAGCAGATAAACTGATTTTAACAATAAAGGAGTCGTTTTATGACGGCGAAAGCAGCACAAAAAATATCGCTGTGGGAGTTTTTCCAGCAACTGGGTAAAACCTTTATGCTGCCCGTGGCACTCCTCTCGTTCTGCGGGATCATGCTCGGGATCGGCAGTTCACTCAGCAGTAAAGACGTCATCACGCTGATCCCGTTCCTCGGCGCGCCAGTGCTGCAGGCGATCTTTATCTGGATGAGTAAGGTCGGCTCCTTTGCCTTCAGTTTCCTGCCCGTGATGTTCTGTATTGCTATCCCGCTGGGTCTGGCGCGCGAGAATAAAGGCGTGGCCGCGTTTGCCGGTTTTGTGGGTTACGCGGTGATGAACCTGGCCGTTAACTTCTGGCTGACCGCGAAAGGCATTCTGCCTACCACCGACGCCGCTGTGCTGAAAGCTAACAACATTCAGAGCGTGATTGGTATCCAGTCTATTGATACCGGGATCCTCGGTGCGGTGATCGCCGGGGTGATCATCTGGATGTTGCACGAACGCTTCCACAATATCCGTCTGCCGGATGCGCTGGCATTCTTCGGTGGTACCCGCTTTGTGCCGATTATTACCCTGGTGGTAATGGGTCTGTTTGGTTTGATCATTCCGCTGATCTGGCCAGTCTTTGCGATGGGTATCAACGGCATTGGGCGCATCATTAACGGCGCGGGAGATTTTGGACCGATGATCTTCGGTACCGGTGAACGCCTGCTGCTGCCGTTTGGCCTGCAACATATCCTCGTGGCTCTGATTCGCTTCACCGAAGCGGGTGGTACCATGGAGGTGTGCGGTCACGATGTGAGCGGTGCACTGACTATCTTCCAGGCACAGTTAAGCTGCCCAACTACGCACGGCTTCTCCGAAAGTGCAACCCGCTTCCTGTCTCAGGGGAAAATGCCTGCCTTCCTCGGCGGCCTTCCTGGCGCTGCGCTGGCAATGTACCACTGTGCACGCCCGGAGAATCGTCATAAAATTAAAGGCCTGCTGATTTCCGGCGTGATCGCCTGCGTGGTAGGCGGTACCACTGAGCCAATCGAATTCCTGTTCCTGTTCGTCGCACCGGTGCTGTATCTCATCCACGCCGTGCTGACCGGTCTGGGCTTTACCGTGATGGCGGTACTGGGGGTTACCATCGGCAACACCGACGGCAACGTGATCGACTTCGTGGTGTTCGGTATTCTGCACGGCCTGTCCACCAAGTGGTATCTGGTGCCGGTCGTGGCGGCTATCTGGTTCGCGGTGTATTACGGTATCTTCCGCTTCGCCATCACCCGCTTTAATCTGAAAACGCCAGGTCGTGATACCGATACAGCGAGCAATGTTGAGCAGGCTGTTGCCGGGACCGTGGGTAAATCCGGCTATAACACCCCTGCTATTCTGGCGGCACTGGGCGGTGCGGATAACATCACCTCTCTGGATAACTGCATTACCCGTCTGCGTCTGTCAGTGGCGGATATGTCGAAAGTAGACACCAACGCCCTGAAAGCCAACCGGGCCATCGGCGTGGTGCAACTAAATCAGCACAATTTGCAGGTGGTTATCGGCCCACAGGTACAGTCAGTGAAAGATGAGCTGGCGACCCTGATGCGAACTGTCGAAGCCTGATGCCTCAGCCCCCTCACCATGAGGGGGTTTTACTTTAAGGACGTACGTCATGTTTGATTTTTCTCCCGTCGTGGATCGTCACGGCACCTGGTGTACACAGTGGGATTACGTCGCCGACCGTTTTGGCGCGGCCGATTTGCTGCCCTTCACTATCTCGGATATGGATTTCACCACCGCCCCCTGCATTACCGATGCGCTGCAACAGCGCATTCATCACGGCGTGTTTGGCTATAGTCGCTGGAAGAACGAGGAGTTCCTGGCCGCCGTCGCGCACTGGTTCCAGCAGCGGTTTAACAGCCAGATTAATACGGAAACCGTCGTTTATGGTCCTTCCGTCATTTATATGGTCTCTGAATTGATTCGTCTCTGGTCAAACCCCGGCGACGGCGTGGTGGTACACACCCCGGCATACGATGCGTTTTACAAAGCCATTGAAGGCAATGCTCGTCATGTGGTGCCCGTCGAGATGGAAAAGCATGCCGCAGGCTGGCAGGGAAATATGGCTGCGCTGGAAGCGGCCCTTGCAAAATCTGAAAACAAAATTTTGCTGCTGTGCAGCCCGCAAAACCCGACCGGCAAGGTCTGGACGCGGGATGAGTTGACCCACATGGCGGAACTGTGCGCACGCTATGACGTGGCGGTGATCAGCGATGAAATACATATGGACATGGTGTGGGGAGATCGTCGTCACACGCCGTGGAACGCGGTAGCACGGGGCAAATGGGCGCTTCTCACCTCCGGTTCGAAAAGTTTCAATATTCCGGCGTTGACCGGCGCTTACGGCCTGATTGGTGATGAAGAAAGCCGTAACGGTTATCTTAGCGCGTTGAAAGGCCGGGACGGACTCTCTTCCCCTTCCGTGCTGGCACTGACGGCACATATCGCCGCCTATCAGCAGGGAGAGCCGTGGCTGGATGCCTTGCGGCGTTATCTGGAAGAAAATTTGTCGTATATCGCGCAGGAAATAAACAGCGCTTTTCCGAAACTGAACTGGCAGCCGCCAGAAGCGACCTATCTGGCCTGGATTGACCTGCGCCCACTGAACATTGACGACCGGGCGCTGCAAAAAGTGCTGATCGAGAAGCAAAAAGTCGCCATCATGCCAGGAAATACCTACGGCAAAGAGGGAAATGGCTTCGTGCGCCTGAATGCTGGCTGCCCGCGCAGCAAGCTGGAACAAGGGGTTCAACGCCTTATCGCCGGGATTAACACGCTACTGTAATTCATTTGCGCAACGGAATATTCCATTGCGCAAATAGCTTTTTACCTCGTTTTGTTTTTATAATATGGCGCACTTTAACCAGAAAAGAGTGCGACCATGATTGATACACGCCTGCCATTAACTGATATTCATCGTCACCTTGACGGTAACATTCGTGCCCAAACCATCCTCGATCTTGGCCGCCAGTTCAATTTAACGCTTCCTGCTCAGACACTTGAGTCCTTGATCCCTCATGTTCAGGTCACCTCCAATGAACCTGACCTGGTCAGCTTCCTGAGTAAACTCGACTGGGGCGTGAAGATGCTGGCCTCGCTGGATGCCTGCCGCCGCGTGGCGTTCGAGAACATCGAAGATGCCGCCCGTAACGGTCTGCATTACGTCGAACTGCGTTTCTCGCCAGGCTATATGGCGATGACCCACAACCTGCCCGTTGCAGGCGTAGTGGAAGCCGTCATTGAAGGCGTCCGCGAAGGCTGTAAAACGTTTGATGTCCAGGCCCGTCTGATTGGCATCATGAGCCGTACGTTCGGTGAGGCAGCCTGCCTGCAGGAACTGGAAGCGCTGCTGGCGCATCGCGATGCCATCACTGCGGTCGACCTCGCCGGTGATGAGCTGGGCTTCCCGGGCAGTCTGTTCCTGTCCCATTTCAACCGCGCGCGTGACGCCGGGTGGCACATTACCGTTCATGCAGGTGAAGCGGCAGGTCCGGAAAGCATCTGGCAGGCCATCCGCGGGCTGGGCGCCGAGCGTATCGGCCACGGCGTAAAAGCGGTAGAAGATCGCGCTCTGATGGATTTCCTGGCGGAACAGCGCATCGGAATTGAGTCTTGCCTGACGTCTAATATTCAGACCAGCACCATGGCAACGCTGGCACAGCACCCGCTGAAAACGTTCCTTGAGCACGGTGTGCTGGCCTCACTGAACACTGACGATCCGGCGGTTCAGGGGGTGGATATTATTCACGAATACAACATTGCTGCGCCTCAGGCGGGTCTGAGCCGCGAGCAAATTCGTCAGGCGCAGATCAACGGGCTGGAGATCGCTTTCCTGACGCCTGAAGAGAAGCAGGCGCTGCGGGATAAGGTGGCAACCGCGTAAGCCTTTTTGCCGGGTAGCGGCTGCGCCTTACCCGGCATACAAAATATCTGTACCTTATGCCAGACAGAGCGTGGCGCGATGTTTGGCTGATTCGATGCCCAGCTCAATCAGCTCCATAATCTGAATGGCCTGGCTTGCCGGAACCGGATTTTCCCCCGTTCCGTTCAGCGCATCGCGGATAGCTGCATAATAAGCCGGGTAGTTACCTGGAATAGTCAGCAAGGTTTCCTCCACCAGCTCCTCACCTTCAACCCGCGTCACAACACCGTCTCGCATATCATAGCCCCAGTCTTCCTGTGGCAAACGCTCCCCGTTTTTTAAGCGATCTTCCTGCGGGTCGAGACCGAACTTCACATAACTCCCGCGCGTACCGTGAATGATATAACGCGCGGATTCTGCGGCCGCCACCATCGTCCCGTGGAGCACAATTCGACGCTGTGGGTAACTCAAAACCGCATGGAAATAATCCGTTGTCTGCGCGCCAGGCCTGAGCTGTGCCAGATCGACCGTCATACTCACCGGCAGGCCAAACAGATTCACGGCCTGATCCAGAAGATGCGGGGCCAGATCGTACCAGATGCCGCTGCCCGGACCGGCCTGCTCGCGCCAGCGGTTTCGTACCTGCGGGCGAAAACGGTCAAAATGCGATTCAAAAAAGAGGATCTCCCCCAACGTACCTTCGCTGAGAAGCCTTTTTACGGTCAAAAAATCGCTGTCCCAACGGCGGTTATGGAATACCGAAAGTAACCTGCCCAGGCTCTTTGCTAGCGCATCAAGCTCGCGTGCTTGTGACAACGTCACGGTAAAGGGTTTATCAACGACCACGTGCTTGCCGGCTTCCAGCGCCGCCTTTGCCAGCGGAAAGTGCGTGTCGTTTGGCGTGGGGATGATAATTAAATCAATATTCGGATCGTTGAAAAGATGTCTAGGTTCAGAGACAACCGGCACGGAAGGCCAGTCGGCATGGACTTTAGTTGCATCACTACTGGATACGGCAGCCAGCGCCATTCCGGGCGTCCCGGCGATCAGAGGCGCATGAAACGTTTTTCCCGCATATCCATAACCAATAAGCCCGACGCGGATATTATCACTCATAGTGTCATCCTCTTTTATGGCGTTCTTATTTCACACTGGCTAGCCTGGCATTACCACAGATTAATAATGTGCCATATGACTTAAAATAGCAGGTTGTATGGGTTGTTTTTGTTACATAGTATTAACCACCTGATTTTGTTTAAGGGAACCGTTCCCAAAGCACTTGCCGCCGGGGAAACGCCGCTGTAACATCTGCTCCCTGTATTTATGGATAAATTACAACTACGAATCATGACGTCAATTATTAATCGAATCATTGAATTAGCGGGATGGATTGTTCTTGGGGTATCGGTCATTTTGCTTGGCGTTGCCAGCCATATCGATAACTACCAACCGCCGGAGCCTGTCACAGTCGCCCAACCTAAGTAACCGGTTACTGCAATAAAGAGTGACACAATATGTCAGTTACGTATTGCCAGCCCTGGTGAACACGGTTAACCTTCTCTTCCAGGCATCATTTGATGCCTGAAACTTTCAGCAAAGAAAACTCCTAATTTAGTCGCATTACCTGAGTGGGCTGTTTACGTCTTTATTAATCCGTTTATTATTCGAACGAATTACCTTAACTGGTATTACTCACTTTTATATGGAAAATTATTAATATGACAGTTCAGGACTATTTATTAAAATTTCGCAAGATCAATTCCCTTGAAAGCCTGGAAAAACTGTTTGACCATCTGAACTACACCCTGTCGGATAATCAGGAAATCATCAACATGTATCGTGCCGCTGACCATCGCCGTGCGGAACTGGTCTCCGGAGGCCGTTTGTTCAATGTGGGTGAAGTGCCTAAGTCTGTCTGGCGTTACGTTTTATAAGAAAGTAGCCATCAGCGCGAAATGTTATATACTCTCCGCCCTGCAAACTGGCTGTACAACATTTCGCGCAGATTATGGGAGAGTTTATGACCGCAACGCCTGGAGAACGCATTGGAGGCTGGTTAATCGCCCCACTGGCATGGCTGCTGGTTGCCTTATTAAGCGCATCACTTGCGCTGCTGCTTTATACCACCGCACTGATTACCCCGCATGCCATCCAGACGCTGATGTCGCAAAGTGTGCTTAATATTGCGATGTGGTTTGTATCGTTCGTTTTCGCGATAGGGATGTGGTACTACACGCTGTGGCTGACCATCGCTTTCTTTAAGCGCCGTAAAAGTGTGCCTAAGCATTACATTATCTGGCTGCTGATTTCGGTCCTGCTGGCGGTAAAAGCTTTTGCTTTTTCGCCGGTTTCTGACGCCCTGGCCGTCCGCCAGCTACTTTTCCCTTTACTGGCCGCTGCGCTGCTGGTGCCCTATTTTAAGCGTTCGACACGGGTGAAAAACACCTTTGTGAACCCGTAATAACCTTACAGATAACCTGTTGTCGCCTGCGTTGGTTTATCCGATAATAGGCGGCTTTTTTATTTCAGGCTAAATAATGACCGATTACTTACTGCTCTTTGTCGGCACAGTGCTGGTTAACAACTTCGTCCTGGTGAAGTTCCTTGGCCTATGTCCATTTATGGGCGTTTCCAAAAAACTGGAAACTGCAATGGGCATGGGGCTGGCGACCACCTTTGTCATGACGCTGGCGTCTATTTGCGCGTGGTGGATTGATACCTGGATCCTTATCCCGTTGGGGTTAACCTATCTCCGTACGCTGGCCTTTATTCTGGTTATTGCAGTGGTTGTGCAATTTACCGAAATGGTGGTACGCAAAACCAGTCCGGCGCTCTATCGCCTGCTGGGGATTTTCCTGCCGTTGATTACCACCAACTGCGCCGTGCTCGGCGTAGCGCTGCTGAACATCAACCTTGGGCATAACTTTATGCAATCGGCACTGTATGGTTTTTCTGCGGCCGTCGGTTTTTCTCTGGTGATGGTGCTGTTCGCCTCTATTCGTGAGCGCCTCGCCGCAGCGGATATCCCTGCGCCGTTTCGCGGTAACGCGATTGCGCTGGTGACCGCAGGTTTAATGTCTCTGGCCTTTATGGGCTTTAGTGGTCTGGTGAAGTTGTAATGAATGCTATCTGGATTGCCATCGCCTCTATCAGCGTCCTGGGGTTGGTGTTTGGCCTTATCCTGGGTTACGCCTCCCGCCGTTTTGCGGTAGAGGACGATCCTGTTGTTGAAAAAATTGATGAGCTTCTTCCACAAAGCCAATGTGGACAGTGTGGCTATCCCGGTTGCCGCCCCTATGCCGAAGCGGTAGGGATTCAGGGTGAAAAAATTAACCGCTGTGCACCGGGTGGTGAGGCGGTAATGCTGAAAATTGCGGCTCTGCTGAACGTTGACCCGCAGCCGATTGATGGCGATGCAGACGTCCAGGAGCCGGTTCGCGCCCTTGCTGTGATCGACGAAGCAAACTGCATCGGCTGTACCAAATGTATTCAGGCCTGCCCTGTAGATGCCATCGTTGGCGCAACCCGCGCCATGCACACTGTCGTCGCTGATCTGTGTACTGGCTGCAACCTCTGCGTAGCGCCATGCCCGACGCAATGTATTGAACTGCGCCCGGTTGAAACGACTACCGAAAGCTGGAAGTGGGATCTTCAAACCATTCCGGTTCGCAACATTCCTGTGGAACAACATGCTTAAGTTATTTTCTGCTTTCAGAAAAGAGAAGATCTGGGACTTTGACGGCGGTATTCATCCGCCGGAGATGAAAACCCAGTCCAACGGCACCCCACTGCGTCAAATTCCGCTGGCGACGCGTTACATCATGCCTCTCAAGCAGCATATTGGCGCGGAGGGCGAGCTGTGTGTGAAAGAAGGTGATACGGTTCTTCGCGGCCAGCCGCTGACCTTTGGCCGGGGACGAATGCTGCCTGTACACGCGCCAACATCTGGCAAAGTGATGGCAATCGCTCCGCATACGGTGGCTCACCCGTCAGCACTTTCAGAACTGAGCGTCATTATTGAAGCCGACGGTGAAGATCGCTGGATCGAGCGTGACGGCTGGGGCGACTACCGCAACCGGAGTCGCGATGAGCTCATCGAGCGTATTCATCAGTTCGGTGTGGCCGGACTGGGCGGCGCAGGCTTCCCTACCGGTGTCAAACTGCATGGCGGTGGCGATAAAATACAGACGCTGATTATCAATGCTGCTGAATGCGAGCCTTATATCACCGCAGACGATCGTCTGATGCAGGATTGCGCCGCCCAGGTGGTGGAAGGTATTCGCATTCTCGCGCACATTCTGCAGCCGAAAGAAGTACTGATTGGTATTGAAGACAATAAACCACAGGCCATCTCAATGCTGCGCGCCGTACTGGCCGGTAGCCATGATATCGCCCTGCGCGTCATTCCAACCAAGTACCCTTCTGGTGGCGCAAAACAGCTGACGCAGATTCTTACCGGTAAACAAGTGCCACACGGTGGACGCTCCTCAGATATCGGTGTGCTGATGCAAAACGTCGGGACCGCCTATGCGGTGAAGCGCGCGGTGATTGACGGCGAGCCGTTGACCGAGCGCGTGGTAACGCTGACCGGAGAGTCTGTCTCGCGTCCGGGGAACGTCTGGGCGCGACTGGGAACGCCGGTTCGTCACCTGCTGGAACAGGCTGAGTTTTGCCCTGGCAGCGACCAGATGGTGATCATGGGCGGCCCACTGATGGGCTTTACCCTGCCGTGGCTGGATGTCCCGGTGGTCAAAATCACGAACTGCCTGCTTGCGCCTTCTCCAATCGAAATGGGCGAAGAGCAGGAGGAGAAAGGTTGTATCCGCTGTAGTGCCTGTGCCGACGCTTGCCCGGCGGACCTGCTTCCGCAGCAGTTGTACTGGTACAGTAAAGGCCAACTGCACGACAAAGCACAAGCCCATAATCTGGCTGACTGTATTGAATGCGGAGCCTGCGCCTGGGTTTGCCCAAGTAACATTCCACTGGTGCAGTATTTCCGCCAGGAGAAGGCTGAAATTTATGCCATCTCAATGGAAGAAAAACGTGCAGCCGAAGCAAAAGCCCGCTTTGAAGCGCGCCAGGCTCGACTGGAGCGCGAAAAAGCGGCTCGTCAGGAGCGCCATAAGCAGGCTGCTGTTCAGCCAGGTGAGAAAGATCAGGATGCCATTAACGCGGCACTGGCGCGCGTTCGCGAGAAAAAAGCGACCGCAGCCCAAACCGTGGTCATCCCGGCGGGTGAGAAACCGGATAATAGCGAAGCGATTGCCGCCCGCGAAGCGCGTAAAGCAGCGGCTCGCGCCCGTCAGGCTGAAAAAGCGCAAACAGCTCAGGCTGAAGTTGAGGTTGATCCACGGAAAGCCGCCGTTGAAGCGGCAATTGCCCGCGCCAAAGCCCGAAAAGCCGGTGAGCAAAACGTGGTAGTCGAGAAAGAGGCGGTGGACCCGCGCAAAGCTGCCGTCGAAGCGGCAATAGCCCGTGCCAAAGCCCGTAAGACAGCACAACAGACGCAGACAACCGAACCCGAAATGCCGGTCGACCCGCGCAAAGCCGCTGTTGAAGCAGCAATTGCACGCGCTAAAGCCCGTAAAGCGGCGCAACAGGAAGAGCAACCTCAGGCCGCAAATGACGACCCGCGCAAAGCTGCCGTCGCCGCTGCCATCGCGCGCGTTCAGGCGAAGAAAGCCGCACAGCAAGCAGTTAACGAGGATTAAATGGTTTTCAGAATCGCAAGTTCCCCTTACACCCACAACCAGCGCCAGACATCGCGCATTATGATGCTGGTCTGCCTGGCCGCGCTGCCGGGCATTGCCGTTCAGTGCTGGTTTTTCGGCTGGGGAACCCTGTTCCAGATAGTCCTGGGCTGTGTCAGCGCCTTAGCCGCTGAAGCCCTGGTGCTTAAACTGCGCAAGATGGTAGTTTCCCGCATCCTTGCCGACAACTCCGCGCTACTGACCGGCCTGCTGCTGGCCATCAGTATTCCACCGTTTGCCCCATGGTGGATGGTGATACTCGGTACCGTCTTCGCAGTGATAATTGCCAAACAACTGTATGGTGGACTCGGTCATAACCCGTTTAACCCGGCAATGATCGGCTACGTGGTGCTGCTGATCTCCTTCCCGGTACAGATGACAAGCTGGTTGCCACCGCATGAGATTGCGGCAACGGTTCCGGGCTTTATGGATGCCCTTCACGTGATCTTTACCGGCCATACCGCACTCGGCGCTGATATGAACACGCTGCGTATGGGCGTGGATGGTATCAGCCAGGCGACGCCTCTCGATACGTTTAAAACGTCCCTGCACGCGGGTCACAGCGTTGAACAGATTATGAAATCAGCCATCTACAGTGGCGTGCTGGCAGGCGCAGGCTGGCAGTGGGTTAACCTGGCGTATCTGCTGGGCGGTCTGTTCCTGCTGCAACAAAAAGCCATTCGCTGGCATATCCCGGTCAGCTTCCTCGTGACGCTGGCGGTTTGTGCCACGCTGGGCTGGGTGTTCTCCCCCGAGTCACTGGCCAGCCCGCAGTTGCATTTGCTCTCCGGCGCGACCATGTTAGGCGCATTCTTTATCCTGACGGATCCGGTTACCGCGTCAACGACCAACCGTGGCCGCCTGATCTTCGGTGCGCTGGCTGGGTTGCTGGTATGGTTGATCCGCAGCTTTGGTGGCTATCCGGATGGTGTGGCATTTGCCGTCCTGCTCGCCAACATTACCGTTCCGCTCATCGACTATTACACGCGTCCGCGCGTGTACGGACATCGTTAAGGGTTTCGCCATGTTAAAAACAATGCAAAAACACGGCGTTACGCTGGCTGTCTTCGCCGCGGTCCTGACTGGGCTGACGGCACTGGTGAATTCGTTGACCAAAACGACCATCGAAGAACAGGCTTCGAAGCAGCAAAAAGCGCTGTTCGATCAGGTGATCCCGTCTGATTTCTACGATAATGACCTGCAGCAAAGCTGTTTCATCGTCCAGGCACCGCAGTTAGGCAAAGGCGCACATCGCGTCTTTATCGCCCGTAAAGGGGATAAACCGGTGGGCGCGGTGATGGAAGCGACCGCCCCCGATGGCTATTCCGGTGCCATTCAACTGCTCGTTGGCAGCGATTTCTCCGGTACGATACTGGGCACCCGCGTAACGGAACATCATGAGACGCCGGGTCTTGGCGATAAAATTGAAACCCGTCTGAGCGACTGGATTTTGCATTTTGCCGGTAAAGTGATTCATGGCGAAGGAGATACTGCCTTTGCGGTGAAGAAAGATGGCGGCGAGTTCGACCAGTTCACCGGGGCGACCATCACCCCACGCGCCGTGGTTAACGCCGTAAAACGAGCCGGGCTGTATGCTGAAACGCTGCCCGCGCACATCAACAATCTTCCGGCCTGTGAGGAGTAATCATGAGCCAGGTTAAAGAAGTTATTGTCCAGGGGTTGTGGAAGAACAACTCCGCGCTGGTACAGCTTCTGGGAATGTGTCCATTGCTGGCGGTCACCTCCACCGCCACCAACGCGCTTGGTCTGGGTCTGGCGACCACCCTGGTACTGACCCTGACCAACCTCTCCATCTCAGCCCTGCGCCGCTGGACGCCGTCGGAAATCCGTATTCCGATTTACGTCATGATCATTGCCTCGGTCGTGAGTATCGTCCAGATGCTGATTAACGCTTACGCATTCGGTCTGTATCAGTCGCTGGGCATCTTTATTCCGCTTATCGTCACCAACTGTATCGTGGTTGGACGCGCGGAAGCCTTCGCGGTGAAAAATAGTCCGGCCATGTCGGCGCTGGATGGTTTTTCGATTGGTATGGGCGCCACGGGAGCCATGTTTGTGCTGGGCTCAATACGTGAAATCCTCGGCAACGGTACGCTGTTTGACGGTGCAGACGCGCTGCTGGGCGGCTGGGCCAGGGCGCTGCGCATTGAAGTGTTCCACACCGATACGCCATTTCTGCTGGCCATGCTGCCGCCAGGCGCATTTATTGGCCTCGGCATGATGCTGGCGATAAAATACCTGATTGATGAGAAACGTAAGCGCCGCGCGGCAGAGCGCAGCGTCCAGGAAGGGATACCCGAGAAGGCCTCATGAATAAAGAAAAGCGCATTGCGATCCTGACTCGTCTGAGGGACGAGAACCCACACCCG